>NZ_JBKDZH010000020.1:0-105466 GCF_047971185.1 Kluyvera sp.
CAGATCAGCTACAACTTCCTGTTTTTCTTCGCGGCATTGCAGTCAATTCCGCGATCGCTGGTCGAGGCCGCCGCCATTGATGGCGCCGGGCCGGTGCGGCGTTTCTTTAAGCTGGCGCTGCCGCTGATCGCGCCGGTCAGCTTCTTCCTGCTGGTGGTCAACCTGGTCTACGCCTTCTTCGATACCTTCCCGGTGATCGATGCGGCCACCGCCGGCGGCCCGGTACAGGCGACCACCACGTTGATCTACAAGATCTACCGCGAAGGTTTCGCCGGTCTGGACCTCTCCGCTTCCGCAGCCCAGTCGGTGGTGTTGATGCTGCTGGTGATCGTGCTGACGGTGGTTCAGTTCCGCTATGTTGAAAGTAAGGTGCGCTACCAATGATTGAGAACCGTCGCGGGCTGACGATTTTCAGCCACACCATGCTGATCGTGGGGATTGCGGTGATCCTGTTCCCGCTGTATGACGCGTGTGGCGCGGCGACGCTGGATAACAAGGCGGTGTTTGAGCCGCCGATGACGCTGATCCCCGGCGGACACCTGCTGGACCACATGGCCACCATCTGGACCCAGGGCGTCGGGGCGAACAGTGCGCCATTCTGGTTGATGATGCTCAACAGCTTCATCATGGCATTCGGCATCACGGTGGGGAAAATTGTGGTGTCGATGCTCTCGGCATTCGCCATTGTCTGGTTCCGTTTTCCTCTGCGTAACCTGTTCTTCTGGATGATTTTTATCACCCTGATGCTGCCAGTTGAGGTCCGTATTTTTCCGACGGTAGAAGTTATCGCCAACCTGAAAATGCTCGACAGCTACGCCGGACTGACGCTGCCGCTGATGGCCTCGGCGACCGCCACCTTCTTGTTCCGTCAGTTCTTTATGACGCTGCCGGATGAGCTGATTGAAGCGGCACGCATCGACGGTGCTTCGCCGATGCGCTTTTTCCGCGACATCGTGCTGCCGCTGTCGAAAACCAATCTCGCGGCGCTGTTTGTGATCACCTTTATCTACGGCTGGAACCAGTATCTGTGGCCGCTGCTGATTATCCAGGACGTCAATCTTGGCACCGCGGTGGCGGGTATCAAAGGCATGATCGCCACCGGCGAGGGCACCACCCAGTGGAACCAGGTGATGGCGGCGATGCTGCTCACGCTTATTCCCCCGGTTGTTATCGTTTTAACCATGCAGCGCGCGTTTGTGCGTGGCCTGGTCGACAGTGAGAAATAAAATGGCTGGTTTAAAACTACAGGCAGTAACTAAAAGTTGGGATGGCAAAACCCAGGTGATCCAACCGCTGACGTTGGACGTCGCGGATGGCGAATTTATCGTGATGGTCGGCCCGTCCGGCTGTGGAAAATCAACGCTGCTGCGCATGGTGGCCGGTCTTGAGCGCGTGAGCAGCGGCGATATCTGGATTGACCGCAAGCGCGTCACCGAAATGGAGCCGAAGGATCGCGGTATCGCGATGGTGTTCCAGAACTATGCCCTCTACCCGCACATGAGCGTCGAAGAGAATATGGCCTGGGGATTGAAGATCCGCGGGATGGGTAAAGGGTTGATCGCCGAGCGGGTGCAGGAAGCGGCGCGTATCCTGGAGCTCGATGGCCTGCTGCAACGCCGTCCCCGTGAGCTTTCAGGCGGCCAGCGTCAGCGCGTGGCGATGGGCCGCGCGATTGTGCGCGACCCGGCAGTGTTTCTGTTTGATGAGCCGCTGTCCAACCTCGATGCCAAGCTGCGGGTGCAGATGCGCCTCGAACTGCAGCAGTTGCATCGTCGCCTGAAAACCACCTCGCTGTACGTTACCCACGATCAGGTGGAAGCGATGACTCTCGCCCAGCGGGTGATGGTGATGAACAAAGGCATTGCCGAGCAGATTGGTACGCCGGTGGAGGTGTACGAGAGGCCCGCCAGCCGCTTTGTGGCGAGCTTTATCGGCAGCCCGGCGATGAACCTGATGGACGGCCTGCTGGATGCGTCCGGCAGCCGCTTTATACTGGCCAGCGGCATGCAGCTGCCGCTGCCTGCGCCACGCCGTGAATATGCCGGACGCCGAATGACGCTGGGTATCCGCCCGGAACATATTGCGCTAAGCTCGCAGGCGGAAGGCGGCGTGCCGATGGTTATCGACACGCTGGAAATGTTAGGCGCAGATAACCTGGCGCACGGGCGCTTCGGCGAACAGAAAATGGTGATTCGCCTGCCGCACCAGCAGCGCCCCCATGCGGGCACCACGCTGTGGCTGCATCTGCCGGACGAGAATCTGCACCTCTTTGAAGGTGAAACAGGAATGCGAGTATGAGTAACTGGCCTTATCCTCACATCGTCGCCCATCGCGGCGGCGGTAAATTAGCGCCGGAAAATACCCTGGCGGCGATCGACATGGGCGCGCGCTACGGCCACACCATGATTGAGTTTGACGCCAAGCTGTCGAAGGACGGCGAGATTTTTCTGCTGCATGACGACAACCTCGAACGCACCAGCAACGGCTGGGGCGTGGCGGGGGAGTTGAGTTGGCAGGACCTGCTGCGCGTTGACGCGGGCAGCTGGTTTGCCAGCCGCTTTAAGGGCGAGCCGCTGCCGCTGCTGTCGCAGGTGGCGGAACGCTGCCGTCAGCACGGCATGATGGCGAACATTGAAATCAAACCGACCACCGGCACCGGCCCGCTGACCGGCAAAACGGTGGCGCTGGCCGCTCGCGAGCTGTGGGCCGGTATGACGCCGCCGCTGCTCTCGTCATTTGAGGTAGACGCGCTGGAAGCCGCACAGCAGGCCGCCCCGGAGCTACCGCGCGGCCTGCTGCTGGACGAGTGGCGCGATGACTGGCGCGAGCTCACCCCCCGGTTGGGCTGCGTCTCCATCCACCTCAACCACCGTTTACTTGATGAGGCGCGCGTGGATGCGCTGCGTGACGCCGGGCTGAAGATTCTGGTCTATACGGTCAATAACCCCCAGCGCGCGCGGGAGCTGCTGCGCTGGGGCGTCAACTGCATCTGTACTGATGCGATTGACGTTATCGGGCCGGACTTCCAGCCTTAATACTGTTTCAGCATGCCGCCGTTGTTGTTTGGCAGCGGCTGCTGATTCGGGGTGAGCGCACCCGGCTGGGCCTGCTGTACCCGCTGCTGGTTGGCCTTGAGCTGGTTTTGCAGATGCAGCTGTTGCTGCTGCGTCTGCACTTGCCGCTGTTGATTCAGCATCCCTTTCTGCTGCTGCTGTTGGTTCAGCATCCGCGACTGCATGCGCTGCTGGCTGGGGATTTCGTAGCCCGGCTGATTCGGGTTGTTGTCGATGTTCAGCGGCGCGGCCAGCGCGGTGAACGGCAGCAGCACGGCGAGAATCAGTAATCGTTTCATCATCTTTCCTCCTTGTAGGGGATCTCTTAAGTTTACTCCTTTCCCGCCATAACGAGGATTATTTCAGCATTTTGAACCAGGCTTAGTGGGGACCTCACCGCACGCTCTGGAGAATAATGATGATCACAACGCCGACGTTTTTACGCCGGGTAGCCTTTGCTGCTCTGCTCTCAGGAAGCTGTTTTAGCGCCGTAGCGGCACCGCCTCCGCCGCCACCCGTCTCCTACGGGGTGGAAGAAGATGTCTTTCACCCGGTGCGCGCCCGGCAGGGAATGGTAGCCTCGGTCGATGCCGCCGCTACGCGGGTGGGCGTAGAGATTCTGCGCCAGGGCGGCAACGCCGTGGACGCGGCGGTAGCGGTTGGCTACGCGCTGGCGGTGACGCACCCGCAGGCCGGTAACCTCGGCGGCGGCGGATTTATGCTGCTGCGCACCAAAGACGGCAAAACCACGGCGATCGATTTCCGGGAAATGGCCCCGGAGCAGGCGACTCGCGACATGTTCCTCGACGATCACGGCAACCCGGACAGCAAAAAATCGCTGACCTCGCATCTCGCCTCCGGCACGCCGGGCACCGTCGCCGGTTTCTCGCTGGCGCTGGAAAAATACGGCACCCTGCCGCTGAACAAAGTGATTCGCCCGGCGCTGAAGCTGGCGCAAGAGGGTTTTATCGTTAACGATGCGCTGGCCGACGATCTGAAAACCTACGGCAGTGAAGTCCTGCCCAACCATCCCAACAGTAAAGCGATCTTCTGGAAAGACGGCGAACCGCTGAAGAAGGGCGACAAGCTGGTGCAGGCCAATCTGGCGAAAAGCCTGGAGCTGATTGCCGAACACGGGCCGGACGCCTTCTACAAAGGGGCGATAGCCGATCAGATTGCCGAAGAGATGCAAAAAAACGGCGGGCTGATGAGCAAAGCGGATCTGGCGAACTACAAGGCCGTCGAGCGCACGCCGATCGGCGGCACCTATCGCGGATATGAAGTGTTCTCCATGCCGCCGCCGTCCTCCGGCGGGATCCACATCGTGCAGATCCTTAATATTCTTGAAAATTTCGACCTGCATAAATACGGCTTCGGCAGCGCCGACGCGATGCAGCTGATGGCGGAAGCTGAAAAGCATGCCTACGCCGACCGTTCGGAATACCTCGGCGACCCGGATTTTGTGAAGGTGCCGTGGCAGGCGCTGACCAACAAAGCCTACGCCAAATCGATAGCTGAGCAGATCGATATCAACAAGGCCAAACCCTCCAGCCAGATTAAACCGGGCAAGCTGGCCCCGTACGAAAGCAACCAGACCACCCACTTCTCGGTGGTGGATAAAGACGGCAACGCGGTGGCGGTGACCTACACCCTCAACACCACCTTCGGCACCGGCATCGTGGCGGGGAACACCGGCATTCTGCTGAATAACGAGATGGATGACTTCTCGGCCAAACCGGGCGTACCGAACGTCTACGGGCTGGTGGGCGGCGATGCCAACGCGGTAGAGGCGAACAAACGCCCGCTGTCGTCGATGTCGCCGACCATCGTGGTGAAAGACGGTAAGACCTGGCTGGTTACCGGTAGCCCTGGCGGTAGCCGTATCATCACCACGGTGCTGCAAATGGTGGTGAACAGCATCGACTTTGGCATGAACGTGGCGGAAGCCACCAACGCGCCGCGCTTCCATCATCAGTGGCTGCCGGACGAGCTGCGGGTTGAGAAGGGCTTTAGCCCGGATACGCTGAAGCTGCTGGAGGCCAAAGGCCAGAAAGTGGCGGTCAAAGAGGCGATGGGCAGCACGCAGAGCATTATGGTAGACCCGGACGGCACGCTGTATGGCGCGTCGGACCCGCGTTCGCCGGATGATTTAACGGCGGGATATTAATCTATATATCTGATCTAACAATGGAATGTTAGATCAGATAATTTCAAAGAATAGATCGGCAAATTACTTACCGTTAATCGCGGTCTGTAACGAAAAACGTTTTTGCCCGTGAAAATCAGCGTGTCATGTTGGCCTCTTTATTTCGCAAGGAGGCGTGATGGACGCAGAAGGACCGGTAAGAAGGGTGACGCTTGCGCTAGGTATATTTTTTGATGGAACGGGCAATAATGCGTTAACCACCCAAAAAATGGTGGAGATTTTTAGCCAGCAGCGCGGAAATATCGACAGCGTTGAGACAGAACAACGCTTCCGGCGCAATGCCCAAACGCATTTTGGGGTCAGCGGTACGCAAGCGGCGAGTTATCTCGGCTATTACACCAATATTTATCAGCTATATACGCGCTACGCTCAACGTGATTCTGCCGATAGTCTTTTGATGCAACTGGCGATTTATATTGAAGGCGTAGGCACCGGCGCGGGAAAGCCTGATTGCGTCATCGGGATGGGTTTTGGCAGCGGTGAATATGGCACGATAGCCAAAACCGACGAGGCGATTGCCCGCTTGAGTTCGGCGGTTTCGGCGGCACTTGCTTCGCTCAGCGGCCGGTGGGTGATTGAACGCGTGCAGTTCGATCTCTTCGGCTTCAGCCGCGGCGCGGCGGCGGCGCGCCATTTCGCCAATCGCCTACAGTCGGAAGATCCCGCCATTTTTCGCGCCATTGGCTCCGCTACAGGCGAACTTCCGCGCATTCAAACGCGCTTTATTGGTCTGTTTGATACCGTTGCGGCGATGGCGACGCTGGGCAACGGCATGGACCCTCACAGCCCGGATTGCGGCGAGCTTAATCTGGCTCTGCGCCCGGGCGTGGCGGAGCACGTTTTTCAGATCGTCGCTCAGCATGAATGCCGCTATAACTTTGCGCTGAACAGCGTCGCCCCGGCGTGGCCGGAACTGTCGTTACCGGGCGTGCATTCGGATATCGGCGGCGGCTATCTGCCCCAAATGCGTGAAGATCTCTTTCTCACGCGCCCGCGGGTAGATACGGTGCCGTGGAGTCTGCCCGGCGAACGCTCCGCCGTCTATCAGCAGGCGCTCGCGCAGCTTGCCGCACTCAACAACGCTCCCGCAATGGCGCCGATACTGCGTACGCACGCGGCGACGCCGGAAACCTGGATGGATGAATTTGCCCCGAACGATCGCTATGGGCAGATGCAAAAACGGTGTTTTGCCGCGTTGACGCTGCGGCAGCGGCAGGTGAGCGCCGACTGGTCGCAGGCGGCGCTATGGGTGATGCTGGATGCGGCGCGCGCGGCCGGCGTGCGGTTTGATGAGCCGACTCTGCATGTGCCGGAGGTATTAGCACCCCTTATCGAACGCGCCAGACAAATGGGGAAGGCGGTACGCGTTGGCGCACAGGTCAACGGCTATAGCACGCAGGAATCCGATACGCTGGCGCAGGGCTATATTCACTGCTCGGCCAACTGGAACAGCGTGGCGGTGAATGAATCGGGCGAGCTGTATGGCGGGGCGGCGGTATCGGAAACGCTCGGCTTTGTGAATCGACCTGATGAAGGGTGGGTCAGAACCGTCTACGATTTGAACGGCAAAAAGCGGTAAGCGCCCGGCAGGTGGCCGGGCGAGCGGTTTAAAGGGGTTTCATCCGCGCCATATAATACGCATCCACATACTCGCCGTTGCGCAGCGCGTAACGTTTTCCCGTGCCTTCAATTTCAAACCCGTGCTTCTGGTATACGGCGACCGCCGGGGCATTATCGACAAACACCGTTAGCTCGATGCGATCGACGCGCAGCCAGTTGTCGCACATATCAATCATGGTGCGCATCAGCGCGCTGGCGACGCCGCGGTTTTGCCAGCGGACGTCGACGCAGATACCGAAATCGGCAACGTGGCTACGGCGCGGGCGCTGGGCGACGTCAATACAGAGATGACCAACCACCTCGCTACCGATACAGGCGACCAGCTGTTTGATGCCGGGCCGGTCGGTTAGCCGCTCCTGCCACATATGGCTGGAAGGATGAGGGACCTGTAGCGTGTTGTGATACACCTCCGGCTGGGCGTGGATCTGACGAATGGCGTCGAAATCTTTCGGGTCAGCATGGCGTATCACTATGTCATTCATTCTTTTTTCCTTCGTGGGGTAAATGTCCTCTTTAACATCATTGATTTTGAAATGTGCGTCAATGCGCTTTTTTTGCAAAAAACGCTGGACAGTTGCGAATGAGAATGATTATTATTGTCCTGCATTCAGGGCGCCTTGTGGAGTACCTGAAAGCACGACATTGCTCACATTGCTTCCAGTATTACTTTAGCCAGCTATAAGCTGGCTTTTTTTTGTCTGTCATTGCGCTATGGTATTCAGCAAACTCTTCAAAAGGACTGAACCATGACTCTGCATTGCGCCTTCATTGGCTTTGGCAAAAGCACCACCCGCTACCATCTTCCCTACGTTCTGCACCGCAAAGCCGACTGGCACGTGGCGCATATCTATCGCCGTAGCCCGAAGCCGGACGAGCAGTTGCCGCAGTACGCGCACATCCACTTTACCAGCGAGCTGAACGACATTCTGGGCGACCCGCAGGTGAAGCTGGTGGTGGTGTGTACCCATGCCGATAGCCACTTTGAGTATGCGAAAAAAGCGCTGGAAGCCGGTAAAAACGTGCTGGTTGAGAAACCGTTCACCCCGACGCTGGCGGAAGCGAAGGAACTGTTTGCGCTGGCGAAAAGCAAAGGGCTGACCGTGTCGCCGTATCAGAACCGTCGCTTTGATTCCTGCTTCCTGACCGCCAGGAAGGCCATCGAGAGCGGCAAGCTGGGCGAGATTGTTGAAGTGGAAAGCCACTTTGACTACTACCGCCCGGAAGCGCCAACCCAGCCGGGCCGCCCGCAGGACGGCGCGTTTTACGGCCTCGGCGTTCACACCATGGACCAGATCATCTCGCTGTTTGGCCGCCCGGATCACGCGGCGTATGACATCCGCAGCCTGCGCAACCCGGCCAATCCTGATGACACCTTCGAAGCGCAGCTGTTCTACGGCAACCTGAAGGCGATTGTTAAAACCAGCCACCTGGTGAAAATCGACTACCCGAAATTTATCGTTCACGGTACCAAAGGCTCGTTCGTGAAGTACGGTATCGACCAGCAGGAAACCAGCCTGAAAGCGGGCATTATGCCGGGCGACGCGGGCTTTGCGGCGGACGATTCGCTGGCGCAGCTGGAGTACGTCAATGACGCTGGGGAAACGGTCAAAGAGCAGTGGCCAGCCGAGCGCGGCGACTACGGCCGCGTGTACGATGCGCTCTACCAGACGCTGACCCACGGCGCGCCGAATTTCGTCAAGGAAACTGAGGCTCTGACCAATATGGAACTGCTTGAGCGGGCCTTTGAGCAGCCGTCACCCGCCACCATATCCCTTGCCAGATAAGTAAAAATGGCTCCTCTGCTCTTGTTCATATTTTTTGAACAGAGGAGTCAATTTTCACCCACTATCATCCTGAGCGGTTTACGTCCAAACTTGTTTTATCGAAAACATGAGGGGGTAAAAAATGATTTTCTTACGCAAAGCAAATGAACGTGGTCATGCCAATCATGGTTGGCTGGATTCCTGGCATACCTTCTCGTTTGCCGACTACTACGATCCGAATTACATGGGCTTTTCCGCGCTGCGCGTCATTAACGATGACGTGATTGATGCCGGACAGGGCTTCGGGACCCACCCGCATAAAGACATGGAAATCCTGACCTACGTGCTGGAAGGCGCGGTAGAGCACCAGGACAGCATGGGCAACAAAGAGCAGGTGCCGGCGGGCGAGTTCCAGATTATGAGCGCCGGTACCGGGGTGCGTCACTCTGAATACAACCCGAGCGCCACCGATAAGCTGCACCTGTACCAGATCTGGATTATTCCAGAAAAAACCGGCATCACGCCGCGCTATGAACAGCGCCGTTTCGATGCCGCGCAGGGCAAACAGCTGGTGCTGTCGCCGGACGCCCGCGACGGTTCGCTGAAGGTGTACCAGGATATGGAGCTGTACCGCTGGGCGCTGGCGAAAGGTGAACAGTCGGTGCATCAGATTGCCGCTGACCGCCGCGTGTGGATTCAGGTGGTGAAAGGCGAAGTGAGCATCAACGGCACCAAAGCCACCACCAGCGATGGCCTGGCTATCTGGGACGAGCAGGCGATTTCGGTCCACGCCGACGGCGAAAGCGAAATTTTACTCTTCGATCTGCCGCCAGTTTGATCCGGCTTAAATAATTAACGCAACCTCCCCAATCTTGCGGGGAGGTTGCGTCATCTCCGTGGTAAACTTCAGCAATATTTCACCTTTGTTTGCCTCTGGACGATGAAAAAGAAAAGACCCGTACTTCAGGATGTTGCCGACCGCGTTGGCGTGACCAAAATGACGGTAAGCCGTTTTTTACGTAACCCGGAACAGGTTTCCGAAGCGTTACGCGGGAAAATTGCGGCAGCGCTTGACGATCTGGGCTACATCCCCAACCGGGCTCCCGATATTCTCTCCAATGCCACCAGCCGCGCCATTGGCGTGCTGCTGCCCTCGTTAACCAACCAGGTCTTTGCGGAAGTGCTGCGCGGCGTGGAAAGCGTCACCGACGCCCACGGCTACCAGACGATGCTCGCCCACTACGGCTACAAGCCGGAAATGGAGCAGGAGCGCCTGGAGTCGATGCTCTCCTGGAACATTGACGGCCTGATCCTCACCGAACGTACCCACACGCCTCGCACCCTGAAGATGATTGAAGTCGCCGGTATCCCGGTGGTGGAGCTGATGGACAGCCAGTCGCCGTGCCTTGATATCGCCGTCGGGTTCGATAACTTTGAAGCGGCGCGGCAGATGACGGCGGCGATCATCGCCCGCGGCCATCGGCACATCGCCTATTTAGGCGCGCGCCTCGATGAGCGTACTATCATTAAACAGAAGGGCTACGAGCAGGCGATGCTCGACGCGGGCCTCACGCCGTACAGCGTCATGGTCGAACAGTCATCGTCCTACACCTCGGGCATTGAATTGATGCGCCAGGCGCGACGCGAATTCTCGCAGCTTGACGGCATCTTTTGTACCAACGATGACCTCGCGGTCGGCGCAGCGTTTGAATGCCAGCGCCTCGGGCTGAAGATCCCCGACGATATCGCGATTGCCGGTTTCCACGGCCACGACATTGGCCAGGTTATGGAACCGCGTCTCGCCAGCGTCCTCACGCCGCGTGAGCGCATGGGGCGCATTGGTGCAGAACGGCTGCTTGCCCGTATTCGCGGCGAGGTGGTAACGCCAAAAATGTTAGATTTAGGTTTCACTTTGTCACCGGGCGGTTCTATTTAGGCCCCACAAATTTGAACTAGATCACACATATTCACTCAGAATTCAGTTCCGGCACGAATGGTTATTGCTTATCCAGTTGCCCGGCAGGACAATGTTACCGATAACTGTTACCCGTAACAAATACCCAGTGCCCAACAGGAGGACGCCTTGAGCACGACTAACCACGATCACCACGTTTATGTATTGATGGGCGTATCCGGCAGCGGTAAATCCGCCGTTGCGAGCGAAGTCGCACATCGCCTGAACGCCGCGTTTCTGGACGGCGATTTCCTGCACCCGCGCAGCAATATCGTCAAAATGTCCTCCGGTGAGCCGCTGAACGATGACGACCGCAAACCGTGGCTGCAGGCGCTGAACGACGCCGCTTTTGCTATGCAGCGCACCAACAAAGTCTCGCTGATTGTCTGCTCGGCGCTGAAAAAAGCGTACCGCGACATTCTGCGCGAAGGTAACCCGAACCTGTCGTTCGTGTACCTGAAAGGCGATTTTGACGTGATTGAAAGCCGCCTGAAAGCGCGTAAAGGCCACTTCTTCAAAACCCAGATGCTGGTGACGCAGTTTGAGACGCTACAAGAGCCGGGCGCTGACGAAAGCGACGTATTGGTGGTGGATATCGATCAGCCGCTGGAAGGCGTAATCGACAGCACCATCGAAGTGATTAACAAAGGCCGTATCGCGTGACAACTTTATC
The DNA here is from genome assembly GCF_047971185.1 of Kluyvera sp. GTDB lineage: Bacteria > Pseudomonadota > Gammaproteobacteria > Enterobacterales > Enterobacteriaceae > Kluyvera. The sequence continues at coordinate 11,270 of NZ_JBKDZH010000020.1, forward strand.
GTTAGTTTTAACAGCAGTAGGTTCCGTTTTACTGCTGCTGTTTTTAGTCATGAAGGCGCGTATGCATGCCTTCCTGGCGTTGATGGTGGTTTCTATTGGTGCAGGACTTTTCTCCGGTATGCCGTTGATTAAAATCGCGGAAACCATGGAAAAGGGGATGGGCGGTACGCTGGGCTTCCTGGCTATCGTGGTCGCGCTGGGCGCGATGTTTGGCAAAATTCTGCATGAAACGGGCGCGGTCGATCAGATTGCGGTCAAAATGCTGAAATCGTTCGGCCACAGCCGCGCGCACTACGCGATCGGCATCGCCGGTCTTATCTGTGCGCTGCCGCTGTTCTTTGAAGTGGCGATCGTGCTGCTGATTAGCGTCGCGTTCTCCATGGCGCGTCACACCGGCACCAACCTGGTGAAGCTGGTGATCCCGCTGTTCGCTGGCGTTGCTGCCGCCGCGGCGTTCCTGCTGCCGGGGCCTGCGCCGATGCTGCTGGCTTCCCAGATGCACGCTGACTTTGGCTGGATGATTCTGATTGGCCTGTGTGCGGCGATCCCGGGGATGATTATTGCCGGGCCGCTGTGGGGCAACTTTATCAGCCGCTACGTTGAGCTGAACATTCCTGATGACATCAGCGAGCCGCACCTCGGCGAAGGCAAAATGCCGTCCTTCGGCTTTAGCCTGGCGCTGATCCTGCTGCCGCTGGTGCTGGTGGGGCTGAAAACGATCGCCGCGCGCTTTGTGCCGGTGGAGTCTGAAACCTATCAGTGGTTTGAATTTATCGGTCACCCGTTCACCGCGATTCTGATCGCCTGCCTGGTAGCGATTTATGGCCTGGCGTACCGTCAGGGCATGGCGAAAGACAAAGTGATGGCGATCTGCGGCGCGGCGCTGCAGCCGGCGGGGATTATTTTGCTGGTGATTGGCGCGGGCGGCGTGTTTAAACAGGTGCTGGTGGATTCCGGCGTCGGTCCGGCGCTGGGTGAAGCCCTGACCGGGATGGGCCTGCCGATTGCGCTGACCTGCTTCATTCTGGCGGCCGCGGTGCGCATTATTCAGGGTTCCGCAACGGTGGCGTGTCTGACCGCCGTTGGCCTGGTGATGCCGGTGATTGAACAGCTGAACTACAACGGCGCACAGCTGGCGGCACTGTCTATCTGTATCGGCGGCGGTTCCATCGTGGTGAGCCACGTTAACGACGCGGGCTTCTGGCTGTTCGGTAAATTTACCGGCGCCACCGAAGCGCAGACGCTGAAAACCTGGACCATGATGGAAACCATCCTTGGTACGGTTGGCGCGATTGTCGGTATGGTGGCGTTTTCGCTGCTGAGCTAATTGTCTTTCCGGCGTCGCTACGCTCGACCGGGCTACCGCTGATGTAGCCCGGGCGAGGCGTTTACGCCGACCCCGGGGCCGCACCGAACCAACCTTTTATCCCTTCATCCACATCCGAATACCGTCCAGGAACATCTGGGTCGCCATCATCACCAGAATCAATCCCATCAGGCGCTCTAACGCGTTCACCCCTTTCTCGCCCAGCAGCCGCAGGAACAGCGACGACTGCAGCAAAATCACCACCGTACCGCCCCAGGCAATCAGCAGCGCAATCACCAGGTGCGACAAATTGTTGGGATACTGATGCGACAGCAGCATCAGCGTCGCCAGCAGCGTCGGCCCGGCAACTAATGGAATGGCGAGCGGTACAATAAACGGCTCTTCGCCCGCCGGCAGCCCCGAGCTATTACCGGTGGCGCTGGGGAAAATCATCTTAATGGCAATCAGGAATAAAATGATGCCGCCGGAGATGGAAACCGTCTCGGCGCGCAGGTTTAAGAAGGCCAGAATCTTCTCGCCGGCGAAGAGAAAAATCAGCATCAGTAGGAGTGCGATTAAAAGCTCACGTATCATGATCGCCTTGCGGCGCTTGGGTTCCGTGTGTTTTAGCACCGACATAAAAATGGGCAAATTACCCAGTGGATCCATAATCAGGATCAATAAAACGGCGGCGGAAAAGATTTCACTCATGACTCAAATTCCCTGATAATTGTTGTGGAATTTCTGCTCTACACATCGTCCTCGTTGCGGAGTTCAACGCGGATAAATGTGGCCCCTACGGGAGGGGGAATAAGTTGCATTTCTGATTGCTTCGCAATCATTGATTAATTTCACTTGCGACTTTAGCTGCTTTTTGTAATGTGAACGGATGCCCAGTGGAACTGGTACGCAATAACAGCACCTATTTGCAGGAAAATACGTTATGAAAAATGTTGGTTTTATCGGCTGGCGCGGGATGGTCGGCTCTGTGCTCATGCAACGCATGGTTGAAGAGCGCGATTTCGATGCCATTCGCCCGATCTTCTTCTCCACCTCTCAGTTAGGTCAAGCTGCGCCGTCGTTCGGCGGCACCACCGGTGGTAAGCTTCAGGACGCCTACGATCTTGAAGCGCTGAAGGCGCTCGACATTATTGTCACCTGCCAGGGCGGCGATTATACCAACGAAATCTATCCGAAGCTGCGTGAAAGCGGCTGGCAGGGCTACTGGATTGACGCGGCTTCCTCGCTGCGCATGAAAGATGACGCCATTATCATTCTCGACCCGGTGAACCAGCAGGTCATCACCGACGGTCTGAACAACGGGATTAAAACCTTCGTCGGCGGTAACTGTACCGTCAGCCTGATGCTGATGTCGCTGGGCGGCCTGTTTGCCAACGATCTGGTGGAGTGGGCCTCTGTCGCCACCTACCAGGCGGCGTCCGGCGGCGGTGCGCGCCACATGCGCGAGCTGCTGACCCAGATGGGCCAGCTGCACGGCCACGTCGCCAGCGAACTGGCCGATCCGGCTTCCGCTATCCTGGATATCGAACGTAAAGTGACCGCCCTGACCCGCAGCGGCGATCTGGCGGTGGATAACTTCGGCGTTCCGCTGGCGGGCAGCCTGATTCCGTGGATCGACAAACAGCTCGACAACGGCCAGAGCCGCGAAGAGTGGAAAGGCCAGGCCGAGACCAACAAAATCCTCGCTACCTCTTCCGTGATCCCGGTTGACGGCCTCTGCGTGCGCGTCGGCGCGCTGCGCTGCCACAGCCAAGCATTCACGCTGAAATTGAAAAAAGATATTTCCATAAGTTCTGTGGAGGAATTACTGGCAGCGCACAACCCGTGGGCGAAAGTGGTACCAAACGATCGTGAAATCACGATGCGTGAACTCACCCCGGCGGCGGTCACCGGTACGCTGACCACGCCAGTTGGGCGTTTGCGCAAACTGAACATGGGGCCGGAGTACCTGTCAGCGTTTACCGTTGGCGACCAGCTCCTGTGGGGCGCAGCCGAGCCGCTGCGTCGTATGCTACGCCAATTGGCGTAAACATTTATTCATTGATGAGGGGTGGCGAACCACCCCTTTTTTTTGCGTAATACAAGGAGTAAACGCGGTTATGTCTATTTTTCTCTCAGGAGTCAGGTAAAGCGTTGACTATGCTTTAATCAAGGTCTGTCACCTTGACTGAAGGTTGAACGGGGCCGAGAGAGGCACATAACGTCGTGCCGCACCGTTCAGGTCACAAATGTCGCCATTTAAATTGGATTGAGGCGATACAAAAACTAAGGATGATGAAGCATGTCTGATCGTATTGATAGAGACGTGATTAATGCGCTGATTGCAGGCCATTTTGCGGACCCTTTTTCCGTACTGGGGATGCACAGAACGGAAGCAGGGCTGGAAGTGCGGGCGTTACTGCCTGACGCGACCGACGTTTGGGTGATTGAACCGAAAACCGGCCGTAAAGTGGGTAAGCTGGAGTGCGTGGACTCACGCGGTTTCTTTTGCGGCGTTCTGCCGCGTCGTAAAAATTTCTTCCGCTATCAGTTGGCTGTCGTCTGGCATGGCCAACAGAATCTTATTGATGACCCCTATAGTTTTGGCCCGTTGCTGAAGGAACTGGACGCATGGCTGCTGTCTGAAGGTACCCACCTGCGTCCGTATGAAAGGCTCGGCGCGCATGCGGATACCATGGACGGCATTACCGGCACCCGCTTTGCCGTCTGGGCGCCTAACGCGCAGCGCGTCTCGGTGGTGGGGCAGTTCAACTACTGGGACGGCCGCCGTCATCCAATGCGCCTGCGCCGGGAAACCGGTATCTGGGAGCTGTTTATTCCGGGGGCGCATAACGGCCAGCTGTATAAATTCGAGATGATTGACGCCCGCGGCGCGCTGCGAATTAAAGCCGACCCGTACGCCTTCGAAGCGCAGATGCGCCCGGAAACGGCTTCGCTGATCTGCGGCCTGCCGCCCAAGGTAGAGCAGAGCGAGGAGCGTAAAAAGGCCAACCAGCTAGACGCGCCCATCTCTATCTACGAGGTGCACCTCGGCTCGTGGCGTCGTCATACCGATAACAACTACTGGCTGAGCTACCGCGAGCTGGCCGACCAGCTGGTGCCGTATGCCAAATGGATGGGCTTCACCCATCTGGAGCTGCTGCCGATTAACGAGCATCCGTTTGACGGCAGCTGGGGCTATCAGCCAACCGGCCTGTACGCGCCAACCCGTCGCTTCGGTACGCGTGAAGACTTCCGCTACTTTATCAACGCCGCTCATGCCGCCGGTCTGAACGTCATTCTTGACTGGGTGCCGGGGCACTTCCCGTCGGATGACTTCGCGCTGGCCGAGTTTGACGGCACCAACCTGTACGAGCACAGCGACCCGCGCGAAGGCTACCATCAGGACTGGAATACCCTGATCTATAACTATGGCCGCCGCGAAGTCAGCAACTTCCTCGCTGGGAACGCGCTGTACTGGGTTGAACGCTTTGGTATTGACGCGCTGCGCGTCGATGCAGTGGCGTCAATGATTTACCGCGACTACAGTCGTAAAGAGGGCGAGTGGATCCCCAACGAGTTTGGCGGCCGCGAAAATCTTGAAGCCATTGAGTTCTTACGCAACACCAACCGCGTGCTGGGCGAGCAGGTACCGGGCGCGGTGAGCATGGCGGAAGAGTCGACCGACTTTCCCGGCGTCTCGCGCCCCTCCGACATGGGCGGGCTGGGCTTCTGGTTTAAATGGAACCTGGGCTGGATGCACGACACCCTCGACTACATGAAGCTCGATCCGGTTCATCGTCAGTACCATCACGACAAAATGACGTTCGGCATGCTGTACAACTACACGGAAAACTTTGTTTTACCGTTGTCGCATGACGAAGTGGTCCACGGCAAAAAATCCATTCTTGACCGGATGCCGGGCGATGCGTGGCAGAAGTTTGCCAACCTGCGCGCCTACTACGGCTGGATGTTCGCTTTCCCGGGCAAAAAGCTGCTGTTTATGGGCGATGAGTTTGCTCAGGGGCGCGAATGGAACTTTGACGGTAGCCTCGACTGGCATCTGCTGGAAGGCGACGATAACTGGCACAACGGGGTACAGCGTCTGGTGCGCGATCTCAACCTGACCTATCGTCACCACAAAGCGATGCACGAGCTGGACTTTGACCGCTACGGTTTTGAATGGCTGGTGGTGGATGACCATCAGCGTTCGGTCTTTGCCTTTGTCCGCCGCGACAGGGCCGGGAACGAGGTGATTGTAGTCAGTAACTTTACGCCGGTGCCGCGCTATGAATACCGCTTTGGCGTTAACCAGCCGGGCCGCTGGCGCGAAGTGCTGAATACCGACTCCGCGCATTATCACGGCAGCAACGTCGGAAACGGTGGGCTGGTGCAGAGCGATGCGATTGAAAGCCACGGCCGCGCGCAGTCGCTGAGCCTGACGCTGCCGCCGCTGTCGACGATCTGGCTGGTACGGGAAGGGGACTAACCGCATGGGGCAACTGGCAGTAGGGAAACCCGCGCCGCTCGGCGCGAGCTTTGACGGCGAGGGCGTGAACTTCACGCTCTTCTCGGCGCATGCCCAGCGGGTGGAACTCTGCGTGTTTGACGCGCTGGGCAACGAGTCGCGCTATGACCTTCCCGCCCGCAGCGGCGACGTCTGGCACGGCTATTTGCCCAATGCGCGCCCCGGCCTGCACTACGGCTATCGGGTGCACGGCCCGTGGGACCCGCAGCAGGGCTACCGTTTCAACCCGGCAAAGCTGCTGCTCGACCCGTGCTGCTATCGTGTGGATGGCGAGCTGGTCGACGACCCGTGCTTTCACGACGGCTACGATGCGCCGGACTCACGCGACAGCGCGCCGGTGGCGCCAAAATCGGTGGTCGTCGATCTGGCCTATGATTGGCAGGATGACGCCGCGCCGCGCACCCCGTGGGGCAAAACCGTTATCTATGAAGCGCACGTCAAAGGGCTGACGCTACGCCACCCGGATATGCCGCAAGAGATTTGCGGCACCTACCGGGCGCTCGGTCACCCGGTGATGATCGCCTACTTCAAGCGGCTCGGCATTACCGCGCTGGAACTGCTGCCGGTGGCGCATTTCGGCAGCGAGCCGCGCCTCCAGCGCATGGGGTTGAGCAACTACTGGGGCTACAACCCGCTGGCGATGTTTGCGCTGGCGCCGCGCTACGCCAGTTCGCCCGAGCGCGCGCTCGATGAGTTTCGTGATGCCGTAAAAGCGCTGCACCGGGCCGGTATCGAGGTGATCCTCGATGTGGTGCTGAACCACAGCGCCGAGCTGGATCTGCACTGTCAGACCTTCTCGCTGCGGGGGATCGATAACCGCAGCTATTATTGGTTGAGAGAAGACGGCGATTATCACAACTGGACGGGCTGCGGCAACACGCTGAACCTCAGTCACCCGGGCGTCGTGGAATACGCCCGTCAGTGCCTGCGGTTCTGGGTTGACGTCTGCCACGTTGATGGTTTTCGTTTTGATTTAGCGTCGGTTATTGGCCGAACGCCGGGCTATCGCCAGGATGCGCCGCTGTTCAACGCTATCCACGATGACCCGGTGCTGTCCAGGGTGAAGCTGATTGCCGAACCGTGGGATATCGGCGACGGCGGCTACCAGGTGGGGAATTTTCCGCTTGGGTTTAGCGAGTGGAACGACCGTTTCCGCGATGCCATGCGTCGCTTCTGGCTTGAGGCGTCGCTGCCGCTGGGGGAATTTGCCCAGCGCTTCGCCGCTTCTAGCGACGTATTTGAGCATCGGGAACGCCGCCCGCACGCGGCCATCAACCTGGTGACCGCCCACGATGGCTTCACCCTGCGCGATTGTGTCAGCTTCAATAACAAGCACAACGACGCCAACGGTGAAGAGAATCGTGACGGAACCAGCAATAACCATAGCAATAATCATGGTATCGAAGGATTGGAAGCAAACCTGGAAGTAATGGCGCGTCGGCAAAAAAGCGTTCAGGCGCTGCTGACCACGCTGCTGTTATCGCAGGGAACGCCAATGTTGCTGGCCGGTGATGAACACGGTCACAGCCAGCAAGGTAACAACAATGCCTACTGTCAGGACAATTCGTTGACCTGGCTCGATTGGAAAAACGCGGATGATGCGCTAACGGACTTTACCGCCGCCTTAATTCACCTGCGCCAGCAGATTCCGGCCTTAACGGCCGATAGCTGGTGGCGGGAGGGCGATGGCAACGTTCAGTGGCTCAATCAGGACGCGCAGCCGTTGTCTGCCGAGGAGTGGCAGCACGGGGCGTGCCGGATGCAGATTCTGCTTTCCGATCGCTGGCTCATTACGCTCAATGCGACGCAAGACGTGGCAAACCTGAAGTTACCCGTGGGGGAATGGCACGCCGTTCCTCCATTCACCGGCAATGAAGCGCCGGTGGTCATGGCTGTCTGGCATGGGCCCGCGCACGGAGTGTGCGTATTTCAAAGGTCATAGTCTCTGAATTACCCGGAACCCCGCGCCGCGTGGGGGCTACCTAATAACCCGGAAGGACGAGCAACAAAAGGAGTTAATCATGGTTAGGCTAGAAAAAAACGATCCCTTAATGCTGGCTCGCCAGTTACCTATCAAATCCGTCGCCCTGATTCTGGCGGGCGGACGCGGTACGCGACTTAAGGATCTCACCAATAAACGGGCAAAACCCGCCGTCCACTTCGGCGGTAAATTTCGCATTATCGACTTTGCATTATCCAACTGCCTGAACTCCGGGATTCGCCGTATCGGCGTGATTACGCAGTACCAGTCGCACACGCTGGTGCAGCACATCCAGCGCGGGTGGTCCTTCTTCAGCGAAGAGATGAACGAATTTGTGGATCTGCTGCCTGCTCAGCAGCGGATGCACGGTGAAAACTGGTATCGCGGCACCGCCGATGCGGTGACCCAGAACCTCGACATTATTCGCCGCTATAAGGCGGAGTATGTGGTGATCCTCGCCGGTGACCACATCTACAAACAAGATTACTCGCGCATGCTGATCGACCACGTCGAAAAAGGCGCGCGCTGCACCGTGGCGTGCATTCCGGTGCCCATTGAAGAGGCAACGGCGTTCGGCGTGATGGCGGTGGACGAAAACGACAAGATTATCAACTTCGTCGAAAAACCGGCTAACCCGCCGGCGATGCCGAGCGACCCCACCAAATCGCTGGCCAGCATGGGTATCTATGTCTTTGATGCCGATTACCTTTATGAACTGCTGGAGCAGGATGACCTCAACGAAAACTCCAGTCACGACTTCGGTAAAGATTTAATTCCGTTAATCACCAAAGCTGGCGCGGCTTATGCACATCCTTTCCCGCTGTCCTGCGTACAGTCCGACCCGGATGCCGAACCGTACTGGCGCGATGTGGGAACCCTGGAAGCCTACTGGAAAGCGAACCTCGACCTGGCGTCGGTGACTCCTGAGCTGGATATGTACGACCAGCACTGGCCTATCCGTACCCATATGGAGTCTCTGCCTCCGGCGAAGTTCGTCCAGGACCGCTCCGGCAGCCACGGTATGACCCTGAACTCGCTGGTCTCCGGCGGCTGTATTATTTCCGGTTCGGTGGTGGTGCAGTCGGTGCTGTTCCCACGCGTGCGCGTGAACTCATTCTGTAACATTGATTCGGCAGTCTTACTGCCAGACGTTTGGGTAGGGCGCTCCTCACGACTGCGTCGCTGCGTGATCGACCGGGCCTGCGTGATTCCAGAAGGTATGGTGATCGGTGAAGATGCGGAAGAGGATGCTCGTCGCTTTTACCGTTCAGAAGAGGGGATCGTGCTGGTAACGCGCGAGATGTTGCGGCAGCTGGGGTACAAACAGGAGCGATAATGCAGGTTTTACACGTTTGTTCAGAGATGTTCCCGTTATTAAAAACGGGTGGCCTTGCGGATGTGATTGGCGCGCTGCCGGCGGCACAGATTGCCGAAGGTACCGACGCTCGCGTGCTGTTACCGGCGTTTCCGGATATCCGCCGCGGCATTACCGATGCCAAAGTGGTTACGCGTCGCGACACGTTCGCCGGGCGCATTACGCTGCTGTTCGGCCACTATAACGGCGTCGGTATTTACCTGATTGATGCGCCGCATCTCTACGATCGCCCAGGTAGCCCGTATCACGATACCCACCTGAACGCCTACCCCGATAACGTGAAGCGCTTTGCGCTGCTGGGATGGGTGGGCAGTGAAATGGCCTGCGGTCTGGATCCGTTCTGGCGCCCGGAGGTGGTGCACGCCCACGACTGGCATGCGGGCCTGGCCCCGGCCTACCTGGCGGCCCGTGGTCGCCCGGCGAAATCGGTGTTTACGGTGCATAACCTGGCGTATCAGGGGCTGTTTTACAGCCACCATATGGATGAAATCCAGATGCCGGGAGAGTACTTCAACATGCACGGGCTGGAGTTCCATGGGCAAATTTCGTTCCTGAAGGCGGGGCTGTTCTTCGCGGATCATATTACCGCCGTCAGCCCAACTTACGCGCGGGAGATCACCGAACCGCAGTTTGCCTACGGCATGGAGGGGCTGCTGCGTCAGCGGCATAGAGAGGGCCGCCTGTCGGGGATCCTCAACGGCGTGGACGCCAACGTCTGGAGTCCGGAAAAGGACCTGTTGCTGCCCGCGAGCTACGGTCGCGATACGCTAGAGAAGAAAGCGGAAAACAAACGGCAGCTGCAAATTGCGATGGGGCTGAAGGTCGACGATAGCGCGCCGCTGTTTGCCGTGGTCAGCCGCCTGACCAGCCAGAAAGGGCTGGATCTGGTGCTGGAAGCGCTGCCGGGCCTGCTGGAGCAGGGCGGTCAGCTGGCGCTGCTGGGCGCAGGCGACCCGGTGTTGCAGGAAGGTTTTCTTGCCGCGGCCGCGGAGCATCCGGGGCAGGTGGGCGTGCAGATTGGCTATCACGAAGCGTTTTCGCACCGCATTATCGGCGGCGCAGACGTTATCCTGGTGCCGAGCCGCTTTGAGCCGTGCGGCTTAACGCAGCTGTACGGTCTGAAGTACGGCACGCTGCCGCTGGTGCGTCGCACCGGTGGCCTGGCCGATACCGTCGCGGATAGCTCGCTGGAAAACCTGGCTGACGGTATCGCCAGCGGTTTTGTCTTTGAAGACAGCAACGCCTGGTCGCTGCTCAGAGCCATCCGCCGTGCTTTCGTATTATGGTCTCGTCCGTCGCTCTGGCGCTATGTACAGCGCCAGGCAATGAACATGGATTTTAGCTGGCAGGTTGCCGCGCACGCTTATCGTGAGCTTTACCAACGCCTGATCTAACTACGGGGATCTGAGCTATGAATGCACCCTTTACGTATGCATCACCGACTCTCAGCGTTGAGGCACTGAAGCACTCTATTGCCTATAAGCTGATGTTCATCATCGGGAAAGATCCGGCTATCGCCAACAAACACGAATGGCTGAACGCCACGCTGTTTGCCGTTCGCGATCGTCTGGTGGAGCGCTGGCTGCGCTCCAACCGCGCCCAGCTTTCCCAGGAAACGCGGCAGGTTTACTACCTGTCGATGGAATTTTTGATTGGCCGCACGCTTTCCAATGCGCTGTTGTCGTTAGGTCTGTATGACGACGTGAAAAACGCGCTGGAAGGAATGGGGTTAGACCTCGAAGAGCTGATCGACGAAGAGAACGACCCGGGCCTTGGCAACGGCGGTCTGGGCCGTCTGGCGGCCTGCTTCCTCGACTCGCTGGCGACGCTGGCGCTGCCGGGTCGCGGCTACGGCATCCGCTACGACTACGGTATGTTCAAACAGAACATCGTCGACGGTCGCCAGAAAGAGTCGCCGGACTACTGGCTGGAATACGGCAACCCGTGGGAGTTCCCGCGCCACAACACCCGCTACAAGGTGCGTTTCGGCGGCCGCGTGCAGATGGAAGGCAAAACCAGCCGCTGGCTGGAAACGGAAGAGATTCTGGCGGTGGCCTACGATCAAATCATCCCCGGCTATGACACCGACGCCACCAACACGCTGCGCCTGTGGAACGCCCAGGCCAGTAGCGAAATCAACCTCGGTAAATTTAACCAGGGCGACTACTTCGCCGCGGTGGAAGATAAGAACCATTCGGAGAACGTCTCCCGCGTGCTCTACCCGGACGACTCCACCTATTCCGGGCGCGAGCTGCGTCTGCGTCAGGAGTACTTCCTGGTCTCCGCCACGGTGCAGGACATTTTAAACCGCCACTACATGTTGCATAAAACCTATGACAACCTGGCGGATAAAATTGCCATCCACCTTAACGATACGCACCCGGTGCTGTCGATCCCAGAGCTGATGCGCCTGCTGATTGACGAGCACAAGTTCAGCTGGGACGAAGCGTTTACCGTCACCTGCCAGGTCTTCTCCTACACCAACCACACGTTGATGAGCGAGGCGCTGGAAACCTGGCCGGTGGATATGCTCGGCAAAATTCTGCCGCGCCACCTGCAGATTATCTTCGAGATTAACGACTACTTCCTGAAAACGCTGCAGGAACAGTACCCGAACGACACCGCGCTGCTGAGCCGCACCTCGATCATTGACGAGTCCAACGGCCGTCGCGTGCGCATGGCGTGGCTGGCGGTGGTGGTGAGTAAGAAGGTCAACGGCGTTTCCGAGCTGCACTCGAACCTGATGGTGCAGTCGCTGTTTGCCGACTTCGCCACCATCTTCCCGATGCGCTTTACCAACGTCACCAACGGCGTGACGCCGCGCCGCTGGCTGGCGCTGGCGAACCCGGCGCTCTCTGAGGTGCTGGACGACAACATCGGCAAGACCTGGCGCTCCGATCTCAGCCAGCTGAGCGAGCTGGAGCAGCACATTGATTACCCGAAGGTGAATCAGGCGGTGCAGCACGCCAAGCTGGAAAACAAAAAGCGCCTCGCGGCGTTTATTGCCCAGAACCTGAACGTGGTGGTGAACCCGCACGCGCTGTTTGACGTGCAGATCAAGCGTATCCACGAGTACAAGCGCCAGCTGATGAACGTGCTGCATGTCATCACCCGCTATAACCGCATCAAGGCCGACCCGGACGCGACGTGGGTGCCGCGCGTGAATATCTTCGCCGGTAAGGCCGCTTCGGCTTACTACATGGCCAAGCACATCATTCACCTGATCAACGACGTGGCGGAGGTGATCAACAACGATCCGCAGATTGGCGATAAGCTCAAGGTGGTGTTTATCCCGAACTACAGCGTGAGCCTGGCGCAGATGATCATTCCGGCGGCGGATCTCTCCGAGCAGATCTCGCTGGCGGGCACCGAGGCTTCCGGCACCAGCAACATGAAGTTTGCGCTCAACGGCGCGTTAACCATCGGTACGCTGGACGGGGCTAACGTTGAGATGCAGGAGCACGTGGGGGCGGATAACTTCTTTATCTTTGGCAACACGGCTGAAGAAGTGGAGGCGCTGCGTCGTAAGGGTTATAGCCCGCGCGACTACTACGAGCAGGACGCCGAACTGCGCCAGGTGCTGACGCAAATCGCCACCGGCGTGTTCAGCCCGAGCGAACCGGGCCGCTACCGCGACCTGGTGGATTCGCTGATTAACTTCGGCGACCACTATCAGGTGCTGGCCGACTTCCGCAGCTACGTAGACTGCCAGGATAAGGTGGATGAGCTGTATCAGGAGCCGGAGCAGTGGACCACCAAAGCGATGCACAACATCGCCAACATGGGCTACTTCTCCTCTGACCGCACGATCAAAGAGTATGCCGAGCATATCTGGTATATCGAGCCGGTAAGGCTGTAAACGTCAAACGGGGCCGATTGGCCCCGTTTCTTTTCCCCTGGTCGCTTACGACGCCAGCGACAACTCAGGCTTTCCCAGCGTTTTCACCAGCCATGCGCTAATCCGCGACTGCTGCTCGGCGTTCAGCCACATCCCCTGCTTAGTACGACGCCAGATGGCGTCGTCGAGGCGACGCACCCACTCGTGTTCTACCAGATAACGCAGCTCCGCTTCATAAAACTCATGGCCGAAATCTTCACCCAGCCCGGCGATATCCTTCGCATCGCCAATAATCAGCTCGCTGTTGCTGCCGTAGGTGCGGGCGAAGTGGCGGGCCAGTGATTCGCTGATAAACGGATAGCGACGGCGCAACTTCGCCGCGTAGTCGTCACGATCGCTGCCGATTTCACCGCCAGGCAGCACCGCGCCTTTGGTCCACGCCGGGCCGATGTTCTGATAGTACGGTGCCAGTTTTTCCAGCGCGTGCTCCGCCAGCTTGCGGTAGGTGGTGAGCTTGCCGCCAAACACCGACAGCAGCGGCGCTTTGCCGTGGTCGTCGTGGATATCCAGCGTGTAGTCGCGGGTAATCGCCTGCGGTGAGTCCGACTCGTCGTCGCACAGCGGGCGCACGCCGGAGTAGGTCCAGACGATATCTTCGCGCGCGAGCTGCTTTTTAAAGTGGCCGTTGTAGACCTTCAGCAGGTAGTTAATTTCACTCTCTTCGATCTCGACGTTTTTCGGGTCGCCGTGGTATTCGACGTCGGTGGTGCCGATAATTGAGAATTCGTCCATCCACGGGATCACAAACACGATGCGCTTGTCTTCGTTTTGCAGAATGTAGGCCTGCTTCTGGTTGTGCACGCGTGGCACCACGATATGGCTGCCCTTAATCAGGCGGATACCGTAGGGGGAAGGCAGCTGCATGCCGTCGTCGAAGAACTGTTTGACCCACGGGCCGGTGGCGTTGACCAGCCCGCGCGCCTGCCAGCGGAATTTTTCGCCGCTATCGATATCTTCCGCTTCCACCACCCACAGGCCGTTTTCGCGTTTCGCCGAGATAGCGCGAGTACGGGTGCGGACTTCTCCGCCTTTTTTCACCACCATCTGGGCGTTAGCCAGCACCAGACGCGCGTCGTCGACCCAACAGTCGGAATATTCGAAACCGCGCACAATCTCCGGCTTCAGGACCGATTCTGCGCCAAAACGCAAACCGGTAGAGGCGGGCAGGCTGGTGCGTTTCCCCAGATGATCGTACATAAACAGACCGGTACGGATCATCCATGCCGGGCGCAGATGCGGCCGGTGCGGCAGGCGGAAACGCATCGGAATGGCAATGTGCGGGGCCATTTTCAGCAGCACTTCACGCTCGGCCAGCGCTTCGCTGACCAGGCGGAATTCGTAGTGTTCAAGGTAGCGCAGACCGCCGTGGATCAGTTTCGAGCTGGCGCTGGACGTGGCGCAGGCCAGATCTCTGGCTTCCAGCATCAGCACGGATAACCCGCGTCCCGCCGCGTCGACCGCAATGCCTGCACCGTTGATGCCGCCACCTATCACAATCAGATCTTTGGTTTCCATTATTGCTACCTCGGGCACTTTCGTTAAAGCTCATTAATGTTCGATATCGCTCATAATAGCAAGTAAACGCGCTTTTGGTAACATTGAAAAAACATTTTAGAGTGATGTGCATAACATATTGGCGTTTACGTGGCCTGAGGACGTACACTTGGCGGTAAAATGTCGCCAGCAAGACAATACCTGCCATAACGATAAGAGAGCACCATGGAACAGTTTGAATGCATTAACGTAGAACAGGCGCACCAAAAGCTGCAGCAGAGCACCGCTGTGCTGGTGGATATTCGCGACCCGCAGAGCTTTGCGATGGGCCATACCCCGGGCGCGTTTCATCTGACGAACGACACGCTGGGCGCGTTTATGCGCGATAACGATTTTGAAACGCCGGTGATGGTGATGTGCTATCACGGCAACAGCAGTAAAGGCGCCGCGCAGTACCTGCTACAGCAGGGCTATGACCAGGTCTATAGCGTCGACGGCGGCTTTGACGCCTGGCACCGCCACTTCCCGGCTGAGGTGGAACACGCCGCATTCTAAGCGCGCTGCGTTCACCCATTCCTGATACCGCCTGCTGCCAGGCGGTCATTGCGCGTCGCCGCAACGCATCCGCCAGGGTTTGGGTATATACTGTCCCCTTTTGTGTGGAATAGAAGCGACCTGCTGATGTTGATGATCACCTCTTTTACCAACCCGCGCGTGGCCCAGGCCTTTGTTGACTACATGGCGACGCAGGGCGTTATTCTGACTATCCAGCAGCACACGCGCAGCGATGTCTGGCTTTCTGACGAAGCGCAGGAGTCACGCGTTCGCGAAGAGCTGGAGCGTTTTCTCGCCAACCCGGCCGATCCGCGCTATCTGGCGGCGAGCTGGCAGTCCGGGCAGACCAACAGCGGCCTGCACTATCGTCGCTTCCCGTTTCTGGCCACGCTGAAGGCGGGCGCGGGCCCGGTGACGATAGGCATCATGGCGGTCTGTATCCTGGTGTTTATTCTGATGAGCGTTATCGGCGATCAGCCGGTGATGATTTGGCTCGCATGGCCGTACGACGATTCGCTGAAATTTGAAGTCTGGCGCTATTTTACCCACGCATTCATGCATTTCTCGTTCGTTCATATCCTCTTTAACCTGCTATGGTGGTGGTACCTCGGCGGTGCGATAGAGAAACGCATCGGCAGCGGTAAGCTGGTGGTGATCACCGTTATCAGCGCGCTGCTTAGCGGCTTTATTCAGCATCAGTTTAGCGGCCCGTGGTTCGGCGGTCTCTCCGGCGTGGTGTATGCCTTAATGGGCTACGCCTGGCTGCGCGGCGAGCGCGATCCCCAAAGCGGCATCTACCTGCCGCGCGGGCTGATCGTGTTTTCACTGATCTGGCTGGTTGCCGGGTGGTTCAACGTATTTGGGATGTCGATTGCGAACGGCGCGCACGTCACCGGGCTGGTGATTGGCCTGGCCATGGCCTTCGTCGATACGCTTAATGTGCGAAAGCGAGCATAAATTTCCAGGGATTCATCATGAAACAAACACAACGTCATGACGCGATAATCGAACTGGTCAAACTCCAGGGCTATGTCAGTACGGAAGAGCTGGTGGAGCACTTTTCCGTTAGCCCGCAGACCATTCGTCGTGATTTGAATGACCTTGCGGAGCAGAAAAAAATCCTGCGCCACCACGGCGGCGCGGCGCTGCCGTCGAGCTCGGTGAACGCCTCGTGGCACGATCGCAAGGCGACGCAAACCGCGGAGAAAGAGCGAATTGCGCTGAAGGTGGCAAGCCAGATTCCCAACGGGTCGGCGCTGTTTATCGACATCGGCACCACGCCGGAAGCGGTGGCCCACGCGCTGCTTAATCACAGCGATCTGCGCATCGTCACCAATAACCTCAACGTTGCCAATACGCTGATGGTAAAAGAGGATTTCCGCATTATTCTGGCAGGCGGTGAGCTGCGCAGCCGCGACGGCGGGATTATCGGCGAGGCGACGCTGGACTTTATCTCTCAGTTCCGCCTCGACTTCGGCATTCTGGGCATCAGCGGCATCGACAACGACGGTTCGCTGCTGGAGTTTGACTATCACGAGGTGCGGACCAAGCGCGCGATTATCGATAACTCCCGTCACGTGATTCTGGTGGTCGACCATTCTAAGTTTGGCCGTAACGCGATGGTGAACATGGGCAGCATCAGTATGGTGGATGCCGTGTACACCGACGTTCTGCCGCCGCCGGGCGTGATGCAGGTGATTGCCGAAAACGAAGTACAGCTGGAGCTCTGCTGAAGGTAGCCCGGGCGAGGTGCGCTAGCATCGACGCCGGGGTGTTTCCGGCGTCACTTCGTTCGGCACAAACAGCGCCGAACGGTTCCCTCGCCCCTTTGGGGAGAGGGGAGCCCGTGCTGATACTCAGGACATCTGCTGCTGGAATTTACCCTGGCTAAGGTCGGAGACAATCACGTTCATCCGGTCTTCCGTCAGGCGATAGTAGCGGATGGAAATGGCCGTAATCAGATAGAAGATAGCTGGCAGCACGGTAAACAGAATCAACACGCCGCGAATGGCCTCCGCTGATTGCTGCTCAACGCCCGCCTGATAGCCATAGAACGCCAGACCCCAGCCGGTCAGCGCACCGCCGATGGCCACGCCGAGTTTGATAATAAAGATATTAGCCGCTACGTTCATGCCGGTAATGCGGCGCTGGGTTTTCCACTCGCCGTAGTTATTGGCATCGGTAATCATCGACCATTGCAGCGGAGCGTTAATCCCCTGCAGGATGTTCAGGATCACGTGGACAATAAACGCCGGCATCCAATATTCGGTTGGCAGCACGAGGAACAGCAGGCCAAATAACGCGCTGAGAATATTCACCCACACCGAAGCACGAATTTTACAGAACCACGAGCCGACGTGTTTTGCCGCCAGGCTGCCGACAACGGCGGCGACGGTGGTCGCCAACATAAACAGTGAAATAACGCTGCTGCCCTGGTTCAGAATATATTGTACGAAATAAACCAGCAGCCCGCCGCGTACCACCACGCCGCACAGCATCGCCAGGTTATATACCGACAGCACGCACCACTGATCGTTTTTCATCAAAATGCGCACGTCGCGTAAAATGTTCAGGTTCTCTTCTTTCACCGGCGTAATACGCTCTTTAGTGGTGGCGAAGCAGATCAGGAACATCATGCAGCCAATGACGCCGAAAATCCCCATCGCCCACTGCATACCGGTTGCCCGGTCGCCAGGGGCAATCATGTCCGCCAGCGGCAGAATCAGCGCGGTTCCCATGGCGCCGCCAATCGGTGCGACGGCGAAGCGCCAGGACTGCAGCGACAGGTTCTCTTTCGGGTCGGCGGTGATCGCCGCGCCGAGCGAGCAGTAAGGAATGTTAATTGCCGTATACATCAGGGTCATGAAAATATAGGCGACGACGGCGTAAACGATTTTTCCGGTCTGCTCAAAGTTGGGCGTGGAATACACCAGCACGCAGCTTACGGCGAACGGAACGCAAATAATTAATAACCACGGGCGGAAACGGCCCCAGCGGCTTTTGGTCTGGTCAGCGATTGCGCCCATGATCGGATCGGTAATCGCATCCAGCACCCTGACGACTAAAAATAATGTCCCCATCACTGCCGGGGGTAAGCCGTAGATATTGGTATAGAAATAGGCAAGGATGGCAACTGAGGAATCAAATACGATATGGCTGGCGGCATCGCCCAAGCCAAATCCAAACTTCTCTTTATTACTGATTTTACCGGTTAATGCCGACATAGGGTCACCTTTTTATTATTACGTGCCAACATACGACATTATTTATAAAAGGTGCCCAGCGTGCTGAGTATTCCAATATTTCACTTTGCGCTTATGTTAATTCTCTATTGTGACGTAGTTATCTCTTTGCTATTTGGTGCGAGGATTATCTGGTGGGGATGGCGTCTTATCCGGCCCAATGGCCAGGCCGGATAAGCGAAGCGGTATTAGACCCCGTATCCCATCATCTTCAGCAGCTGCTGCGCGTGCTGTACCGCATCCTGACGATGCGCCACGCCGAGCTTCTGATAGAGGTTGCGGATATGGGTTTTGATGGTGGTGGCCGCGACGTCCAGTTCGCCGGCGATCTGTTCGTTGCTGTAGCCTGAGTAGATAAGCCCCAGTACCTGCCACTCGCGCTGGGTGAGCGGGCTGGTACGGATAAGCTCCGGCACTTCCGGGTGGTTGAGCAGCCGCTCGACGAAGCTTTCGTCGAAGTGGGCGAACTTATGGCGATGGTGCTGGTTAATCTCGCGCAGAATGCGCTGGGCGCGATGCTGGTCCAGCTCCGGCAGCGTATTCAGCTGAATCAGCTGGCGCAGCTGCTGCGCCATCGATTCGCCTTCGATCACAAAGTGGCTGATAAACCCGGTGCGGTTGGCCAGCTGTAGCGCTTCCAGCAGCACGCGCTGGGCCTCGTTCTTATTGCCCGCCTGCCAGTGCAGCTGGTTGAGCAGCAGCAGGTTGCGGTTGAGGTCGCTCATCAGGCGCAGGCCGCGGGCGTTCTCATTCAGCTCTTCCAGCACCATTTCAGCGGAGTCGAACTCGCCCAGCAGAATCTGCGCGCGGGCGATGTTGCGCCACTGGCCTTGCAGGAAGTGGTTATTGGCGAACGCCGGTTTCGGCGTGTGGCGCAGCCAGTTGGCCGCGGCTTTTTTGTCGCCGACCATCTGCCAGTAAATCACCCGCACCTTATCGGCGTTGGAGACCCAGTCGCTGTGATAGGCACCGTTGCCCAGCAGATTTTCTAGACGATTCAGGTGGTTGCGGGCGTTATCCAGATCGCCGCGCGCTAGCGAGCACTGTACCTGTAAGGTCAGGCACTGTAGCTGCTGCTGCGGCTGGAAGCCGCTCAGCACTTCAATACCGGTGCGGGCGGCGGTTTCCGCCTCGTCGAGACGCGCCCATGCCCACAGCAGCTGTGCGCGGATACGCAGCAGGAATTCATGCATCGGCAGCTGTTCCAGATGCTGCTCGCGGATCAGCTGGAAGCCTTTTTCCTGGCACTCCCAGGCGGCCTGTAAGAAACCCTGCGCAAACAGAATTTCGCTTTGTTGGATCAGGCTCCACAGCGCGTAGTGCCAGATGTCATGGCGACGCGCCATCTGTTCCGTTTGCTGCATGACGGCGATGGACTGGCTCAGCAACCCTTTGCAGTGCAGCACTTCGCCGTGTACCGAGGTGGCGACGATGCGGCTATAGAAGTTAGCCAGCGGCAGCTCTTCCAGCGCCACGATGGAGAGACGCTCGGCCTCATCCTGGTCGCCGTCGTTGATGGCGACCTGCGCGCGCAGGGCGTTGAAATCGCCGTGCAGCGAGGTGTCCATTTCAGAAGTCATCTCCTGCTCGGCGCGGGCCAGCAGGGTGTTCACTTCGCTGTAGCGGTGCTGGCTTTGCATCAGCCAGGCCTGCAGCAGCACCAGACGCGGGTTTTCCAGCAGGCTTTCCCACGGCAGCGCGGAGAGCGACTCTTCAAGCAGCGCCAGCTCGCTGTGGTGGAACAGGCCCCAGGCGTGATTCAGCAGAATGTCGCGCAGCATTTTCGGGTCGCCCGCCGCCAGAGCATGGTGGATAGCTTCGCTTGGGAAGCCTTGCGCCATCCAGCTTTCCGCCGCCGCGCGGTGGATTTCCGGCAGCTCGGCCGCCAGTTCCCACTGGCAGCGCTGACGCAGGAAACTACAGAACAGCGGGTGATAGTTGAACCACTCGCCTGAGTTATCCATACGCTGAATAAATAGCCCCTGGCGTTCGATCTCTTCAAGGCGCATCTGGCCGTTTTCTTCGCCGGTCACGCGGGCGATTAGCGCATCGTTCATTGAGCGCAGCAGCGAGCTTTTCAGCAGGAAGTTACGGGTCTGGGCGTCGACGTTATCCAGCACCTCATCCACCAGATAGTCCGACAGGTGGCTGGCGTTAATGCCCGCCAGGCGGCGCGCAGAGTGCTGGGTGGCGTTATTACGCTGACGCGCGGAGAGCGCGATTAGCTGGAGCGCGGTGGCCCAGCCGGCGACGTCGTCGCACAGACGGCTGCTTTCCGCCGCTTCAATCGGTGCGGCTAAGCGGCAGTCGAAAAATTGTTTGGTTTCCGCATGGGTAAAGGAGAGCTGCTGGCTGCCAATCTCCAGCAGCTGATCGCGCACGCGCAGGTTGGCGATGCCCAGCTGCGGCAGGTTACGCGACAGCACGACCAGCGTCAGGTTTTCCGGCTGGTGGCGCAGGAAGAAACGCATGGCATCGTGGATCACCGGGTTGGTAATCAGGTGGTAGTCGTCAATGACCAGATAGAGCGGGCGCTGCCACTCGCTGAGTTCAATGAAAAGCTGCGAGAACAGGGAGCTCAGGCTCGCGTACTGGCGCTTCTGCACCATGTTTTCGCTGGCCTCGCAATGGCCGCCCGTCGCCTGCTGGATAGCGGCAATCAGGTAGCTGGCAAAGCGCTCCTGCTGATTATCACCTTCATCCAGTGAATACCAGCCGAGGTCACTCATTCCTGCCGCCCATTGTGAGACGAGCGTGGTCTTTCCATAGCCAGCCGGACTGGTTATCAGCGCCAGACGATAATTGTTCGCGCCGGAAAGTTTCGCCAACAGCCGCTCACGAACCACTGTGTGTTCGAGACGGACCGGTCGACTTAGTTTTGACGGAATCAACATAGCTAATCACTTCACTGTGAGGATTGGAAAAAGGATTTTTTTTGCGCTTCGTAATTAATCCCTACAAAGGTCGGTCAAATAGCTATGTATTGCAAGTTATGTCCTGTTTTGATGTCCGCTAATTTGCTATATGTCACAATTTCTTTAATTTAATACCATTCACGTATAACGGCCCGCGAGTCGCGGAAAACCTGGGGCCGCTAACCCCTTGTGGCTACGGGTGAAAATAAAATTTCAGCGCCTATGGAATAAATGCTGTTTAAAGATATGTCAGCTCACGTCATTTTCCGTAGAAACAATACGTATTAATTTGTTGCTTATTTTCGTGAGGCAATAGTTTCCTTATTTACATATTTACTGCGAAACGCTATTTCATTTTTTGAGCGGGCGCGAAGATTTTGCGCGCCTAATCCCCGACACTGAAAGCGGAAAAAAGGACGCCTTCGGCGGTATGAAAAATGCGCGAAATGGCCGTCTGCGGCTAACGTTATAGTGGCGGCGATCACACTTTTCGCTCATCCCTGCGACTCCTCCCCGCCTAATCCTGGACAGGAGGAGGAAGTTGCAGAAACAGCCAGGCACACTACCGCTAATGTTTATGTAAAAAGGATTCTATTTCGCTATGTCACAGCCTACTTTCAATCACGATTCATTCCAGGCTGCCCTGACGCGTCAGTGGCAGCGTTTTGGCCTGCAGGCCGCTTCCGAAATGACGCCTCATCAGTGGTGGCAGGCTGTGAGCGGCGCGCTGGCAGAACAGCTTTCGGCTCAGCCGGTCGCCAAACCGGCGAAAGATCAGCGCCACGTGAACTACCTCTCGATGGAGTTCCTGATTGGCCGTCTGACCGGCAATAACCTGCTGAACCTCGGCTGGTATGAAGGGGTGAGCGAGGCGCTAAAAGCCTACGACATCAACCTGACCGACCTGCTGGAAGAAGAAACTGACCCGGCGCTGGGCAACGGCGGCCTGGGCCGTCTGGCCGCGTGCTTCCTTGACTCGATGGCGACCGTGGGCCAGTCGGCAACCGGCTATGGTCTGAACTACCAGTACGGCCTGTTCCGTCAGTCCTTTGCTGACGGCCACCAGATGGAAGCGCCGGATGACTGGCAGCGCGGCAGCTACCCGTGGTTCCGCCACAACGCGGCGCTGGACGTGCAGGTAGGCATCGGCGGCAAGGTGGTGAAAGGCGAATGGCAGCCGGCGTTTACCATCACCGGCGAAGCCTGGGATCTGCCGGTGCTGGGCTACCGTAACGGCGTCGCTCAGCCGCTGCGCCTGTGGCAGGCCAAACATGCGCACCCGTTCAACCTCACCAAATTCAACGACGGCGATTTCCTGCGCGCCGAGCAGCAGGGCATCGACGCTGAAAAACTGACCAAGGTTCTGTACCCGAACGATAACCATACCGCGGGCAAAAAGCTGCGCCTGATGCAGCAGTACTTCCAGTGCGCCTGCTCGGTAGCCGACATTCTGCGTCGCCATCACCTGGCGGGCCGTAAGCTGCATCAGCTGGCCGATTTCGAAGTTATCCAGCTGAACGATACCCACCCCACCATCGCGATCCCGGAACTGCTGCGCGTGCTGATTGACGAGCACCAGCTGAGCTGGGACGACGCCTGGGCCATCACCAGTAAAACCTTCGCCTATACCAACCACACGCTGATGCCGGAAGCGCTGGAGTGCTGGGATGAGAAGCTGGTGAAAGCGCTGCTGCCGCGTCATATGCAGATCATCAAAGAGATTAACGACCGCTTTAAGACGCTGGTAGAGAAAACCTGGCCAGGCGACGAAGCCGTATGGGCCAAGCTGGCCGTGGTGCACAACAAACAGGTGCGCATGGCGAACATGTGCGTGGTGAGCGGCTTTGCGGTCAACGGCGTGGCGGCGCTGCACTCTGACCTGGTGGTGAAGGATCTGTTCCCGGAATACCATCAGCTGTGGCCGACCCGTTTCCACAACGTCACTAACGGCATTACCCCGCGCCGCTGGATCAAACAGTGCAACCCGGCGCTGGCCGCGCTGCTGGATAAAACCCTGAAGAAAGAGTGGGCTAACGATCTCGACCAGCTGATCAATCTCGAAAAATATGCGGACGATGCGAAATTCCGTCAGCAGTATCGCGACATCAAGCTGGCGAACAAAGAGCGTCTGGTGAAATTTATCAAGGCGCGTACCGGCATTGAGATCTCCAGCAACGCCATTTTTGATATTCAAATCAAGCGTCTGCACGAGTACAAACGCCAGCACCTGAACCTGCTGCACATTCTGGCGCTGTACAAAGAGATTCGCGAAAACCCGCAGGCCGACCGCGTACCGCGCGTGTTCCTGTTCGGCGCGAAAGCGGCGCCGGGCTACTACCTGGCGAAGAACATTATCTTTGCAATCAATAAAGTGGCCGAAGCGGTTAACAACGACCCGATCGTTGGCGACAAGCTGAAAGTGGTGTTCCTGCCGGATTACTGCGTATCGGCGGCTGAGATGCTAATCCCGGCGGCGGACGTTTCCGAGCAGATTTCTACCGCGGGTAAAGAAGCCTCCGGCACCGGCAACATGAAGCTGGCGCTGAACGGCGCGCTGACCGTCGGTACTCTGGACGGTGCGAACGTGGAAATTGCCGAGAAAGTGGGCGACGAGAACATCTTCATCTTCGGCCACACCGTCGAGCAGGTGAAGGAACTCAAAGCCAAAGGCTACGATCCGCTGAAATGGCGTAAAGCCGACAAGCTGCTGGACGCGGTGCTGAAAGAGCTGGAGAGCGGCAAGTACAGCGACGGCGACAAGCACGCTTTCGACCAGATGCTGCACAGCATCGGCAAGCAGGGCGGCGACCCGTACCTGGTGATGGCCGACTTTGCCGCCTACGTTGAAGCGCAGAAGCAGGTGGATGTGCTGTACCGTGACCAGGAAGCCTGGACGCGCGCGGCCATCCTGAACACCGCACGCTGCGGCATGTTTAGCTCCGATCGCTCGATTCGCGATTACCAAAAACGTATCTGGCAGGCAAAACGCTAAGGACTGGCCTATGGAAAGCAAACGCCTCGATAATGCCGCGCTGGCGGCAGGCATTAGCCCTGACTATATCAATGCGCACGGCAAGCCGCAGTCCATCGGCGCAGACACCAAACGGCGCTTGCTTGACGCGATGCACCGTCCCGCGACCGATTCGGTCGCGGCGACGCCGATACCGAACGTGATGGTCTGGACGTTCGGTAAGAAAATGGCGCTGCCGGTTATCGGCAGCGGCGCGTTCAACTGGATCCTCACTACCGAAGAAGGGCAGCAGTACCACGGTAAGGCGGAGGGCGGCAAAAGTGTTAGCCTGCCGACGCGTCTGCCGGAGGGGTATCACTCCTTAACGCTGACCCAGGATGACCAGCGCTGGCACTGCCGGGTGATTATTGCCCCCGAGCGCTGCTACGAGCCGCAGCCGCTGAAAGAGGCGAAAAAGCTGTGGGGCGCCTGCGTTCAGCTCTATACCCTGCGTTCAGAAACGAACTGGGGTATCGGCGACTTTGGCGACCTGAAGGCGATGCTGCCGGAAGTCGCGAAGCGCGGCGGGGCGTTTATCGGCCTCAACCCGATTCACGCGCTCTACCCGGCCAACCCGGAGAGCGCCAGCCCGTACAGCCCGTCATCTCGTCGCTGGATGAACGTCATCTATATCGACGTGAATGCGGTGGAAGACTTCCGGCTGAGCGAAGAAGCGCAGGCATGGTGGAAGCTCCCGGCGACGCAGCAGAAGTTACAGGCCGCGCGCGCCGTCGAGCAGGTGGACTACGCCGCGGTGACCGAGCTGAAAATGACCGCGCTGCGTATGGCGTGGAAGCGCTTTGCTAAACGTCACGATGAGCCGATGACGGCCTTCCGTTATTTTGTTGATAAAGAGGGTGAGAGCCTGTACTGGCAGGCGGCGTTTGACGCGCTGCACGCCAATCAGGTGAAAGAAGATAAGCTGCGCTGGGGCTGGCCGGCCTGGCCGAAGGCGTATCAGACTATCGAAAGCCCGGAAGTACACGCGTTTTGTAAAAAGCATGCCGACGAAGTCGATTTCTACCTTTGGCTGCAATGGCTGGCCTACACCCAGTTTGCCGAGTGCTGGGAGACCAGCCAGCGCGACGCGATGCCGATTGGCCTGTACCGCGACCTGGCGGTGGGCGTAGCGGAAGGCGGCGCGGAAACCTGGTGCGACCGTGAACTCTACTGCCTGAAGGCCTCCGTCGGCGCGCCGCCGGACATCCTCGGGCCGCTGGGGCAAAACTGGGGCCTGCCGCCGATGGATCCGCACATCATCGCCGCGCGTGCCTACGAGCCGTTTATCGAGCTGCTGCGCGCCAACATGAAAAACTGCGGCGCGCTGCGTATCGACCACGTGATGTCCGTGTTGCGCCTGTGGTGGATCCCGTACGGTGAAACCGCCGACCACGGTGCCTACGTGCAGTATCCGGTAGATGCGCTGCTGTCGATTCTGGCGCTGGAAAGCAAACGTCATCGCTGCATGGTGATTGGCGAAGATCTGGGGACGGTGCCGGTGGAAATCGTCGGCAAACTGCGTAAGAGCGGCGTCTACTCGTACAAAGTGCTCTATTTTGAGAGCGACAACGAGAAGACCTTCCGCGCGCCGAAAGCCTACCCGGAACAGTCGATGGCCGTGGCCACGACCCATGACCTGCCGACGCTGCGCGGCTATTGGGAAAGCGGCGATCTGACGCTTGGCAATGCGCTGGGCCTGTACCCGGACGCCGACGTACTGCGCGGGCTGTATCAGGACCGCGAGCTGGCGAAGCAGGGGCTGCTGGATGCGCTGCACAAGTACGGCGCGCTGCCGAAGCGTGCGGGGCATAAGGCGTCGATGATGTCGATGACGTCAACCCTGAGCCGCGGCATGCAGCGCTATATCGCCGACAGCAACAGCGCGCTGCTAGGCCTGCAGCCGGAAGACTGGCTACAGATGTCCGCGCCGGTCAATATTCCCGGCACCAGCACCGAGTACCCGAACTGGCGACGCAAGCTCTCGACGACGCTGGAGGCGATGTTTGCCGATGAAGGGGTCAACAAGCTGATTAAAGACCTGGATAAGCGCCGGAAAGCGGCGAGCAAGAAGAAGTAATCACTGTACCAACCCATAAAAAAACGCCGGGGAAAGCCCCGGCGTTTTTATATCGAGATTTCGTGGCGTTACACCACCATCCCCAGCAGCAGACAGCCAACCAGACCACAAACCGAGATAATGGTTTCCAGCATTGACCAGGACTTGATGGTCTCGCCGATGGTCAGGTTGAAGTACTCTTTGAACAGCCAAAAGCCCGGATCGTTCACGTGGGAGAAGATTACGGAACCGGAACCCACCGCGATCACCATCAGCTCAGGGCTTACGCCGGTAGTGGCAATCAGCGGGGCCGCAATACCGCCCGCGGTGATAGCGGCAACGGTCGCAGAGCCCAGCGCGATACGCAGCACGGCGGCGATAGACCACGCCATCAGCAGCGGAGAGACGTTGGATTCATGCATGATACCGGCAATGTATTTATCCACGCCGCTATCCACCAGCACCTGCTTGAAGGCGCCGCCACCGCCGATGATCAGCAGCATCATGGCGATAATTTTAATGGAGGAGAGCAGGGTATCGTTGATGTCGTCCATCGAACGGCCACGGTTCAGGCCGAAGGTGAAGATCGCAATCAGTACCGCAATCAGCGTCGCCATGACCGGGTCGCCAAAGAACTCGGCGGCAGGCAGCAGAGCGTGGCCTTTCGGCAATACCATCTCCGCAACGGCACGTACGGCCATCAGGATCACCGGCACCAGAGAGGTCCAGACGCTCACGCCAAAGGACGGCATCTCGGCTTCGGTGAAGGTTTTCGGGTTGTGCAGGCCTTCCGGGATCGGCTTGTCGATGCTTTTCAGGCAGCGCGCGTAAACCGGGCCAGCCAGAATCACGGTTGGAATCGCCAGCAGCGTACCGTACAGCAGGGTTTTACCCATGTCGGCGTGGAAGATGGTGGCGATAGCGGTCGGGCCCGGGTGCGGCGGCAGGAAGCCGTGGGTCACGGAGAGCGCAGCAGCCATTGGCACACCGATATACAGCAGCGGAATACGCGCATTGGCGGCGATGGTGAAGACCAGCGGCAGCAACAGCACGAAGCCCACTTCATAGAACAGCGCGAAGCCCACGGTGAAGCCGGTCAGAACCACCGCCCACTGGATGTACTTGCGGCCAAATTTGTCGATAAGGGTGGTGGCGATACGCTGTGCGCCGCCGCAGTCGGCCAGCATTTTGCCGAGCATGGCGCCGAAGCCCATAATCAGCGCCAGGCTGCCGAGGGTGCCACCGACGCCGTTTTTGATCGACACGATCACTTTGTCCAGCGGCATGCCCTGCATTAAGCCGACGGCAAGCGCCACCAGCACCAGAGCGATAAACCCGTTCATTTTGAAACGGATCATCAGCAGTAATAAGAGGATAACCCCGATAGCTACGATGATTAATGGCATAACTTATCCAGCCTTTAATTTGTTATGGGTAACGTCACTGTTGTTGCGACAACTTCCAATTGTCCCTACAGAGGGAATAGGTACTGACTTCTTCACACCATCGTTATGTTGTAGGACCCAGACTAAGCATAGCTGGCTATTATTTAACTCGATGGTGTACGGCGAGATGATACGGGTAACATGGTGAGTTTGAGAATAACCTGTCGCCTGGAAATGTGAATTATGCGACCTTAGTCAAACTATTGGCAGAATTATTGCAGTATTACGCGTGAGGTTTTGCGAGGAATGTTGCGCGGTAACATGGGTTGAACGGAGATTTCCCGGGGTCGGCGTAAACGCCTCGCCCGGGCTACCGGTGAGAGTCGCGCTCGTTTGTAGCCCGGCCAGGCGAAGCGCCGCCGGGACGAGTACGGCGCTAACTTAGTAGTAAGAGTGCTCGCCGCGCTGGTGTTCGGTCAGATCGCGCACGCCTTTCAGCTCCGGGAATTCCGCCAGCAGCTGTTTTTCGATACCGTCTTTCAGGGTGACGTCGATCATCGAACAGCCGTTACAGCCGCCGCCAAATTGCAGCACCGCGTAACCATCGTCGGTGATTTCCATCAGCGACACGCGGCCGCCGTGGCCGGCCAGCTGCGGGTTAACCTGCGATTGCAGCATGTACTCTACGCGCTCCATCAGCGGGGCGTCGTCGGACACTTTACGCATTTTGGCGTTCGGTGCCTTCAGCGTCAGCTGCGAACCGAGCTGGTCGGTCACGAAATCAATTTCCGCATCTTCCAGATACGGAGCGCTCAGTTCGTCGACGTAGGCGGTGAGCTGTTCAAATTTCAGGGCTGTATCACTTGCTTCCACCGCATCCGGCGGGCAATAAGAAACGCCGCATTCTGCGTTAGGCGTACCAGGGTTGATCACAAATACGCGGATTTGTGTCCCTTCTTCCTGATTTTGCAGAAGTTTGGCAAAGTGCGCTTGCGCAGTATCGGAAATACGGATCATAGCTTTGACCTAATAGTTGACTACTTTAGTTGGTTATAATACGCCCATCGCTGGGGGTCTACAAGGTGCGGCACAGACACCATACCTGAACGCTCGCCGCGCCGTTTCGCAAAAGCAGGCGGGAAATCTCGGCCACGGTACTGCCGGTGGTGACCACATCATCCACAATAACCATATGGCGACCGCGCACCGGTAATTCAAGCTGAAAAGCATTTTTCAGGTTGTGCTTGCGCAACCGGGCGCTGAGCTGGTGCTGGGTGGCCGTTGGGCGAATACGGGTGATGGCCCGGGGCTGATAGTCGACGCCCAGCCAGCTCGCCAGCGCACGGCACAGCAGTTCGCTCTGATTATAGCCTCGCCGCCAGTGACGGCGCTGCCACAGCGGCACGCTAACGATCTGCTCCGGCGCGGGCAGGTCGGTTCGCTCACGGACGGCGAGCAGCAGCAGGCGCGCCAGCGTGGCGGCAAGCTCGGGGTGGCCGCTGAACTTAAAGCGATGAATCAACTGGCTGAGCGGCGGGCGGTAGTCGTTAATCGCCACCAGACGCTGCCACGGCGGCGGTTTTTGCAGGCAGCGCCCGCAAGGGCCCGCCAGGCTGCTCGACGGCAGGCCGCACTGCGGACAGCTGCTTGCGGTGGTAAACAGGGTTTTTGCGCAGCGTGAGCAGATGCCCCACGCCGGCAGGGCCAGCGGCATTTGGCATAGCCAGCACGCGCCGTGGACTGTTAGCATATTCCCTCCTCAAGCGAAGAAATGAGAACGATAGCTGATGAACGACATCTGGTGGCAAACCACGGGCGAAGGAAATTGTCATCTTGTGCTGCTGCACGGATGGGGGCTGAATGCACAGGTCTGGGATTGCATTACGCCGGAATTACGCGCGCATTTTACGCTGCACCTGGTGGACCTGCCGGGCTACGGGCGCAGCGGCGGATTTGGCGCCCTGAGTCTGGAAGCGATGGCGGAGAGCGTGCTGGCGTGCGCGCCGGATCGCGCTATCTGGCTCGGCTGGAGTCTGGGCGGGCTGGTGGCAAGCCAGGTAGCGCTGCGTCATCCCGAACGCGTACAGGCGCTGGTGACCGTGGCATCGTCTCCGTGCTTTAGCGCGCAGGATGCGTGGCCGGGTATTAAGCCGGAGGTGCTCAGCGGCTTCCAGCAGCAGCTGAGCGAAGATTTCCAGCGTACCGTGGAACGCTTTCTGGCGCTGCAAACGCTGGGGACCGAAAGTGCTCGCCAGGACGCGCGGGCGCTGAAGCAGACGGTGCTGTCGCTGCCAATGCCGTCGTCCGAGGTGCTCAACGGCGGCCTTGAGATCCTCAAAACCGCTGATTTACGCGCGCCGTTAGCGGCGCTGACGCTGCCGTTCCTGCGCCTGTATGGCCGACTCGATGGCCTGGTGCCGCGCAAAATTGTGCCGCTGCTGGACGCGCAGTGGCCGCACAGCCGCTCGCTCATTTTTGACAAAGCGGCCCATGCGCCGTTTATCTCGCACCCGCAGGCTTTCTGCGCGCCGCTGCTGGCTTTGAAGGAGCAGATTAAGAATTAATTCCGCTCTGAGATGGTAAAAGTGGCATTCATAGCAATACTTAAGCTGTTGCCGTAGGTGATTATCCTGCTCACCGCGCAACGCAAATAACAACCTTAAGGAGAGTAGAAGCTATGAAACTTGTTACAGGAATCGTTGCATCTCTGGTGATTGGCTCCCTGTCGTTTGGTGCGTTTGCTGCTAAGGAGATTCAGAAAGAAGATGTGGATAAGATGAATCTGACCAAACTGGGCAGCATCACCACCTCGCGCACAACGTCGCCAATGGATGCCAAGCAGGATCTGTCGAAAAAAGCCGATGAAATGGGCGGGAAGTACTACGTGATCATCGCCGGTGAGAAAAACGAGAAAACCGTTCACGGTAACGCGGACGTTTACAAGTAACCTTGCCTGGATGACCCGACGCTGAAGCCAGCGTCGGGAATCTTACTTAACGAAGGGCCCACCACTCACGCAGGCAGGCTTTGCCTTCCGGGCAGCTTTTGCAACTGCCGGTCAGACAGCCGTCAGGCTCTTCGTTAATCTTCACGACTTTTCCCATCGCTTCTAATCGGCTCAGCATGGCGTCGATCAGCGCTTGCGGCGAGTGCAACTGAGCGCTGAGCTGCGAAGCTTCCATGCGTCCTTGCAGAGCCAACATATCGCGTACTTCAATCATTGACGCCATCTTCACTCCTTAGTGGCAATCGCCAGCCGGGCTTGAACAGCAGGTGGTCGGCGTTTTGCGCGTCGCCAGCAGGGAGACATCCACCCGGCTACGAGCACGGCGCAGCAGACCCAACAGCACCACGTTGAACAGAATGACCGCCAGAATGCACACCAGGCTAAAGCGAGGATGCTGGCTGAAGCTGACCGTCTGGTAGTACAGCGTGGACAGCGAATAGGCGATGTTCAGGCCCCACAGAATGGAGAAGGTCATCCAGCCACGGCTCGATTCACGGGCGATCGCCCCCATCACCGAGATGCACGGCACGTACAGCAGCACGAAAATCAGGTAGCTGTAGGCCGCCGCGGCGCTGCCGAATTTGCTGCTCATCACGCCCATCGCGCCGGTTTCCATTTCGCCGTCGCCTTTGCTGGCTTCGATCGGGTTGGCCAGTACGCTCAGACTGAAGGTGTCTTTCAGGCCCTGCCAGGTCTCATCGGCGGCGGCCAGCAGCTCGTCACCGAGATGGAATTCCTGCGGGTCGAACGCTTCGTTCTGGATGTCTTCGGCGGTATAGAGGGTGTTCAGGGTCCCGACCACCACTTCTTTCGCCATCGCCCCGGTAAACAGACCGACGGTTGCCTGCCAGTTATCGTCATGTACACCAATCGGTTTAAACACCGGGGTAATCGCGCGGCTAACGGAAGCCAGCGCCGAATCGTTGATGTTGTCGACGATCTTACCGCTGAACGAGAAGCTGTTCAGGGCGCTCAGGAAGATGCTGACGATGACGATCACCTTACCGGCGCGCAGCACGAAGCCTTTCAGGCGCTGCCAGGTCTGGATAATCAGGCTCTTGATGTGCGGAACGTGGTACACCGGCAGCTCCATCACAAACGGTGAGGCTTCGCCGCGCATGATGGTGTATTTGAGCATCAGGCCGGTCAGGATGGCGATCACGATCCCCAGCACGTACAGCGAGAAGACCACCAGCGCGCCGCCCTGGCCGAAGAAGGCCGCGGCGAAGACCGCGAAGATAGCCAGACGTGCGCCGCAGGACATAAACGGCGCCATCATGATGGTCATCAGACGCTCGCGCGGGGCATCCAGGGTACGCGCGCCCATCACCGACGGCACGTTACAGCCGAAGCCGACGATCAGCGGCACGAAGGATTTACCCGGCAGGCCGAGCGCCTGCATCAGGCGGTCCATCACAAAGGCGGCGCGCGCCATGTAGCCGGAGTCCTCAAGGAAGGAGAGGAACAGGTACATCATGCCGATTTGCGGCACCAGCGGCAGCACGGTGTTGATACCGCCGCCGATCCCCTGCGCGAGGAATACCGTCAGCCAGTCCGGGAAGTGCAGTGTGTAGCCAATCCACTGAATACCGTGGATAAAGATCGCCACCGAACCGCCGTCGAAGATCGGCTGCAGGGCGCCGCCGATGTTGATGGCCAGCAGGAACATCAGATACATCACGAACAGGAACACCGGCAGGCCGAGCACGCGGTTGAGGACGATTTTATCCAGCGCGGCGGTAAAGCGGCTTGGCTCGGCGGTCAGGGTGTTGCTCACGGCGTCGCAGATGGCGGCAATGCTCTGGTAGCGAGCGTCGGCGATGTGCAGCGCCGGGTCATCCAGCTCTTCGCTCAGGTGCGCCAGCGCAACGTCCAGCTTGTGCGCGGCGTCACCGGCATAGGCGCGGCTATAGATATCGCCTTCCAGCATCTGCAGGCCCAGCCAGTGGCGCTGACGTTCAGGAATGTCCTGCGCCATCGCGTTCGCCAGGTTATCTGCTTCGCGCAGCAGCGGCTGCGGATAGTGCACCAGCTCCAGCGGCTGGTTGCCCTGATGGCGGTCGATCGCCAGTTTCAATGCTTCAATGCCGCGGGCGCGGGTAGAAACCAGCGGCACCACCGGGCAGCCGAGGCGCGCGGAAAGGGCGTCGACGTCGATACGAATTTGCTGCTTCTCGGCGATATCCAGCATGTTCAGCGCGACCACGCACGGAATGCCCAGTTCAAGCAGCTGCAGCGTCAGATACAGGTTACGTTCCAGGTTGGAGGCGTCGACCACGTTAATCAGCAGGTCGGCATCGCCGCTGAGGATGTAGTGGCAGGCGATTTGCTCATCCAGCGAGGTTTGCGAGGAAATGGTGGTCAGCGAGTAGGTGCCCGGCAGGTCGACCAGCGTCACCTGATTATCGGTAGTCGCGAAGGCCCCCTCTTTACGTTCTACCGTCACCCCCGCCCAGTTGCCCACGCGTTGACGCGCGCCGGTTAACTGATTGAATAATGTTGTCTTGCCAGAATTAGGATTACCAATTAAACCAATGGTTATTTTTTTCATTTTTTCAGACTCTTAGTACCGGGCTGAAGTTATTACGCTACGGCTTCCAATTCTATTAGCGCGAGATCTTTTTTACGTAATACGAGGCTGACGCGACGCGTTTCAATATGAATAGGGTCGCCAAGCGGTGCGACGCGGACCACATTAAATGACGAACCCGGCAGCATGCCCAGAGAGAGCAGTTTCTGACGATAAGCTGGGCTAATTTCGCGGGAGAAACCAACAATCTTCCACGCAGTATCCGGTGTAAATTGCATAGTACCTACTTGTGTTTTCGCTAGCTGGACGAGGGAACGCCGCGTGCGGCCTGCTGGCAACTGGGCATCATCTGTCAATATAAGAAAGAAAAAGGAACTGAAAATGATGATAATGAGAATGGTTTTTATCATCAATACATAACATGCGGTTGGCGGGGTTTTTGCGCACTATTTGCACTTTTTTTGATATTACTCAAGCAACGCATTGTAGCGTTAAATGAATTAACCGATATTTACCTCGTTTAATGTTTAATTAAGGTTTCATTGGTTAATAAAATAAAACGTGATAAAGCGGATTATTAATAGTGGATACAAAATATTTAGCGACGGGAATATTCCCAGCGTCCCGGTGATAGTAGCCCGGCCAGGCGAAGCGCCGCCGGGACAGGCGCGGAGCAATCCCGGGGTCGGCGTGAACGCCTCGCCCGGGCTACAGGTCGCTGAAAATGTCGTTAGCGTTTTTTACCCATCGCCGCCGCCAGCGCATCCATCATGGCGCTGTTGCCGGCAGGCTGAGCTTCGCGGCCGCGCGGCTTGGCCGCTTTCGCCGCCGGACGGCCGTTGCCCTGGCTGCGATCGTTGCCGCCGCCGCGACGGGCGTTGGTTTCGCCGGGCTGCTCGTCCAGACGCATGGTCAGCGCAATGCGCTTACGCTGCAAATCGACTTCCAGCACCTTCACTTTGACGATATCGCCCGCTTTCACCACGGTGTGCGGGTCTTCAACGAACTTATCCGCCAGCGAGGAGATATGCACCAGGCCGTCCTGATGCACGCCGATATCGACAAAAGCACCAAAGTTGGTGACGTTGGTCACCGCGCCTTCGAGGATCATCCCCGGCAGCAGGTCGTTCATGGTTTCGACGCCATCGGCGAACTTCGCGGTTTTAAACTCCGGACGCGGGTCGCGGCCCGGTTTTTCCAGCTCTTTGATGATGTCGGTCACGGTCGGCACGCCGAAACGCTCGTCGGTAAACTCTGAGGCTTTCAGGCCGCGGAGCTCGCTGCTGTTGCCCATCAGATCCTTCAGCGCCTGCTGGGTGGCTGCCAGAATGCGCTCAACCACCGGATAGGCTTCCGGGTGAACGGTGGACGCATCCAGCGGGTTATCGCCGTGGTTAATACGCAGGAAGCCCGCGCACTGCTCAAACGCTTTCGGCCCCAGACGGCTTACCTTCAGCAACTGCTGACGGTTCTGGAACTGGCCGTTCTCATCGCGCCAGGCGACGATGTTCTGCGCCATCATGCGCGTCAGGCCAGCGACGCGGGTCAGCAGCGGCACGGAGGCGGTGTTGAGGTCAACGCCGACGGCGTTCACGCAGTCTTCGACTACCGCGTCCAGCTTACGCGCCAGCTGGGTCTGGCTGACATCGTGCTGGTACTGGCCGACGCCGATCGATTTCGGGTCGATTTTCACCAGCTCGGCCAGCGGGTCCTGCAAACGACGGGCGATCGACACCGCGCCGCGCAGCGAAACGTCGAGGTCCGGGAACTCCATCGCCGCCAGCTCGGAGGCGGAGTAGACGGATGCGCCCGCTTCGCTGACGATCACCTTCTGGGCGGTAACTTTCGGGAACTGCTTCTGCACGTCGAGGAAGAAACGCTCGGTTTCGCGCGAGGCGGTGCCGTTGCCGATCGCCACCAGCTCGACGTTATGCTTCTCGCACAGCGCCGCCACGGCCACCGCCGCTTTCGCCGCCTGACCGGTGTGCGGATAGATGGTATCGGTCGCCACCAGCTTGCCGGTGCCGTCAACTACCGCGACCTTCACGCCGGTGCGCAGACCCGGATCGAGGCCCATGGTCGCGCGCAGGCCTGCCGGGGCGGCCATCAGCAGATCGTGCAGGTTACGGGCGAAGACGTTGATCGCTTCATCTTCCGCACGCTCGCGTACGGTGCCCATTAATTCGGTTTCGAGGTGCATCAGCACCTTAATGCGCCAGGTCCAGCTCACCACGCCTTTGCGCCAGCTGTCCGCCGGGGCGTTGTTCAGGCGCAGGCCGAGGTGATCGATAATGATCTGCTCGCAGTGGCTCTCTTTCGGCGGCTCGTCGAACTGCGGGTCGGCGTTAAGGGAGAGTTGCAGAATACCTTCGTTGCGCCCGCGGAACATGGCCAGCGCGCGGTGGGAAGGGGTGGTGGAAATCGGTTCGTGATGGTCGAAGTAGTCGCGGAACTTCGCGCCTTCCTCTTCTTTACCGCTGACCACTTTGGCGACCAGGTGGGCGTTTTTCCACAGGTAGTCACGCACTTTTGCCAGCAGGCCCGCGTCTTCCGCGAAGCGCTCCATCAGGATGTAGCGCGCGCCGTCGAGGGCGGCTTTGACGTCGGCAACGCCTTTGTCAGCGTCAATAAATTTCGCCGCGGCCGTTTCCGGGTCGTGGGACGGCTCGCTCCACAGCAGATCGGCCAGCGGCTCAAGGCCCGCTTCAATCGCAATCTGCCCGCGGGTGCGGCGCTTCTGTTTGTACGGTAAGTAGAGGTCTTCAAGTTCGGTTTTGTTGAGCGTGCCGTTGATGGCCTTTTCCAGCGCCTCGGTCAGCTTGCCCTGTTCACCGATGGATTTCAGAATGACCTGTCGGCGGTCTTCCAGCTCACGTAAATACCCCAGGCGGGTTTCCAGATTACGCAGCTGCGTATCATCCAGTCCGCCGGTGATTTCCTTACGATAACGTGCAATAAACGGCACGGTGTTCCCTTCATCAAGCAGGCGAACGGCGGCTTCCACCTGTTCGGCTCTGGCCTGAAGTTCACCCGCAATAATGCGGCAGAGCGAATCATTCATCATGGCTTGGTTTCACTGTTAGGTCATAAAATCAGGGGACAGTTATACGGATTGACTGGCAAAAATGCCAGTCATCAGCGGGGGCTTCGGATTGTTCCGGCCTTATTTTACGTAGTCGATCGCATTCACGTACCAGCTCGCTTCACCGGCGGGCGTGTTGACCACCGCCAGATCGCCGACCTCTTTTTTCAGCAGCGCGCGGGCCATCGGCGAGTCGATCGAGATGTAGTCCTTGCGGCCAAAAATCTCGTCATAGCCGACGATGCGAAAACGCTTGGTGTCGCCGTCGTCGTTTTCAATCTCCACCCACGCGCCAAAAAAGACTTTGCCTTCCTGCTGCGGCGAATAGTCGACGATGCGCAGGTTCTCCAGACATTTGGTTAAATAACGAACGCGGCGATCGATTTCTCTTAAGCGTTTTTTATTATACTGGTAGTCAGCATTTTCACTGCGATCGCCAAGGCTCGCGGCCCAGGTCACTTTTTTGGTGACCTCCGGACGTTCTTCGCGCCAGAGATAATCCATCTCTTGTTTGAGCTTTTCGTACCCTTCACGGGTGATCAACGGTGTTTTCATCTTAAGTGCTTACCTGGCTGCCGAGGAAATATTGCGCACAATACGTATTACGTGAGCATACCGACAGAATAAATAATGTGTATTAAGATTCATTGTATACTTAACTCGCTGTTAAATATGCTTTGTAACAATTTAGCCTGGAATTTATACCAGATTTAGCTGGTCGCAAGCGCAGGCTTTTTTGAGAATACATGCTGATTAATTGTTGCGAACCTTTGGGAGTAAAAACAATGCAAGAGAATTATAAGATTCTTGTTGTGGATGACGACATGCGCCTGCGCGCGTTACTGGAGCGTTATCTGACCGAGCAGGGTTTCCAGGTTCGAAGCGTGGCTAACGCCGAACAGATGGACAGATTGCTGACCCGTGAATCCTTCCATCTGATGGTGCTGGATCTCATGCTGCCGGGTGAAGATGGTCTCTCCATCTGCCGCCGCCTGCGCAGCCAAAGCAACCCGATGCCGATCATTATGGTGACGGCGAAAGGGGAAGAAGTTGACCGTATCGTAGGCCTGGAAATTGGCGCCGACGACTACATTCCGAAACCGTTCAACCCGCGTGAACTGCTGGCCCGCATCCGTGCGGTGCTGCGCCGTCAGGCCAACGAACTGCCGGGCGCGCCTTCGCAGGAAGAAGCGGTTATCGCCTTCGGTAAGTTTAAGCTGAACCTCGGTACCCGTGAAATGTTCCGTGAAGACGAGCCGATGCCGCTCACCAGCGGTGAGTTTGCGGTGCTGAAGGCGCTGGTGAGCCACCCGCGCGAGCCGCTGTCCCGCGATAAGCTGATGAACCTGGCACGCGGTCGTGAATATTCGGCGATGGAGCGTTCCATTGACGTGCAGATCTCCCGCCTGCGCCGCATGGTGGAAGAGGATCCGGCGCATCCGCGCTATATTCAGACCGTCTGGGGCCTGGGCTACGTATTCGTGCCGGACGGCTCTAAAGCATGAGGCGACTGCGCTTCTCGCCACGAAGTTCATTTGCCCGCACGTTATTGCTGATTGTCACCCTGCTGTTCGTCAGCCTGGTGACAACCTATCTGGTGGTGCTGAATTTCGCGATTCTGCCCAGCCTGCAGCAGTTTAATAAGGTCTTAGCCTACGAAGTGCGTATGCTGATGACCGACAAACTGCAGCTGGAGGACGGTACGCAGCTGGTCGTACCGCCGGCGTTTCGCCGCGAGATCTATCGTGAACTGGGCATCTCGCTCTATTCCGATGAAGCCGCAGAAGAGGCCGGGCTGCGCTGGGCGCAGCACTACGAGTTTCTGAGCCAGCAGATGGCTCAGCAGCTCGGCGGGCCGACTGAAGTGCGCGTAGAGGTTAACAAAAGCTCTCCGGTCGTCTGGCTGAAGACCTGGCTGTCGCCCAATATCTGGGTGCGCGTGCCGCTCACCGAAATTCATCAGGGGGACTTCTCCCCACTGTTCCGTTACACCCTGGCGATTATGCTGCTGGCGATAGGCGGCGCGTGGCTGTTTATCCGCATCCAGAACCGACCCCTGGTCGACCTGGAGCACGCGGCGCTTCAGGTCGGTAAAGGCATTATCCCGCCGCCGCTCCGCGAGTATGGCGCCTCGGAGGTGCGTTCGGTGACCCGGGCCTTCAACCATATGGCCGCTGGCGTGAAGCAGCTGTCGGATGACCGAACGCTGCTCATGGCGGGCGTCAGCCACGACCTGCGTACGCCGCTCACCCGTATTCGTCTGGCGACGGAGATGATGGGCGAGCAGGACGGGTATCTGGCGGAATCGATCAATAAAGATATCGAAGAGTGCAACGCTATCATCGAGCAGTTTATTGATTACCTGCGTACCGGCCAGGAGATGCCGCTGGAGTTTATCGACCTCAATACCGTGCTGGGCGAGGTGATTGCCGCGGAAAGCGGCTACGAGCGCGAAATTGCCACCAATTTGCTCGACGGTGAGATTCCGGTGCGCGTGCACCCGCTGTCCATCAAGCGCGCGCTAGCCAATATGGTGGTGAACGCCGCCCGCTACGGCAACGGCTGGATTAAAGTCAGCAGCGGCCGTGAGGCACATCGCGCCTGGTTCCAGGTCGAGGATGATGGCCCGGGGATTAAACCCGAGCAGCGCAAACACCTGTTCCAGCCGTTCGTGCGCGGCGACAGCGCCCGTACCATCAGCGGCACCGGATTGGGGCTGGCGATTGTGCAGCGTATTATTGATAACCACAACGGGCTGCTGGAATTAGACACCAGCGAACGGGGCGGACTGTTGATTCGCGCCTGGCTGCCGATACCGGCAGGCCAGATGCCATCGGGCAGCAAAGAAAGCTAAAAAAAAACCGCTGGGGGAAACCCCGGCGGTTTTTGTTTTGGCGCTTGAACGATCTGTAGGCCTGATAAGCGTAGCGCCATCAGGCATGGTGCAGCTCGTTGCCGGATGGCGGCGTAAACGCCTTATCCGGCCTACAAACGCTGAGTTACAGCTTCGGACCCGCGCTCACCAGCGCGGCGCCCGCTGGCGTATCGGTGTACTTCTCAAAGTTCTCTTTAAACAGCTTAGCCAGCGTCTCGGCCTTCTCCTGCCACTGCTCCGGCGAACCGTAGGTACTGCGCGGATCGAGGATATGGGTGTCGACGCCCGGCAGCTCGGTGGGGATCTGCAGGTTAAACATCGGCAGGGTGAAGGTTTCGGCGTTGTCCAGCGAGCCGTCGAGGATGGCATCGATAATGGCGCGCGTATTCTGAATCGAGATACGTTTACCGGTGCCGTTCCAGCCGGTGTTCACCAGGTAGGCCTGAGCGCCCGCCGCCTGCATGCGTTTCACCAGCACTTCCGCATACTGCGTTGGGTGCAGCGACAGGAACGCCGCGCCGAAGCAGGCGGAGAAGGTTGGCGTCGGTTCGGTGACGCCACGCTCGGTACCCGCCAGCTTCGCGGTGAAGCCAGAGAGGAAGTGGTACTGCGTCTGGTCGGCGGTGAGGCGCGAAACCGGCGGCAGTACGCCGAACGCATCGGCAGTCAGGAAGATAACCTTGGTCGCGTGGCCCGCTTTTGACACCGGCTTGACGATATTGTCGATGTGGTAAATCGGGTAAGACACGCGGGTGTTCTCGGTTTTGGAACCGTCATCAAAGTCGATGCTGCCGTCTTCACGCACCACCACATTTTCCAGCAGCGCGTCGCGGCGAATGGCGTGATAAATATCCGGCTCGGCCGCTTCCGACAGCTTGATGGTTTTGGCGTAGCAGCCGCCTTCGAAGTTAAACACGCCGTCATCGTCCCAGCCGTGCTCGTCATCGCCAATCAGACGACGTTTCGGGTCGGTAGACAGGGTGGTTTTACCGGTGCCGGAGAGGCCAAAGAACACCGCGACATCGCCTTTCTCGCCCACGTTCGCCGAGCAGTGCATGGAGGCAATGCCCTGCAGCGGCAGCAGGTAGTTCATTATGGAGAACATCCCTTTTTTCATTTCGCCGCCGTACCAGGTACCGCCGATCAGCTGGATACGCTCCGTCAGGTTAAAGGCGACGAAGTTTTCCGAGTTGAGACCCTGTTCTTTCCACTGCGGGTTGGTGCACTTGGCGCCGTTCATGACGATAAAGTCCGGTGTGAACGTCTCCAGCTCTTCATCGGTCGGGCGGATAAACATGTTTTTGACGAAGTGCGCCTGCCAGGCCACCTCGGTGATAAAACGAACCGACAGACGGGTGTCTTCGTTGGCGCCGCAGAAGGCATCAATGATAAACAGGCGTTTGCCGGACAGCTGTTCTGACACCAGGCCTTTCAGGTGTTGCCAGATTTCAGGTGATAGAGGCTTATTGTCATTTTTTCCGTTGCCCTTATCAGACCACCACACCGTGTCGCGGGTGGTGTCATCGCGAACAATGTATTTGTCCTTCGGAGAACGGCCGGTAAAGATACCGGTGTCGACAGAAATTGCTCCCAGGTTCGTCAGTACACCACGCTCATAACCTTCCAGGTTAGGATCGAGTTCTTCTTGATACAATGTATCGTAATCGGGGTTGTAGACGATATCCTGTACGTCGTTAATACCATAAGCCTTGAGGTCCTGCGGGGTTATACCGTTGCGCATTTCACTGCTCCTTAGCCAATATGTACCACCATAAATTCTATGGGTATTTTAGGGGTGTTGACCGCGACCAGGCTCATAGATTTACGTATCCCGACAAACGTCTTACTTACGAAAACATTGTGACTCCTGTCACGAAGCGACAGGGATTATGACAGGAAACACCGCTTATTTGGCACGAATGTTCTTAAATGGTTACAAAATGGTTTAATGGACGGCATAAATGTGAATGTAATCGCATTTATGAAAGAAAATTACGTAATGCTTTCAGAACAAAAATCGATTCACCTCGCCTGGTGGCGCAGCGTATTTCGGTTCCATTTCGTTCAATGAGAGACTGTATTTACCCTATCCTGAAGCAGGGACACTGATATGGATGCTGTGACGCCTCTTTCCTCGCCAACCCGCTGGGGTATGGTGCTAACCGGCGTAGTACAAGGCTTGCTGTGCTACCTGTTGGTCACTGACCTCATCCCTCACCACCGTTGGTGGATATTTTATGGTTTGCCCTCCAGCCTGGCATTATCTTCTGTACTGCTGCTTAGCGTCGTCTCATTTCGCCAGCGCGCGCTGTGGGGCTGGCTGGCACTCGTGCTGGTGGTGGTGCTCGGGATGAGCGGATGGCTGAAGAGCAACCTTAGCGGCGAGGATCAATGGCGGCAGTATGAGGCCCTGTTCCGTTACGGCGGGTGCCTGCTGCTGATGGCGATGATGATTTTGCCGTGGATCCAGTATCAGCTGCATCCCCATCCAGCGAACTATCGCTATGTCCATTTCTATGACCAGCAGTGGCAGAACGCGCTGACGCTGCTGCTGATTGCGGTAGCCAATGGCCTGGTGTGGCTGATCCTTCTGCTGTGGAGCGGGCTGTTTGAGCTGGCGAATATCCGTTTCTTCTCCCGGCTGTTCTTTGACACTGAATGGTTTGTGTATCTTGTCATCGGTGTGGTGACGGCGCTGACGGTGATTCTGGCGCGACAGAACGTGCGCCTGGTCACCGCCATCCATAAGCTGCTAACGCTACTTGCCACCGGTCTACTGCCGCTGGTTTCGCTGCTGGCGATCCTGTTCCTGGCCACGCTGGCGTTTACCGGGCTGACGGTGATTTCACAACGCGTGTCGGCGGCGCTGCTGCTGATTACCCTGGCGCTGAGCCAGTTGCTGCTGACGGCGATGGTCTGGCAGCCGCAGCAGGCGCAATTGAGCTATCCGCAGCCGCTGCGCTATCTCATCCTGGCGGCGATGGCCCTGACGCCGGTCTATGTGCTGATCGCCGGTTGGGCGCTGTGGGTGCGTGTTGAACAGTACGGCTGGACGGCGGAGCGTCTGCACGGCGCGCTGGTGGTCGTGGTGCTGCTGGTCTGGTCGGTGGGCTATCTGCTGAGCCTGCTGCGCCGTCGGGAAGATCCTTCGCCGCTGATGGGCCGGGTGCATCTGGCGGTGTCGCTGCTGGCGCTAGCGCTGCTGGTGCTGCTCTACACGCCGGTGCTCGACAGCTGGCGTATCAGCGTTAATAGCCATATGACGCGCTATCACGAGGGAAAAATTAACGCCGATCAGGTGAGTCTGTATATGCTGTCGCACAGCGGTAAGCCGGGACGCGAAGCGCTGCTCAAACTGCAAAAAGACCCGCAATTTACCCAGGATGCCAAACGTCAGCGCCGTCTGACGCAGCTACTCAGCGGCGATCTGAGTCCGACGGAAAAACTGACCTCGTCGATGCTGGCGAAAAACGTCATCGTCACACCGGGCAGCCTGGCGCCGGATGCCGCGCTGTGGGCGGCCATTATTGAACGGCGCTATCTGGTGGAATCCTGTAGCGACGTTGATAGCTGTGTGCTGGTCAGCCAGGATCTGAACGGCGACGGTCACTCAGAACAAGTGCTGTATGCCTTTGGCGATCGTACCGTGCTGGTGTTTAGCCAGGGGGCAGGGCAATGGGAATTTAAGGCCAGCGCAACGCTGCCTGCGGGCGTGAATAAAGAGAAACTGCTGCGTGCGGTTGCCGAGGGCAAGGTCGGGGCGAAGCCGAAGGCCTGGCAGGATATGACGCTGGGAGATGAAACGGTGGTGCTGGAGTATCGGCGCTAGGGGTTTGGCTGGGCTACGCGAAATGTAGCCCAGCCAGCCGTGTAGGCGGCAGAATTAATGCACCTGCGGGTCCGCCGGAGAGGCGTTATTGCGGATCTCGGAGATATCCATTGCGTTAAACACGTAGTGGCTACCGCAGTAGTCGCAGTGCATATCGATCTCGCCTTCCTCTTCCAGAATGCTGTTGATCTCTTCGTCCGGCAGCGTTTTCAGCGCACCGG
Organism: Kluyvera sp.; assembly: GCF_047971185.1. Taxonomy (GTDB): domain Bacteria; phylum Pseudomonadota; class Gammaproteobacteria; order Enterobacterales; family Enterobacteriaceae; genus Kluyvera. The sequence goes on from NZ_JBKDZH010000020.1 coordinate 54,559, forward strand.
CGCAGCGTTCGCGAGAACAGGTGCACTTAAACTCGACGCCCTGCGGGTCGTACAGCGTCACCTCTTCTTCGTGGTACAGACGCCACAGCACATCGTTGGCCGGCAGCGTGAACAGCTCTTCGGCCTTGATGGTGTCGGTCAGCGCCGCCAGATGATCAAAATCTTCCGCCTGCGCGTTCTGCGCTGGCATCACCTGCAGCAGCATACCGCCTGCGGCCGGTTTACCTTCAGATTCGCCGGTACGAATGATCAGGCGGGTTGGCAGCTGTTCGGAACGCTGGAAGTAATCTTCCAGACATGCCGCCAGCGTGTCGCCTTCCAGACCCACGACGCCCTGATAGCGTTCGCCTTCCGCCGGGCTAATGGTGATAACCAGGTAGCCGTTGCCGATCAGCGTTTTCAGGTCGGCGTCTGCCGGAATGTCACCCTGCACGCGGGCGACGCCGCGCAGCTGCTGGTGGTTGTTGCCGTTGATCACCGCCAGCGTCATCGGACCATCGCCCTGCAGCTGAACGGTAATATCGCCTTCAAACTTCAGCGTTGCGGTCAGCAGGCTGGTGGCAACCAGCAGCTCCGCCAGCACGTTTTTTACCGGCTGCGGATAGTTGTGGCCTGCCAGAATCTGTTCGAGCGTTTCGGATACGGTGACCAGTTCGCCACGCACGGCGTAGTTTTCAAACAGATAGCGATGTAATTGATCGTGTTGAGTCATAATTTTCTCTCTTGGGGTGGCAGTTATTCACTGTCGCCGTATTTAAATCTCATCAGGTCGCGCCGCTCTTTTTTATCCGGCCGTCTGTCCGGATGCGGCATGGTCAGCGCATTCAGCTTGCGCGCCAGCGCGACTTTTTCGCGCTTCTCGATGCTTTCCGCCGTCTCTTCATACAGGGCGACGGCCTCCGTCGCCGGACGGCGCTGCTCGGTAATGGCCTTCACCACCACGGTGCGTTCGTCATTTCCCTGGCGTAGCGTCAGCTGGGCGTTCAGTTCGACGACTTTACTCGGCTTGGAGCGCTGGCCGTTATAGTGAACCTTACCGCCTTCAATCATCTCTCGTGCCAGGGCGCGGGTTTTATAAAAACGCGCGGCCCAGAGCCACTTATCCAGCCTGACGCCGTCGGTGGACTTCTCTTTCATGGTCACTCCTTCACGTGCAGTGAGGGGATCAGACGACGGTAATCGTTAAGCGCGGGATGACGCAGATACGCTTTTTCCGCCATGCCCGAATCGGGGTTAGTGACGCCGAGGCAATAGCGGATGCCAAAGCGGGCGGCGGCATCCAGAATCGGTTCGCTGTCGTCGATAAACAGCGTACGTTCAGCTTCCAGGCCCGTCTTTTCCGCCACGGCCTGCCATAACCGCTGATCCTCTTTCGGATAACCAAATGTATGGGTGGAAAGTAATAAATCAAGGTGTGCGTCGAGACCCGTGTGTTCCAGCTTCACCGCCAGGTTGTGCGGGTGCGCGTTGGTCAGCAAGATGCGGCGCTTGCCGCTGGCCTTCAGCGCGTCGAGGAAAGGAACGGTATCGTCACGCAGCACCGCGCGCGGCCCCTGCTCGCTGGTCATCGAACAGATATCCAGACCCAGCCGCTCGCTCCAGTAGTCCAGACAGTACCAGTTTAGCGTATGTTGCACCGCATGGTACTCCTGGCTGATGGCCGCCTGCGCCGCCTGCGGGCTGATGCCGTGCTTTGCGCCGTAGGTTTCGGGGACCAGCTTTTGCCAGAAATAGTTATCGAAAGCGAGGTCGAGAAGGGTGCCATCCATGTCCAGAAGTACGGTATCTACCTCTTGCCAGGCGATGTCGAAATGCATGGTGAGTCTCCAGACGGAAGAATTGCGCGACAGAGTAACATAACTCTGCCGCGACGGGTGAGGAGGCTAGCGGGTCGGGAAATCGGACTTGAAGTCATCCGGCGACGCGAGCAGTACCGGGTTGATGCAGCTTTCGTAGTATTTGTGGATCTCGGCCAGACGCTCGCGATGGCGGTGATAGCGGCGCAGCGCCTGTATCCCGTTATAAATCGCGCAGACGATCATCGCCAGCATCAGCAGCGTGGTGGCCAGATAGTGCCACAGCCCGCTGCTATCCGGCATCCGGTGCAGGTTGATGTGCTGGGTGCCGTTGGCGTCGGTATAGATATTGGTGACTATCCCTTCGGCGTGGAACGGCGTATGCATCAGCATCCCCGCCAGGCGCTGGAACTCGGTCCACTGCTCGCGGGCAGGGTAGTCGTACAGGCTGGTGGTCGGATACGGCTGGGTGACGAGGTCGCTGCCTTCATCGCTGGTGATCAGGAAACCACCCGGCGCCGGGCTATTGAGCGCCTGCGCCGCGCGGGCGGTTTCGCGCAGAATAAACGGCGCGGTGGAGGTATCCACCAGGTTATCCAGCGACTCGGCGCTGACCGGGCGCAGCAGAACGTTCACGCCGTCGAGCTTACCGGAGTTGGCGCGCTTAACCAGCGCGTCCCAGTCGCGAGTGTTACCGAGGTTGACCAGCGCATTCTTCAGCCGCACGCAGTCGTCGGCAGCCGCGCAGAGATCTTTGGTTTTCAGCACGATATCGGCGAAATCATCCAGCAGCACCATGCCGGATTTTTGAATCGCCGAGCGCAGCGCAGGGCTGACGTGGGAATCATCGTCCGCGGACGGGTGTAGCTGACGATTGACCGCCTGTACCAGCGCGGTGGCTTTACTGACGGTTTCAGACTCCGGCAGCGGCAGGCGCGGCGCATCGTTCCAGATAATCTGCGAGCAGTCGAACGGCAGGAACGGCGAGCTTTCCTGCGCCGTCCAGGTGCCCGGCGAGTGGATGTTGCACATCCCGATGCCGCTGAGCTGCAGCGTATCCCCCACGCGCACGCCCGCCTGCGTCAGCTGACGCACGTCTTTGGCTTCCACGGTTTGCGCGCCCTTCAGCCACGAAAGGGTGAACTTAAACGGCATATTCAGCGGCACGCTCACCCACATCATCACCACCACCAGCAGCGCGCCGCCGCCGATGACCGCGCTACGCAGCCAGTGCTGCAGCGGGAAATTTTTAACCTCATCATGCAGAGAGAGGAAGCGCCCCTGACGGACAACGTGTCGGTCGAGGTAGATATCAATATCGGTTTTCTGTCCCAGATCCTGCGCCACGAAAGGCTGCCAGTGGCGCGGATAAATGAGATCGATAATGCCGAGCGAGATGTTGTTGATCTGTTCCTGATCGTTCTCGCCAAACAGGCCCCAGCGCTTGGGCGTGCCGCGCAGGCAGTGGATCTCGCGCAGCGAAGACTTGGCGGGCGGAGCAAACAGCCCCCATAGCCCGCCGGCGAGCAGCAGCAGCGCGCCGCCCAGCACCCACGGGGTAAATACCGCCGGGGCAATCAGGCTGCAATAAAACAGCAGAAACGCGGCGGTAATCAGCAGCGCCTCGCGCAGGCCGTCGGGGCGGCTGAGCGCGTGCTCTTCGTGGGTTTCCTGGCGAATGTTGAGCAGTTCAATCTGCTCGCTCTCTTCACCGCGAATGGAGGCCTGCGTGGAGGTCGTCGACTCCAGCGCGAAGCTCTGGCTCTCCTGTGAATAGGATTTGAGTGAATGGCCGTTCAGCCCAATGACCAGCGGCATATCGTCGGTGACGATAAGCTCAATGCTGTTTTCATCGGTAATGTGCTGCTCCCAGAACGGCGGCAGGTGTACCTCCACGGAGTCGAGGAAGTAGCGCCATTTATTCGGATCGTCGGTGGTGATGCCGTAGCGCGTGATGGAACGGGTGAGCATGAACACGGTGCCGCTTTGCGCGCCGAGCGTCAGCGCCGTCGGCGCGATCGTCGAACCGGACGCGGGAACCTGCAAATCGCGGTTCAGGTCGCCCAGATAGTTTTCAACGCCCTGGCGCTCTTCATCACTGAGTTTTCGCGTGGTTGCGCCAGGAAAAAGGTGCAGCCACGGCAGTTGAAGGCGTTTTGTCCTTTTGCGAAGGAACCAACCGACCAGCACGGCGCAGATCAGTATCGCTACGGTAAGGATCATCAATGTGCCCATGCTTTTCCCATCATACTTTTCTTAGAGGTCTCTTGAATTGCCCGCTTTTCTTATAAACCATCGGCACGTATTAAAGAGGTCATATAAACAGTTTATAGACTCTCGCAAAACGTTAGCATAACAAACCCATCCCCCGACGAGTATCAGTAAATTCCCAATTACAATTCAAGCTCTTGACATTTATCCAGAAATGAGAGATGGGGAGGTAAAGGTTGCAATGATGTAAATAAAACGCTTTATGCATTGCCGGAACCTTATCGCTATCGCACAATGATAAAAGTCACCACTGCAAAGACCCCGGCCCAATGAGCAAATCATTACAGAAACCTACCATTCTTCATGTTGAAACCGTCGCGCAATCGCGCCTGTTTAACGTGGAAAGCGTTGACCTGGAATTCAGCAACGGCGTACGTCGCGTTTATGAACGTATGAAACCGTCCTCGCGCGAAGCGGTAATGATTGTGCCGATTGTTGACGACCACATCATTCTGATTCGCGAATATGCGGTGGGCACGGAGTCCTACGAGCTGGGCTTTTCAAAGGGGCTGATTGACCCTGGCGAAACGGTGATGCAGGCGGCAAACCGCGAGCTGAAAGAGGAAGTCGGCTTCGGCGCGCATCAGCTGACGTTCCTGAAAAAGCTGAGCATGGCGCCGTCGTACTTTTCCAGCAAAATGAATATCGTGGTGGCGGAAAACCTCTACCCGGAATCGCTGCCGGGCGATGAGCCAGAACCGCTGCCGCAGGTGCGCTGGCCGCTGGCTAGCCTGATGGATCTGCTTGACGATCCGGACTTTAGCGAAGCGCGCAACGTGAGCGCGCTGTTCCTGTTGCGCGAGTGGCTACAAGCCCAGGGCCGCTTGTCATAAAAAAGGCGCCAGCGGCGCCTTTTTTATTCACCTGAAGGGGCGGCGGTAACCCCCGCCTCGGCATCAGAACAGCTCGTGGGTTTCCCCGTTATCAATCACTTCTGTCCCCACCTCGTGAACCGCCTGCTGCGTAGGCTGCGTGCCGTCAATGAAGTACTCCTGACGGCTGCTGCCCCCGTTGGCAAGCTGCCCGGTGTTGCGGTCGATATTGACCGTCACGATACCCGGCGGCGGCGTCAGCGGCTCCTCTGGCACACCGTTGAGAACCTGCTTCATAAACGCATCCCACGCCGGCTGTGCGCTCTTCGCGCCGCCTTCGTAACCGGATATCTGATCCTTGATGGCGCCGGAAGCGGTGGTGCGTCCCAGATCGCGACGATGATCGTCAAAGCCAATCCAGACCGAGGTCACCACGCCCGGGCCGTAGCCGGAGAACCAGGCATCTTTCGAACTGTTGGTGGTCCCGGTTTTACCGCCGATATCGCGGCGTCCCAGATCGCGCCCTGCGCGCCAGCCGGTACCCTGCCAGCCCGGCTCGCCGAAGATGTTGGTATTCAGCGCGCTCTTAATCAGGAACGACAGCGGGGTGTTGATGACGTGCGGCGCGTACTCCTGGCCGCCGCTCTGGGCCACCAGCTGCTGGTTGGCCTGCTCAAGCTGCGGCATCGGGACCGTGGAATTCTGCGGCGTGCGGGAGATAGCTACATCTTCGACGTCCTGATTTTCCAGCACGTTCGATTTCGGCGTATCGCCGTAGATCACCGGCAGATTGCACTCGGCGCAGGCGATTTTCGGCTTCGCTTCAAATAGCACACCGCCCTGATCGTTCTCAATTTTGCTGATGTAATACGGATCAACCAGGAAGCCGCCGTTCGCCATTACCGCGTAGCCGCGGGCGACCTGCAGCGGGGTGAATGACGCAGAACCCAGCGCCAGCGATTCGGTATGCACGATGTTTTCAGCCGGGAAGCCGAAACGCTGCAAATACTCCGCCGCGTAGTCCACGCCCATTGCGCGCATCGCGCGCACCATCACCACGTTCTTCGACTGCCCCAGCCCCTGACGCAGACGAATCGGGCCCGCGTACTGCGCCGGGGAGTTTTTCGGCTGCCAGTCAGAGCCCGCGCCGGCATCCCAGCGGGAGATTGGTACATCGTTGAGCATACTGGCGAGGGTTAAGCCTTTATCCATCGCCGCGGTGTAGAGGAATGGTTTGATGTTCGAACCGACCTGACGCAGCGCCTGAGTCGCGCGGTTGAACTTGCTCTGGTTGAAGTCGAAGCCGCCCACCAGCGCGATGATGGCGCCGTTTTGCGGGTTAATCGACACCAGCGCCGAGTTAACGTCCGGTACCTGCGCCAGCCACCAGCTGTCGCCATTCTGACGCACCCAGATTTGCTGCCCGGCCTGTACCACGTCCGTCACTTTACGCGGGGTTGGCCCCTGCGCGGTGTCGGAACGGTAAGGTCGCGCCCAGCGCATGCCTTCCATGCTTATCGACACCGAGGTGCCGTTGGCCAGCACGACGGTCGCTTCCTGCGGATTGGCGGCCGTCACCACCGCCGGCAGCAGCGGGCCGTAAGACGGCAGTGCGCGCAGCGTGGCGCGGATTTTCTGGCTGTCCCAGCGCGCTTCGCCGGCTTTCCACAGCACGTTAGACGGGCCGCGATAGCCGTGGCGCATGTCGTAATCCATCACGTTGTTACGCAGCGCCTGCTGGGCCGCCTGCTGATTTTGACGCGTGATGGTGGTGTAAACGCGATAGCCGTCTTCGTAGGCCTTTTCGCCGTACTGCTTCACCATATCCTGACGCACCATCTCGCTGAGATACGGCGCCGAGAAGGCGATTTCCGGGGCGTGATAGTTGGCGTCAATCGCTTCGCTACGCGCCTGGTTGTACTGCGCCTGAGTGATATAACCTTCGCTCAGCATGCGCGACAGCACCACGTTACGACGGGCGGTGGCGCGGTCCAGCGAGTAGAGCGGGTTGAAGGTTGACGGTGCCTTCGGCAGGCCGGCAATCACCGCCATTTCGCTAAGGCTGAGCTGGTCGGCGGGTTTGCCGAAGTAGACCTGCGCCGCCGCGCCCACGCCGTAAGCGCGGTAGCCGAGGTAGATTTTGTTCAGGTACAGCTCAAGAATTTCGTCTTTGCTCAGCAGCTGCTCAATGCGAATCGCCAGGAACGCTTCCTTAATCTTACGCATCAGCGTCTTTTCAGGGCTGAGGTAGAAGTTACGCGCCAGCTGCTGGGTAATGGTACTGGCCCCCTGCGAGGCGTGACCGTTCATCAGCGCGACGCTGGCCGCACGGAAGATACCAATCGGGTCAATCCCGTGGTGCTCATAGAAGCGGCTATCTTCGGTGGCAATGAACGCTTTCACCATCTGTGGCGGGATCTGGCTAAGGGTCATCGGGATACGGCGTTTTTCGCCGTACTGTGCGATGAGCTCGCCGTCTGCGCTATAGACCTGCATGGGCACCTGCAGGCGCACGTCTCTGAGCGTAGCGACGTCTGGCAGCTGCGGCTCAATATATTTGTAGAGGCCATAAATCGAGCCTGCTCCCAGCAGAATGCAACAGACTGCAAGGATGAATAAATACTTTACGAACTTCACCGGAGATTTCCCATTGAGTGTCATTTGGGCAGTTTATAAACAAACGCGCGGTAGTATAAAGGCAAGCCTGATTCATTGATATAGCCGTCACCCTGCGGTGACGTAAGGATAATCGTGAAATGGCTTTCAACTGCTGGCAAATGGGTCTTCATATTCAGCAAGATAATATTTTCATCGTGGCGCTGCAGCGTGCCCGTATCGGCTGGTCGCTGCGCCGCTGGTGGCAGCTACCGCTGGCTTCTCCTGATGATGAGGCACTGCTTGCCGCTCTTACGCCATGGCGGCGTGAGCTGCCCTGGCAGCATGCGCTGAGCATTGCCTTTCCCGCCAATCGAACGTTACAAAAAAACCTGCCGCGTGCGGCGATTTCATTACGCGAAAGTGAGCAAAACCAGTGGATTGCCAGCGCAATGTCGCAGCAGCTTGATATGCCCGCAGAGGCGCTGTGCTTTGATTATCACCTGGCGGAGCCGCAGGGATGCTGGAACGTCACCGCTGCGCAGCAGCGTGACGTCGCGCGCCTACAGAATCTGGCGCACCGCCTGCGTCTTCAGGTGACGGCGATTACCCCGGATGCCTGCGCGCTGCGGGCGTTTTTACCGCTACAAGCTGAGCCGGATAGCGTGCTGATCTGGCGCAATGACGGCCAGTGGCTATGGGCAAGCCGGGAGAGCTGGGGCTGCTGCGCGCTGAGCGAGGCCTCATCGCCCACCCTGCTGAGCGAGCGCCTCGGCATGGCCGCCTCGCGGCTGGTGTGCTGTGCGGCGGAGGACCAGCATCCTTACTTCGACCCCTGGAGCGCCGTGGCGCAAAAGCAGCCGCCGCTGCCCGCCTGCGGCGATGCGTTTGCGGTCGCGATTGGGCTGGCGATGGAGGCGGCAAGGCGATGAATCCAGCCGTAAATTTTTTGCCGTGGCGGCGAAAACGCTTTTATCAGCACCTGCGTCGCTGGGGCGCGGGGGGAGCGGCCTGCTGGCTGTGCGGCGCGGCGATGGTGCTCTCTGGCTGGCTGAATGGGCAGGCGACGCAGGCGGTAAATGAGGTTCATCTCGCCGCAGAACAACAGATTGCCCAGCGGCTGGCGCTGCGCGAACGTGAACTCAGAGAGCAGGCCAGGCAGCAGGTGCTGGATGCACAAAAACAGGCGCGACGACGCGCAACCGCAACGTGGTCGGCGCGGCTCACGGCGCTGGCGGAAGGGATGCCCGCTCAGGCGTGGCTGAACGCGCTGGACTACCGCGACCGTACGCTGTCGCTGTCGGCGACGCTGACGCGCTTTCCCGCGCTGGCGGCGCTGGAAAATAGCCTCAGGGCGGTGCCCGGTTTTCAGCCCGCGAAGGTTGGTAAAATTCAGCGCGATAGCGCCGGGCGCTGGCTGGCGCACTATCAGCTCATTGAGGAGGCCGATGATGCGGCTCCCTGACGGCTGGCGACCGCTCTCCATGCTCAACGTGATGCGTATCGCCGGGGTAATGGCGATGCTGGCGGGCATCGGCCTCTGCTTTCAGCTGGCAGCCCAGACCAACCTTGCGCTGGAGAAAAACAGAGATGCCCGCCAGCGGCAGCATGGGCAATATGTCGCCGGCTGGCATCGGCTGATGCCGCTGCGTGCCACGCCCTTGCCGTCAGTGCTGCCCACCGTGGCGTTCTCTCCGGCGGCGTTCCAGCAGGCCGGGGCCAGGCTGGTGAGCTGGCTGCCTGCGGATGCTGGCGGTGAACTGGTGCTGGATACGCCGTGGCCGCAGGTGGCCGCCACCTTTGAGCTGCTGGCGGAGCGCGATATGCAGGTAACGGCGTTTGCGCTTGCCGGGGCAAACGGCACGCTGCGCTTCACCCTTCGACTGGTGCACGCCGATGAACCGTAAGCGCTCGCTCGCCCTTATTGCGCTGCTCCCGCTGCTGTGCGGCATGCACGATCCCTTTATGCCGGTTGATGACCCGTGCCACAGCGCGCAGCTTACGCTCTGGCGCTACCGCGGGCTGGTTGAGGCGGGAGAACGGATGATAGCGATCGTTCAGCGTGATGATAATCAATGGCAACGCGTGGATAACGACACCGTGCTCATTACCGGCTGGCGGGTTATCGCTATCACGCCAGAAACCCTGACGGTAGCCGTGGGAACGGGCTGCGAGCCGCAGCGCTGGCAATGGAAAAGAGAAGGAACGACCCAAAATGAAAAGGATAAGTCTGCTGATACTGCTGCTTCTACCGCTGCTCAGCCCGGCGAAAAACGTCACCCTGACGGTCGACGACGTGCCGGTGGCGCAGGTGCTGCAAAGCCTGGCCGACCTTGAACAGAAGAACCTGGTGATTGCTCCTGACGTGCAGGGCACGATTTCGCTCCAGCTGCGTAACCTGCCGTGGAAGCAGGCGCTACAGACGGTGATTACCAGCAGCGGGCTGGTGATGAGCCAGGAGGGCGGCGTGCTCTACGTCTACTCTCATCGCTGGCGTGAAGAAAAGCAGGCGCGAGCGCTGGCGGAAAAAACGCGGCATCAGCAGACGCTGCCGTTAAGCCACATCAGCATTGCGTTGCACTATGCTGATGCGAGTGAGCTGGCAAAGTCCGGAGGCAAACTACTCAGTGCGCGCGGGACGCTAACCGTCGACAAACGCACCAACCGGCTGATCGTCCGCGACGATAGCGAGCACCTCCCGGCCTTCAGTGCCTGGGCGAAAGAGATGGATATCCCCGTTGGTCAGGTGGAGCTGGCCGCGCATATCGTGACGATTAATGAAACCAGCCTGCGCGAGCTGGGGGTGAAGTGGAGTCTGGCCGACGCGCAGGGGGCGACGGGATTGGGCAAAATTACCACCCTGAGTAGCGATCTATCGGTAGCCGACGCCACCACGCGCGCGGGCTTTAATATTGGCCGCATCAACGGCCGTCTGCTGGAGCTGGAGCTTTCTGCGCTGGAGCAGAAGCAAAAGGTGGATATTATCGCCAGCCCGCGCCTGCTGGCCTCGCATCTGCAGCCCGCCAGTATTAAGCAGGGCAGTGAGATTCCCTATCAGGTCTCAAGCGGGGAGAGCGGCGCTACCTCAGTTGAATTTAAAGAGGCGGTGCTGGGCATGGAGGTGACGCCCACGGTATTACAGAACGATCGCGTGCGGCTGAAGCTGCGCATCAGCGAAAACATGCCGGGGCAGGTGCTGCAGCAGGCCGATGGCGAAGTGCTGGCGATCGATAAACAGGAAATAGAAACCCAGGTGGAAGTGAAAAGTGGCGAAACGCTGGCGCTGGGCGGGATTTTTTCCCAGAAGCATAAAAACGCCAGCGATAGCGTGCCTTTTCTGGGCGATATCCCGCTGCTGGGCCACCTTTTTCGCCGCGATGGTAAAGATAATGAACGACGCGAGCTGGTGGTGTTCATCACGCCACGTATTATTTCTGCGCAATAGCAGCCAATAATGATGCGAATTTCAGTGGGAAGGTGTGCCGCGGGTTTGACGTGGGGCAAGATTTAGCATACAAGGAGTACCGATTTGAGTGTCAGTGCACACCGCTCCTTCTCCTGTAGTCTGCTGATTTAATCTGTTGCCAAACCAGCCGGAGTATTGAGATAATTTTCAGTCTGACTCTCGCTCTATTGCATAAGAGGTTTCAGTTCATGTCCTGCGACGCGTGAAGTTCTGCGGCGCGGATTTATCATTAACGAATAGTCTTAGTAGTACCAAAAAAATGGCAGAGAAACGCAATATCTTTCTGGTTGGGCCCATGGGTGCCGGCAAAAGCACCATTGGGCGCCAGCTGGCTCAACAGCTCAATATGGAATTTTACGATTCTGATCAAGAGATTGAGAAACGAACAGGCGCTGACGTGGGCTGGGTCTTTGATGTCGAAGGCGAAGAAGGTTTCCGTGACCGCGAAGAAAAAATCATCAATGAGTTAACGGAAAAGCAGGGTATTGTTCTGGCAACAGGCGGTGGCTCTGTGAAATCACGTGAAACGCGCAATCGTCTCTCCGCTCGTGGTGTCGTCGTCTACCTGGAAACGACCATTGAAAAACAGCTCGCGCGCACGCAGCGTGATAAAAAGCGTCCGCTGCTGCAGGTCGAAACGCCGCCGCGTGAAGTGCTCGAAGCGCTGGCCGACGAACGTAATCCGCTGTACGAAGAGATTGCTGACGTCACCATTCGCACCGACGATCAGAGCGCAAAAGTTGTTGCCAACCAGATTATCCATATGCTGGAAAGCAACTAATACTGGCCAGAAAAGTAGAACGCCAGCGAATATAAGTCACTAAGGTGGATGTCGCGTTATGGAGAGGCTTACAGTAACTCTCGGGGAACGTAGTTACCCGATTACCATCGCGGCTGGTTTGTTTAACGATCCAGCTTCCTTCTTACCGCTCAAGTCTGGCGATCAGGTTATGCTGGTCACCAACGAAACGCTGGCACCGCTTTATCTGGACCAGGTTCGCACCGTGCTCGAGCAGGCTGGCGTGAAGGTTGATAGCGTCATTCTGCCGGACGGCGAACAGTATAAAAGCCTGGCCGTCATGGATACCGTCTTCACCGCGCTTCTGCAAAAACCGCACGGTCGTGATACCACACTTGTCGCCCTGGGCGGCGGCGTGATTGGCGACCTGACCGGTTTTGCGGCGGCAAGCTACCAGCGCGGCGTGCGCTTTATCCAGGTGCCTACCACTCTGCTCTCGCAGGTGGATTCTTCGGTTGGCGGCAAAACCGCGGTCAACCATCCTCTCGGCAAAAATATGATCGGCGCATTCTGGCAGCCAGCCTCCGTGGTGGTTGACCTGAACTGCCTGAAAACCTTGCCGAAACGTGAGCTCTCTTCCGGCCTTGCCGAAGTTATCAAGTACGGCATCATCCTCGATGCGCCGTTCTTCGACTGGCTGGAAAATAACATCGATGCGCTGATGGCGCTGGATGAAAAAGCGATGGCGTACTGTATTCGCCGTTGTTGTGAGCTGAAAGCCGATGTTGTCGCTGCCGACGAGCGCGAAACCGGGTTACGTGCTTTACTCAATCTTGGGCATACGTTTGGCCATGCCATCGAAGCCGAGATGGGCTATGGCAACTGGCTGCACGGTGAAGCCGTGGCGGCGGGTATGGTCATGGCGGCGCACGCCTCCGAGCGCCTGGGCCAGTTTGATGCCCAGGACACGCAGCGCATCATTGCGCTGCTGAAGCGCGCGGGGCTACCGGTTACGGGTCCGCAGGAGATGACCGCGCAAGCCTATCTGCCGCATATGCTGCGAGATAAAAAAGTCCTGGCTGGCGAAATGCGCTTAGTGCTGCCGCTGGCTATCGGCAAAAGTGAGGTACGCGGTGGCGTATCCCACGATGTGGTTCTTGGCGCTATTGCTGATACTCAGCGGGCGCAACTATAAGAAAGGTCTAGCCGCGTTCGCGCGGTGTTTTAACTTCAGGTGATGTGCAATTGTCGTGGCATAAGCCTTTTAGTGGGGTGTTAAATGGATGAATTTAAACCAGAAGACGAGCTGAAACCCGATCCCAGCGATCGTCGTACTGGTCGCTCTCGTCAATCTTCCGATCGTGACAACGAGCCACAGATCAACTTTGATGATGTGGATCTCGATGCGGATGAGCGTCGTCCGTCCCGTAGTCGCAAAGCACGCGAAGAAGTTGAACCGGAAGACGAATACGAGAATTCTGACGAAGCCGATGAGGGTGACGTAGAAGAAGTCGTAGAGCGCCGCCCGCGTAAACGTAAAAATGTCGCGCCGCGTAAGCCGGCCTCCCGTCAGTACATCATGATGGGGCTGGGCGTGGTGGTGCTGCTGGTGCTGATTGTCGGCATCGGTTCGGCATTGAAAGCCCCGTCGACAAACGATCAGAGCGCTTCTGCTGAGAAAAGCATTTCACTGTCTGGCGGCGATAACGTCGATCAGTCCAGTATGACCCAGAGCCAGCCGGCGCCGGAAGCGAATCCGCAGCAGGACGTTTCTCTGCCGCCCATTTCCTCGACGCCGACCCAGGGCCAGCAAACCGCTGCGCCGGACGGCCAGCAGCGCGTAGAAGTGCAGGGTGACCTGAACAATGCGCTGACCCAGCAGCAGGGCCAGATTGACAATGCGGTCGTCAATTCGACGCTGCCAACCGAGCCGGCTACCGTGGCGCCGATCCGTAACGGCGCGCGCCCGGCGGTAACCGCGCCGGAAACGCCGCGTCAGACCGCGACCGCTCCGCGTCCGGAACGTAAGCACACGGTGATTGAAGCGAAACCTAAGCCGGTTGCGACCACGAAAACCCAGACCCCTGCAGCGCAGAGCAAACCTGCTGAAGCGAAGCCGGTCACGACCGCGCCGAAGCAGACCGTGACGGCCGCAGCGCCAGCGCCAACTAAAGCGCCGGCTGCTGAAGCCGCCAAGCCAACCGCGACGACTACCGCACCAGCGGCAACCGCAGCGGCTACTGCTGCACCTGCTGCGGCGGCAACCGGTAAGTCTGCCGGTGACGTCGGTTCGTTGAAATCGGCTTCTGGCTCGCACTACACCCTGCAGCTCAGCTCCTCTTCTAACTACGACAACCTGAACGGTTGGGCGAAGAAAGAGAACCTGAAAAACTACGTGGTGTATGAAACCTCTCGTAACGGCCAGCCGTGGTATGTTCTGGTCAGCGGCATCTACGCGTCGAAAGATGATGCCAAGCGCGCCGTGACCACGCTGCCAGCCGACGTACAGGCGAAAAACCCGTGGGCGAAACCGCTGCATCAGGTTCAGTCTGACCTGAAGTAATCGTCGTTTCGTTGTCGACCGCCCCGTTTATACCGTTGCGTATAAGCGGGGCGTAGAAGCGCAGGATGCTGTCGGAGCTTTCTCCACAGCCGGAGAGAGTGTAAGTAGTCAGGCCGCATGAAAAAAAATCGCGCTTTTTTGAAATGGGCAGGGGGAAAGTACCCGCTGCTCGATGAAATTCAAGGTTATCTGCCGAAAGGCGAGTGCCTGGTTGAACCCTTCGTTGGTGCTGGATCGGTATTCCTGAATACCGATTTTTCGCGTTATATTCTGGCTGATATCAACAGCGACCTCATTGAGCTCTATAAAATCGTTAAAACGCGCGCCGATGAGTACGTTGAGCAGGCGCGGATGCTGTTTGTGCCCGAGACCAATAACGCCGAGCGCTACTATCAGTACCGCGAAGAGTTTAACGCCAGCACCGATCTGTTCCGTCGCGCGGTGCTGTTTTTGTACCTCAACCGCCACGGCTACAACGGCCTGTGCCGTTACAACCTGCGCGGTGAGTTTAACGTCCCGTTTGGGCGTTATAAGAAGCCTTACTTCCCGGAAGCCGAGCTGCGCCACTTTGCCGAGAAAGCGCAAAATGCCGAGTTCTACTGCGAGTCGTATGAAGACTGCATGAAGCGCGCCGGAAAGAATGCCGTTGTCTACTGTGACCCGCCGTACGCGCCGCTGTCGGCGACGGCGAATTTTACGGCCTACCACACCAACAGCTTTAGCCTGGAGCAGCAGGAAGTTCTGGCGCGAAAAGCGGAAGAATTGATGGCGAAGCGTATTCCGGTGCTTATTTCAAACCACCGCACGCCGCTGACGCTGGAATGGTATAAAAACGCAACGCAGACGCACGTCGTGAAGGTTCGACGTAGCATTAGCCGCAATGGCGGCACGCGTAAAAAGGTGGACGAGCTGCTGGCGCTGTATCGCCCGCCTGCAAAAAAACAACGTTAAAGACCCTAATGGATAGGCTCTGAGGAGATGCGGATGAAACAGTACCTGATTGCCCCTTCAATTTTGTCGGCCGACTTTGCCCGCCTGGGTGAAGACACGGCCCGCGCGCTGGCCGCCGGGGCGGATGTGGTTCATTTCGATGTTATGGATAACCACTACGTGCCGAACCTGACCATCGGGCCGATGGTGCTGAAAGCGCTGCGTGACTACGGTATCACCGCCCCTATTGATGTGCACCTGATGGTGAAGCCGGTTGACCGTCTGGTTCCGGACTTCGCCGCCGCGGGCGCCAGCATCATCACCTTCCATCCGGAAGCCTCCGAGCACGTCGACCGTACCCTGCAATTAATTAAAGAGCATGGCTGCAAAGCGGGGCTGGTGTTTAACCCGGCGACGCCGCTGAGCTATCTCGACTACGTGATGGATAAGCTGGACGTGATTCTGCTGATGTCGGTTAACCCGGGCTTCGGCGGCCAGTCCTTTATCCCGCACACGCTGGAGAAGCTGCGTGAAGTGCGTCGCCGCATTGATGAGTCCGGCTACGACATTCGCCTCGAAGTGGACGGCGGTGTTAAAGTGAACAACATTAGCGAAATCGCGGCGGCCGGGGCGGATATGTTCGTCGCGGGGTCGGCGATTTTTGGCCAACCTGACTACAAAAAAGTCATTGATGAAATGCGCAGTGAGCTGGCAAAGGTAAGTCATGGATAAATTGCAAAGCATTCGCGGCGTCGCGTTTGACCTCGACGGCACGCTGGTCGACAGCGCGCCGGGGCTGACGGCGGCGGTAGATAGCGCGCTGTACGCGCTGGAGCTGCCGGTGGCCGGCGAAGATCGCGTGGTCACCTGGATTGGCAACGGTGCCGACGTGCTGATGGAGCGGGCGCTGAACTGGGCTCGCCAGGAGCGCGCGACGCAGCGTGCGGCGCAGGGTAAACCCTCCGTCGATAGCCACGATATTCCGCAGGATGAGCAGCTTCGCGTGCTGCGCCGCCTGTTCGATCGCTATTATGCCGAATTTGCCGAAGAAGGCAGCTTCCTGTTTCCGCACGTCGAGCAAACGCTGGCCGCGCTGCATGCCAGCGGCCTGCCGCTGGCGCTGGTGACCAACAAGCCGACGCCGTTTGTCGCGCCGATTCTGGCGTCGCTGGGCATCGACAGCTACTTCTCGGTGGTGATTGGCGGCGATGATGTGCAAAACAAGAAGCCGCATCCGGAGCCGCTGCTGAAGGTGGCGGAGAAACTCTCCCTGACGCCGGAAGCGCTGCTGTTCGTTGGCGACTCGCGCAACGATATCCAGGCAGCGAAAGCGGCGGGCTGCGCCTCCGTCGGCCTGACCTACGGCTACAACTATGGCGAAGCCATCGCGCTCAGCGAGCCGGACGTCATCTTCGACCACTTTAACGAACTTTTGCCCGCTCTTGGGCTTGCGAACAGTGAAAATCAGGAATCAAAACATGACTAAGCCCATCGTATTTAGCGGCGCACAGCCGTCAGGTGAACTGACCATCGGTAACTACATGGGTGCGCTGCGTCAGTGGGTCAACATGCAGGATGACTATCACTGCATCTACTGCATCGTGGATCAGCACGCGATTACCGTTCGTCAGGATCCGCAGGCGCTGCGTAAAGCGACGCTGGACACCCTGGCGCTGTATCTGGCCTGCGGCATCGACCCGGAAAAAAGCACCATCTTCGTTCAGTCTCACGTGCCGGAGCACGCGCAGCTGGGCTGGGCGCTGAACTGCTACACCTATTTCGGCGAACTGAGCCGTATGACCCAGTTCAAAGACAAATCCGCCCGTTACGCGGAAAACATCAACGCCGGTCTGTTTGACTACCCGGTGCTGATGGCCGCCGACATCCTGCTGTACCAGACGAATCAGGTGCCGGTGGGTGAAGATCAGAAACAGCACCTGGAGCTGAGCCGCGATATTGCTCAGCGCTTTAACGCCATCTACGGCGATGTGTTCAAAGTACCTGAGCCGTTTATTCCGAAGTCTGGCGCGCGCGTGATGTCGCTGCTCGAGCCGACTAAAAAGATGTCCAAGTCCGATGACAACCGCAACAACGTGATTGGCCTGCTGGAAGATCCGAAATCGGTCGTTAAGAAGATCAAACGTGCGATGACCGACTCCGAAGAGCCGCCGGTGATTCGCTATGACCAGAAAGAGAAAGCGGGCGTGTCTAACCTGCTGGATATCCTCTCCGGCGTCACCGGCCAGAGCATCCCAGAGCTGGAACAACACTTCGAAGGCAAGATGTATGGCCACCTGAAAGGGGAAGTGGCAGAAGCGGTTTCCGGTATGCTGAGCGAGCTGCAGGAACGCTACCACCGCTACCGCAACGATGAAGCTTTCCTGCAGAAGATCATGAAAGAGGGCGCGGAGAAAGCCAGCGCGCGCGCTTCTGAGACACTGAAGGCGGTGTACGAAGCGATTGGCTTTGTGAGCAAGCCGTAAGCCGTCGCCGGGAACTCCGGCGTCACATTGCGCATAAAAAAACCGGGATAATCCCGGTTTTTTGCTTTAGTGATTAGAGAACCAGTTCAGTTTCCCGCGTAATCCCACCACCCGGCCGACGATAATCAGCGCCGGGCTGGCCATCTGCTGCGCCAGCTCGCCGAGCTGCGTCAGCTGCCCATCGACCACCCGCTGGTTAACCGCCGTGCCGTTCTCAACGATAGCTACCGGCATATCGGCCTGCATACCGTGCTCAATGAGCTTCTGCTGGATGGTGGCGGCCTGATTCAGCCCCATATAAAACACCAGCGTCTGCTTCTCTGCCGCCAGGTTTTCCCAGTCCAGCTCGCCGCCGGTTTTCAGGTGGCCGGTGACCAGGCGCACGCTCTGGGCGTAGTCGCGGTGGGTTAACGGAATGCCGGAATAGGCCGAGCAGCCGGAGGCGGCGGTAATGCCCGGCACCACGGAGAACGGGATGCCCGCTTCACAGAGGGTTTCCAGCTCTTCGCCGCCGCGGCCAAAGATAAACGGGTCACCGCCTTTCAGGCGCACCACGCGTTTGCCCTGCTGCGCTTCACGCAGCAGGATCTGGTTGATCTCATCCTGCGGTACGCAGTGGTAGCCCGCGCGTTTGCCGACGAACACGCGGTCGGCGTCGCGGCGCACCAGATTCATAATATCGTCGGAAACCAGACGGTCATACACCACCACGTCCGCCTGTTGGATCTGCTGCAGGCCTTTGAGCGTCAGCAGCCCGGCGTCGCCCGGCCCTGCGCCGACCAGCACCACTTCACCTCGATGATCCAGCGGGGTGTTCAGCAGCTGTTCAGTTTCATCCGCTACTGCTTTGTGATCCTGATTCGCCAGCGACTGCGCCAGACGATCGTTCACGAAAAACTTTTCCCAGAAGCGACGGCGTTCGCCCATGGTGGCGAACTGTTGTTTCACCCGCGCGCGCAGCTGGCCGGCGTAGGTCGCGACCTGGCCCAGATGCTGCGGCAGCATGGCTTCCAGCTTTTCGCGCAGCAGACGCGCCAGCACCGGTGAGGTGCCGCCGGAGGAGACGGCCACCATCAGCGGTGAGCGGTCAATAATCGACGGCATGATAAAGCTCGCGGCTTTCGGAGCATCGACCACGTTACAGAAAATACGGCGTACTTCCGCTTCGTCGCTCACCTGCTGATTGACGGCATCGTCGTCGGTAGCGGCAATCGCCAGCCAGCAGGGGTCAAGAAGGGCAGGTTGAAAATCGCCCGCCACCAGCGTCAGCATCCCCGCGTCGGCCCAGACGTGGAACTGTGGAACGTAATCCCGCGCGTTTACCGTCAGGCGTGCGCCCGCGTCCAGCAGCAGGCGCGCTTTGCGCTCGGCGACATCACCGCCGCCGACCAGCAAACAGTCGCGATCGCGCAGTTGGCAAAAGATGGGTAAGTGATCCACGGGGCAACCTCACGGAATTAACAATAGAAATGCGGGGGATAAATAATGCGGGTAAGGATAACAGCAGACATCGTCTGGAATACACGATTTTTGCTGCTGTTACCCCTTTAAGGTCATAAGTTTTCGCTATTACTTATGCCGAAAACGATCAGGCTTTTAGCTGTACCAGGCCGTCTTTAACGCGAACCTCGTAATGGGCGACGGAGTGGCTTTCGTCCTCCATGCACAGGCCGTCACGCAGGCGGAAGCGCTGCTTTTTCAACGGGCTAGCCACCCACAGTTCCCCCTGATGCTCGGCAATCAGGCCGCGGGACAGCACGCTTGACTCGAAGAACGGGTCGATGTTGCTGATGGCGAACACCTGATTATCGGCGTACGGGCGGAACACCGCCACCTGCTGGTCGCCCAGCAGGGCGCAGACGCCGGTGGCCGGCACAATCGCGTCAATGTTGCAGATATTTACCCACTGGCTCATGCGTTTTCCTCCACCAGAGTTACCGGAATGCGTTCGTACGGCGTAGCCGGGCGATGCTGTGCACGTTCAGAAACCACCTGCACGTTCGG
The DNA here is from genome assembly GCF_047971185.1 of Kluyvera sp. Lineage (GTDB taxonomy): Bacteria > Pseudomonadota > Gammaproteobacteria > Enterobacterales > Enterobacteriaceae > Kluyvera. Next base: position 74,218 of record NZ_JBKDZH010000020.1, read on the forward strand.
GTCACGCTGCTCGCTGTTGATAAAGTGCTTGAAGCGCACCTGAGCGGCTGGGTCGTTAACCGTTTCGGTCCATTCACAGGCGAACGCGGCGCGCAGACGGGCGATCTCTTCTTCCAGATGGTCGTTCAGGCCCAGCTTGTCGTCGATGATCACCGAACGCAGGTAGTCGATGCCGCCTTCCATGTTATCCAGCCACGGGGCGGTACGCGTCAGCTTATCGGCGGTGCGGATGTAGAACATCATAAAGCGGTCGAGGTACTTGATCAGCGTGTCGCGGTCGAGGTCGGCCGCCAGCAGATCCGCGTGGCGCGGCTTCATGCCGCCGTTGCCGCAGACGTACAGATTCCAGCCTTTTTCGGTGGCGATGATGCCGACGTCTTTACCCTGGGCTTCCGCACATTCGCGGGTGCAGCCAGAGACGCCAAACTTCATTTTGTGCGGCGTACGAATGCCCTTGTAGCGGTTTTCCAGCTCCACGCCGAAGCCGACGCTGTCGCCGACGCCGTAACGGCACCAGGTGCTGCCTACGCAGGTTTTCGCCATACGTAGCGCTTTGGCATACGCGTGGCCGGTTTCAAAGCCCGCTTCAATCAGCTGACGCCAGATTTCCGGCAGGTCGTCTTTCTGCGCGCCAAACAGGCCGATACGCTGGGAACCGGTGATTTTGGTGTACAGGTTGAATTGGCGGGCGATACGGCCCACCGCCACCAGACCTTCCGGGGTGATTTCACCGCCCGCAGAGCGTGGGATCACGGAGTAGGTGCCGTCTTTCTGGATGTTCGCCAGGAAGTTGTCGTTGGTGTCCTGCAGCGGCGTATGCTGCGGCTTGAGGATGTACTCATTCCAGCAGGAGGCCAGCAGCGAGCCGACGGTCGGTTTACAGACTTCACAGCCGTAGCCTTTACCGTATTTCGCCAGCAGTTCGTCGAAGGTTTTAATGCCTTCCACGCGGATCAGGTGATACAGCTCCTGACGGGTAAACGCGAAGTGTTCACACAGGCTGTGGTTCACCTCGATACCCTGTTTCGCCAGCTCGGCGTTGAGCACCTGAGTGACCAGCGGGATACAGCCGCCGCAGCCAGTACCGGCTTTGGTTTCGGCCTTCAGCGCCGCCACGGTGTGGCAGCCTTTGTTGATCGCCGCGACCAGGTCGCCTTTAGTGACGTCAAAGCAGGAGCAGATCTGCGCGCTATCCGGCAGCTTATCCACGCCGATAGACGGCTTACCGCCGCTGGCGTGGGCGGGCAGAATCAGCGAGTCCGGGTTTTCCGGCAGCTCAATGGCGTTCAGCGCTAATTGCAGCAGGTTGCCAAAGTCGCTGGTGTCGCCGACCAGCACTGCGCCGAGCAGCGTTTTGTTGTCCTGGCTGACGATCAGGCGTTTGTAGACCTCTTTGCTTTCATCGAGGTACACGTAGCTGCGCGCGCCCGGTGTGCGGCCATGCGCGTCGCCGATACCGCCAACGTCAACGCCCAGCAGCTTCAGCTTGGCGCTCATGTCGGCACCCTGGAAGCTATTTTCGGTGCCGAGGATGTGGTCCACCGCCACCTGGGCCATTTTGTAGCCCGGCGCGACCAGGCCGTAGACGCGGTTTTTCCAGCTGGCGCATTCGCCAATCGCGTAGATATCCGGGTCAGAGGTCTGGCAGCTGTCGTTAATCAGGATGCCGCCGCGAGTAGCCACTTCCAGGCCGCACTGCGTGGCCAGCTTGTCGCGCGGACGAATACCGGTGGAGAAGACGATAAAGTCGACTTCCAGCTGGCTACCGTCGGCGAAGCGCATGGTTTTACGCGCGTTTTCGCCTTCCTGTACGATCTCTTTGGTGTTTTTGCTGGTGTGAACCTTCACGCCCATGCTTTCGATTTTGCGCTTCAGCTGCTCGCCGCCCATTTGGTCGAGCTGTTCGGCCATCAGCATGGGTGCGAATTCGATCACGTGGGTTTCGACGCCGAGGTTTTTCAGCGCACCGGCCGCTTCGAGGCCAAGCAGGCCGCCGCCGACGACCGCGCCGCGTTTGCTACGGCGGGCGCAGGATTCAATGGCGTTGAGATCTTCAATCGTACGATAAACGAAGCAATCCTGAGTTTCAGACCCTTTGATTGGCGGGATCCACGGGTAGGAGCCGGTCGCCATGATCAGCTTGTCATAGAAGACGGTACGACCCGCGCTGGAGTGGATCACCTTCTCTTTACGGTTGATGGTGATCGCGCGTTCGCCGACCAGCACCTTCACGCCGTGCTTCTCGTAGAAGCCTTCGCGCACCAGCGACAGCTCTTCCGCCGTGTGGTGTGAGAAGTAGGAAGAGAGGTGTACGCGGTCGTAGGCGATGCGGGGTTCTTCACAGAAGACGGTAATATCGAACTGGCTGGCGTCGGACTTATCGAGAAGATCCTCGATAAAGCGGTGGCCGACCATACCGTTGCCGATAATTGCGAGTCTGACTTTGCTCATTTTTGCCTCGATTTCTATTCTAATACTGCCTACCTTAACGATTCAGCTAGGGGGATTATTGATTCAAATCAATTTAGCCTTTGCCTACTCCTTAATGAGTAGATTGATGATTTATAAGTGTTTTTGTAAGTTGCGGATAATACTCAACTTTCTTTGTTGTGCGTTTTTTGTGCGGAAAGCGTAAATAAACGGCGATTTGGCAGGCGAGGAAAATGGGGGCCAGAAGCGCCCCTTTTCATGGCGAAAAGGGGCGAAGCGGATTAGTGAGAGGCTGACGCCGCGTGCTGGCGGTGACGGCTCACAAAGCCCAGGATCAGACACATTACAAACACCACGGCGTACAGACCGTTGGCGGTCGTCAGCGCCGCCAGCGGGCCGCTGTGGGCAACGATCGGGCCGGTGACCACGAAGGTCAGCATGGTGCCGATAGTGCCGCAGGTCAGCACGAAGTTAACCAGTTTGGGTGAGGCCACTTTGGTTTGCAGCGAGCCCAGCGTGATGATGGAGGTATAAATGGCGCTGGAGAAGAAGCCGAGCGTCAGGATAAACCACGCCAGATGCTGCGGTTCGCCGTGGTTGAACAGGTACATCATCACGGTGGCAATACCGGCCAGTACGGTCAGGATGCGCTGCAGGTCGAAGAAACGCAGGATAAAGCTGAAGGCCCACATGCCGAACATGTAAGACATCCAGAAGTCGCTGACCAGCTTGCCCGCATCGCCGAGGCTCATACCCAGACCCTTAGCGTATTCCGGTACCCACGAGATAAAGCCCAGCTGGCCGAGGATGTAGCACAGCGCGGCGATGGACAGGAACAGCACGCCAATGCCCCACTTCTCTTTAACGACCGGCTGGTCGTTGTTCTGCGCTTTTTTACCCAGCACCGGGAAGTCGCAGCCGAAGGTCAGCACGAAGATAGCCACGTAGATCAGGCCAATGCAGGCATATACCCAGTACCACTCAATGGTACGTGCCAGCAGCCAGGCGGCCAGCATCGGGAAAATCATCCCCGCCATGCTGAAGAAGGAGTCGGTAAACAGCAGACGCGCCCCGCGCTGACGCCCTTCATACATGTGGGTGATCAGGAAGGTACCAATCGACATGGTGATCCCGCTGACCAGACCCAGCACGAACATGGCGGCGGAGAACAGCGCCAGGCTGTGGCTGGTCATCAGACCAATAACCGCCAGCACCATCAGGATAAAGCCAAAACGCAGCTGCGTTTTCAACGGTACGATTTCCATCAACCAGGCGTTGAGGAAAATCGAGATCAGGATCCCAGCGTTCAGGAAGGTAAAGGTGTTACTCATGCTGGAAACAGGCAGATTGAAGTAATCGGCGATGTTCCCCATCACCATCCCGGTGACAATTACCAACGCACCGGTAAGGGCGTAGGAGAAGAAGCTGATCCATGTGAGCTTGATACGGTTGCTGTTAGTCATGACTGGCCTGTGAATAGTTGTGTAAAGCGCGTTGACACCACGCTGAGCGGGCAGATTTTATTCACTTGAGTGATGTATTCATAGTTTTATTACGCAAACGTTGGCGTATTACACTTTTCATTGTGATCTGGATCACAAAATGGAGTGAGGTAATTCTTACCCTGCTCATTATAAGCGTTACATCCGCGTAAACTTTGGTAAAGCACTGGCCTGAGGGGCTATCCCTCTTTAGAATCAAGCCACTCGCTTTCTCTACTGCACCTGTTAAAGGAATTCTCATGCTCAAATCAACTCTGGCGGCCGTGGCGGCTGTTTTTGCTCTCTCGGCGATGGCTCCTGCGGCATTAGCAGCAACCACGAACCCGCACGTGCTGCTGACCACCTCCGCAGGCAACATAGAGCTGCAGCTGGATAGCCAGAAAGCGCCGGTTTCCGTTGAAAACTTCCTGAAATACGTTAATAGCGGTTTTTACAACAACACCACCTTCCACCGCGTGATCCCGGGCTTTATGGTTCAGGGCGGCGGCTTTAACGAGCAGATGCAGCAGAAGCAGCCGAACCCACCGATCAAAAACGAAGCCGACAACGGCCTGCGTAACACCCGCGGCACCATTGCCATGGCGCGTACTGCCGATAAAGACAGCGCTACCAGCCAGTTCTTTATTAACGTGGCCGACAACGCCTTCCTTGACCACGGCCAGCGTGATTTTGGCTACGCGGTATTCGGTAAGGTCGTGAAGGGCATGGATGTGGCCGACAAAATTTCCCAGGTGCCGAGCCACAACGTTGGGCCATACCAGAATGTGCCGACCAAACCGATCGTGATCCTGTCGGCGAAGGTGCTGCCGTAAGCCACGTCGGGCGGCGTCTGGCATGAGACCGCCGCCCGTATCGCTAAAGCAACCCGCACCCGGTAGAATGGCGGCAGATAAATGACCGGAGCCGCCATGATTCTGCTGATTGATAATTATGATTCTTTTACCTGGAACCTGTACCAGTATTTTTGCGAGCTGGGGGCCAGCGTGGTGGTCAGACGTAACGATGACATCACCCTTGATGACATCGAGCAGCTGGCGCCGGAAAAAATCGTTATCTCACCCGGCCCCTGCACGCCGGACGATGCCGGTATCTCTCTTGCCGTCATCCGCCGCTACGCGGGCACGATTCCTATCCTCGGCGTTTGCTTAGGTCATCAGGCTATCGCGCAGGCGTTTGGCGCGCGCATTGTGCGTGCACAGCAGGTTATGCACGGTAAAACTTCTCCCATTAGCCACCAGCAGCAGGGCGTTTTTCGCGGTCTGAATAACCCGCTGACCGTCACGCGCTATCACTCTTTGCTGGTTGATCCCGATACGCTGGCCGATTGCTTTGAGGTGACCGCGCGCAGCGAAAGCGGCGAAATCATGGGCATTCGTCATCGCGAGTGGGATCTGGAAGGCGTCCAGTTCCATCCGGAAAGCATTCTTAGCGAGCAAGGGCATCAGCTGCTGGCCAACTTTCTCCAGCGATAGTAGTTGCTATGATGTGATTTTTTATGCATATTTTGTGGGTAGATTCTCACAATCATTGCTGCATCGTTTGAAGAAGGGCATGACATGGTAACCAAACAACCTGCGATCACCCGCGCGACCTTCGATCAGGTCATTTTACCAATCTATGCACCGGCGGAGTTTATTCCGGTGAAAGGAAAAGGCAGCCGCGTGTGGGATCAGCAAGGCAAAGAGTACGTTGATTTTGCGGGCGGTATCGCGGTGACCGCGCTGGGCCACTGTCATCCGGCGCTGGTTGAGGCGCTGAAAACCCAGGGCGAAACCCTGTGGCACACCAGCAACGTCTTTACCAACGAACCGGCGCTGCGCCTGGGGCAGAAGCTGGTTGACGCCACTTTCGCCGAGCGCGTGGTGTTCATGAACTCCGGCACGGAAGCGAACGAAACCGCCTTCAAGCTGGCGCGTTACTACGCCTCTACCCGTCATAGCCCGTACAAAACGAAAATTATCGCCTTCCACAATGCCTTCCACGGGCGTTCGCTGTTTACCGTTTCCGTTGGCGGCCAGCCGAAGTACTCCGATGGCTTTGGCCCGAAACCGGCCGATATCATCCACGTGCCGTTTAACGATCTGCATGCGGTCGAGGCGGTAATGGATGACCACACCTGCGCGGTAGTGGTGGAGCCGATTCAGGGTGAAGGCGGCGTGATGGCGGCAACGCCAGAATTCCTTAAAGGCCTGCGCGACCTGTGCGATAAGCACCAGGCGCTGCTGGTGTTTGATGAAGTGCAGAGCGGCATGGGCCGTACCGGTTCGCTGTTTGCCTACATGCACTACGGCGTGACGCCGGATATCCTGACCAGCGCCAAAGCGCTGGGCGGCGGCTTCCCGGTCAGCGCCATGCTCACCACTGAAGAGATTGCCAGCGCCTTCCACGTCGGTTCGCACGGTTCGACCTACGGCGGCAACCCGCTGGCCTGTGCGGTGGCCGGTGCTGCTTTTGATATCATCAACACCCCGGAAGTGCTGAACGGCGTCAACGCCAAGCGCGAGCGCTTTGTGCAGCACCTGCAGCAGATCAATGCGAAATATGACGTCTTCAGCGACGTGCGCGGGATGGGGCTGCTGATTGGCGCCGAACTGAACGCGAAGTACAAGGGCCGCGCGCGCGACTTCTTATACGCCGCGGCGGACGTTGGCGTGATGGTGCTCAACGCCGGGCCGGACGTGATGCGCTTTGCGCCGTCGCTGGTGGTGGAAGAAGTGGATATCGACGAGGGCATGCAGCGTTTTGCACAGGCCGTCGCCAGAATTGTCAGCTAGCTTTCCGCTTTAACCAGCCACCGTGCCGCGGGCGCTGGCGCCACGCCACCGATGAAATGGTGTGCATGGTGTTCAGGTGCCCCAGAATACGCTGGAGATGCTGTTCCATGGTGCTTAGCGGCCCATGCGACAGCGAATCCGGCGCTTCCATAATATTGACCTCGCCGCTGCCCCCCGCCTCATCGTACTCCAGCCGCTGCTGACAGCGCTGCAGGGCGATTTCACACGACTCCAGATACTGCTGCGCCAGATCGGGCGTTAGCATGTTGTGCTCGCGCGCCAGGGTGGTCATGGCGTTGATGTGCTCGACGATAAACTGGCTGTGGGTGACCCACAGCTTCATGTCTTCCAGATAGCGCGAGTTAAACCCCGGCTCCTGCATCGCCTGGTTGAGGGTGTTATACAGCGTGTTATGCGCCTGGTTAACGCGCATGCGCTGGTAGGCCAGCTTTGGTGCCTGCGGGTCGGGGCTGAGGATCAGGCGAATGGCTTCCTGGTCCGCTTCCAGCGCCGCCTGCGCGTTCTGGCGCAGCTGGCCGCTCTGCCACTGCGGCCACAGCCAGATCATGCCGCCGAAGGCAATCAGGCAGCCAATAATGGTGTCGATAAAGCGGGCGACGATGAACTCTTCGCCGTTAAGCGTCAGGATTTGCAGGGTGTATACCGCCGTGATGGTAAAGCCAACGGTCGCCCAGCCGTAGCTGCGACGAATAATCAGGTAGCTCACCAGCGTGATCATCAGCATGCCGGCCAGCGCCCAGCCCTGCGGCGCGTGGAAGTGCAGGGTAATGGCGGCAATCACCAGCCCGGCAAGGGTGCCCGCCGCACGGTGGAAAATACGTACCCGGGTCGCGCCGTAGCCGTTTTGCGTCACCAGCAGCACCGTCATCAGGATCCAGTACGGTTTCGGCAGATGCAGCGCCGCGCCCATCAGGCTGGCGATGCTCAGCATCACGCTGAGACGCGCGGCGTTACGCAGGGCCGGAGACTTCAAAGACAGGTAGCTTTTCAGCGCCGGGAACAGCGGCAGCCGCCGCTCTTTGTCGGCCATCAGGTTGCGCGGATACAGCGGCCGCTGAAAGCGCAGCACGCGGGCAATGCGGCTGAAGTGCCAGGCGCAGAACTGGCCAACCGGGTTATCCGGGTGCTGGTCGGCAATTTTTTCCAGCGCGCTAATCTGTTTATCCATGCTGAAGCGGGTAGGGTAGCGGTGATAGAGGATATCGTCCGCCAGCACCCGCAGGCGCGCGGCCACGGTCTGGGCATTCCAGCGGATCACCGCTTCGGCGTGGCTGCGTTCAACCAGCTTCTGCACCTCTTCCGGCTGGTGCAGGCTGACGGAGATATGCTCCTGCAAATCTAACCCGACCTGGAAGGCGCGTAGCAGGCGCTTATAGTCATTATGCTGGTTAGCCGCCAGCATGTGCAGCTGCTGGTAGCACAGGGAAATCAGATCGACCACTTTCTGCTGACGGGTGAGCAGCGGCGGCAGCGCGGTGGTGGGATCGGTATGCTGGGTCAGCAGGCTGTATTTGGCTTCGCAGTAGTCGGCCAGTTGGCGGTACAGCAGGCTGAGCGATTCGCGCAGCGGTTGTTCGCGCCACATCCAGAACCACCACCAGTTAAACAGCCCGTACCACAGGGTGCCCAGCGCATACAGCAGCAGCGGCTGCCAGATGGGCATATTTCCCGCGAGGCTGAGGGTAAAAATGGAGGCAATTAGCGAGGCGGGCAGCAGTCGTCCGTGTAGCGCGCTGATCTCCGCCGTTACGCCAAGCAGCAGCGCTAGCCCGGTCAGAATCAGTGGCAAAGGCACATCGCGCGCCAGCAGCAGCTGAACGGCGAGACTACAGCCGGCGAACAGGCAGCCGCCGATAGCCAGACGTTTAAAAAAGCGTTTATGCGGGGTGTCGAGACCGGCAATGTTGCAACAGGCGGGCACTAACGAGAACAGCAGCCCTTGCTGGAGGTAGCCGAACAGCAGGCCGATGGCAACGGGCAGACACAGCACCAGCGTTTGCCGCAGTGCATAGTTGATTTCCGGGTGGTAAATCAGCCTGCGCCACATAGAGGGAAAACAAAAACGGCGTACTGGGTTAACAATACGCCGTTTGGGCTGGATCAGCGGGTACCGTAAACGACAATGGTTTTGCCGTGTGCGGAGATCAGGTTCTGATCTTCCAGCATCTTCAGGATACGGCCCACGGTTTCACGGGAGCAGCCCACGATCTGACCAATTTCCTGGCGGGTGATTTTGATCTGCATCCCGTCCGGGTGGGTCATGGCGTCAGGTTGTTTCGCCAGGTTCAGCAGGGTCTGCGCGATACGACCGGTGACGTCGAGGAACGCCAGGTTGCCGACTTTCTCAGAGGTAACCTGCAGACGACGCGCCATTTGCGAAGAGAGACGCATCAGGATGTCCGGGTTAACCTGGATCAGCTGACGGAATTTTTTATAAGAGATTTCAGCAACTTCACAAGCGGTTTTTGCCCGTACCCACGCGCTGCGTTCCTGGCCTTCTTCGAACAGGCCTAACTCACCGATGAAATCGCCCTGGTTGAGGTAAGAGAGGATCATCTCTTTCCCTTCTTCGTCCTTGATGAGTACTGCCACTGAGCCTTTTACGATGTAATACAGCGTCTCTGCTTTTTCACCCTGGTGAATCAGCGTGCTCTTCGATGGGTACTTATGAATATGGCAATGAGACAAGAACCATTCGAGAGTCGGGTCTGTTTGCGGTTTGCCAAGCACCATGCGCGGTTATCCTCTGTTATAAGCTCTTCCCGGCGGCAAAAGCCTAGCGGCCACCGGTTGCAATAGTATCCTTCCCGTTACCTGGGAAGTCGGCTGTCGAATACTGTCGCAGCCTGTAATGTGATGTCCTCTGCATACATGCAGTACGTTTATGTATTACCGTAGCATCCCGACTGTTTTAGCATAGCTTTTGCCGTGTGTCTCCTGGTGTCTCGCTTCAGCATGACGCCGATCGCCTTCCATTGCGAGAATTGTTATGTGCGCGTAATCTGAGAAGAAAATTGCAACCTTGGAGTTAAAAATTATGCAAGCGCGTGTGAAATGGGTTGAAGGGCTGACCTTCCTGGGCGAGTCCGCTTCCGGCCACCAGATTCTGATGGACGGCAACTCTGGCGATAAAGCGCCAAGCCCGATGGAAGTGGTGCTGATGGCCGCCGGCGGCTGCAGCGCGATTGACGTGGTCTCTATTCTGCAGAAGGGTCGCAACGATGTGACCGACTGCGAAGTGAAGCTGACCTCCGAGCGTCGTGAAGAGGCGCCGCGCCTGTTCACCCACATCAACCTGCATTTTATCGTCACCGGTAAAGGGCTGAAGGATGCGGCGGTTTCCCGCGCGGTGGATCTGTCGGCGGAAAAATACTGCTCCGTCGCGCTGATGCTCGAAAAAGCGGTGAACATTACCCATTCTTACGAAGTGATTGAAGGTTAATCCCTTCGAAGGGTAGCCCGGCCGAACGAAGTGACGCCGGGGACGTTGCCGGCGTCGGTGCTTGCGCACCTCGTCCGGGCTACCTGCTAGTTCCTGCCTTCCATCAGACGCTGCACCAGCGGCGTCATGATTAATTCCATCGCCAGCCCCATCTTCCCGCCCGGCACCACCAGCGTATTCATATGCGAGATAAACGAGCCCTGCAGCATCGCCAGCAGCCACGGGTAATCGATGTTATCGAGGTTGCGGAAGTGAATGACAACAAAGCTCTCATCCAGCGACGGAATGCCCTTGGCGGCGAACGGGTTGGAGGTATCGACCGTCGGCACGCGCTGGAAGTTGATATGGGTGCGGGAGAACTGCGGCGTGATGTAGTTGATGTAGTCTTCCATCGAACGCACCACGGAATCCATCACCGCTTCTCGGGAGTGGCCGCGCTCGCTGGTGTCGCGGATCATCTTCTGGATCCACTCGAGGTTAACGATCGGCACTACGCCAACCAGCAGGTCGACATGGCGCGCGACGTCATGCTGGGGCGTCACTACGCCGCCGTGTAGGCCTTCATAGAACAGCACGTCGGTGGGTTCCGGCAGCGGCTGCCAGGGGGTAAAGGTGCCGGGCACCTGATTCCACGGCACCGCCTCATCGTAGGTATGCAGGTATTTACGCGACTGCCCTTTACCGTTCAGGCCATAGTCGTGGAAGGTTTGTTCCAGCAGGCCGAAGTCATTGGCGTCCGGACCAAAGTAGCTGATATGGCGGCCCAAATCGCGGGCTTTACGAATCGCCATATCCATTTCCGGGCGGGTATAGCGGTGAAAGCTGTCGCCTTCCACTTCGGCCGCCCGCAGGTTGAGCTGAGCAAAGATTTTACGAAACGCGAGGCTGGTGGTGGTGGTTCCCGCCCCGCTGGAGCCGGTAACGGCAATAACCGGGTGTTTGGCAGACATGCGAATAACTCCCTGAACAGGCTACGATCAGCGCGGCGCGCTTAGCGTAAGTATAGTTAACCGCGAAATTGGTTACGGGGCATGATATTGACGGTCTCGTGAAGTTCGGACCAGACCAGCACCGCTTCGCCTGTTTGTAGCTGCTGTTTTACGTCGGCGACCTTTTGCGCAAGTGAACGTTCATATTCACCATAATCAGTGCCTTCGCGCAAGACAAAGCTTTCAATCAGGTTGTCCAGCGTCTCCGGGTCGATATCCTGCCAGGGAATAATCATGCTTTCGCTCCTAGCCAGCGCATCAACCAGGCGGGGATGCGTTTTTCCAGCCACATTTCCGGGTGGCGCAGGGTGCCGCCGATAAAGCCCACGTGTCCGCCGTATTCCGTCAACTGGTACTCCACGTTCTCCGGCAGCTCTTCCTGCGCGGGGATGGAGTGGTGATCCATAAACGGATCGTCCTTCGAGTGAATGATCAGCGTCGGCTTCGTAATTTTGCTTAAGATCGGCATCGCGCTGCACTGGCGGTAGTAGTCGATGGCATCAGCGAAACCGTGGATCTTCGAGGTAATCGAATCGTCAAACTCGCGGATGCGGCGCATGCTTTTTAGCTGGCGGAGATCCACCGGCAGCGAGCCGGGATAGGCCTTCAGCTTGCGGGCAGCGTTGCCTTTCAGCAGGTTGAGCAGATAGCGCTGGTAGACGCGCGAAAAGCCTTTATCCATGTGGTAGCTACAGGCTTCCAGCATAAACGGCGCCGAAACGATCGCGGCGGCGTCAATCGGCACCTCGTCGCCTTCTTTCGCCAGCAGGCAGGCCAGCATATTACCGCCCAGCGAGTAGCCCACCGCGGCGGTAGGCACGTTGCCGTACTCGCGCGCCAGCCAGTGCAGGAACCAGGTGCCGTCTTCCGTTTCGCCGGAGTGGTAGATGCGGTTAAGACGGTTGGGTTCGCCGCTACAGCCGCGGAAGTGCATCACCACGCCCAGCCAGCCCTGCGCTTTCGCGGCGCTGATCAGGCCGTGCGCATACGGGCTGTACAGGCTACCTTCCAGACCGTGAAACACCACCAGACGCGGTTTGTGGCGCGCGGCCTGCGGATCTTCACTCCACGCCAGATCGACAAAATCACCGTCCGGCAGCTCAAGGCGCTGCCAGTGCGGCGTGAACTGTACCTTACGGCGGATAAGGCGCGGCAGCATGGTCTGCAAATGACGGTTGCTGACGCCGCGCATCGGCACGAAGTCGGCGCTGCTCTGGGTGTCGATGTTGAGATCGTGGTGGGTGGTTTCAGTCATGTCTACGTGATGTTTACTCGTTAATCTGCCGCCTACTATACCGTCACTTTGCCCTCGTGTTTATGAAAATGAGGCATAGATAGTCGTTTTTATCCCTTTGGGATCTGATCCTCATCACAAATTGTTACTTCAATTATTACTCTCAAGCTAATGATTCTCTCCTACGCTTAATTGATGACTTTCTCACCAGGGCGCACACTCTTAGCTGTGTTAAGCAATCAAAATGATTAGCTGAATCAGGAGGTTAATAATGTTATCTGGGCAAACGCCAGCACGAGTCTGGAACACCCGCCGCACGGAAAAACAGCGCCGTCTGGCTTCCGTTCCGGTGCAGGGTAAGGTGCTGCCGACCGCAGACCTGACCGCGATGCTGGAAAAACTGATCGCGCCGGGTGACCGCGTGGTATTAGAAGGGAATAACCAAAAGCAGGCAGATTTCTTGTCCCGTATGCTGGCTGAGGTGAACCCGCAGATTGTGCACGGCCTGCACATGATTATGCCAAGCGTCGGGCGCAGCGAGCATCTGGATATCTTCGAAAAGGGTATCGCCCGCAAGCTGGACTTCTCCTTCTCCGGCACCCAGAGCCTGCGCATCTCGCAGCTGCTGGAAGATGGTCAGCTGGAAATTGGCGCCATCCATACTTATATCGAACTCTATTCCCGTCTGTACGTTGACCTGTCGCCGAACGTGGCGCTGATTGCCGGCTTCAAAGCCGACCGCAAAGGTAACCTCTACACCGGGGCGAGCACCGAAGATACGCCAGCGCTGGTTGAAGCCGCCGCGTTCCACGATGGTATCGTCATCGCACAGGTGAACGAGCTGGTGGACGACGAATGCGACCTGCCGCGCGTGGACATCCCCGGCTCCTGGGTTGACTTCGTGGTGGTGGCCGATAAGCCATTCTTTATTGAACCGCTGTTTACCCGTGACCCGCGCCTGATTAAACAGGAACACATCCTGATGGCGATGATGGCGATTAAAGGCATCTACGCGGAACACCAGGTGCAGTCGCTGAACCACGGTATCGGCTTCAATACTGCCGCTATCGAACTGCTGCTGCCGACCTACGGCGAACAGCTGGGGCTGAAGGGCAAAATCTGTAAACACTGGACTCTGAACCCGCATCCGACGCTGATCCCGGCGATTGAAAGCGGCTGGGTAGAAAGCGTGCACTGCTTCGGCGGCGAACTGGGGATGGAAGAGTACATCCGCGCCCGTCCGGACATCTTCTTCACCGGTTCCGACGGCTCCATGCGTTCCAACCGCGCTTTCTGCCAGCTGGCAGGTCAGTACGCGGTGGATATGTTTATCGGTTCTACCTTGCAGGTTGACGGCTACGCCAACTCCTCAACGGTCACCCGAGGCCGCCTCTCCGGCTTCGGCGGCGCGCCGAACATGGGCCACGATCCGCACGGTCGTCGCCACGCGACCCCAGCCTGGCTGAACATGATCACCGAACCGGATCCGATGCAGCGCGGTAAAAAACTGGTGGTGCAGATGGTCGAAACCTTCCAGGCCGGTGTGAAGCCAACCTTCGTTGAGAAACTGGATGCGGTAGACGTGGCGAAAGCCTCCGGTATGCCGCTGGCGCCGGTGATGATTTACGGCGACGACGTGACCCACGTGTTGACTGAAGAAGGTATCGCCTACCTCTACCGCGCCAAAGATCTGGAAGAACGCCGCGCGATGGTCGCTGCGGTTGCCGGTATCACCGATATCGGTCTGGGCGTTGACGCTAAGCGCGTTGCCGAGCTGCGCCAGAGCGGCAAAGTGGTCTACCCGGAAGATATGGGCATTCGTCGTACCGATGCCACCCGTTCGCTGCTGGCGGCCGGTAGCGTCGCGGACCTGGTGGAATGGTCTGGCGGTCTTTACAACCCACCTGCGAAATTCCGGAGCTGGTAATGAAACTTCTGCCCCAGATTCAGGTTGAAGGCGGTGCCGAATGGCTGGCGCGAACCGCCACGCAGTGTCTGATTGACGAAGCACGATTAAGCCCGAAACCCGGTCTGGTGGACAGTCGGGGGAACGGCGCGCACCACGATTTATCGCTTGCGCTAATGGAGCGCTCCGCGCACAGCCTGACCCCCACGTTTCAGGCACTTGCGCAACAGAGCTGGCAGCGGCCAGCCGACATTGCGCTGAGACAAACCGTAGGGCGACTAGGCCGAGAAGGCGAGAAACAGATGATGGCCGCCACCGACGGCGTGAATACCCACCGCGGCGCGATTTGGGCGCTCGGGCTGCTGGTCAGCGCGGTGGCGATGCATGGCGGCGTGGGCAGCGCGCAGCAGGTGGCGAATACCGCCGCTGAACTGGCAAAACTGCCGGATGCCGCCGCGCCGAAGGTCTTCAGCAAGGGGCTACGCGCCACCCACCGTTATCAGGTGCCGGGTGCCAGAGAAGAGGCACAGCAGGCGTTTCCGCACATCATGCAGCGCGCGCTGCCGCAGCTTCGTTTAAGCCGCTTTAACGGCAGCAGCGAAACGCACGCAAGGCTCGATGCGCTGATGGCGATCATGACCTCGCTCACCGACACCTGCGTGCTGTCGCGCGCCGGGATGGCGGGGCTGGACGCTATGCAGGACGGCGCCCGCGCCGTGCTGAGCGCAGGGGGTAGCGCCCATCCGGCAGGCCAGGCGGCCTTAGCGGCGCTCGATAGCCAGATGCTGGCGCTGAACGCCTCGCCGGGCGGTGCAGCCGATTTACTGGCCGCCACGCTGTTTCTCGATCGCATCGAATCGCCTTATTTCAAGCATTAAGAGGATGTTATGGAACACATTACGTTAACCGTACCGGCCAGCCGCACCTTAAGCGGCAAAGCGCTGGCAGGCGTTGTGGGCTCCGGGGATATGGAGGTGTTATTCACCGCCGACCAGGGCCAGACGTTAACCATTGATATCACCACTTCTGTCGATAACAGCACCCGCCGTTGGGAAGCGCTGTTCAACCGTCTGCAAACGGTCAGCAGCCTGCCTGCGGGCAAACTGACGATCCACGATTTCGGCGCGACGCCGGGCGTGGCGCGCATTCGTATCGAACAGGTATTTGAAGAGGTGAGCTATGCGTGATGATCGCAGTTTTATCGAATTAAAAGCGCGCCAGCGTGCGCACGCGCTGCTGGACGAAGGCAGCTACCGTGAACTGCTCGACCCGTTTGAAGGCGTGATGTCGCCGTGGCTCGGCGCACAGGGTATTGTCCCGCAGGCCGATGACGGCATGGTGGTGGCGAAAGGCACCATCAATGGCAAACCGGCCGTTGTTGTAGAGATTGAAGGCGCATTCCAGGGCGGCAGCATGGGCGAAGTGACCGGCGCCAAAATGGCGGCGGCGCTGGAGCTGGCGGCGGAAGATAACCGCAACGGCATCCCGACTCAGGCGGTCCTGAGCCTGGAAACCGGTGGCGTGCGCTTGCAGGAAGCGAACCTCGGTCTGGCGGCGATTGCTGATATTCACGCGGCGATTGTTGACCTGCGCCGTTATACCCCGGTGGTCGGCATTGTCGCCGGTACCGTGGGCTGCTTCGGTGGGATGTCCATCGCGGCGGCGCTGTGCAGCTATCTGATTGTCACCCGCGAAGCGCGTCTCGGCCTGAACGGCCCGCAGGTTATCGAACAGGAAGCCGGGATTGAAGAGTACGACTCCCGTGACCGTCCGTTTATCTGGGGCATGACCGGTGGCGAAATTCGCTACCAAAGCGGGCTGGTGGAAGCGCTGGTCGGCGACGGCGTCAACGCGGTGAAAGCGGCGATGAACGATGCGCTGGCTAAAGGCGTTCCGGCAAAACATCGCACCGATAACTACGACTGGTATCTCGAACGCCTGACCCACTTCGACACGCGTAAACAGGCCGATACCGAACAGATTCATGCGCTCTTTGCCCGGGAGGTGAAATGATGAGTAACGCAATGAGCCGTGGCCAATTATGGCTGGAAATCCTGGCGCCGAACGCTAAACGTATCGAGGGTCTGTGTCCGTCCGTCCAGGCTGCCGACGGCGAGCTGAACGGTGAAACGGTGCGTTTTATTGCCGTGGTGCCGGACGCGAACAACCACTACCCGCGTGCCGCGAAAGGCGAAGTGGGCCTGCTGGAAGGCTGGACCCTGGCGAAAGTGGTAAGCGAAACCATCGCCGCCGATGCCGATAAAGCCGTGAAGCGCCCGATTGTGGCGGTGATTGACGTGCCGAGCCAGGCCTATGGTCGTCGTGAAGAAGGCTTTGGCATTCACCAGGCGCTGGCCGGTGCCGCAGCGGCGTATGCCAATGCGCGTCTGGCAGGTCACCCGGTGATTGGCCTTATCGTCGGTAAAGCGATGTCCGGTGCGTTTCTGGCGCACGGCTATCAGGCAAACCGCCTGATCGCCTTTAACGACAAAGGCGTACTGATCCACGCGATGGGCAAAGAGTCCGCGGCGCGCATCACCCTGCGTACCGTTGAGGCGCTGGAAAAACTGGCGGCAACCATTCCGCCAATGGCGTATGACATCAGCAACTACGCCACCCTGGGGCTGCTGGAGAATCTGCTGGATATCAGCAATCCGGATGCCCCGTCTGCTAACGATCTGACGCTGGTGTTAAACACCTTGCAACAGGCCATCAACGACGCTCGTCAGGACCCGACGCTGAAAAGCCGTCTGGGGGCCGACAATCGCCGCAGCTCTGCCCTCGTACGCGAACGCATGCGAGCAAGCTGGTAAGTAAAAAAGAGACCTGCCGGATGTACGGCTCCATGGGCGCTTTCCGCGCCCATGCGGGCAGTTGCATCTGAAAAATAATAATCATCGCGCCAGTGCTAACTTTTTTTCATTACAGGTGAAATATGACTTACGTAATTGTTCATGCTCTTGCTCCGATTTTCGTCATTATGTTGCTGGGATTCTGGGCCGGGAAGGCCAAAATGGTGGATAACAAGAATGTCTCCCTGCTCAATATCTTCGTGATGGACTTCGCGCTGCCCGCCGCGCTGTTTAGCGCCACGGTACAAACACCGTGGGCCGGCATCGTTGCGCAGTCGCCGCTGATTGTGGTGCTGACGCTGGCAATGTGGATTACCTATGCCGCCATCTACTTTATGGCGACCAAAGTGTTCAAGAAATCGCCGCAGGATGCCGCCGTGCTGACGCTGACCGTCGCGCTGCCAAACTACGCCGCGCTGGGTCTGCCGATTCTGGGTAGCGTACTGGGTGAAACTTCTTCCACCTCGCTTTCCGTTGCCGTTTCCATCGCCTGCGGTTCCGTGTTGATGACGCCGTTCTGCCTGCTGATCCTCGAACGTGAGAAAGCGCGCGCGGAAGGCGGTAACTCCGGTTCTACGCTGTCTATGCTGCCGGTGCTGATGTGGCGTTCCATCAAAAAACCGATCGTTATGGGCCCGCTGCTGGGGGTTATCCTCTCCGCCATTGGTATTAAAATGCCGGAACTGGTGCTGGCGGCGATCAAACCGCTGGGTCTGTCCGCGACTGCGGCGGCGCTGTTCCTGACCGGTGTGATCCTCTCTGCGCGTAAACTGCAGATCAACACGGTGGTGATTACCTCCACTATCGCCAAACTGCTGATTCAACCGGCCATTGCCTGGGGTATCGTGCTGATTTTCGGTCTGCATGGCTCCGTGGCGATTACTGCAATCCTGATGATTGCGCTGTCCGCGGGTTTCTTCGGCGTGGTGTTTGGTAACCGCTTTGGCGTGCAGTCGCCTGATGCAGAAGCCGTGCTGCTGTTGAGTTCGGTCCTGTGTATCCTGTCTCTGCCGCTGTTTATCTCGCTGACTTCAGGAATCTAAATCATGAGCACAACATTACGCCCACACGACCTTATCTGGCTGAACGCGCGCGACGCGCTTGAAGATGTCACGGAATCCTGGGTGGATACCGTCTGGCATAGCGGTCTGCCGGTGGTGGTGCGGCGTGATGTTGATGCGCAGGGGCGCGTGCCGGTTGGCGTGCGCGGCATGAAGCGCGACCAGCGCGCCGCCGGTTGGGTGAAAGCGGGGGCGGTCGTCCGCGTCTGCTCGCCGGAATCGCTGGTGGACCCGCTGGCGCTGCTGCGCTCGCCCTTTATCTCTCAGCCACCCGTTCAGGTGGCTTTGTTATTGGCGCAGCAGGCGTGGCCGTGGACGTGGGGCATTACCGGCAGTACCGGCTATGCGCTGGCGACCGGGATCCCGGTGATCCATGCGGCAAGCGATCTGGATCTGCTGATCCGCGCGCCGCAGCCGCTGGCACGCGAGCCGTTGGCGATGTGGCAGCAGCAGCTGACGGGCGGGCTGTGCCGGGCGGATACCCAGGTGGAAACGCCCTGTGGCGCGTTTGCCCTCAACGAATGGCTGCGTGACGGTAAAGCACTGTTAAAAACCTCACAGGGGCCGCGTCTGGTGAGCGACCCGTGGAGCAGGGAGGAATAATGAAAATTCTGTTTACCTTTCCGGGGCAGGGAACGCAGCACGCAGGTATGCTGCAAAACCTTCCGGGAACAGAGTTAGCGCAGGCGCGTGAGGTGCTGGGGAGTGAGGCGGAGACGCTGGATTCCCCGCCATCACTGCAACATACCCGGGCGGTGCAGCTGGCGCTGCTGATTGCCGGTGTCGCCTGGGCGCGGGAGCTGGAGCGTCGCGGCGTGTCGCCGGATATCGTCAGTGGTTTGTCTATCGGTGCTTACCCAGCGGCGGTGGTCGCCGGGGCACTGGATTTTGCCGATGCGTTGAAGCTCGTGGCGCTGCGTGGTGATTTAATGGAGCAGGCGTATCCGCACGGCTACGGCCTGACGGCGATTATGGGGCTAACCCTGTCGCAGGTTGAGTCACTGGTCGACGGCAGCGGCACCTATATCGCCAACCTGAACGCGGAAACGCAGATTGTGATTGCGGGTAGCGATGAAGCGATGGCAGGGGTGGCAAAACGCGCGCTGGAGAAAGGCGCCAGCAAAGTGCATCGGCTGGCGGTGAGCGTGCCGTCCCACTGTGAACTACTGGCGGAACCGGCGCAAAAGCTGGTTGAGGCTTTCAGTAAGGTGACGCTTTCTCGCCCACGCTACGCCTACCTCAGCGGCAGCACCGGGCGCGTACTGTGGCAGCCGGAACGTATTGCCGACGATCTGGCGATGAATATGGCGCGTACCGTGCGCTGGCAGGAGGCGGTTATCTCCGCTAACGAACGTGAAGCGCGGCTGGCGATTGAGATGCCGCCCGGTGGCGTGCTGACCTGCTTAACCCGTCAGGCGGCGTGGGAAGGGGAGTCTGTTTCGCTGGAGCGCAGCGGTGTGGATGTTGCCGTGCATCTGGCGAAACGGCTTCGTGCGTGATGTGATTGCCCGATGGCGCTGCGCTTATCGGGCCTACAAAACCGGCTCGATACGCGTAGGCCGGATAAGACGCGAAGCGTCGCCATCCGGCAATCAGGCGTTCTGGTTCAGCGTCCTGGCGTACATGCGCCCTTCGGCGGCCAGCGCCAACAGGCTTGGATCGCGCTCGCGGTTGCGGGCAAAGACAATGGCGATAAGCTGCTGCATCTGGTACGGCTGCGCCAGTTTCTGCAACTGTACGGTATTCTCATACATCTTCTTCATGCGCCCCGGCATCAAACAGAATCCTACCCCTGCCTGTACCAGACTGAGCATGGAGAAAATATCGTTCACGCGGGTGACAATTTCCGGCTCAAATCCGGCGATATGAAACGCCTCCTGAAAGCCGGCATAGGTGGCGAAGCCTTCCGCCAGCGAGACAAACTTTTCATGGCGATAGTGGCGCAGGTCCGCCTTCGCGGTGGTATCCAGCCCAGCGGTCATCGGCGCGGCAAGGTAGATATCGTCGTGGAACAGGGGCAGCACTTCAAGGCTGTTGCGATCGATTTCGCTTTCGGAAATAGAGATGAGGATGGCATCCAGAACGCCATCTTCCAGCATTTTCAGCAGCGCCTCGTTAGAGCCCATGGTGAGATCCAGCTCCAGATCCGGGCGGCGCAGTTTCATCCCCATAATCAGGTGTGGCACCGTCTCCAGCGTCAGCGAGTAGAGCGTGCCCACACGTAAACGGCCCTGGCCCACGCCTGCCGTTTTGCGCGTCTCTTCCAGCCCACGCTCCATCAACTGTGTGACTTCCTGACAGTACTCCAGTAGCGTCCACGCCGCCGGTTGGGCAATCAGATTACGGCCTTTATGGACGAACAGCGGGCAGCGGACGTTCTCTTCCAGCGTGTGCAGCGCCCGATGCACGCTGACGCCGCTGATATTCAGCACCTCAGCGGTACGGGCGATGTTGCCCTTCTCCATAAAGGTCATGAAGATGGTCAGCTTGCGGAAGGTAATGTCATCGGTGATTGACAGGTTCATCGGCTGCCCTCGGAGGTTAGTCGTTCTGCATCATCTGTTCGAGCTGCTCCTGCGCCTCCAGCCACGCCATTTCGCACTCCTCCAGCCCGGATTTGGCGCTGGCCTGCAGCTGCAGACACTCGGTCATTTCCGCTTTGCGGCTGGGGTCGTACAGGCTGCTGTCGCCGAGCTTCTCTTCCGCCTGCGCCAGCTGGGCGTTGAGTTTTTCCATCTCTTTTTCCAGACGGGTAATCTCTTTACGCAGCGGCTGCGTCAGGGTGCGCAGCTCGGCTTCGCGGCGCTTCTGGTCTTTACGCGACTGGGCGCTGTTGGCGTTGTTCTCTTTCGGCGCGTCGTCGGCCTGGTTTTCCAGCTTCTGCACGTCGCTCAGCCACTGCTGATAGTCTTCCAGGTCGCCATCGAACGGCTCGACCTTTTTGTCATGCACCAGATAGAGATCGTCGGTGGTGGAGCGGATCAGGTGACGATCGTGCGAAACCACAACCAGCGCGCCTTCGAAATCGATCAGCGCTTCGGTCAGCGCCTGACGCATATCGAGATCCAGGTGGTTAGTCGGTTCATCGAGCAGCAGCAGGTTCGGGCGCTGCCAGACGATCAATGCCAGCACCAGACGCGCTTTTTCGCCGCCGGAGAAGCGGGCGGTCTGTTCAGTCACCTTATCGCCCTGGAAGCCGAAGCCGCCGAGGTAGTCGCGCAGCTTCTGTTCCAGCTCCTGCGGCGCCATGCGCGCCAGATGCTGCAGCGGGGATTCGTCGGCGCGCAGGAACTCCAGTTGGTGCTGGGCGAAGTAACCGAGCTTGATGCCTTTGGCGAGGCCAATCTCACCGTGTAGCGGCTCCAGTTCGCCCGCCAGTAGCTTAATCAGCGTCGACTTACCCGCACCGTTACGGCCCAGCAGGCCGATGCGCGAACCCGGCACCAGGTTCAGCTTGATAGATTCAAGGATTGTGCGATCGCCATAGCCCGCGCTGACCTTTTCCATTTTCAGCAACGGGTTTGGCAGACTTTCCGGCGCGCGGAAGCTGAAGTGGAACGGGTTATCGACGTGGGCCGGAGCAATCAGCTCCATGCGTTCCAGCATCTTGATGCGGCTCTGCGCCTGCTTGGCCTTAGTGGCCTTGGCGCGGAAGCGGTCGATGTAGCTTTGCAGATGCGCCACGCGCTCCTGCTGGCTTTCGTACATCGCCTGCTGCTGGGCCAGGCGGGTGGCGCGCTGCACTTCAAACGAGCTGTAGTTGCCGGTGTATTCGAACATCGTTTGCTGTTCGATATGGATAATTTTGTCCACCACCGGATCGAGGAAGTCGCGGTCGTGGGAAATCAGAATCAGCGTGCCCTGATAGCTTTTCAGCCATCTTTCCAGCCAGATCACCGCGTCAAGATCGAGGTGGTTGGTCGGTTCATCAAGCAGCAGCAGGTCGGAACGGCAAATCAGCGCCTGGGCCAGGTTAAGACGCATACGCCAGCCGCCGGAGAAGTCGCTAACCGGGCGGGTAAGCTGCTCGTTGCTGAAGCCGAGGCCGTGCAGCAGGCTGGAGGCGCGAGAGCGGATGGTCCACGCGTCAATCGCGTCCAGCTTGCCATGAACGGTGGCGATGGCGTGGCCATCGTTACGTTCGTTGGCGTCGTTGAGCTGGGCTTCCAGCTGGCGGAACTCACGGTCGCCGTCAATGACATAGTCCAGAGCGGGCTGCGGCAGCGCAGGGGTTTCCTGGTTTACCCACGCCAGCTGCCAGCTGCTGGGGAAGGTAAAGTTGCCGCCATCGGCGCTTATCTCGTTTTTCAGCAGCGCGAGCAGCGTGGATTTGCCGCAGCCGTTTTTCCCCACCAGGCCGACTTTCTGCCCAGGGTTGATGGTGGCCGATGCGTTATCCAGCAGGACACGCACGCCGCGACGAATTTGTAACGAGGAGAAAACAATCATAAGGCGCCGTATGTTCTGAATATGTTAAATTGTCATTGTGGTAATGTAATGTGGTAAGCGAATCGCTAGACCGGGCCGCAATGGTAGCCCAAAACGATGACGATACACAAAACCATTCAGGTGGCGTGATGGACACCCGGGAGGGGAATGATGTCACAGACGGCGAAGGTATTGCTGATCTATGCCCATCCGGAATCACAGGACTCGGTCGCTAACCGGGTTTTGCTTAAACCGGCTTTGCAGTTAAGCAACGTAACCGTGCACGATCTCTACGCGCACTATCCTGATTTTTTTATCGATATTCCTCGCGAGCAGGCGCTGCTGCGCGAGCATGATGTCATCGTGTTTCAACACCCTCTCTATACCTACAGCTGCCCGGCACTGCTCAAAGAGTGGCTCGACCGCGTGCTGAGCCGTGGTTTTGCCAGCGGCATCGGGGGCAATCAGCTGGCGGGAAAGTACTGGCGTAGCGTGATCACCACCGGCGAACCGGAAAGCGCCTATCGCCACGATGGCCTGAATCGTTATCCGATGAGCGATATTCTGCGTCCGTTTGAGCTGACCGCCGCCATGTGTCATATGCACTGGATGAGCCCGATTATCGTTTACTGGGCGCGACGTCAGCCGCCCAATGAGCTGGCAAACCATGCTAAGGCCTACGCTGACTGGCTGGCGGCGCCGATTGTGGCAGGAGGACGATGATGGAAGGTTCGGATTTATTACTGGCGGGGGTGCTGTTCCTCTTCGCGGCGGTGGCGGCGGTGCCTTTAGCGGCCAGGCTGGGCATCGGCGCGGTGTTAGGTTATCTGTTGGCGGGGATTGCCATCGGCCCGTGGGGGCTGGGCTTCATCAGCGACGTCGACGAAATTCTTCATTTCTCCGAGCTGGGCGTAGTGTTCCTGATGTTTATCATCGGGCTGGAGCTGAACCCGGCCAAACTGTGGCAGCTGCGGCGACCCATTTTCGGCATCGGCGCCGCGCAGGTGATTTTCAGCGCCGCGATCCTCGGCGGGCTGCTGCTGCTGACCAACTTCTCGTGGCAGGCGGCGGCGATTGGCGGGATTGGCCTGGCGATGTCGTCGACGGCGATGGCGCTGCAGCTAATGCGCGAAAAGGGGATGAACCGCAGTGAGGCCGGGCAGCTCGGCTTTTCGGTGCTGCTGTTTCAGGATCTGGCGGTGATCCCGGCGCTGGCGCTGGTGCCGCTGCTGGCGGGGGCAGGTGACGAACATTTCCACTGGCAGACCGTCGGGCTGAAGGTGCTGGCCTTTGCCGGGATGCTGATTGGCGGGCGCTACCTGCTGCGCCCGGTGTTCCGTTTTATCGCCAGCTCCGGCGTGCGCGAAGTGTTTACCGCGGCCACGCTGCTGCTGGTTCTTGGCTCCGCGCTGTTTATGGATGCGCTGGGGCTATCGATGGCGCTGGGGACGTTTATCGCCGGCGTGCTGCTGGCGGAAAGCGAGTATCGCCACGAGCTGGAGATTGCCATCGAGCCGTTCAAGGGGCTGCTGCTGGGATTGTTCTTTATCTCGGTGGGGATGTCGCTCAACCTGGGCGTGCTTTATACCCATTTACTGGCGGTGCTGGGCTGCGTGGCGCTGCTGGTGGGCGTCAAAACGCTGGTGCTGTACCTGCTGGCCCGCCTGCACGGCATGCGTAGCTCAGAGCGCATGCAGTTTGCCAGCGTGCTGAGCCAGGGCGGCGAGTTTGCCTTTGTGCTGTTCTCCGCCGCCTCGTCGTTTAAGGTGTTTAAAGGCGACCAGATGTCGCTGCTGCTGGTGACCGTCACGCTGTCGATGATGACCACGCCGCTGCTGATGAAGCTGGTGGATCGGGTGCTTTCGCGGCGTTTTAACGGCCCGGAAGAGGAAGATGAAGCGCCGTGGGTAGAGGATGACAAGCCGCAGGTGATCGTGGTGGGCTTTGGCCGTTTCGGCCAGGTGATTGGCCGCCTGCTGATGGCTAATAAGCTGCGCATTACCGTCCTCGAGCGTGATATCAGCGCGGTCAACCTGATGCGCAAATACGGCTATAAGGTGTACTACGGCGACGCCACCCAGGTGGAGCTACTGCGCTCGGCGGGGGCCGAGCAGGCGCAGTCGATCGTCATTACCTGCAACGAGCCGGAAGACACCATGAAGCTGGTGGAGATCTGCCAGCAGCACTTCCCGCACCTGCATATCATGGCGCGTGCGCGGGGACGTGTGGAGGCGCACGAACTGCTGCAGGCGGGCGTGGTACAGTTTTCTCGTGAAACGTTCTCCAGCGCGCTGGAGCTGGGACGCAAGGCGCTGATCTCGACCGGCATGCACCCGCATCAGGCGCAGCGCGCGCAGCTGCACTTCAAGCGGCTGGATATGCGTATGCTGCGCGAACTGATGCCGGTTCACAGCGATACCCAACAAATTTCGCGCGTGCGGGAAGCGCGGCGAGAGCTGGAGGAGATCTTCCAGCGTGAGATGCAACAAGAGCGGCGGCAGCTGGACGGCTGGGACGAATTTGAATAGAAGGTGAAGCATGGCGGTACGTAAACGTTTTATCGCGGGCGCAAAATGCCCGTCGTGTCAGGCGCAGGATTCTATGGCGATGTGGCGCGAGAATAATATTGATGTCGTTGAATGCGTTAAGTGCGGGCATCAGATGCGCGAAGCGGATAAACAAGCACGCGATCACGTACGCAAAGAGGAACAAGTGATCGGTATTTTTCATCCAGAGTAGCGATCCGTGCTGTCTTTTTTTAAGCTTATGGGTACACGGGTGTAGAATTCCGCTACAATCTGCGCCACTTAAATATTCCCATGCTCAGGAGATATCATGAAAGTAGCAAAAGACCTGGTGGTCAGCCTGGCCTATCAGGTACGTACAGAAGACGGTGTGTTGGTTGATGAGTCTCCGGTAAGTGCACCGCTGGACTACCTGCATGGTCACGGTTCCCTGATCTCCGGCCTGGAAAATGCGCTGGACGGTCACGATGTTGGTGATAAATTCGACGTTGCCGTACAGGCCAACGACGCTTACGGTCAGTACGACGAAAACCTGGTGCAGCGCGTTCCTAAAGACGTGTTCATGGGCGTTGACGAACTCCAGGTTGGCATGCGCTTCCTGGCGGAAACCGACCAGGGTCCGGTTCCGGTTGAAATCACCGAAGTTGAAGACGACCACGTCGTGGTTGACGGCAACCACATGCTGGCTGGCCAGAACCTGAAGTTCAGCGTTGAAGTTGTGGCTATCCGTGAAGCAACCGAAGAAGAGCTGGCTCATGGCCACGTTCACGGCGCGCACGACCATCACCACGATCACGGTGAAGACGGTTGCTGCGGCGGTCACGGCCACGACCACGGTCATGACCACGGCGGCGAAGGCTGCTGCGGCGGTGGCGGTAAAGGCCACGGCGGCTGCGGCTGCCACTAATCGGTCGATGCGGCTGATTGCCTGATGGCGCTACGCTTATCAGGCCTACGGTAGGCCGGATAAGACGTTTACGTCGCCATCCGGCACAAAAAAAAGCGGGGAAACCCGCTTTTTTTACGTCTCAATAATGGGGCGGCGGCGTCTCTTCCGACTGCGACGCGATATGTGACGGCTGGCTGGCTTTGAGTTTTTCCGTCAGCAGACGCAGATGTTCGCGCAGTTTGGCCATCTCCATTTCATGAGCGGTAACCGTCTGATTAAGATCCTCAATGGTGATCTCCTGGAAGGCCAGTCGGCTTTCAAGTTCTTCCAGACGCGCTTCGATAGTCGTTTCCTGCATGATGCCTCTCTCTACTCTGTTATCGCCAAAAGCGTTTCTGACGCGGCGGATTCTACGCAACTTTACCCTGGCGTGCAGCACTACCGTGCGTGAGCGGAAACTAATTTAAACAAAAAGAGTCTGAAAAGGGTCGATATCAGGAGCGTTCGTATGTAGATTTCCTCTACAACGTTTTATAGTATGCTTCTCATTTAGTTAACATGGGGCGAGAGGCCCCGGCCCTGGAGAGATGGATGAAATCACTGTTTAAAGTAACGCTTCTGGCAACCACAATGGCCGTTGCACTGAATGCGCCTCTGACCTTCGCGGCTGACGCGGCGGCGAAAGCGGCCCCGGCAGCAGAAAGCAAAGCTGCATTCAAAAATGACGACCAGAAATCTGCTTATGCGCTGGGCGCATCGCTGGGTCGTTACATGGAAAATTCTCTGAAAGAACAGGAAAAACTGGGCATCAAACTGGATAAAGACCAGCTGATCGCCGGCGTTCAGGACGCCTTTGCTGACAAGAGCAAACTGTCCGATCAGGAAATTGAACAAACTCTGCAGGCTTTCGAAACGCGCGTGAAGACCTCCGCTCAGGCGAAGATGGAAAAAGACGCGGCTGACAACGAAGCGAAAGGCAAAGCCTACCGCGACAAGTTTGCCAAAGAGAAGGGCGTGAAAACCTCTAAAACCGGCCTGCTGTTCAAAGTAGAGAAAGAAGGCACCGGCGAAGCGCCGAAAGACAGCGATACCGTGGTGGTGAACTACAAAGGTACGTTGATCGACGGTAAAGAGTTCGATAACTCTTACACCCGCGGCGAGCCGCTCTCCTTCCGTCTGGATGGCGTTATTCCGGGCTGGACCGAAGGCCTGAAGAACATCAAGAAAGGCGGTAAAATCCAGCTGGTTATCCCACCGGATCTGGCTTACGGTAAAACCGGCGTTCCGGGCATTCCGGCTAATTCCACGCTGGTCTTTGACGTTGAGCTGTTAGACGTTAAACCGGCACCGAAAGCCGAAGCGCAGCCAGAAGCTGCACCGGCAGATAAAGCCGCTGAAGCGAGCAAAAAATAAGAGTCAGACCGCCGCCGCCCACTGGGCGGCGGCTTTTTATTATCGGCAGGATATAATTAATGCTGGAAAGCGCCTTATGCGCTGTATTACTTTAGATGCCCCTAATAGTGATGAGCCTGCCCTGACAACATAACGACAGGCTCCTGAAAAGGAGTGCTTTTTTTCATGTCCAGGTCGCTTTTAACCAACGAAACCAGTGAGCTCGATTTACTGGATCAACGTCCTTTCGATCAGACTGACTTCGATATCCTCAAATCCTACGAAGCGGTAGTGGACGGGTTGGCGATGCTCATTGGTTCCCACTGCGAAATCGTGCTGCATTCACTTCAGGATCTAAAATGCTCGGCAATACGCATCGCCAACGGTGAACATACCGGGCGGAAAATCGGATCGCCGATTACCGATCTCGCACTCCGGATGCTGCATGATATGACCGGGGCGGATAGCAGCGTTTCCAAATGCTATTTTACTCGCGCCAAAAGTGGCGTGCTGATGAAGTCGGTCACCATTGCCATTCGCAATCGTGAGCATCGCGTTATCGGCCTGCTGTGCATCAACATGAACCTTGATGTGCCGTTCTCACAGATCATGAACACTTTCATTCCGCCTGAGACGCCGGAAGTTGGCTCTGCGGTTAACTTCGCCTCCTCGGTGGAGGATCTGGTGACCCAGACGCTGGAGTTCACCATCGAAGAGGTGAACGCCGATCGCAACGTTTCCAATAACGCCAAAAATCGCCAGATCGTGCTGAACCTTTACGAGAAAGGCATTTTCGACATTAAAGATGCCATCAACCAGGTGGCTGACCGCCTGAATATCTCCAAACACACGGTGTACCTCTATATTCGTCAGTTCAAGAACGGCGATTTCCTGGGGCAAGACAAGTAATGCGTTTTGCCCTGATGGTGACCGGCCCGGCCTACGGTACGCAGCAGGCCAGCAGCGCGCTGCAGTTTGCGCAGGCGGCGCTGGCGGAAGGTCACGAGCTCGCCTGCGTGTTTTTCTATCGCGAAGGGGTATACAACGCCAATCAGCTAAGCTCCCCGGCCAGCGACGAGTTTGACCTGGTCCGCGCGTGGCAGTCGCTCCATGAGACGCACGGCGTGGCGCTGCATATTTGCGTCGCCGCCGCGCTGCGTCGAGGCGTGACCGATCAAATGGAAGCCGGCCAGCTTGGCCTGCCCACTTTTAACCTCCAGCCGGGTTTCTCGCTAAGCGGACTGGGTTCGCTGGCCGAAGCCGCGCTGACCTGCGATCGAATGGTACAGTTCTGATGAAACGCGTTGCGTTTGTATTTTCCAGCGCGCCGCACGGTAGCGCAGCGGGGCGGGAAGGGCTGGATGCGCTGCTGGCGACGTCGGCGTTAAGCGAAGACCTCGGCGTCTTTTTTATCGGCGACGGAGTGTTTCAGCTGCTCAGCCAGCAGACGCCTGGCGTGATTCTGGCGCGCGACTACATTGCCACCTTCAAACTGCTGGCGCTCTACGATATTGAAAACTGCTGGATCTGCGCCGCCTCAATGCGCGAGCGCGGTCTGGCGGCAGACACGGCGTTTGTTGCCGACGTTGAGCCGTTAGAGCCGCACGCGCTGCGTGAACGGCTGGCCGGCTACGATGTGATTCTGCGTTTCTGAGGCCCCTATGCTGCATACGCTCAGTACCTCTCCCTGGCACGCCGACATGGCGGGTATGCTCCGCCTGATGGCGGAAGGCGATGATTTGCTGCTGATCGCCGACGGCGTGCTGGCGGCGGTGGAGAATAGCCACTTTCTTGAAATCCTGCGTGCTGCCCCCATATCCATCCATGTGTTGAATGTAGATGTGCAGGCGCGCGGTCTTTGTGCTCAAATTTCGAGCGATGTCATCATGGTCAGCTATACTGACTTCGTCAGGTTAACGGTAAAACACCCGGCTCAGATGGCCTGGTAATGCTATACCGTTGTATATTTCTTGACACCCTTTCGGCATGGCCCTAAAATTTCGCGTCCTCATATTATATGAGGCGATTTATTACGTGTTTACGAAGCAAAAGCTAAAACCAGGAGCTATTTAATGGCAACAGTTAACCAGCTGGTTCGCAAACCACGTGCTCGCAAAGTTGCAAAAAGCAACGTGCCTGCACTGGAAGCCTGCCCGCAGAAACGTGGCGTATGTACTCGTGTATATACCACCACTCCTAAAAAACCGAACTCCGCACTGCGTAAAGTTTGCCGTGTTCGTCTGACTAACGGTTTTGAAGTGACCTCCTACATCGGTGGTGAAGGTCATAACCTGCAGGAGCACTCCGTGATCCTGATCCGTGGCGGTCGTGTTAAAGACCTTCCGGGTGTTCGTTACCACACCGTTCGTGGTGCGCTTGACTGCTCCGGCGTTAAAGACCGTAAGCAAGCTCGCTCCAAGTATGGCGTGAAGCGTCCTAAGGCTTAATGGTTCTCCGTTAAGTAAGGCCAAACGTTTTATATTAATGTCAAACTAAACTCTTTGAGTTTTGGACAATCCTGAATTAACAACGGAGTATTTCCATGCCACGTCGTCGCGTCATTGGTCAGCGTAAAATCCTTCCAGATCCTAAGTTCGGATCAGAACTGCTGGCAAAATTTGTCAACATCCTGATGGTAGATGGTAAAAAATCTACTGCAGAAGCAATCGTATACAGCGCGCTGGAGACCCTGGCTCAGCGTTCTGGTAAAAATGAACTGGAAGCTTTCGAAGTCGCTCTGGACAACGTCCGTCCGACCGTCGAAGTTAAGTCCCGCCGTGTAGGTGGTTCTACTTATCAGGTTCCAGTTGAAGTCCGTCCGGTTCGTCGTAATGCCCTGGCAATGCGTTGGATCGTAGAAGCTGCTCGTAAACGTGGTGATAAATCCATGGCTCTGCGTCTGGCGAACGAACTTTCTGACGCTGCAGACAACAAAGGTACTGCAGTTAAGAAACGTGAAGACGATCACCGTATGGCAGAAGCCAACAAGGCGTTCGCACACTACCGTTGGTAATCCCTTCGGAGTCATAGTCACCAGGCGGGCGCTTCAGGTAAGTCGCCCGTACTGGATAACTTAACTGAACGCCTAAAGAAACAAACGAGGAATCAAATGGCTCGTACAACACCCATCGCACGCTACCGTAACATCGGTATCAGTGCGCACATCGACGCCGGTAAAACCACTACTACCGAACGTATTCTGTTCTACACCGGTGTAAACCACAAAATCGGTGAAGTTCACGACGGCGCAGCAACCATGGACTGGATGGAGCAGGAGCAGGAGCGTGGTATCACCATCACCTCCGCAGCGACTACTGCATTCTGGTCTGGTATGGCTAAGCAGTATGAACCGCATCGCGTTAACATCATCGACACCCCGGGGCACGTTGACTTCACTATCGAAGTAGAACGTTCCATGCGTGTGCTTGATGGTGCAGTAATGGTTTACTGCGCAGTTGGTGGTGTTCAGCCGCAGTCTGAAACCGTATGGCGTCAGGCAAACAAATATAAAGTACCGCGCATTGCGTTCGTTAACAAAATGGACCGCATGGGTGCGAACTTCCTGAAAGTTGTTGGTCAGATCAAATCCCGTCTGGGCGCGACTCCGGTCCCGCTGCAGCTGGCAATTGGTGCTGAAGAAGGTTTCACCGGTGTTGTTGACCTGGTGAAAATGAAAGCCATCAACTGGAACGAAGAAGACGCAGGCGTAACCTTCACTTATGAAGATATCCCGGCTGACATGCAGGAACTGGCTGAAGAATGGCACCAGAACCTGATCGAGTCCGCTGCAGAAGCTTCAGAAGA
>NZ_JBKDZH010000021.1:0-78553 GCF_047971185.1 Kluyvera sp.
ATCTCAGAGCAGCTTCTTTCACAGCTTCGCTTGCAGCGCGCTTAGTACCAACGAAAAGGATTTTACCTTTACGAGAAGAGATCTTGTTCAGATCAGCCATAGCTTCGTTGAACATCGGTACAGTATTCTCAAGTTTGATGATGTGAACTTTGTTACGTGCGACGAAGATGAAAGGCTTCATTTTCGGGTTCCAGTAACGGGTCTGGTGACCGAAGTGAACACCAGCCTTGAGCATGTCGCGCATGGAAACAGTTGCCATGGTTAAAACCTCTATAGATAAAGTTGGGGTTATGCCTCCACGTATCCCATATTACCGACCCCGAAGGGCACCCCGGAATATGTGCCGATACGTGTGTGTTATTTACACAAAGTGAGATTTGTCGCTCCCGGCCAAAACAATGAGCGGAAGTTCGGCGCGCTTTATACCATAAAACCGACACAGATACCAACAGTTGTTATCCCGACGCAGGGCACGAAAGGCGAAGTTCAGAATGATTCTCAATTTGGCAGGGGGTGCTCCTGGCTGTTAACATTGACATCACTAATACTCAATTATTGTCGAAAAAATCGACACTGATGGACATATTCCATGGCTATTTCTATTAAGACCCCAGAAGATATTGAAAAAATGCGCGTTGCTGGCCGTCTGGCCGCTGAAGTGCTGGAAATGATCGCCCCGCACGTCAAGCCTGGCGTGACCACCGGCGAGCTGGATCGCATTTGCAACGACTATATTGTCAACGAACAGAAAGCGATCTCCGCCTGCCTCGGCTACCACGGCTATCCGAAATCGGTCTGCATCTCGATTAACGAAGTGGTGTGCCACGGCATTCCGGATGACGAAAAACACCTGAAAGATGGCGATATCGTCAACATCGACGTGACCGTGATTAAAGACGAGTTCCACGGCGATACTTCGAAAATGTTTATCGTCGGCAAACCGACTATTCTCGGCGAGCGTCTGTGCCGCGTGACCCAGGAGAGCCTGTACCTGGCGCTCAAAATGGTCAAACCCGGCATCAACCTGCGCGAAATCGGCGCGGCGATTCAGAAGTTCGTTGAGGCCGAAGGCTTCTCCGTGGTGCGCGAATACTGCGGTCACGGCATTGGCCGCGGCTTCCACGAAGAACCGCAGGTGCTGCACTATGACTCGCGCGAAACCGACGTGGTGCTGAAGCAGGGCATGACCTTCACCATCGAACCGATGGTCAACGCGGGTAAGAAAGAGATTCGCACCATGAAGGACGGCTGGACGGTAAAAACCAAAGACCGGAGCTTGTCTGCGCAGTACGAGCATACTATTGTGGTGACGGACAACGGCTGCGAAATATTGACGTTACGCTCGGATGACACCATCCCGGCGATAATCTCGCACAACGAATAATGAAAAGCCGGCGCACGCCGGCTTTTTTTGGTCATCGTTTTTTCTTATGGGTGGCGCAATGAGTAACTCCATACCTGAACTGGCTTGTACCCCCCTCCCCACTCTGCCCGGCCAGCCGGACAACCCGGTACACTGGCCGGAAGACAGCCTGAACTGCGCCGCTATCAAAAGCCGGCTGGACGCCTTCCAGCGCTGGCTCGGCGTCGCGTTCGACGAAGGCGTCAGCGCTGAACAGCTAATAGAGGCGCGCACCGAATTTATCGACCAGATGCTCCAGCGTCTGTGGCTGCACTACGGTTTTGGCGAGGTTGAAGACGCGGCATTAGTCGCCGTCGGCGGTTACGGTCGCGGCGAGCTGCATCCGCTTTCGGACGTCGACCTGCTGATCCTCAGCCGCAAAAAGCTGCCCGACGAGCAGGCGCAGAAAATCGGCGAGCTGCTGACACTGCTGTGGGACCTCAAGCTGGAAGTTGGCCACAGCGTGCGGACGCTGGAAGAGTGCCTGCTGGAAGGGTTATCGGACTTAACTGTCGCCACCAACCTGATTGAATCGCGCCTGCTGATTGGCGACGTCGCGCTGTTCCTCGAACTGCAAAAGCATATTTTCAGCGAAGGCTTCTGGCCGTCGGAAAACTTCTTCCCGGCGAAGGTCGCCGAGCAGGAGGCGCGCCACCAGCGCTACCACGGTACCAGCTACAACCTGGAGCCGGATATCAAAAGCAGCCCCGGCGGCCTGCGCGACATCCACACCATTCAATGGGTCGCCCGCCGCCACTTTGGCGCCACCTCGCTCGATGAAATGGTCAGCTTTGGCTTCCTGACCGAGGCCGAGCGCAACGAGCTGAACGAGTGCCTGCATCTGCTGTGGCGCATTCGCTTCGCCCTGCACCTGGAGCTGACCCGCTACGACAACCGTCTGCTGTTCGACCGCCAGCTCAGCGTCGCCCAGCGGCTGAAGTACGCGGGTGAAGGCAACCAGCCCATCGAACATATGATGAAGGATTTCTACCGCGTCACCCGGCGGGTGGGCGAGCTGAACCACATGCTGCTGCAACTGTTCGATGAAGCGATACTCGCGCTGACCGAAGATGAGAAGCCGCGCGCTATCGACGACGACTTCCAGCTGCGCGGCACGCTGATCGATCTGCGCGACGACACGCTGTTTATCCGCGAGCCGCAGGCGATTCTCCGCATGTTCTATATGATGGTGCGCAACAGCAACATCACCGGTATCTATTCCACCACCCTGCGCCATCTGCGCCACGCGCGACGTCACCTGACCGAGCCGCTGTGCTACATTCCGGAAGCGCGCGCGCTGTTCCTCAACATGCTGCGCCACCCCGGCGCGGTGAGCCGCGGCCTGCTGCCCATGCACCGTCACAGCGTACTGTGGGCCTACATGCCGCAGTGGTCGTATATCGTCGGCCAGATGCAGTTCGACCTGTTCCACGCCTATACCGTCGATGAGCACACCATCCGCGTGCTGCTGAAGCTGGAGAGCTTTGCCAACGAGGAGACGCGCTCGCGCCATCCGCTGTGCGTCGATCTCTGGCCGCGCCTGAACCACCCGGAGCTGATTCTGATTGCCGCCCTGTTCCACGATATCGCCAAAGGGCGCGGCGGTGACCACTCGATCCTCGGCGCGCAGGACGTGCTGAAGTTCGCCGAACTTCACGGGCTGAATTCGCGCGAAACCCAGCTGGTCGCCTGGCTGGTGCGCCAGCACCTGCTGATGTCGGTCACCGCCCAGCGCCGTGATATTCAGGATCCGGAAGTGATCAAACAGTTCGCCGAAGAGGTGCAGACCGAGCATCGTCTGCGCTTCCTGGTGTGCCTGACGGTCGCTGATATTTGCGCCACCAACGAAACCTTGTGGAACAGCTGGAAGCAGAGCCTGCTGCGCGAGCTGTACTTCGCCACCGAAAAACAGCTGCGCCGCGGGATGCAGAACACGCCGGATATGCGTGAACGCGTGCGCCATCACCAGATGCAGGCGCTGGCGCTGCTGCGCATGGATAACATCAACGAAGAGACGCTGCACCAGATCTGGAACCGCTGCCGCGCCAACTACTTTGTGCGCCATACGCCAAATCAGCTGGCGTGGCATGCGCGTCATCTGCTGAAGCACGACCTCACCCAACCGCTGATCCTGCTGAGCCCGCAGGCCACGCGCGGCGGCACCGAGATCTTTATCTGGAGCCCGGATCGCCCCTATCTGTTCGCCGCGGTATGCGCCGAGCTGGACCGCCGCAACCTCAGCGTCCACGACGCGCAGATCTTCACCACCCGCGACGGCATGGCGATGGACTCCTTTATCGTGCTTGAGCCGGACGGCACGCCGCTTTCCAGCGATCGCCACGAAGCGATTCGTTTAGGGCTGGAGCAGGCGATTACTCAACGCAGCTGGCAGCCGCCGCAGCCCCGTCGTCAGGCGGCCAAACTGCGTCACTTTTCGGTCGATACCGAGGTCAATTTCCTGCCAACGCATACCGACCGTCGTTCATTCCTTGAGCTGATCGCCCTCGACCAGCCCGGCCTGCTCGCCCGCGTCGGCCAGGTATTTGCCGACCTCGGCATTTCGCTGCACGGGGCCAGAATTACGACAATTGGTGAACGAGTAGAAGATTTATTTATAATCGCCACCGCCGACCGGCGTGCCCTTAATAATGAGCTGCAACAAGAAGTGCAACAACGGTTGACAGCGGCCCTCAATCCAAACGATAAAGGGTGACGTATTTTTTTTAGTAAATGGAAAGAGTAAACAATGCAGCAATTACAGAACGTTATTGAGTCCGCTTTTGAGCGTCGCGCCGACATCACGCCGGCAAATGTGGATACCGTAACCCGCGAAGCGGTTAACCAGGTGATTTCCCTGCTGGATTCCGGCGCGCTGCGTGTCGCAGAAAAGATCGACGGTCAGTGGGTGACTCACCAGTGGCTGAAGAAAGCGGTTCTGCTCTCTTTCCGTATTAACGATAACCAGGTTATCGACGGTGCGGAAAGCCGCTACTTCGATAAAGTGCCGATGAAATTCGCCGACTACGACGAAGCGCGTTTCCAGAAAGAAGGTTTCCGCGTGGTGCCGCCTGCCGCCGTGCGTCAGGGCGCTTACATCGCGCGCAACACCGTGCTGATGCCGTCCTATGTGAACATCGGTGCTTACGTTGACGAAGGCTCCATGGTGGACACCTGGGCGACCGTCGGCTCCTGCGCGCAGATTGGTAAAAACGTTCACCTGTCCGGTGGCGTCGGCATCGGTGGCGTACTGGAACCGCTGCAGGCGAACCCGACCATCATCGAAGACAACTGCTTCATCGGCGCGCGTTCTGAAGTGGTGGAAGGCGTGATCGTGGAAGAAGGCTCCGTGATCTCCATGGGCGTCTACCTTGGTCAGAGCACCAAAATCTACGATCGCGAAACCGGCGAAGTGTTCTACGGCCGCGTTCCGGCGGGCTCCGTTGTCGTTTCCGGCAACCTGCCATCCAAAGACGGCAAGTACAGCCTGTACTGCGCGGTGATTGTGAAGAAAGTCGACGCGAAAACCCGCGGTAAAGTGGGCATCAACGAACTGCTGCGTACGATCGATTAATAAGCTGCAAAAAGCGGGGGCCACCCCGCTTTTTTTTATTCTTACGCTGGCGGAATGTGATTTTTTCGTTAATTATTCAATAGTTAATTTAGATCAGGGGTACCGCTATGTACGATAATCTGAAAAGTCTGGGCATTACCAATCCCGATGAAATCGATCGTTACAGCCTCCGGCAGGAAGCCAACAACGATATCCTGAAAATCTATTTCCAGAAGGATAAGGGTGAATTTTTCGCCAAGAGCGTCAAATTCAAGTACCCGCGTCAGCGTAAAACCATCGCCGCCGACGGTGTGGGCCAGGGTTTTAAAGAGGTGCAGGAGATTAGCCCGAATCTGCGCTATGTGATTGATGAACTGGACCAGATTTGCCAGCGCGATCGCAGCGAAGTCGATCTGAAGCGCAAGATCCTTGACGATCTGCGCCACCTGGAAAGCGTCGTGACCAACAAGATCAGCGAGATTGAAGCCGATCTGGAGAAGTTGACGCGTAAATAAGCGGTGTGCGGTTTGTATTCCCGGGGTCGCTGGCGCTCGCCCGGGCTACGGTTGGGCAACGTTGTAGCCCGGGCGAGCGCTAGCGACCCCGGGGCATTTCTCACCGCTGCTCATCCAGTTGCAGCGCAATATACAGCAGCAGCCTATCGTCAAAATTCCCCAAATCCAGCCCGGTCAGCTCCGAGATGCGGTTCAGCCGGTACTCCAGGGTATTACGGTGAATAAACAGCGCCTTTGAGGTCGCCAACGGCTGCACGTTATGGCGAAACCAGGCGGCCAGCGTTCGCCGCAGCAGGCCGTTATTGTCCATCGCCTTCAGGCGCGTTAACGGTCGGGAAAGCTCGTTGGCCTGCCAGCCGCCGCGCAGGCTGTCGAGCAGCACCGGCAGCATCAAATCCTGATAGAAATAGCTGCGGCTCTCCGGCATACGCTGCTTGCCCACCATCATGGTGGTGCGCGCGGTACGGTACGAGCGGGCAATGCTGCCCGGCCCGGTGAAATAGTTGCCGAGCGCCACGCGAAAACGCAGATGACCGTTCTCTTTCATCCGCGCAATCAGCTGCTCCACCCGCTTCTGGTGATCTTCCGCGTCCCAGCGGCCAAACTGGTTGAGCGCCGGTTTCAGCACCACCATTTCGGTCAGCGAGACTATCGCAATCAGGTTGTTGCGCTCCGGTGTGGTCAGGGCATTTTGCAGCTGCTGGAGTTCGGCCATCGCGCTGTCAACGCCCAGCTGGCCGCTGTCGACCTCCACCACCGCCGCCACGCGCGGCTGATTCAGGTCGATGCCCAGACGCTGCGCCCATTCGGTGAGTGCCGGAGTATTCTCCTCGGCCTGGATCAGATTCATCACCAGCTCTTCACGCAGGCGGCTGTCCTGCGCCAGCAGGTGCATCAGGCGCGACTGCTCAAGCATCATCTCCGCCGTCATGCACACCAGCTCGCCGTACTTACGCAGCGTCTCCGGCTCGCCGGTCAGGCCGATAACGCCAACGATTTCACCTTCCAGGCGTAGCGGCAGGTTGATCCCCTGACGTAC
The DNA here is from genome assembly GCF_047971185.1 of Kluyvera sp. Lineage (GTDB taxonomy): Bacteria > Pseudomonadota > Gammaproteobacteria > Enterobacterales > Enterobacteriaceae > Kluyvera. Next base: position 6,507 of record NZ_JBKDZH010000021.1, read on the forward strand.
GCCGTGCAGATGACGCGCCACCGCATCGTCGATGTCGACAACCCTGCCCTGCGACAGCACCAGCAGCGCACCTTCGTGCAATTCACCAATACGCTCGCGATCGCCGCTGCCGATAATGCGCCCACGGGCATCCATCACGTTAATATTGGTATCAATGATGCGCATGGTGCGCGCCACGATATCCTGCGCCATTTTAGTATCGAGATGCCAGCTAGCCATGAACCCCTCCTGTGAGCAGGTTACATGATAAGAAAGATGAGAAACCCCTGCACTGTGCAAATGCACAAAGCACGGGTGAGATCTATGGAGTTGTGAGGAGCTTCACAGTACGAAAGGAGAAACCCTTTCCCCGCTGGGGGAAAGGGTTGAGGTGAGGATTACTGCATCAACAGGTAGATTGAGCTATCGCCACGCTGGATGTTCAGCGCCAGCACGGACGGTTTGCTGTCGAGGATCTTACGCAGCTCGGCGATATTTTTCACCGCCTGCTGGTTCGCGCCAACAATCAAATCGCCTTTCTTGAGGCCAATCTGCGCCGCCGGAGTACCGGCTTTCACAGCGTTAACCACCACGCCCTTATCCTGGCCTTTGTTGCTCATTTCCGCGCCTTCAATCCCGTTGAAGATGCTGCTGGACTCCACCTGGGTCTGGCTGCTCTGCTGCAGCTCCAGGTTCACCGTTACCGGCTTACCGTCACGCAGCAGGCCGAGAGTAATTTTGCTGCCCACCGGCATGGTGCCCACCTGCGCACGCAGCGCCGCAAAGCTGCTGATGGCCTTGCCGTTCAGCGAGGTAATCACGTCGCCCGCCTTAATACCGGCTTTCGCCGCGGAGGAGTTCGGCATGACCTGGCTGACGAAGGCACCGCGCTGAGCGTCAACTTTCATCGCTTTCGCCAGCTCGGAGTTCAGCTCGGTGCCCATAATACCCAGTTCGCCGCGTTTCACCTGGCCGAATTTCACCATCTGATCGGTCAGGTTTTTCACCATGTTGCTCGGGATGGCAAAGCCGATACCGATGTTGCCGCCGTCCGGCGCGAGGATCGCGGTGTTAATGCCGATCAGCTCGCCGTTGAGGTTCACCAGCGCGCCGCCGGAGTTACCGCGGTTGATCGCCGCATCGGTCTGAATAAAGTTTTCGTAGTTTTCAACGTTCAGGCCGCTACGTCCCAGCGCCGAAACGATACCGGAGGTAACGGTTTCGCCGAGGCCGAACGGGTTGCCGATCGCGACGGTATAGTCACCCACGCGCAGCGCGTCGGAGTCCGCCAGCTTAATCGCCGTCAGGTTTTTCGGGTCCTGAATCTGAATCAGCGCGATATCGGAGCGCGGGTCTTTACCCACCACTTTGGCGTCGAACTTACGCCCGTCGCTCAGCTGCACCTTAATCACGTTGGCGTTATCGACCACGTGGTTGTTGGTGACGACGTAGCCTTTGGCGGCATCAATCACCACCCCGGAGCCGAGGGCCATAAACTTCTGCTGTTGCTGCGGCTGGGCGCCACCGTTACCGCCGTTCGGGCCAGAGCCCTGACAGAACGGTGAGCTCTGGAACGGCGAACCGTCCTGGCAGAACGGCGAGTTATCGCCAAAGAACTGCTGGAAATTGCGGCCCATCCGCGGCGTGTTTACCGTTGTGCTGCCCTCAACATTAATGCTGACGACTGACGGCATCACTTTTTCCAGCATCGGCGCCAGGCTAGGCATAGGCTGGGCAGCGGATGCGGTAGAAGATGCCGTCTCGGCCGCGCTAGCGGACAACGGAGACAGAGCCAGACTTAAACTAAGAGCCAGTGCACTCATTGCTAACGTGGTTTTTTTCATGTGTTTCAATCTCAATATCAGATTACGCAAAATTGCTGTGTTCGTGTCTATCAGATTCACTTTATGACACTAAGTTCCGTTCAACTGCACACGGGAAAAGTAAAAATTTATTGAGCGTCTTTACAAAACTTAGGATTATTCAACCGCCATCAATCGTCGATATTCATCCCACGCGTAGAGGTCGGTCATTCCGCTGATATAATCCTGAAGCAGACGACAGCGGTAATAATATTCCATCACCGGAAATTCAAGGCTGTCACGCGAAATTTTATTCACCGCTTCAACATAAGCTAAACGATGGCGCGTTGACAGCTTGCAAAAGAGCCGTGATTCAATCGGCAAATGACGCACTCGCTCGTGCTCGACCAGCTCGCTGAAGTCGCTTAATGATAATTTCAGCAACGGCGCGTAAATATCCAGCAGGCCGCCAATCACCCGATAGCCCTGCAATTCAAGCTGCTCGACTTCCGGATGGCTAAACACATGCTTTCTTGCGACATTCTTATATAGATTGAGCAGCTGGCTATAGCTGCTATCATCTTCCAGCAGCGCGTGATTAAAATCACCCTCGTAAATCTGCGGCAGGTTTTCAATAAACCGCTGCGCCGCATAGGGCACCAGTTTATTTAATGTATTCACCCGCAAATACATAAAGAACTGATCTTCCGTACTGCGGCTTAATGAATTGGCGCGAGATTTATCCCAGGCGTTTTCCACCACCTGCGCGAACAGTGAGCCTTTTGTATGATCCGGCCAGGCATCGTATAAATGCTGGTACAGTTGCTCGACGCTGAAGATGCGTTTTTCTACCGCATCCTCAAGATCGGCCACACAATAAGAAATATCATCGGCCGCTTCCATAATCCACGTTAATGGAAAGCGATTGTAAGGCGCTAAATCCAGTTCTTTACGTAAGCGCGCAATATAGTGCTCTTCGGCTAAATAATAGCCGGGTTTTTTCATTAAATAGCTGTGGGTCGCCGGCGTCTCGCTCGCCCACCAGGCCGGACGCGTATATTTCAGAATGCAGCCGACCTGCGCCCAGGTCAGGTTCATACGCATCAGCGTATGCACCAGCCGGATCCCCTGTGCGTTGCCTTCAAAATGGCACAGGTCCTGGCGCACCTTGCGACGCAATTCGTTCAGCGTCTCTTCGCCTTCGCGCAGCTGGAGGTTGACGACCTCACAACGGTCGTGGCTCAGCGGCTGACGCAGCGCATCTTTCGGTGCCAGGCGCTGGCTGAACCAGTCGTTAATCGCCGCTTCGCCAAAGTGGCCAAACGGCGGGTTGCCGATGTCGTGCATCAGGCAGGCCATCTCAACGATGCTCTCAAACGGCCCGGTCAGCTCATCCAGACCGTAGGCCGCCAGCAGCTTTTTCTCTTTCAGGCGGCTTAATATCTCTTTGGCGATATAGCGCCCCACCTGCTGCACTTCCATCGAGTGGGTAAGGCGCGTGCGGACGGCGGCGTTACGCTCCAGCGGGAACACCTGGGTTTTCTGCTGCAGGCGGCGAATCGCCGGCGAGTTGATGATCCGCCCACGGTCGCTCTCAAAAATGCGCAGAATTTCGTGCTCCGAGCTGACGCCCTGCGGTGAACGATAGCGCCGACGCCAGTTAATTTTGTTGCGAAAATCAATCTTAGCCATAGCCTCTCCGTCGCGAGAAATGCGCTTCCCCTGAACCGCATGATAGACTATGCCTTTAAACATGGCACATCGCGAGTAAATCTATGAAAATCGGCATTATTGGCGCAATGGAAGAAGAAGTTACGCTGCTGCGTGACAAAATCGAAAATCGTCAGACCATCACCCTCGGCGGCAGCGAAATCTACACCGGCCAGTTAAACGGCGTGGACGTCGCCCTGCTGAAATCCGGCATTGGTAAAGTCGCGGCGGCGATGGGCGCAGCCCTGCTGCTGGAGCGCTGCCAGCCGGACGTGATCATCAACACCGGTTCCGCGGGCGGCCTGGCGCCGACGCTGAAAGTGGGTGATATCGTGGTCTCCGATGAAGCGCGCTATCACGATGCCGACGTTACCGCTTTCGGCTACGAAATTGGCCAGATGGCCGGCTGCCCGGCGGCGTTTAAAGCCGACGATAAGCTGATTGCCGCCGCCGAAAGCTGCATCAAGGCGCTGGATCTGAACGCGGTACGCGGCCTGATCGTCAGCGGCGACGCCTTCATTAACGGTGCCGAAGGGCTGACGAAAATTCGTCACAACTTCCCGCAGGCGATTGCCGTTGAAATGGAAGCAACCGCCATTGCCCACGTTTGCCACAGCTTTGCCGTGCCGTTCGTGGTCGTGCGCGCCATCTCCGACGTTGCCGACAAAGAGTCCCACCTGAGCTTTGACGAGTTCCTGGCGGTGGCGGCGAAGCAGTCGACCCTGATGGTCGAAACGCTGGTGCAGAAGCTAGCGCGTGGCTAAGCGCTTAATGACGGGGCTGCTGGCCCTGCTGCTTAGCGCCCCGGCGTGGCTCCAGGCCGCGCCGCGGGTTATCTCTCTCTCCCCTGCCAATACTGAGCTGGCCTTTGCCGCCGGGATCACCCCCGTTGGCGTCAGCGCCTGGTCTGACTATCCCGCCGCCGCCAAAGAGATTGAGCAGGTTGCTTCATGGCAGGGCATCAACCTTGAGCGCATCGTGGCGCTGCATCCTGACGTCGTACTGGCGTGGAAGGAAGGCAACGCCGAACGCCAGGTGAATCAGCTGCGTTCGCTGGGCATTACCGTGCTGTGGATTGACTCGCATAGCATTGAAGATATTGCTGCCGCGCTGCGCAAGCTGGCGCAATGGAGCCCGCAACCGGAAAAAGCCGAGCAGGCCGCCACCGCGCTGATGCGCGACTACGCTCAGCTGAAAGCGCAGTACGCCAGCGCGCCCAAAAAACGCGTGTTTATGCAGTTTGGCTTCAACCCCATTTTCACCAGTAACAAAAGCGCCATTCAAAACCAGGTGCTGGAGATTTGCGGCGGTGAGAACGTCTTTGCCGACAGCCGCGTTGCCTGGCCGCAGGTGAGCCGCGAGCAGGTGTTAACCCGCCAGCCGCAGGCCATCGTCGCCGCCGGTGACGAGAGTCAAATTCCGAAAATTCAGCGCTACTGGGCCAGTCAGCTCACAATCCCGGTGATTCCCCTTAATAGTGACTGGTTTGAACGAGCAAGCCCACGTATTATCCTCGCCGCAAAACAACTCTGTACTGCGTTGTCGCAGGTTCATTAAGTGGGTAATTGGTCATGCTTGTCTACTGGCTTGATATTGTTGGCACCATCGTTTTCGCGGTCTCCGGCGTGCTGCTGGCGGGGAAACTGCGCATGGACCCGTTCGGCGTGCTGGTTCTGGGCGTCGTTACCGCCGTCGGTGGCGGAACGATTCGTGATATGGCGCTCGCCAACGGCCCGGTATTCTGGGTAAAAGACCCGACCGACCTGGTGGTGGCAATGGTGACCTGTATGCTGACCATCGTGCTGGTACGCCAACCGCGTCGCCTGCCGAAGTGGGTGCTGCCGGTGCTCGACGCCGTCGGGCTAGCGGTGTTCGTGGGTATCGGCGTCAATAAAGCCTTTATCGCCCACACAGGCCCGCTGGTTGCGGTGTGTATGGGGGTGGTGACCGGCGTCGGCGGCGGGATTATCCGCGACGTGCTGGCCCGCGAAGTGCCGATGATCCTCCGCACCGAAATCTACGCCACCGCCTGTATTATCGGCGGCATTGTCCACGCCACGGCCTACTACACTTTCAAGGTACCGCTGGAAAACGCCAGTATGATGGGGATGGTGGTGACGCTGGCGATTCGCCTTGCCGCCATTCGCTGGCACCTCAAGCTGCCGACCTTTGCGCTGGATGATAACGGACGCTGATTGCCGGATGGCGCTGCGCCGCCGGGTAGCCCCGGGAGCCAGGATGACAACAAAAAGCCCACTCTCGGTGGGCTTTTTAAACTATCTGGTCAGCAGGTTTAGATGCTGAAGGACGAACCGCAGCCGCAGGTGCTGGTGGCGTTCGGGTTGGTCACGATAAAGCGTGAACCTTCCAGGCCTTCGGTATAGTCAACGGAACCGCCTACCAGATACTGCAGGCTCATCGGATCAACCACCAGGCCAACGCCCTGTTTTTCGATGGTCATGTCACCATCGTTGATCTGATCGTCAAAGGTGAAGCCATACTGGAAGCCGCTGCAGCCGCCGCCCGTGATGTACACGCGCAGCTTCAGGTTTGGATTCTCTTCATCCGCAATCAGGACTTTTACTTTTTTGGCTGCGGCGTCGGTAAACTCCAGCGGCAGCGCTACGTCATCACTCATTTTATGCTCCCATTACTACAGCTAGTCTGGGCAAATAGTAACCCGACTCTTTGGGTCATTATCTAATACCCTGGTAAATCGTTCAAGTATTCTCCCCAGCAACCTGCCGGGCTTTTGCCTCTTGCTCGGCTTCCTGCTTGGCCAGCGTACGCGCCAGGATGGTGGCGTAGAGCGGCTGCCCGCCGAGGAACTGTGCTAATAGCGTGGCACCGAGCCCGGTAATAATCATTGGCAAAATGAGCTGATAGTTATCGGTCATTTCCAGTACCAGCACGATGCCGGTTAAGGGTGCCCGGACGGAGGCCGCCAGCAGCGCGCCCATTCCGGCGATGGCAAAGGTGCCGGCATCCAGATGATAGGCCGGAAACAGACTCGCCGCCGCCGTGCCAAACGCGGTGCCCAGCAGCGTGCCCAGCGCCAGCATCGGCGCGAAAATCCCGCCGGGCGCGCCGGAGGAGAAACACAGCAGCGTGGTCGCAACGCGAACAATGAACAGACACAGCAGCGCGCCGATAGTGTAGTTACCCGCCGCCGCGATCGGGATCAGGGTAAAGCCGCCGCCCGACGCCGCCGGTTGAATCAACCCCAGCACGCCGCAGCAGCCGCCGATCAGGCCGCCAATCAGCACCCATTTTTTGATATTACCGCCGTGAATGCGGAAAAACATATCCTGGGTCTTCAGCACCATTGTGTTGAACAGCGGCCCAAAGCAGCCGAACACAATGCCCAGCACCATATACAGCCACAGCGTATTGACCGGCGCATTGCTCAGCTTACCCACCTCAATCACCGGTGTTTCGCCGTTGAAGATACGGAAGACAATGCTCGACATGATTACGCCGGTAAACACCGCTTTAATTGAAATCAGGCTGTAGCGGAACTGCGGACGCATCTCTTCAATAATGAAAAGAATGCCCGCCAGCGGCGCGTTAAAGGCCGCCGACAGGCCCGCCGCCGCGCCGGTTGCCAGCAGAGTATGGCGCGCTTCGTCGCCGCGCTGGCGGAAGATATCGCTCACCATGCGGCCCACGTTGCCGCCAATCTGTACCGTCGGCCCTTCACGCCCCAGCACCATGCCCGCACCGAGCGTACCCATGCCGCCGACAAATTTCACCGGCAGCACGCGCCACCAGCGCACCGGCCGCAGCTCTTCCAGCGCGCCTTCAATTTCCGGGATCCCCGAGCCGCCGGCCTCCTGCGCAAAGCGACGCACCAGCCAGTAACCGACCATCGCCAGCAGCGCCGACAGAATAAAAGCCAGCGGCCAGACGATGAACCAATGGTCGGCCACCTGCGCCAGCGTGCCGATGCGGACGTTCTGCACCCAGTTCACCGCGTGCTCAAACGCCACGCCGACCAAACCAACCAGCGCACCGACCACGGCCGCCATCAGGAGTACCATCAGCGGCGTTTTATCTCGATTCAGCAGCTTACGCACCGTGTTGCGGCGACGAATTCGGACTATCCGCTGTGCCTCTAAAGGGGGTATTTCAGCTTTCATACCGTCATCACTAATTGGTAATACAAATGGAAGGGGGAGCATTTTAACCAGACCTGTGCGCTACGTCGCGAAAAAATTGCTTTCGGTAGGCTTTGTTGCAATCGGGCAAAAATTTCATAACCTCCGCGGAATAATTTAGAATAACGGACAAAACATTTTTCACGAACCAGGATCCTGGCCATGAGCAAATCAGAAAACCTCTACAGCGCAGCACGTGAACTTATCCCCGGCGGCGTTAACTCGCCGGTACGCGCCTTCACCGGCGTTGGCGGCACGCCGCTGTTTATCGAACGCGCGGACGGCGCTTACCTGTACGACGTCGACGGTAAAGCCTATGTCGATTACGTCGGCTCCTGGGGGCCGATGGTGCTGGGTCATAACCACCCGGCTATCCGCAACGCGGTAATCGAAGCGGCCGAGCGCGGCCTGAGCTTCGGCGCGCCGACCGAAATGGAAGTCACCATGGCGAAGCTGGTCACCGAACTGGTGCCGACCATGGATATAGTGCGGATGGTGAACTCCGGTACCGAAGCCACCATGAGCGCCATTCGTCTGGCGCGTGGCTTTACCGGCCGCGACAAAATCATCAAGTTTGAGGGCTGCTACCACGGCCACGCCGACTGCCTGTTGGTAAAAGCCGGCTCCGGCGCGCTGACCCTCGGCCAGCCGAACTCGCCGGGCGTACCGGCAGACTTCGCCAAACATACCCTCACCTGTACCTACAACGATCTGGCATCCGTGCGCGCGGCGTTCGAGCAGTTCCCGCAGGAGATCGCCTGTATTATCGTTGAGCCGGTGGCGGGTAACATGAACTGCATTCCGCCGCAGCCGGAGTTCCTGCCGGGCCTGCGCGCGCTGTGCGATGAGTTTGGCGCGCTGCTGATTATCGATGAAGTGATGACCGGCTTCCGCGTGGCGCTGGCGGGCGCACAGTCCTACTACGACGTGGTGCCGGACCTGACCTGTCTGGGCAAAATCATCGGCGGCGGGATGCCGGTAGGGGCGTTCGGTGGCCGTCGTGACGTGATGGACGCGCTGGCGCCAACCGGCCCGGTTTACCAGGCGGGTACGCTCTCCGGGAACCCGATTGCCATGGCCGCAGGCTACGCCTGCCTGACCGAAGTGGCGCAGCCGGGCGTCCACGAGACGCTGACCGAGCTGACCAACCAGCTGGCGCAGGGCCTGCTGGATGCGGCAAAAGAGACCGGCATTCCGCTGGTAGTGAACAACGTTGGCGGCATGTTCGGTATTTTCTTCACCGATGCCAAAGAAGTGACCTGCTATCAGGACGTGCTGAAGTGCGACGTTGAGCGCTTTAAGCGCTTCTTCCATCTGATGCTGGAAGAAGGCGTGTATCTCGCACCGTCGGCGTTTGAGGCGGGCTTTATGTCTATCGCCCACAGCGAAGAAGATATTGATAACACCATCGACGCGGCACGTCGGGTGTTTACACAGCTGTAAGCTGGCTTCCCCGGCGTCGCTGCGCTCGGCCGGGCTACATCTTCCGTAGCCCGGCCGAGCATTGCGACGCAGGGAACCTTATCGGCTCTGTTTCCTCAGCAGATAGATAAAGTACGGCGCGCCGATAAAGGTCGACAGCAGCCCCGCGGGCACCTGATACGGGAACATCAGCATCCGTCCGCACCAGTCCGCAAACACCAGCAACAACCCGCCAATCAGCGCGGAAATCACCATATGCGGCATGGTCCGTCGGAAGCCCATCATGCGCGCAATGTGCGGCGCCATCAGCCCGACGAAGCTCAGCGGCCCGATGGTCAGCGTCGCCGCCGCCGTCAGGCACGCCGCCAGCAGCAGCAGCGCAATGCGGGTCGGCGCCAGCGCCATACCGATAGACCGCGCCGTTTCGCCGCCCAGCGGCAGGATGGTGAGCCAGCGGCGGCACAGCGGTACCAGCAGCAGTAAAATCACCATCGCTATCGCCGACTGCATCACCTGCTTGCCGGTGGCATTGTAGGTTGAACCGGAAATCCACGTCAGAATCTGCGCCATTCGCGGGTCGCCGCTCGCCTGTAACATCATCAACAGCATGGTGAACGCGGTACTCAGCGCCATCCCCGCCAGCAGCATGCGATGCGGCGAGAAGCCGCCGCGCCCGGCGGCAATCAGGATAACCAGCAGCGTCACCGCCGCGCCGAAGCTACCGGCAGGCAGCAGCCAGCCAAAGGCGTTGCCCGGTACGATGAATAGCATCAGCACCACGCCGAACGCCGCGCCGGAGCTGATCCCCAGCACTTCCGGGCTGGCCATCGGGTTGCCGGTCAGGCGCTGAATAATGCAGCCCGCGACCGCCAGCATCATCCCGGCGATCAGCGCGGAGGCGATGCGCGGCCAGCGCCACTGTATTAACTCATCCAGCAGCGAACCGCTGGCCCAGTGCCAGCTGTGGGCATCACGCCCCAGCGACAGCGCCACAAAAACCGCGACCAGCAGAATCGCCAGCCCGCCCAGCGCGAACCACTGCACGTGCTGACGCTCGCGGGCAACGCTGTCGCTGGCGTTCATCGACGGCGCGCTCATGCTTCTGAGGCGCGGCAGCAGCCACAGCAGCAGCGGCGCACCAATTAGCGCAGTCACGGAGCCGGTGGAGACTTCCATCCATACCCGCGTCAGCCACAGAATCAGCTGGTCGGAGAGCCACAGGATCAGCGCGCCGATCAGCGGTGCCAGCAGCAGGCGCGAGAGCAGGCGTCGCGCGCCCAGCATTTTCGCCAGCAGCGGCGCGAACAGGCCGATAAAGCCGATAATCCCCACCGCGTTAACCAGCATGGCGCTGATCACAATCGCCAGCGTCAGCGCGCCCAGCCGGGCCAGAGATAGCGCCAGCCCGAGGTTCCGCGCCACGCCGTCATCCAGCCCCATCAGCGTGAGCGGGCGCAGCAGCAGCAGCGTCAGCATCACGCCGCCGAGCAGCTGCGGCCACAGGCGCTGCACCACGCTCCAGTCGGTCTGCGTTAGCGTACCGGTGCTCCACAGGAACATACTTTGCAGCTGGTCGTGGTGGAACAGCACCATCAGTTGGTTGATAGCCCCGCAGTAGAGGCTCACCACCAGCCCCGCCAGGATCAGCGTCACCGGCGAGAGACGTTTGCCCCACGCCACGCCAAACACCAGCGCGCCGACGATGCAGGCCCCCGCCAGCGCGGCAAACTGCGAAGCCAGCACGCCCGGCACCGCCCACAGGGTGGTCACGGTCATGCCCAGCTGCGCGCCGGTGGCGACGCCCAGCGTCGTCGGCTCGGCAAGCGGGTTACGCAGCACCTGCTGGAACAGCACGCCGACCAGTCCCAGCCCGGCCCCAACCAGCAGCGCGATGACCAGCCGCGGCATAAGACTGTAGTGGAACAGCATCTGGTCGATAGCGTCGATGCTCGGCTGGCGAAGCGCCTGTAGCCAGAGCGAGCTCGGCAGCGCAATGTTAAAGTTAAACCAGGTCAGCGCCAGCGCGGCGATAAACAGCGCCAGCAGCAGGATGGCGGCAAACGGAGAGACAGTCGTTTTCACGCTTTGCCTCCCAGCGCGTTATCCAGAATACGGGCGAAGTTGGTCGCCGACATGGTGGCGCCATAGAACCAGACCGCCGGCACAATCTGCACGCGGTTAGCGCGAACAAACGGCATCGCCTGCCACAGCGGCGTCGCGGTCAGCTGGCGCATTTCAGCGACATTGCCGTGATCAAAACAGAGCACGTCAACGTCTTTGTAGGCCGCCAGCCGATCGATGCCCACCGCCGTGCTGCCCCAGAAATTGGTTTCGCCCTGCCAGGCGTTTTTGACGCCCAGACGATCGAGCACTTCCTGGAACAGGCAGTTCGGGCCGAACACCAGCATATGACGCGGGTCGAGCAGGGTGACCATCAGCAGCGGGCGGTCGCCGCGTTGGCGAAAACGCGGCTTCAGGCTATCGATATAAGCATCAAATTCGGCGAGATGACGGTGCGCCACCGCTTCTTTGCCGAGCATTTCCGCCATTTCCAGCAGCGAACGCCGCGCCTGCGCCAGCGGCTGTTTACCGTCGCTGAAGGCGAAGCCGCGCCCTGGCGCAATGCGCGCGAGGATCTCCGGCGAAGGGCCATAGCCCGCCGACCACAGCAGCATCGAAGGCTTCATCTGGGTCAGCAGTTCAAGATTGGGTTCGGTGCGCAGGCCCACGTCGATCACCGAGTCCGGCAGCGCCGGTTCATTGACCCACATGTTGTAGTTCGGGATGTCCGCCACGCCGTACGGCGTGACGCCGAGCGCCAGCATCAGTTCCACGGGCAGCCATTCCAGCGCCACGATGCGCTCGCCGTTCACCGGCGCGGCCTGTGCTTTTTGCATCTGCCACAGCAGCGGCGACAGCGCCATCGCCGTCAGTAAACGACGGCGGCTAATCAGATTTACGTCAGCCATCAATAGACAAAACTTACCGGTGCAGCACCGGCTGGATGTGGCAGGATCCCCATCGGAATGCCGTAAATACGCTCCAGCGTGTCGCTGCGCATCAGTTCATCCGGCGTCCCCTGGGCGATCATTTCCCCGCCGCGCAGCGCCACCAGATAATCGCAGTAGCGCGCCGCCATGTTGATATCGTGCAGCACCGCCACCACCGTCAAGCCGCGCTGCTGGCTGAGGCGATGCACCAGCGCCAGTACGTCAACCTGATGGGCAATATCCAGCGCCGAGGTCGGTTCGTCGAGCAGCAGGCAGCGGCTATCCTGCGCCACCAGCATCGCTATCCACGCGCGCTGGCGTTCCCCGCCGGACAGGCTGTCGACCAGGCGCTGTGCCAGCGGCTTCAACCCAACCAGCGCAATCGCTTCATCCACCTTTTCACGGTCGGCCACGCCGAAGCGGCCCAGCGCGCCGTGCCACGGATAGCGGCCAATCGCCACCAGTTCGCGCACCGTCATCCCTTCAGCGGGCGGCAGCTGCTGCGGCAGATAGGCTACCTTGCGGGCAAACGCCTTGCTGTTCCAGCTGTCGAGCGGCTGACCGTCAAGCAGGATCTCCCCTTCCGACGGCGGCTGATGGCGGCCAAGCATTTTCAGCAGCGTCGATTTACCCGAGCCGTTGTGGCCGATAAGGCCGGTCACTTTACCCGCGGGGAAAGTTAACGAGAGAGGATGCAGCAGCGTACGGCCTGGAACGCGAAAAACGACCTGTTGCAGAGCAAAGGTCGTATCAGAATGAATTGTGTTGTCCTGCATAACCGTCAACATGTTAAAGGGCGCGGAAAACCCGCGCCCTGTAGGTGGTTAGAAACGGAACGTTGCGGTCGCAACAACCTGACGTTCTGCGCCCCAGTAACAGGCGTATTCGCTGTAGCAACTGGAGACATAGTCACGATCGAACAGGTTATTGACGTTCACGGCGATAGATGAACCCGGCAGGCCCACGCGCGCCAGATCGTATTTCACCATCGCATCAGCAACCGCATAGCCCGCTACGCTAAACGCTTCGTTTTTCTTGTCGGCAACGTTTTTGTAATAGCTCACGGTAGAACCGGTGTAACGCACGCCCGCGCCAAAGGTCAGACCGCTCAGCGCCGTATCGTAGAAGGTGTAATCGGTCCACAGAGAAGCCTGATTACGCGGCACTTCTGCCGGTCGCTTACCTTTGAAGATGGTGTCTTCGGTGTATTCCGCGTCCGTGTAGCTATAGGCAGCCGTCACGTTGATATTTTCGTTAACCGCCGCTTTAGCTTCCAGTTCAATACCGCGAGAACGGATTTCACCGGCCTGAATGCTGTACAGACCCGTTGAATCATTCGGATCGGACGTCAGGTTTTTGTTCTTGGTCAGCTGGTACACCGCAGCGGTCAGCACGACCGGCATATCTTTCGGTACATACTTCACGCCCGCTTCGTACTGCTTACCGCGAGACGGATCGAACGGTTTACCTTCTTTCGTGGAGCCAGAGGTTGGTTCGAAAGATTCACTGTAGCTGAAGTACGGAGAAATACCGTTATCAAACAGGTAGTTCACACCACCACGCCAGGTGAACTGCTGGTCATGGTTCATGGCTTCAACGCCGGTGGTGCGGGTCAACGTGGAGGTTTTCGCATAGTCATAGCGGCCCCCCAGGGTGAATACCCACTTATCCCACTCCATCTGATCCTGCGCGTACAGGCCGGTCTGTTCCATACGGTTCAGGACCTGGTACTTGGCGTAAGGCCCGCTCACGTCAATATTCGGGTTACCGTACTGCGGGTTGCGCATATCCAGCGCATCGGCAGAACCGTACAGCGCATCGATATCGTTACGCATACGGGAATAATCAACGCCAGTCAGCAGCGTGTGATCAACTTCGCCAGTGGCGAATTTAGACTGCAGTTGGGTATCGACGGTGAAGGTATTCAGATCTTCATCAGAACGTACGTACTGACGGTTGATCTGGCCCGGCTCAATATAGCCGTAACCATATACAGAGCGGTACAGCGTTTTTACCTGGTCGTAGCGCAGGTTCTGGCGCACGGTGAAGGTGTCGTTAAATTCATGAGAGAAGCTGTAGCCCACCATCTGCTGGCGACGCTGCATCTTGTTATCTTTCTCACCTTCGTTGAAGTCGGTCGGCAGCTTGTGCGCATTGCCGTTGGCGTCGTAATACGGCACCACGGTACCTTCACGCGGCAGCCAGCCGTAGTAACCCGCATCCGGATCGCTCTGGAAGTTGCTCAGGAAGGTGAAGTCGGTTTTGTCATCCGGACGCCAGCTGAAAGACGGTGCAACGGCGTAACGGCTTGATTTCGCCATATCCTGCTGCGCATCCTGGCTGCGACCTAAACCGGTCAGACGGTAAGACCATACGCCGTCATCATCGATCGCATCGCTGAAATCAAAACCGGTCTGCCACAGATTATCCGTGCCCATTTTGAACTGAATTTCACGCAGCGGTTCGGTGGTCGGACGTTTGCTGACCATGCTGACGATACCGCCCGGGTTGCTGTTGCCATACAGCACGGAAGTTGGCCCGCGCATCACTTCAACGCGTTCCAGGAAATAAGGGTCCATCGAGATTTCAGAGTAGTTGTTACCCTGAAGCTTCATACCGTCCAGATACTGGTTGGTATTGACCGTCGTCGGCGCGGTAAAACCACGGATCGAAACCACATCATAGGTCGACGAGCTGCCACGCGTGGAGAATACGCTCGGGGTATAGGCCATCGCATCTTTGACGGTCGTCGGCTGGCGCATGTCCATTTCCTGACGGGTGATAACCGAAACAGACTGCGGCGTCTTCTCGATCGGCGTATCGGTTTTGGTTGCCGTCGCGGAGTGCTTCGCGGCAATCGTTGCCGCCGGACCCCAGGCGCTCTCCTGCGAAGCCGGAGCGGCGGTGACGGTGATGGTTTCTTCTTTCGGTTGTTCTGCTGCCTGTGCGTAAACAGACATGCCGCTAACCGCTGTGGCTACTACGACTGCGATTTTACGCAGCGAGAGACTTGGCTGAGCAGTTTTAAGACGCGCCATTGGTATATCTCTGATGTAAAGTGAATGATAACGTAAACGAGAATTATTATTATGACGGACGCATAATAGGCGAAAAATTGCCGTGATAGCAAGCGACAGACGCCCCTACCAAAACTAAGGGGTTAAGAATTCATCAGATGAAAATAAAGCGTTAACTAACTGCGGTAAATGTTGGAATGACGGGCCCGTCCGTCCACGGGCCGTGCGGGATTAACGATAATACACTTCAAACGTCGCCACGGCGTTGACGACGCCGCCTTTGACCGTTCCGGTTTTCACATAGCGGGCCTTCAGCGGGATCGTCTCCGTCCCCTGCCCCCCCGCGCTTTCGATGCCGGTATATTCCCGATCGAAGTTCAGCACGTTGTTATCTTTATCCAGCACCTGAATCCCCACGCCGCTGGCGGCATCATCGCCTTGCGTAATATTCAGGATGTTGCCGTCGGTTACGCCGGTTGATCCGGTGCTGGAAAACTTGTAATCCACCCGCGTTCCCGCGCCGCAATTGGCGACTTCGATTTTAAAATCGCTGCTGCTTAAAATATCGGAATAGGCACCGGAAAAACTACCTGTCGAGATAGTATCCAACGGAACGTTGATATTTTTGCTGAGTAGATTGCAGGTATTGACGATGACGTTGACGCTACTGGGAGAAAAACGCAACTTTGCCGCCGTGAGTCCACCTAAAAGATAATCAGAATTGAACTGGCTGGTATTGAGAACACCATTTTGCACCTGACCTATCACCACCAACTCAACAGCTACATGATAGGTAGAATCATATGTTACCCAATTCCCTATCGAACCAACATAATGCATAGGGGTAATAATATTGCTGTCGGTAAACGAAGCAGTGGTATTTTCAGAGCGCGCGGCGCGAAAACCAATGCCAGGAACGCTGGTCTTATAAACCCCTTGTAATATTCCCGAATAATCATCGTCACTAATCGCGGTATACCCTTCACGTACCTGAGTGGTCCCATTGCAGGACAAGCCATGTGATGCTCCGGTTGTGTCACCAGAATAGAGGATCGTGCCGACCCCGGCATCCGACTCTACGACCAACTGCGCGGGCATGGTGAAAAGAATTTCAGGATTGGCATCTGGATTAGCGAACCAGCACTCCGCTTCGGCAGGCCGTACAAAGGAAAAAAGCATCGTCAGTACGCCCAGCGTAATTAAAAAACGTTGTTGTCCGTTATTCATTTCTACACTCCGTGTATTCGCTATATTTTATTGGCAGGCCACGGTCATTTGCAGGACCCGCGCCTTTGACTCGGCTGGCGCGGTCACCTCACCCCGGCACTGCATATCCGGTTTGTTTCCCCACTGCACGCTAAAGCGCTGCGTGCCTTTTAGCCCGGTAATAAACACCTCTCCGCCATCGCCCACAATGGCGGTGGCATTCTCCATACTCAAAATCGCACCAAATGGCACCGTCCCCTTACCGTATTTCAGCGTCAGCAACGCACGCTTACCCGCTCTTGCAACGAAGTTCGCCGCCACCGCCGCGCCTTTCGTCGGCACCACGTCCAGAACGGCATCCTGAATATCCACATCGTCATGCCCCTGAGTGTTGACGGTAATCGCGTTATGCCGATAGCGGGTTAACGAGGGTACGACCGCATTGCCCCAGCGATCGGTGTAGATCCCCTGCGAATTGTGAATATTGACGTTCTCACCCTCGGCGATATGCACGATGGCAAACGCATCCTGCAGCGAGCGCCCCAGCGTGACGCCATAAGGGTGCGCTACCACCGAACCCTGCGCGCTATAGCTCAGCTGGCGGCTGTCGCCCTGATAGCCATAGCTGGCGGTAAACTCTCCGGCGGAGGCACGATAGCGCCCCGACAGATAGCTGCCGTAGCCCACATTATTGTCGGTATAGCTTTGCTGAAGGTTATAGCTGAGATTGTTATCTTTCAGCGCGGTACCGTTAATCCCTACCTGATGCGATGCGTTGCCGCGCTGCGTGGTGTTAAGGCTGTAACTCGCCCAGGCATTTGCCAGCCAGCCGGACAGCGGAATGTTCAGCGTCAGGGCCAGTTGCCGATCGCTCTGCGTCGACGGCGTTTTCGTCAGGCTGTAATTAAGCGACCAGTTCATTCCCGCCCAGCTGTTGCTGTAGCCCATACTGACGCTGCGCTCATGGCCGTCGAGATGCCAGTAATCCTGCTGATAAGCGTTCGCATAAACCGAGCCCCAGCGGCCTACCGACTGGGATAAGTTGATCTGTAAGCGGCTGCGGCGGTTATAGCTTTCACGATAGCCATAAAAGCTGTCGTCGTCGGCGCGCTCGCTACGCTGGTCAATCGCCTCCTGCAAGGTATAAAAACCGGAGGTGGAGTAGCGATAGCTCGCCAGCGTCACCGTGGTGTTGGTCAACGGAAAGTCTTTCACATACTGCGCGCGCCATGAAGTGCCCTCAGAGTCTGGGCGGCCATCATCAAATTGCGTTCTGGCGGCGGTGAAATCCACAGAAAGTGAGCCAAATTGTTGGAGATCCGCCCCTGCACCGAGAGCGCCCGAACGGTACATCGAAGCCCCCAGCAGGCCGCCGTAAACGGTGACGCCATAGGGCAGCCCGTAGATCGCCGTCGCCTGGCCAAACTCAGGCTCTTCACCGTTATCCGGCTGGCGATAGCGCCCGGCGGCCAGACTGTATTTCAGCGCCCCTTCGCGTTGCAGTATCGGCACGGATGAACTGGCCTGGATAAAGCTCCGCTCCCTACCATCGGCTTCGGTCACGGTCACTTCGAGATCGGCACCGGCGGTCACCTGGCTTAAATCATGTATTTCAAACGGCCCCGCCGAAACGTAGCTTTGGTAGATCGTATATCCGTTTTGCTTGATGGTGATTTTCGCCTCGCTGTTAGCGATTCCCCTCACCACGGGGGCAAACCCCTGCTGGCTGCTCGGCAGCATGCTGGTATCGGTTTCCAGCTTAACGCCGGTCATCTGAACGCTATCAAACAGCTCGCCGCTGGTGTACGTTTGCCCCATCTCTAGCTGGCTTTTGAGACGTTTAATATCACGCTGAAGCGTGGTGCTTATTGACTCCCAACCCGCTTCATCTCCCCAGCTACTGCTGTTGCGCAGCCGCCAGGCGCCAAGATTTAGCCCGGAGTTCAGGCTCGCCCAATGGCTTTGCGTCGTCGAACCGGCGTCGCGCTGCTGAGAGCCCGACAGATAGTAGCTCGACCACAGCGCTGGCACGCCGTCATCCCAATACTGGGGATTAATCTCCCCTATTGCCGCCGCATTGCGGTAAATTTGCGGGATGCGCAGATGCAGCGTTTGCGTGTCCAGATTAAAGTCGTAGCGCGCGTCCGGGAGGTAGTCGGCGATATCGGTAACAATATCGTTATCCGCCAGCGCGTTAAGTCCTTTAGCCTGTTCGACACGTACGCCCAGCTCCCTGAGTTCGGCCTTCGTTAACTGCGGCAGTAATCTGTTTTCATCTTTTGCCAGCACATAAGTCAGGTTGCGTTTATCTATCTGCTGCTGATCCCACATAATGGTGGTCATATATCGCCCGGGCAGTAGGCCGTTATTACGTAAATACGACTCCAGCGCCCCGGTATTTTCCAGCGGTGTATCGGTTTCCAGTACGCTCAGATTAAAATAATCTTCCGCACTCGTAGGGCTGCTAATGGAATAAATGACGATAACAATCGCATTCAGGGTCCAGGACCGTGCAGTGCATAATGAAGGCATGATTGGGCTCGCTTATCCATAAATCGATCCAATTACAACGACTGTTGGCGAGACGGTGTCTCAGCGCCATAGTCGTTAATTGCCGTCCAGGTGATAGCGCCATGGCCTGCGGCAGGCAGAGAGAACGCCTGCTCACTAAATGGCGCGATCATCATACTGAGGGCGGAAGGTATTTCTTTAGCCCGCGGAGCCGGGATCTCCTGACCGCCATATTTAAACTGACCAAAGGTGATATAAAACGGCGTTGGATTCTTGACGATGACGCGTTCACCCTGGCGGCGAAATTGTAATTTCTCCCAGGCCGTTTTTGCTGCATTGTTTTTTAGTCCCGTTGGACGCCAAAACAGTTTAATTCGGGTTTTTAACGCTAGCTGTAAGGTATTCTTATTACGCATTTCACTCGGTATTGCCGGCACGGATTTCACATTAACAATAAATAATGATTCCCGGTCCTGCGGCAAAGAGCGACTGTCGCCGGTATAAACAACATGTAATAATGTTCGCCGTTCTTCTTCCAGCTTATAAATAGGTGGCGTAATAATAAAAGGCGCTTTGCTGTCATCCGCAACATTGCTCACCCAACTCTGCACCAGATATCGCGCGTTAGCGTCTTTATTTTTTAAAGAAACCTGTACTTCTGCCTGCTCGGCAGGATAAATAACTCGTGTCCCGCCAATAACCACGCCCGCGTAGGTGGGGATGTTAATCAACCACAGCAGACAGCCTAACGCTATGAAGTTCCATTTCATAGATGACTCCACTCTGTGGCGGGCCGCCGGGCCCGCCTTTATTTTACGGATTAACGATAAATCAGACTGTAGGTCGCCTGCGTGGTGTAATCGCCTTTAGTGGGCGCTTCCTGCCCAACCTGAACCACCTTCGCGGTGTAGCTAAAGGTGGCTGCCCCCGTCCCGAATACCGATTTATCTGAAGCCGTAGCAGGCATTGAGCCATCAAATTTCACCGCGGTGCTGGTCCAATCTTCCAGACGTACGCCGACATTTTTCGCGCCGCCGATTGTCTCAAGTACCTCCTCATTTTTCCCCGCCGCGGTGGTGCCTTCAAACTTAATATTCATATTTTTAATGGTGGTATCACAATCCGTCAGCGCAATATCAAACGCCTGACTATCACCCACCGTGTCATCGCCGGTAAAATCGGAAGCGTAAAGATCGCTGAATGTGACGGTACCATCCTGATCGGTGCCATTGACTTTAACGTTACAGGTATCTTCAATAATTTTGCCATTAAAGGTTACCGTCCCCGTATCCACCGCGAATACGGGTGCCGTAGCCCCCGCAAATAACACTGCCGCTATCAGTCCAGGGCGTATCTTTTTACACATAATATATTCCTTATTTATGTTTTCCGATGAGACATAACTAACTTTTATAGAATAGGGGGACGGGAAAGGAGATTAATCGAGGCGAGTAAAACATAAACCTGTAAAAACGTCGAAATTGCAAATCCCTTGCACCTTCCTTCCCTGCTATTAACAAGAGGCACATTAAAAGATTAGCGTATAACAATTCAACCTATTATATATAATACAAATAAATGCAATCTCAACAACCCCCTGTTTTATAACATAAATTCCAGAAGTTAATTTTAGTTAATTATAAATTAAGCAAAGAGGGTGGTGATAGATAAATACGAATGATTTACAGCATAAAAAAACGCCGCCCCTGTCTCCAGAGGCGGCGTTGAGCCCATTGGCGGTCGTTAGTTGCCGCCGAACATATCCTTAATCCAGCCCGCCACGCCGTCGCTGTCTTTCTTCTCCTGCGCCGGCGGCTGCTGTTGCTGCTGCTGAGGCTGCGAAGACGACGAGTCAAACGGATTCATCGACTGCTGCTGCTCAATCTGCTGCTGGCTCTGCTGGCAAAGCGCATCCGGGTCCGTCGTCCAGACCGGCAGCATACGCGTGCCGCCACCGCCGCAGATAAAGTTACCGCCATCGTCGACGCCCATATTGACGATATCTTCCGGCGGCGTCAGATCCAGCGCAATCGGCGACTCGCTTGCCAGATAGCGCTGATAGATAGACATCGCGCCGCTGGCACCGTACAGCTTGGTCGGCTGGTTGTTATCACGACCCACCCAGGTGATCACCACTTCACGCCCGTCAATCCCGGCAAACCAGGTATCGACGTTGTTGTTGGTGGTCCCGGTTTTCCCTGCCAGATGCAGGTTCGGGTATTTCGCGCCCAGCTGACGACCGGTACCGCGCTGCACCACCTGCTGCATGGTCCACAGCGTCATGTACGCCGCCTGTGCCGGCACCGCACGCTCGGCCTGCGGGAAGCTCTGGTACAGCACGGTACCGTCTTCCGCAATCACCGAACGCAGCGCCGACAGCGGCGCACGGTTACCGCCGCTGGCGATAGTCTGGAACGCCTGCGCCACTTCGATTGGCGTCAGGTTCAGCGCCCCCAGCAGCATCGCCGGAACGGCGTGCAGCTGATCTTTCGGCGCGCCCAGCTTCAGCCAGGTATCCGTCACCGCCGGCAGGCCCAGCGCCATCCCAAGGTTAACCGTTGGTACGTTCATGGAACGCGTCAGCGCATCCACCAGCATCACCTGACCGCTGTAGCGACGGTCATCGTTCTGCGGCGACCACACCTGGCCATTCGGCTGGCGTAGCGCAATCGGCGCATCGGCAATCCAGGTGTTCAGGCGATACTGATTCGGCTGGCTCAGCGCGGTCAGGTAGGTCGCCGGTTTAGCCAGAGAGCCGATGGAACGACGCGCCTGCATCGCACGGTTGTAGCCCGCAAACTGCGGCTCCGCGCCGCCGACCATCGCCCGCACTTCCCCACTAAAGCGGTCAACCACCACCATCGCGGTTTCAAGATCGCTCAGCTTACGCTGCTTCTTCAGCACCGGAATGCCTTCGGTGGCCGCTTTTTCAGCCGCGTCCTGCGCGACGGAGTCAAAGGTGGTAAAGATCTTCACGCCGGAGAGATCTTTCACCTTATCGCCCAGCTTCGCCTGCAGCTCCTGACGCACCATCTGCATAAAGGCCGGCTGCGGTGAGATCACCCCGCCGCGCGGCTGCACGCCCAGCGGACGCGCGCTCAGCATGTCGTACAGTTCCTTGTCGATCACCTGCTGTTGTTGCAGCAGGCGCAGCACCAGGTTACGGCGCTCCAGCGCCAGCTTCGGGTTGCGCCACGGGTTATAAATCGAGGCCCCTTTCACCATCCCCACCAGCAGCGCCTGCTGGTCGAGGCTCAGCTCTTCCACCGGGCGGCCAAAGTAGTACAGGCTCGCCAGCGGGAAGCCGCGGATTTCATTGTCGCCGCTCTGACCGAGGTACACCTCGTTCATATACAGCTCCAGAATGCGGTCTTTGCTGTAGCGGGCGTCCATAATCAGCGCCATGTAGGCTTCGTTCGCCTTACGCCAGTAGGAACGCTCGCTGGAGAGGAACAGGTTCTTCACCAGCTGCTGGGTGAGCGTACTCGCCCCCTGCACCGTGCGCCCGGCGGTCAGGTTCGCCAGCACCGCACGCCCCATCGAGTAGAAGCTGATGCCGTCATGCTCGTAGAAGTGGCGGTCCTCGGTCGCAATCAGCGTATCGATCAGCAGATCCGGGAATCCGCTGCGCGGCACAAACAGACGCTGCTCGCCGTTCGGCGAGGACATCATGGTAATCAGCCGCGGGTCGAGACGGAAATAGCCGAACTGGCGGTTATTATCCATGTTTTCGATGCTATCCAGACGAGAGCCGTCGAAGGTCAGACGCGCACGCACCTGCCCCTCTTTACTGTCCGGGAAGTCGAACGGACGGCGAATCATCTCGATGCTGTTGGCCTGCACGGTAAACTCGCCGGGGCGCGTCATCGCCGTGACCTGGCGATACTGCGTCGCCGTCAGCAGCTGAACCATCTCTTTCTTGCTGATGGCCATATCCGGCTCAAGGCTGACCATCCGGCCATACACCGCCGCCGGCAGCTGCCAGACTTTACCGTCAATGCGGCTACGGATTTTTTGATCCAGGTAGACGCCATAGATAGCAATCAGTACCGCAAAGACGATCCCCAGCTTCACCAGGAACCACAACCAGCGGCGTTTGCCGCGCGGTTTTTGCCCCTTGCCGCCTTTACGCGCGCGTGGTTTTTCGTCGTCGTAGCCATCATCATCATAATCGTCGTCGTACTGCTGTCGACGGCTTACTTTTTGTTTTGCCGGACGTGCAGGCTTGCCTTTTCGTCCAATCGGCTCGCGGTCATTCCCCGCCATGCTTTTTCTCCGCAACATTCAGGCATAAAGGCCTGATTCTCAATTCTTCCGTCACAGGACAGAAGAAGATATCTCTCAATTTTACGCTGTGTTTATGCCGGATGGCGGCTTCGCCTTATCCGGCCTACTCGCTTAAACGTAGGCCGGATAAACGTAGCGCCATCAGGCAGAATACTTCTTCGTCCGCCGCGTCGGCGCGGTATTCGCCGGATCGTCCGGCCAGACGTGTTTCGGATAGCGCCCTTTCATCTCTTTTTGCACCTCGCGGTACGCCCCCTGCCAGAACGCGCTTAAATCGCGCGTAATTTGCAGCGGCCGCTGCGCCGGAGAGAGCAGCTCCAGCACCAGCGCCACCCGCCCCTGAGCAATGGTCGGGGTACGGGCTTCGCCAAACATCTCCTGCATACGCACCGCCAGCGCAGGCGGATTGTCTTCGTCATAGCGAATGGCGATACGGCTTCCCGTTGGCACAGTGTAATGAGTTGGCAGCTCACTATCCAGACGTTGTCGTAATGACCATGGCAACCAGTCGAGCAACGCCTGGCGAAGATCCAGCGATTTCAGGCCGCGCAGCGAATGCACGCCGCTCATATGCGGCAGCAGCCAGCTCTCCAGTTCCGCCAGCAGCGACGCCTCATCCACCGCGGGCCACGCCTCCTCCGGCAGCCAGCGCGCCGCGCACCGTAACCGCAAGCGTAGCTGTTCCGCTTCGTTCGTCCAGTTCAGCGCGCTTAATCCTTTCTCCCGAATGCCGGTCAGCATCGCCTGATGCAGTTCGCTTTCGGACGGTTTTGCCAGCGGGCGCACGTTCAGCGTCAGCTGGCCAATCTGGCTGCGGCGCAGCGCCTTCAGCGTACCCTGCGCATCATCCCACTCAATGGTGTCAGAGTGTTGAAGCAGCTGCGGGCAGCGGCTGACCAGCGCGTCGATATCCAGCGCGCAGGCCTGTAAAATACGCGCATCCGGCGAGGTGTTGCCCTGTAACAGCAGCGGCGCGATCAGCCACTCGTGGCGGCCCAGCGCATCATCCGCGTCGAGCATCGCCCCCATGCCGTTAGCCAGCTGATAACGGCCTTCCTGCCCGCGACGGCGCGCGATGCGATCGGGAAACCCCTGCGCCAGCAGCGGCGCAATGGCGTCCGCATCCGGCTTCCCGGCGCGGCGATTGAGCCGCTTGCACAGCTGCTGGCTACGCTGCTGCCACGTTCCCTGGTTGCGGGAAAACGCCTGCAGCAGGTCGCTGTTACCGCCGCGCGGCGGCTCTTCAAGAATGGCCGCCAGCCGGGCGGCGGTTGCTACCTCATCATCGCTTTGCGCCGCCAGCAGCATTGCCGCCAGGCGCGGGTCGTTGCCCAGCGCCGCCATCTTCTGGCCTTTGGCCGTCAGGCGTTCACCGTCCAGCGCCTGAAGCTGCGTCAGCAGGCGACGCGCCGCCGCCAGGTTCACCGCTGGCGGCGCGTCGAGCCAGCTCAGTTGAGACGGATCGGTGCAGCCCCACTGCATCAGGTCCAGCAGCAGCGAGGAGAGATCGCTTTGTAAAATCTCCGCATCGCTCTGGGCCGCCGCGCGCTCGGCCTGCTCTTTCGCCAGCAGATGTACGCAGACGCCGGGCTCCAGACGCCCGGCACGTCCGGCGCGCTGAGTCATTGAGGCCTGGCTAACGCGCTGAGTCAACAGGCGGGTAAGCCCGGTACGCACGTCAAAACGGGCGACGCGTTCCTGGGCGGAATCCACCACCAGGCGAATGCCTTCAATGGTCAAACTGGTTTCGGCGATATTGGTTGCCAGCACCACCTTACGCTTGCCCGTCGGCGCAGGCAGAATCGCCTGCCGCTGTTCGCTCAGCGACAGCGCGCCATACAGCGGGCACAGCAGCACGTCATCAGCAACGCGCTCCGCAAGGTGGTTCTGCACCCGCTGAATTTCACCGACGCCGGGTAAAAACAGCAGCAGCGAGCCGCGCTCGTGACGCAGCAGTTCCGCCGTCGCGATCGCCACCGCTTCATCAAAGCGCTGATGCGCGGGCAGCGACTGATAACGGCGCTCGACGGGATAGGCCCGACCTTCAGAAACCACGGTTGGCGCCTCCGGCAGCAGGCGCTGTAGCCGGTCGTTATCGAGCGTTGCCGACATAATCAGCAGCTTAAGGTCGTCGCGCAGCCCCTGCTGGACATCAAGCAGCAGCGCCAGCGCCAGATCGGCCTGCAGGCTGCGCTCATGAAATTCATCGAGGATCACCAGCCCCACGCCTGAGAGCTCGGGATCGTGCTGGATCATGCGGGTCAGAATCCCTTCGGTCACCACTTCCAGCCGGGTGTTCGGCCCGACGCAGCTCTCCGCGCGCATCCGATAGCCCACCGTCTCGCCCGGCTTTTCGCCGAGAAGCTCCGCCAGACGCTGCGCCACGTTGCGCGCCGCCAGACGGCGCGGCTCCAGCAGCAGGATGCGCCCGTTGATGACGCCATCCTGCAAAATTTGCAGCGGCAGCCAGGTGGATTTACCGGCGCCCGTCGGCGCGTTCAGCAGCACCTGCGGGGATTGCCGTAGGGCGTGGAGGAGTTCAGGAAGGACGTTGGCGACCGGCAACAGGGACACGAATGGCTCCAGAGGGTTAACATTAAACGGCGGACATTGTAGCATCGCCTCAATTCATAACCGAGTACCCACCATGTCTGAGTCAAAAAGACTGTTTTTCGCCATCGCGATCCCGCCGAAAATCCAGAAGCAGCTGGTGCAGTGGCGCGCGGATTGTTTCCCCGCCGATGCGGGCGTGCCGGTGGCGGCAGCCAATATGCACATGACGCTAGCCTTTCTGGGGGAGGTCAGCGCGGAGAAACAGCGCGCGCTGGCGGCAATGGCGGGGCGCATCCATCAGCCCGGCTTTACGCTGCATCTTGACGATGCCGGGCAGTGGCTGCGCTCGCGGGTGGTCTGGCTCGGTACGCGCCAGCCGCCGCGCGGGCTGCTACAGCTGGCCAATATGCTGCGCGCCCAGGCCGCCCGCAGCGGCTGCTATCAAAGCCCGCAGCCGTTTCACCCGCACCTGACGCTGCTGCGCAACGCCGGGCAGGCGGTGCCGATCCCCCCACCCGGCTTTCACTGGGAAATTCCGGTCACCGAGTTTGCGCTGTACGAGTCGCGCTTTACCGGCGGCCGCACGCGATATACGTCGTTGCAGCGCTGGACGCTCAACGAATAATTAAGGAAATCCGATGCAGTTTACCCCCGCGCTTCAGTCCGCGACGCTTATCAAACGCTATAAGCGTTTTCTCGCCGATGTCACGACGCCGAAAGGCGAAATTTTTACTCTGCATTGCCCGAATACCGGCGCAATGACCGGCTGCGCGACGCCGGGCGATACAGTGTGGTATTCCACATCAGAAAATACTAAGCGTAAATATCCCCATACGTGGGAATTAACCCAGACCCAGAACGGGGCTTTTATTTGCGTCAACACGTTGCGGGCTAATACCCTCGCCAAAGACGCTATTCTGGCGGGCCGCATCCCCGAACTGACCGGCTACAACACCCTGAAAAGCGAAGTGAAATATGGTGGAGAGAACAGCAGAATCGACATCATGTTACAGGCAGATGATCGCCCCAACTGCTATATTGAAGTGAAGTCAGTCACGCTGGCGGAAAATGAGTTCGGCTATTTTCCCGATGCAGTGACCGTGCGCGGACAGAAGCATTTGCGCGAGCTAATGGGCGTTGTGGCCAGCGGCGATCGTGCGGTTTTGCTGTTTGCAATATTGCACTCAGCCATTGAATATTTCTCTCCAGCACACCATATTGATGCTAAATACGCACAGTTGTTGCAAGAAGCACAAAAACAGGGGGTGGAAATTTTGGCTTATAAAGCGGAACTTTCTGCCGATAAGATGACTCTGATATCGCCGTTACCCGTTTCGTTAACGCGGGGTGGAGTTGAATAGAAAGTGTTCGGGCTGCGGCGTAAATACGCTTTTCCTCACAGCATTGTCAAGTGTTACGTTTAGATAATTGCCATCCGGAAAAGCATCTGCTATTTATAGCGGCCTGATTTTTCCCCCGAACACGGGGATCGATAGTGCGTGTTAAGGAGAAGCAACATGCAAGAAGGGCAAAACCGTAAAACATCGTCCCTGAGTATTCTCGCCATCGCTGGGGTGGAGCCGTACCAAGAGAAGCCAGGCGAAGAGTATATGAACGAAGCCCAGCTGGCGCACTTCAGACGTATTCTTGAAGCATGGCGTAATCAACTTAGGGATGAAGTCGATCGCACCGTTACACATATGCAGGACGAAGCTGCAAACTTCCCGGATCCGGTAGACCGTGCCGCACAGGAAGAAGAGTTCAGCCTCGAACTGCGTAACCGCGATCGTGAACGCAAGCTGATCAAAAAGATCGAGAAAACGTTGAAGAAAGTCGAAGACGAAGATTTCGGCTACTGCGAATCATGCGGTGTTGAAATTGGTATTCGTCGTCTGGAAGCGCGTCCAACGGCTGACCTGTGCATTGACTGCAAAACGCTGGCAGAAATCCGCGAAAAGCAGATGGCAGGTTAAGAGAACGCTAACACTCTATCTTCAAGGCGGGAGTCTCTCCCGCCTTGTCATTTTTTTGCCATAAACATGTCAACACAACCTTATATAGGGCGCTTTGCCCCTTCCCCTTCCGGTGAGCTGCATTTCGGCTCGTTGATTGCCGCTCTTGGCAGCTATCTCCAGGCCCGTGCTCGGCAGGGTATCTGGCGAGTCCGTATCGAAGATATCGACCCTCCTCGTGAAGTTCCCGGTGCTGCAACCACCATTTTGCATCAGCTGGAACATTACGGCCTGCACTGGGACGGCGATGTGCTGTGGCAGTCGCAGCGTCACGATGCCTATCGCGAAGCGTTAGCGTGGTTGAAAGCGCAGGATCTCTGCTATTACTGCACCTGCACGCGCGCGCGTATTCAGCACATCGGCGGCACCTACGATGGCCACTGCCGCGACCTGCATCACGGCCCGGAAAACGCCGCCCTGCGACTGCGTCAGACGCACCCGGTGATGGCGTTCACCGATCTGCTGCGCGGTACTCTGCAAGCCGACGAACGCCTGGCGCGCGAAGATTTTATCATTCATCGTCGCGATGGATTATTTGCTTATAATCTCGCGGTGGTGGTGGACGATCATTTTAAGGGCGTCACCGAAATCGTACGCGGCGCCGATTTGATTGAACCGACCGTCAGGCAAATCTCGCTTTACCAGCAGTTTGGCTGGCCAGCGCCTGACTATATTCACCTGCCGCTGGCATTGAATGGAGAAGGTGCTAAACTTTCCAAGCAAAATCATGCACCTGCTCTACCTGCTGGCGACCCGCGTCCGGTTATCATTCAGGCGCTGCGCTTTTTAGGCCAGCCCGTTCCGGCGCAATGGCAGGATATCAGCACGGCTGATATATTGCACAATGCGGTGGCGCAGTGGTCGCTTGCCGCGGTGCCAGAGACGGCGAAGATCAATCCGCCATTCTCAAATGCGTTATGCTGAGCTATGATTAGCCGCTATTTTTTGTCCCAAAAGTCTAAAACTACCGAGGTGCACCATTTTTACCCGAGTCGCTAATTTTTGCCGCAAGGTGCTGAGCCGTGAGGAGAGCGAGGCTGAAAACGCCATCGCAAAACCTGCTATGACCGTCATTCCGCGCGAGCAGCACGCTATTTCCCGCAAAGATATCAGCGAAAACGCCCTCAAGGTTCTTTATCGTTTGAACAAAGCGGGCTACGAGGCTTACCTCGTCGGCGGCGGCGTTCGCGATCTGCTGCTGGGCAAAAAACCCAAAGATTTCGACGTGACCACCAGCGCCACCCCCGACCAGGTGCGTAAGCTGTTCCGCAACTGCCGTCTGGTTGGCCGTCGCTTCCGCCTGGCCCACGTCATGTTTGGCCCGGAAATTATTGAAGTCGCCACCTTCCGTGGCCATCACGAAGATGGTCAGTCCGATCGCGCGACCTCCCAGCGCGGGCAAAACGGCATGCTGCTGCGCGACAACATCTTCGGCTCCATCGAAGAAGACGCCCAGCGCCGCGACTTCACCATCAACAGCCTTTATTACAGCGTCGCGGATTTCACCGTACGCGACTATGTTGGCGGCATGCAGGATCTGTCAGACGGCGTCATCCGCCTGATCGGCGATCCGGAAACCCGCTACCGTGAAGATCCGGTACGCATGCTGCGCGCCGTGCGCTTTGCCGCCAAACTGGATATGCGCATCAGCCCGGAAACCGCCGAGCCGATCCCGCGTCTGGCTACCTTAATGCACGACGTGCCGCCGGCGCGTCTGTTTGAAGAGGCGCTCAAGCTGCTACAGGCGGGCTACGGCTTTGAAACCTACAAGCTGCTGCGCGAATACAACCTGTTCCAGCCGCTGTTCCCGACCATCACCCGCTACTTCACCGAAGACGGCGACAGCCCGATGGAACGCATCATCGCTCAGGTGTTGAAGAACACCGACAACCGCATTCGTAACGATATGCGCGTTAACCCGGCGTTCTTGTTCGCCGCGATGTTCTGGTATCCGCTGCTGGAAATGGCGCAGAAAATCGCTCAGGAGAGCGGGCTGGCCTATTACGACGCTTTCGCGCTGGCGATGAACGACGTGCTGGACGAAGCCTGCCGTTCGCTGGCGATTCCAAAACGCATTACCACCCTGGTGCGCGATATCTGGCAGCTACAGCTGCGCATGTCTCGCCGTCAGGGTAAACGCGCGTGGAAGCTGATGGAGCATCCTAAATTCCGCGCCGCCTACGACCTGCTGGCGCTGCGCGCCGAAGCCGAAAACAACCACGAATTGCAACGCCTGACCCAATGGTGGAGTGAATTCCAGGTGGTCGCGCCGCCGGCGCAAAAAGAGATGCTCAACGATCTGGGTGATGAACCGGATACCCGCCGTCGCCATCGCCGCCCGCGTAAACGCGCGCCGCGCCGTGAAGGTAGCGCGTGACCGTCGTTTATATCGCCATCGGCAGCAACCTCGCCTCTCCGCTGGAGCAGGTGAACGCTGCCGTTGAGGCTATTGGCGCTATCCCTGAAAGCCGTATTATCCGCGTCTCTTCATTTTATCGTACCCCGCCGCTCGGCCCGCAGGATCAGCCAGACTACCTGAACGCCGCCGTGGCGCTGGAAACCAACCTTGCGCCAGAAGCGCTGCTGGACCATACCCAGCGTATTGAGCAGCAACAGGGTCGTGTTCGCAAGGCTGAACGCTGGGGGCCGCGTACGCTGGACCTCGACATCATGCTTTTTGGCGATCGGCTGATTAACAGCGAGCGCCTGACGGTACCGCACTACGATATGAAGCGCCGGGGCTTTATGCTGTGGCCGCTGTTTGAAATTGCCCCTGAACTTCATTTTCCTGATGATGGTCAACCGCTGACTGAGTATCTGAATCAGATCTCACCTTATCCCGCTCGCTGGTAGTTTAACCTTACGATCAACAGAATAATTCTGGAATAAAAACCTGGATTGGCAATAGGCGAACGGCGCTACCGTCGTTGCGCTAATAATGCGTCAGTCTTACGAAAATCATTACATTAAGAACATTGAATATTATATTAATTAATATTAACACCTTTTTGTTTACATTATATGCCAATCTTTAATACCTACAACATGATTTTTCCTACAATTATTTTTTAAAACAACTAACACTCACAATTGCATATAAAAAAATAATAAAACCCACCTAAAAAAGCACATCTACCAAAACAGCAAATATCCTTACACGCTATTCACAACCAAGCTAAAATTTATTTATCAAATCAACCAGGCCCACCATGCATAGAGTTAACATCGTCACCACAGAATAAAAAATTCACCATGTAAATGTTATGCAGAAAATCCCCCTCACCTGACAACAAATCACATGAATAATATTAAAAATATCAATCCAAAAAAGAAGAAAAATAAACATCATGAATTTTACAAACACAACCAATATCGTGTTTAATGCCCACGAAACAATATGACACACTGTAACACATGTAATTCTATAACTTTCTATAAGGATATTGTCGTGAAGAAAAAAATTATCGCCCTCTCAGTGGCATTCTCTGCAGCTCTGCTCTCCTCCTCTGCCTTTGCTCTTGATGGCGGTCAAATCGACTTTGCAGGCCTGGTTAGCGATAACACCTGTACACCGCACGTCAATGGCGGCAGTCAGGACGGTCAGGTGCAGCTAAACACGGCCAAAACGGCAGATATTAACGCTAATTCGGGCGTAGCGAGCAGCGCTGTCGGCGTTCAGCCAGAACCGTTCTATATTACCGTTGACTGCGGCACCAGTAACACCAATGCGAACGCGAATCTGAGCATGTCCTCTACCTTCTTTAGCAACAGCAACGGTACGCTAAACAACGATGACTCCATCTCAGAACCGGCAACCGGCGTCAACCTGGCGATCCACGCGGTTGATAGCAGCGGTTCTGCGCAGGCCTACACTCAGGTGAAGATTAACGATGCCAGCGATGTGCATACCCAGGCCTTTGATGGCAACGGTGTGGCGAAATTTAACTTCGTAGTATCCTACGTTAAACAATCCAATGCGGTACCTGTTAGCGCAGGCTACGTGAAATCGAACACGGCCTATACCCTTACCTACAATTAATCGATGATACTCAAGGAGCTATCTTACTTTCGAGATAGCTTCTTCTTATTAACGTCTGGAAACTCAAAGCCATTGAGAAACATGAGCAGCGCTCAGCAGCCTTGCATTAAGTTTTAATTAAAAAACATTTAATTATTTAAGATTATATAAAAAACAACCAATAAACAAAGAATAAATAAATACAAAGAATATATTTAACGTATCAAACAGACAGATAAATAACCAAAAATAATGATACGCGTTTTTTTACACTATCAAAGATGGCGCATATAGGAAAAGTTCGATTAACGACACTAAGGAATATCTGGTGTATGAGATGTAATTATTAAAACAAAATCAAATCATTGGTTTTACCAATCAAAAAGAGCGAAGTATCCGAACACGATATTTTTATACTTACAGAGCTCTTGTTATAATAATCGCGTCTGTAACGACATTTAATTTTTTTAACAAGGATATTTCAACATGAAATTAAAGTTAATCGCTTTATCACTGGTTCTGTCTGCAGCTTCCACATCTGCCTTTGCAGTCGACGGCGGTCAGGTTGATTTCGCCGGTCTGGTCAGTGATAACACCTGTACTCCGCATGTTAACGGCGGCAGCCAGGATGGGCAGGTTCAGTTGAACACCGCTCAAACAGCAGACATCAGCAACGATCTGGGCGTACAAACCAGCGCTGTCGGCGTCCAGCCGGAATCGTTCTATATCACCGTAGATTGCGGTACCAGCAACACCAACAGCACAGCTCATCTGAGCATGGCGTCAACCTTCTTCAGCAACAGCGAAGGTACGCTGAACAACGATGACTCTATTTCCGAGCCGGCAACAGGCGTCGCCCTTGCAATTCACCAGATCGATGGTTCCGGCTCCGCGCTGGCCTATACCCAAGTAAAAGTGAACGATGCCAGCGATGTCCATGATGCGAACTTTGACCCGAATGGCGTTGCGAAATTCAACTTCGCCGTCTCTTACGTCAAACAGTCTACTGCAGTTCCAGTGACCGCAGGCTACGTGAAATCCAACGTCGCGTACACCCTGACTTATAACTAATAGCCGTACTTTAATAAGGGGGAGTATTGCGTGATTTCACACGATATTCCCCTTCCAGAACACCATGGAGGAATACCAATGACCAGGATGCGTCGTTCTCTTTTTTCAATCTTATTTACTGTCACGGCACTGTCAGCTGTTCAGCCCGCAATGGCAGATATTATCCTTTCCGGCACCCGAATTGTTTATAAAGAGGCGCAAAAAGACACGACCATTCGCCTGGAGAATAAAGGTTCCCGTCCCGCCCTGGTACAAAACTGGCTGGACGACGGCGATCAAAATGCCGACCCCAGTATTATCAACGTGCCCTTTAACGCCACTCCGCCGGTTTCTCGTATTGAGCCCGGCCGCGGTCAGACGGTAAAACTCACCTACACGGCGAGCCGCGTATTACCGAAAGATCGCGAAAGCATCTTCTGGTTCAATGTGCTGGAAGTCCCCCCCAAAATGAAAGAGGCCGATGTAAAAGAAAAAAATATTTTGCAGCTGGCTTTTCGCACCCGCATAAAACTGTTTTACCGCCCGGACGGCCTGGAAGGAACACCATCAGAGGCACCAACGAAATTACAGTGGCGCGTACAGCAAAAAGCAGGAAAACCGGTGGTCCACGTCATTAACCCCACAGGGTACTTTGTCTCATTTAATAAGGTAGAGGCGGTTGTCGGCGGACGAAAATATACCGTTTCGGCCTCGATGGTCGCCCCCAAAGGTGAATCCGATTTCCCCATTCCCGGCTTAAACGGCACCCCGGCGAAAACCAGCATTAGCTATATTGCGATTAATGACTTTGGCGGCGCAATTAGCGGCAAGGTGGACATTTAACGCTTACATTTAATCTTTCGGATGCGCCAATGAAACAGCTGTCAAACACTTTCCGGGTCACCTTTTTGTCCCGAGCTATTGCCCTTACTCTCTTATCCGGCAGCGTCTGTGCATGGGCCGAAAACGAAACGCTGGAATTTGACAGCTCATTTTTAATGGGGCCAGGCTCAAGTAAAGTCGACCTCAGCCGCTACTCTGACGGTAATGCTATTTCACCTGGCATTTACGACGTGAGCGGTTACGTCAATAACGATCTGGTCTCCACGGTGAAGGTCGAGTTTATTGATGCCAAACATGACGGTAAAACCCAGGCCTGTATTACCCCAAAAATCTTAAACCAGCTGCATATTCGTCTGCCTGACGATCTGCCGGCAAATGCGATGCTGATGGCACGTGAGGACAGCGCGAATAGCTGCCTTAATCTGTCATTGGCTATTCCGTTGTCTACGGTCCACTTTGACGGCGGTGAGCAACGACTGGATATCGGCGTGCCGCAGATGTGGGTACAAAAGGGCTTCGCTAACTATGTCGATCCATCACTGTGGGATGACGGTATCCCTGCCGCCATGTTGTCATACAACATCAGCGCATGGAAAAATGAAAATGACTACGGTACCGAAGATAGCGTGTATGCAGGCTTTAACGGCGGCATAAATCTTGGCGCATGGCACTTCCGCGCGCAGGGCAACTACTCCTGGCAAAAAGATGGCGGCAGCAACATTGACTACCAGAACCGCTATGTTCAGCGAGATATCGCCGCCCTTCGGTCGCAGTTGATCATCGGCGAATCCAGCACCAGCGGCGAAAGCTTCGATACCGTCAATCTGCGCGGCGTTCGCCTCTACAGCGAATCACAAATGTTACCGCCGCAGCTCGCCAGCTACGCCCCCACGATTCGCGGCGTGGCCAACAGCAATGCCAAAGTGACCATTACGCAAAATGGCTACAAAATTTATGAGACCACGGTTCCACCGGGGCCGTTTGTGATTGACGACCTCTCACCGTCGGGGTACGGCGCGGATTTAGAAGTCACCGTCACCGAAGCCGATGGCTCAAAACACAGCTTTAGTCAGGCATTTTCATCGCTGGTGCAAATGATGCACCCTGGCGTTGGTAGCTGGGACATAAGCATGGGTCAGGTCAATGACGACAGTCTGCATGACGAACCGGGTCTGGCTCAGGGCACTTTCTACTACGGTTTAAACAGCACCTTCACCGGCTTTAGCGGCGTTCAAGCAACCGACAATGGCTATGTAGCCGGACTATTGGGCTTGGGGATGAATACCCTTATCGGCGCAATTTCATTTGATGTCACGCAATCACAAACCAATATCCCCGATGATAAAACCTATCGTGGTCAGAGCTATCGCGTATCGTGGAATAAATTTTTCACACCGACGGATACCTCACTAAATATTGCTGCCTATCGTTATTCAACCAAAGACTATTTGGGTTTGAGCGATGCCTTGAGCCTGATTGATGATGCTGAACACAACAACGGTACGTCTTCCCGCGACATGAGCAACTATTCGCGGATGAAAAATCAGTTCACCATTAGTCTTAACCAAAGCCTGAAAAGCGAAGACACCAATTACGGCTCACTTTATCTGAACGGAAGCTGGGCCGACTATTGGGTGACCAATGATTCACGCAGCAGTTTTTCTGCTGGCTACAGTAACAGCCTGGGTTGGGCAACCTACAGCATCAACCTGCAGCGCTCCTACGACGAAGACAACAACCGCGACGACTCCGTATACCTGAGCGTGACGATCCCACTGGATAAATTGATGGGTACCACAAGAGACAGTGGCGGTTTCCGGACGTTAAGCAGCAGCGCCAGCAGCGATTTTGACGGCAGTAATCAGTTTAACACTACAGCCAGTGGCTATAGCGCTGACAGCCGCTGGAACTATAGCGTTAGCACCGCCTATAACATGCAGAAAGAAAACAAAGATCTTTCTACCGTCAGCTCTTACGTCAGCTACGACTCCAGCTATGGCAACATCTCCGCATCGGCATCGGCGAGCAATGACAGCTCGCGTCAGTATTCTTTAAATACCGACGGTGGCTTCGTGCTACACAGCGGCGGACTGACCTTTAGCAACCAGAGCTTTGGCACCAGCGATACGTTAGTGCTCATTGATGCGCCAGGTGCCCAGGGCGCGCGTATTGATTACGGAAATAGCACTATCGACCGCTTCGGCTATGGCATTGGCAGTTCGTTAACGCCATACAGAGAAAATACTGTCTCCCTCGATATTAACGAGTTAGATAAAGATGTCGAAATGAAAAGCACCAGCGCCACCGTGATCCCGCGACGCGGTGCGGTGGTGATGAGCCAATTCGAGACCGATCAGGGGCAATCAGCGATCCTGAACCTGGTACGCAGTGACAAACAGCCTATCCCGTTCACCTCCGAAGTTTACGATCTGAACAACAATCTGCTCGGTACCGTCGGTCAGGGCAGCCAGGCGTTTGTGCGCGGCATTGGTGAGAGCGGGGAGCTGGAAGTACGCTGGAGCCAGCAGAACCAGCCCCAGCGCTGCCGCTTGCACTACCAAACAACACAAGGCGACGAGAAAATGGCAGGAAAAACCATCATTCTCAACGCCGTTCCCTGCAAGATGCAATAGATTACGAGGATAAAGGATGAACAAACACCGCGTAGTCCACGTACTGACGTTCGCCAGCGCACTGCTGGCACCGCCGGGCTTTGCCAGCACCCAGGGACTGAGCCTTGACTTTACCGCCGTGATTGAAGAAACCACCTGTGTGATGAAAGTCATCAGCCTGACGAATTCGTCGGTCAGCGGTAGCGGGACGCAATACGCGCTCACGATCCCGAATATCGGGATCGCCGAGCTGATTAGCGTTACCGCCAGCACCGAGGGCAGCTTCAAGCTTCAGCCGCAGGAGTGTAATAACGAGATAGCTTCGCTGACGATGACCCTGCAAGGCACCACGCTTTCCAATAGTAATTATATGCTACAAAACAGCCTGACCAGCGGCAATGCGGAAAACGTCGGCCTTGGCTTTAAGCCCGACGGCGCGGATGACTCAGCCCGTCTGAAGCTCGACGGTACGCAAAAAACGATATGGAGCCAAAGTCAGATTACTGACGGTTTTGATCTTAGCGCCTTTTTCCGCCGCGCCAGCGCCTCGCTAGCCCCCACGCCGGGCGACTTCCAGGCCAAGGTCACCTTTACATTTACCTATGAATAGCAGGGAGGCTGTGTTGACACGATATCTATCTGGATTCTGCGGCGCACTGCCGTTTCTCCTTGCTACAGCACCGGGCTACGCGGGTGTGAACTCGCTGGAGATGACGGTTTCCACCACCATCACGCCAACCACCTGTCAGGCCACGCTGTACGACAACAGCGGCGTCGCCAATGCGGTGGTCGATATTGGCGATATTTACATTCCGCAAATTGTCAATAAAAGCAACTCTCGCGCCTTTTCGCTGGTGTTCAGCAACTGCATAGGTATGGCTAAAAAACAGGCCACCGTCACCCTAACGGCGAAGACGGGCTGTGATGGCGCCTCCGGCGGCGGCAACGGATTTCGTAACGCTCTGAACAGCAGCGATGATGCCGCTGGCGTCTCCGCCGAGGTCTGGACCACCTCAACGCCGGCCAGCAGCGGCAGCAAACAGCTCAGTTGCGCCAGCCCGGCGAAGCAGCTCATCGATCTGGCCCAGGCCACTGATGAAACCACCGTCGTCTGGCCGCTCAGCGCCCGTATTGTGCTGGCTTCCGGCAGCACGATAGCGGATTTACATACCGGCACCTTCTCTACCCAGGGCCTGTTCACCATTACCTATGAGTAAGACGCGATGAGCAAATTATTGTGCGGCGCATTGACCATCAGCTTATCGTCATTGATGCCTTTCTGCCATGCCGATACCGATGTGGAAATTAAGGCCAATATTGTCAACACCAGCTGTGAAGTCTCAGTCGACGATAATGGCCTGATCGATCTAGGCACGAAAGGACTCGACTATTTCGCCAGCGGCGTCACTGCGGAAGACCTCTATGAAGGTGGCAAAACCTTCTATGTACATGTCAAAGACTGTATGCCGGTCAGCGGCAAAGAGCCGTCAAAAATAACCCTGCACTTCTCGCCGCTGTCCGGCAGTTTTGCCCCAGGGTCAACGCAGATTTTCGCTAATCAAGAAGTCGACGGCGCAAAAAACGTCGGGGTGGTGATTTTTTCCGTCAACGACAGCAACAACATTTATAACGTGATGAATACCGACGGCACGCCACGTAGCCAATATGAGGTTACCGCCGCTGACTACGCCGACAGCCGTTACTCATTTTACGCCCGGATGCAAAAAGTACTGTCCGGTCAGTCCATCGTCAGCGGCCCGGTGAAGTCCAGCGTGCTGGTGTCGGTTTATTACGAATAAAAAAGCCATCGGCTTTTGAAAGGAGATGGTCATGAGAGGGAACACGTTGATGCAACATGGCAAAAACAGAGGCTGGTTGACGGTGATTTCCGTTTTTCTATCCTCACTATTCACAACATTGGTGCTGTTTTCCAGCGCCAGTTATGCACAGACACAGACCTTTGTGCTGGGAAACTATGTTGCGAACTACATATATGGAGGCCCATCAGGAGACGGTAACGATGTAATGACATACCCCAGCGGACGCACCGTCTACTTTAGCCGAACAAATGAACTTGCCCCTGCAAATGTCATCATAAACTGGAATGCTAATCATGGGTCATCTTCAAAGCATAGCAGCAGTCTTTTTTGTAACACCTCAGATGAGGGAACGGGCAATCCAATTTCTGTAGAATCAGGTCTTATTTCTGCGGGTAGTTACGGCGGCGTCGATATTTTTAAAACGAATATCACCGGACTTTATTTTTCACTAGCACTACGTAGCTTTAGTTCCTATGGCAATGATATTGTGGTGACGGCCCCAACGCTACAGATATCGAACGGGGTAATGCACAACGTCATTTCGATAAAAGATACCGACGGTTGCAATGGACCGGATTCAGAAGAAGGCGCAGTTGGCTATTTTACATGGGGTGGGTTGGGGTTTTATGCAGCAATCACCTTTTACACCGACCAAACCTATACCCCCGGCGAATCAAAAATCACATTACTCAAAAACGGTAACTATCATGTGCGCATCTGGAACGAAAACCCAGGTCCAGGCATTAACAGCTATTATGATAATGTCACCTTTGATATCAGCGCCGTGACCGTGGCCGAACCCACCTGTTCCACCCAACCCGTCGCCAGCGGCAACAGCGTCAGCGGTACCACGGTTAATCTGGGTAGCTACAGCCCAAACGATATTATTAATGGTGCGACATCGGTCCCCTTTGCCATTAATCTGGCGGGCTGTAAGGGGCTGCGCAATATTAACGTCACGCTCACCACCACAACCAGCGCCAGCGATCCCACCCTGCTTGGTAATATCCTGACCAGCAACCATGCGACCGGCGTTGGCTTAGAGATTCGCGGCGCGGCCAACAGCTATAGCCCTGAGATGGTGATGATCCCTAATGAAACGACCTCGGTGTATAACGACCAGCGTGACACCTCCAATGATGACAATATCTACGGTACCAGTGAGAGTGGTAAAGTACAGTCTCAAACCCTCAATTTTCTGGCGACGCTTAAGCGCGACAATAACCAGAAAATAGAGTCGGGTAACTTCAAAGCCAACGGCATCTTCACCTTCGACTACCCTTGAGAGTCGTTGATGTCGCAGGTCGGCGGGATATGCCCATAAAGGGCTAACGTTCCGCCGCCTCTTCCCCTACAATGCGCAAAATCTATTAATTGCCATTATGGACGGAGAGGTTATGAGCAAACCCACCACTATCGCCCTGCTGCAGAAATGCAAACAAGAGAAAAAGCGCTTCGCGACGATTACCGCCTACGACTACAGCTTTGCCAAACTGTTCGCCGATGAAGGCATCAACGTGATGCTGGTCGGTGATTCGCTGGGCATGACCGTGCAGGGGCACGACTCCACCCTGCCGGTGACCGTTGAAGACATCGCCTACCACACCCGCGCGGTACGCCGTGGCGCGCCGAACTGCCTGCTGTTGTCCGATCTGCCGTTTATGGCTTACGCCACGCCGGAACTGGCGTTTGAGCACTCTGCCACGGTGATGCGTGCCGGTGCCAACATGGTCAAAATCGAAGGCGGCGCATGGCTGGTGGATACCGTGAAAATGCTCACCGACCGTGCCGTTCCGGTCTGCGGCCATCTGGGGCTGACGCCGCAGTCAGTCAATATTTTTGGCG
The DNA here is from genome assembly GCF_047971185.1 of Kluyvera sp. GTDB lineage: Bacteria > Pseudomonadota > Gammaproteobacteria > Enterobacterales > Enterobacteriaceae > Kluyvera. The sequence continues at coordinate 46,341 of NZ_JBKDZH010000021.1, forward strand.
GCTACAAGGTGCAGGGCCGCGGCGACGCAGGCCAGGTGCTGCTGGACGACGCGCTGGCGCTGGAAGCGGCGGGCGCACAGCTGCTGGTGCTGGAGTGCGTACCGGTTGAGCTGGCGAAGCGCGTCACTGAAGCGCTGTCGATTCCGGTGATTGGCATCGGCGCGGGTAACGTCACCGACGGACAAATCCTGGTGATGCACGATGCGTTCGGCATCACCGGCGGCCATATTCCGAAATTCGCAAAAAATTTCCTTGCCGAAGCGGGCGACATGCGCGCCGCAGTGCGGCAGTATATTGCTGAAGTGGAGTCCGGCGTTTATCCGGGCGAAGAACACAGTTTCCATTAAGGAGTCAAGGTGTGTTGATTATTGAAACCCTTCCGCTGCTGCGCCAGCATATCCGTCGTCTACGTCAGGAAGGCAAGCGTGTTGCATTGGTTCCCACCATGGGCAACCTGCACGATGGCCATATGACGCTGGTCGATGAAGCGAAAGCGCGTGCGGACGTTGTTGTTGTCAGCATCTTCGTCAACCCGATGCAGTTTGACCACCCGGAAGATCTGGCGCGCTATCCGCGCACGTTACAGGAAGACTGCGAGAAGCTAAACAAGCGTAAGGTTGATTTTGTTTTCGCCCCGTCGGAGAAAGAAATCTACCCGCAGGGGCTGGAAGGCCAAACCTATGTTGACGTTCCGGGCCTTTCCACCATGCTGGAAGGTGCCAGCCGCCCAGGCCACTTCCGCGGCGTCTCGACCATCGTCAGCAAACTGTTCAACCTAATCCAGCCGGATATCGCCTGCTTTGGTGAGAAAGATTTCCAGCAGCTGGCGCTGATTCGCAAAATGGTCGCCGACCTGGGCTACGATATCGAGATCGTCGGCGTGCCGATTATCCGTGCCAAAGACGGTCTGGCGCTCAGCTCGCGTAACGGCTACCTGACGGCGGAGCAGCGTAAAATCGCCCCGGGTCTGTACAAAGTCATGAGTCGTGTAGCCGGGAAGCTCAAAGCGGGCGAGCGTGAGCTGCCAGAAATCATCGCACTCGCCGAGCAGGAACTGAACGAGAAAGGCTTCCGCGCCGATGATATTCAGATTCGCGACGCCGATACCCTGCTCGATCTCACTGAAAACAGCAAACGCGCGGTGATCCTGATGGCGGCGTGGCTGGGCCAGGCACGACTGATTGATAATCAGAGCATCGAGCTTTAATGTCGGAGCCGATCCCGGAGTCGGCGCATACGCGCCTCGTCCGGGCTACAGGAATAGTAGCCCGGCCAAGCGCAGCGCCGCCGGGTTCGCTCCGGATACATAAATGGCTGCGATCCTGCAAGAGGACAACGTTTGCAAAACGTTATGCGTGACGATACGCAATTAATCGTAAGCAGGCTTAATCGCATATGGACACCCGTCAGAAATCGGGCAATACTGCCTGCGAAATTTCTCAAGGCAGTCAGAAGACTGCTTTGTATCCGTTAAGAATTAAAGGTAGACGCTATGATTCGCACTATGCTGCAGGGCAAACTCCACCGCGTGAAAGTGACGCATGCAGACCTGCACTACGAAGGTTCCTGCGCCATTGACCAGGACTTCCTCGACGCAGCCGGTATCCTGGAAAATGAAGCCATTGATATCTGGAACGTGAACAACGGCAAACGTTTCTCCACCTACGCCATTGCGGCGGAGCGTGGCTCGAAAATTATCTCCGTTAACGGTGCGGCAGCGCACAATGCCGATGTTGGTGATATCGTCATTATCGCCAGCTTCGTCACCATGAGTGATGAAGAAGCGCGCACCTGGCGCCCGAACGTTGCCTATTTCGAAGGCGACAACGAGATGAAGCGCACGGCGAAGGCCATTCCGGTTCAGGTTGCCTGATTCTCCCCGGCGGGCCGCCTTCGCGGCTCGCCAGTTTACCCCTGAGGTTGGTTACTGATCAGCCGCGACATCGTCTCCAGCGAATCCGTGCGTAGAATATACAGCCTTTTGAGCAGCATCGGATTATCCCCCGGTTTCACCTTCCCTTTCACCGTCGTCACCGCCAGATGAAAACCGGCATCGTTCGCCGCCTTCACCGCCGTCGCGTTATAACCGCCAAAAGGATAGGAAAGAAACAGCACGTGCGGGTTGAACTGCGCCAGCGCCCGGCGCGAGCGTTCAAAATCAAACAGGATATTGTGATAACTGCGGCTCAGCAGCACGGGCCGCCGATAGCCATCAACGCGATGCAGGAAATGGGTGTGCGACTGGAAATCGAACACATCGTGGATCGCCTCCAGCTCGGAGACGCTCATAAACTGCAACGACTTAGGCGCCCACTTCTGCGGATGACGCTTAATCCGCGATGATATAATAAACGCCGTGGCCTTAAAGCCATACTGCTTGAGCACCGGGTAAGCATAGCGGCTTACCGATTTCAGGCCGTCATCGAAGGTTATTACCACCGCGCGCGCGGGCAGGTTCACGCGGTTATGCACGTAGTCATCCAGCTGATACATGCTCAACGTGGCGTATCCTGTGTCGCGCAGCCAGGTCATCTGGTTGCTGAAGGCGCGTACCGAGGTGGTGGTCGAGGTATGGCGAAAACGGGTGTTCTCTTCGTCGCGCAGAATATGGTGATAGGTGAGTACCGGAATGCCGTTATCGGGCTGCACATCCAGCGCGCTGATATAGGCCAGACGCTCCCCGATACGAATCTGATACCAGGTCTGATTCAGCCGATCTTTGAGCTTATTAAGCACTGGATAGCGCAGATTTTCTGCCAGCGTGCCGAACGGCGCGCTGCCGACATCCGGCGCGTTGTACACCGGCGTGTCCTTCCAGGTGATTAAATTCTGATTGCTGAGCGGTTTATTCAGATCGCCTAAGCCATCCTCAACCCGCTGGCGCCCCTGCACCGGTTCGAGGTGCCCCTTATCGATAAAGCCCTTCCCGAAGCCAAAGCTGAAGGTGTCGTTATCTGCCGTGTTCGGCTCAACGGCGATAATCTGCCCGGCGCGCAGATTGCCCACGGTCACGGTTTGATCGCCGATGCGCGCCCAAATCGTGGCGTCCTCGGTGGTTTGCATATAGCGCGCAGGCAAAGCGGCGCTCGCGCCACCGACGAAGAACAGCAGGAAGAAAACAACAGCACGTATAGGCATGAACAATAACCGAAGCGGGAACCGACCTCGTTATTGTAACAAAAGCGCCATCAATACCAATGTTCAGGGCTTATACAAATCGTGGAGCAGCACAAAAGGCGGATTTTTTTGCTGCTGATGCCACAGGCTGGTCACGCCGGGCGCGCCCTGCTCGACGATGCGATCGCGGAAGTCGTTGCTGCTGAGTGAATCTCGCAGGGGAACCATTCGCTCAACCAATGAATAATGAACGCCGGCAATCACCTCACAGCCGCTATGCTTGTGGCTCATCAGCGATGCGACGCGATACGGTGCCGCCCCGGCGTTATCGGTCAGAAAAATGACGCCATCACCGGAATCGGTTTGATGAAGCGCGTCGCACATCATGCGACTCAGCATATTGGCGCTCAGCCCGCGCCAGTAATTGACCGCCCGACACTGCGGCAGCGGCCCAAACTTTTTTTCCAGACGATCCAGCAGTTCCTGTGCGCGATCGTCATGGCAGGAAATAACCCAACCTAACATAGCTTGCCTCCTTAGCAGGCAAGTAGTTTAGCGGAGTGATTGATAAAGAGGGGTGATGACTGTCAAAGAATACTTCCCGGCAAACGCCGTCTGCCGGGAAATTAGGCACAATCAGCTGCGCAGACCGCGCCCGCGCTGGATGAGATACCAGCACAGCATGTAAAAGGCGATGATAAACACCACCAGCACGCCAAAGGTGGTGGCCAGCGGCACGTCGTTAATGCCGAGGAAACCGTAGCGGAAGCCGCTGATCATGTAGACGATCGGGTTCAGATGCGACAGCGCCTGCCAGAACGGCGGCAGCAGCGTCAGCGAATAGAACACGCCACCCAGATAGGTCAGCGGCGTCAGCACGAAGGTCGGGATCAGGCTGATATCATCAAAGGTTTTAGCGAATACCGCGTTCAGCAGGCCGGCCAGCGAGAACAGAATCGCCGTCAGCACCAGCGTCAGGGCCACAAAGACCCAGGAGTGCACCTGGAACGGCACGAAGAACAGCGATATCGCGGTGACCAGAATCCCCACGCACAGCCCGCGCGCCACGCCGCCGCCGACAAAGCCGGCGATGATCACATGCGTCGGCACCGGCGCCACCAGCAGCTCTTCAATGTTGCGCTGGAACTTGGCGCTGAAGAACGACGAGGCCACGTTGGCATAGGCGTTGGTGATCACCGCCATCATGATCAGGCCCGGCACAATAAACTGCATGTAGCTAAAGCCGTGCATCTCGCCGATGCGCGAGCCAATCAGGTTACCGAAGATAATAAAGTACAGCGTCATGGTGATAACCGGCGGCACCAGCGTCTGCACCCAGATACGCATAAAGCGATGGATCTCTTTCGCCCAGATGCTTTTCAGCGCGACCCAGTAAAGCTGCATCATGCGCGATCTCCTTGTTTTTCATGAACCAGCGAAACAAACAGCTCTTCCAGACGGTTCGCTTTGTTGCGCATACTCAGCACCTGAATGCCCTGGGCGCTCAGCTGGCTGAAGACGCTGTTAATCCCCTGCTCGCGCAGTACTTCCACTTCCAGCGTTGAGGTATCGACGAGGTTGTACTGATAACCATCAAGCTTCGGCAGCGGGCTTTTCGGCGCCAGATCGAGAATAAAGGTTTCCGATTTCAGCTTGGAAAGCAGCGCCTTCATCGAGGTATTTTCCACCAGCTCGCCGCGCTGAATAATGCCGATATTGCGGCACAGCATTTCGGCTTCTTCCAGATAGTGAGTGGTGAGAATAATGGTGGTGCCTTTATCGTTGAGATCCTTGAGGAATCCCCACATGGAACGACGCAGTTCGATATCCACGCCCGCGGTCGGCTCATCGAGGATCAGCAGCTTCGGCTCATGCATCAGCGCACGCGCGATCATCAGACGGCGCTTCATCCCGCCGGAGAGCATTCGCGCGCGTTCGTTGCGTTTTTCCCACAGATCGAGCTGCTTCAGGTATTTTTCGCTGCGAATAACCGCTTCTTTACGTTCAACACCGTAATAACCGGCCTGATTCACCACAATTTGCTGCACGGTTTCAAACGGGTTGAAGTTGAACTCCTGCGGCACCAGCCCGAGCTGACGCTTGGCGTTGACCACGTCTTTTTGCAGGTCGTAGCCAAAGACGCTGACGCGCCCGGAGGTTTTATTCACCAGCGAGCTGATGATGCCGATAGTGGTGGATTTACCCGCGCCGTTCGGCCCCAACAGCGCGTAAAAATCTCCGGCTTCCACTTTCAGATCGATCCCACGCAGCGCTTGCACACCGCCCGGATAGGTCTTCGTCAGTTGCTCTAATTCCAGTGCAATGGTCATAGATTTTCGCTTACCTTACATTCCGATACTTGATATTGGGTTTTAATAAATCAGGACTTGCCCTATATTAACCCAACGAAAATTACTGGGTTACCGCTTCCATGAACGACATAGATACACTCATCAGCAACAATGCACTATGGTCAAAGATGCTGATAGAAGAGGATCCCGGTTTTTTTGAGAAACTGTCGCAAGCGCAAAAACCGCGCTTTCTATGGATCGGCTGTTCCGACAGCCGCGTTCCCGCCGAACGTCTCACCGGGCTTGAGCCAGGTGAACTGTTTGTTCACCGTAACGTGGCAAACCTGGTTATCCACACTGACCTCAACTGTCTTTCCGTGGTGCAGTATGCCGTTGATGTACTGGAAGTTGAACACATAATTATCTGCGGCCACTACGGTTGCGGCGGCGTACAGGCGGCGGTAGAGAACCCGGAGCTGGGCTTAATCGACAACTGGCTGCTGCATATCCGCGATATCTGGTTCAAACATAGTTCATTGCTGGGCGAGATGCCGCAGGAACGTCGTCTGGATACGTTATGTGAGCTGAACGTGATGGAACAGGTGTATAACCTGGGGCACTCCACCATCATGCAGTCTGCGTGGAAGCGCGGCCAGAAGGTGATGATTCACGGTTGGGCCTACGGTATTCATGACGGCCTGCTGCGCGACCTCGACGTCACCGCCACCAGCCGCGAAACCCTGGAGCAGCGTTACCGCCACGGGATTTCCAACCTCAAGCTAAAGCATATCAATCATAAGTAGTGCAGGGATTGCCGGGTGGCGGCTAACGCCTTACCCGGCCTACAAACCTGCGCCGTAGGCCTGATAAGCGAAGCGCCATCAGGCACCCGCGCATTACTCGTCTAACAGCACCACTTTGCCGACATACGGCAGATGGCGATAACGCTGCGCGTAGTCGATACCGTAACCAACCACGAATTCGTCCGGGATGGAGAAGCCGACAAACTCAACCGGCACCTGAACTTCACGGCGCGTCGGTTTATCCAGCAGCGTACAGATAGCCAGCGACTTCGGCTCGCGCAGGCTCAGAATTTCGCGCACTTTCGACAGGGTATTGCCCGAGTCGATAATGTCTTCGACGATCAGCACGTCTTTACCGCGGATATCTTCGTCCAGGTCTTTCAGAATTTTCACGTCGCGGGTGGTAGACATACCGCTGCCATAGCTGGATGCCGTCATAAAATCGACTTCGTGCGGCACCTGCACTTCACGGCACAGGTCGGCCATGAACATGAATGAACCGCGCAGCAAGCCCACCAGCACCATTTCGCTGCCGCTATCTTTATAGCGCTCGTTAATCTGACGACCCAGTTCGGCGATACGCGCTTTGATCTCCGCTTCCGGGATCATCACTTCAACATAATGTTTCATAATTCACATACCATATTGAATTTAAAGTAATTATATCTATTTTTTATGTTCATTTTTTTCATTGATTGATACACCGATTGATATACAAGTTGGTGAACGAACCAGAAAACACAGGAACATAATAAACAAAGGGGGCGGATTGTACCCTACTACCCAATAGACCTTCCAAGCCAAAGCGCCCTTTTTTGCCAAAAAAAAGAGCTGCATCTCGCAGCTCTCTGTTAATTAAGGCGTCAACTATCACTGCCAATGAATGTCATCAATTAGGCAACCGGCCTCGTATCTTTCCACCATATAGGCTTCATTCCACGACTCATAAACCGCCAGACGATTAAATTCCGGCTCATTCTTCGCCAGCGTCCTGCCGCCTCCTTTCAGGAAGTACAGGGAAAGATTTCGCAGGGACGTTACCAGTACCGCATTGTCCGGGAAATGCGGCACAGGAACGGCGGGAAGTCCGCCCAGCGTCGGGTTGTTCAGCAGGATCTGATTGACCAGCATTTCCTTGTTTGGCTGATTGGGTGCCACGGCATTCACAAGCGGATACTCTTTGTTGAAAAGGGTATTCATGCTGCATACCGACACCAGATCCATACGGTATTGCGGAGTAATGGCTGACTGCCAGCCATCCAGTACAAGGGCGTCAACGGTGCCGTAATCGCCGTGTGAGATGATCCGCCCGTCTTCGTTGCGTCCTGCAACTGAAAGCCCACTGATAACCCTCTCCGGCGCTTCCTTGCGGTACTTCTCCAGCCAGCCCACGCCGCAATCCTGACGCTTCGGATACTTTTCAGGGCTGGACAGGTAGGCGTAGTGCGTACCGTTAAAACCGATTAACAGGCGATCGAGGTTGCGCTGTTGATCAACCGCCGCCTTAGCCAGTTCCGGGTAATTTTCAAGATGCGCCCACGCATCCAGTTCGTCATATGAAATGCAGGTGTCAAAGTTGACCTTCTGGCACTGATAGCGGTGGGGTTTCAGTGCGGCCCCGCTCTGTGGATTCCGGCGCGTACTGCCATTGCTGACATAGGCCAGCGATCCACCTGAACCCACCATCACGCTTTCCCCTTCGGCGTCTTTCACGGGGGTGACGTTAATCCGGGTCAGAAATTCCGCGCTGTAGTTCGCCGCCAACGCCCCGGACTGCACCGGGGACGGGTTGGTACTACTGTGATTGATTGACACGAAGTCTGACGTAAGCTCGATGGAGCCGCTTTCTTTGTTGGTCAGGGCTTCAATGACGCGGGTGACAACCGTCGCCATTGCGCGGGGTTTCTCCCCGGCCAGCATGACCGGCTGCGGCATACCTGTTGTTTTGTTCATGCCTTTATCTCCCACCATATCAGCCCATTCCCTTGCAAGGTTCCCGGCCATCGGCAAGCGCACGCATTTTCTCCGGGTCATTACGTGCCATCGCCATCTGTGCGCCTGACGGAGAGCAGCGCATGATATTACGCATGTTTTCCGGGAATGAACCCGGCCAGAGATGAAGCGCATTTTCGCTGTCGTCGGCTACCGCTGCCAGATAGTCACGGGCGGGAGTGAGGTTATTCTCGCGGGTGATATCCCTGACCAGCGAGCCAAGCAGGTTATCGAAGTCATGGGCGGGGAGCGGGGAAAGCGCAAACAGACCGCGCACAATCACCAGCGAGTCGCGCAGGCTGTTCAGCAGGACTTCACACTCCGGCTGAATGAGCGCGGTACTCAGTTCACGCCAGGCAAAATCATAGCGTCTGGCCTTATCAGCCGCGTCATAACGCAGCTTAAGCACTTCTACGCGGGCCGCATCAATCAGCGGGGAGATACGCCCCAGCTTCTCTTTTGCCAGGCTGGCAAGCAGCGTGGCTTTGTCTGAGTCTTCACTTTCAACGCCACCGGACGCCAGCAGACTCTGCTCCCATCCGTCAGACTGCCTGCCCGCTTCTTCCTCCAGCTTTTGACGGGTATCCAGCAGGTTTTGCACGGTGGCCTGTTTCGCTTTCAGCAGGCCGTATGCCTCATCAAATTCGAGGCGCACTGTCGCGGCGTTCTCTGCCAGTCGGGTAAGTTCGGGTGTCATTTTCATAGTCCTGATTCCTGATGTAATACAGTTACCACGGCACGCACTCTGCCTGCCGGTATGGCCTTTATGGTTCACCAGAATCAGAAAGGATGTCGCGCTGCTTTAGTTGTCAGTGGAAGGGGACACCAAAAACTGTATTACAGTACCAATAATTCTCCGAATAATGAGTTCAGATAAGTGGAGAGGATAAATATCTGTGTATAGCCCGATAAGAAATGGCAAATCAATTCTTCGTACAGTCAGAGTCCCCCACGAACTGGACGAACAAATCCGCAGACTGTGCGAACAGCATTCGCTCAGCTATTCAGGGTGTGTGATAAGACTGGCCCGGCAGGGCATGGAGCAGGCGTTAAACAGCAGTGCGGGCCGTTATCAGAGTCTGGATACCCTGATAAGTGAAGTGCTGGCAGGTTATGCGAGGGAAGAATAACACCCCGCCCGTAACGGGCGGGGGAACGGCACACATTGACGCTTCAATCTCCCGCCGCAGGCGGAAGCGTCGCCGGTGCGTCACGACTACTGACCCGGCGTTCAAAGGCGTTCAGGGTGGTAAAGCTCTCACTGCATTCCAGATTCTGGCACTGATGATACTGGCGTATGGTGTGATCGCTCAGGCGGCGACTGGTACGGGTGCGAGCCATAGCGCCGCAGAAGGGACAACGAAACATGATGATAGCTCCCCTGTGGGAGTTGAACTCGCCGATATTATGATTCAGGCAGGGCATGACAACAACATCCGGCCTGCAATAAAAATCTTTGCAGCACTCCATTCAAAATTATTCACCAGCCCACACGCCCCGTGCAGGGAGGTTCCTCCAGCCTGCGGGCAGTCCGTGGAAAAATAATTTCATCTTCATTCAGCGCGTGTAAGCCACTGTGAGGGGCGCAGCCTCAATTATGTGGCCGGGCATGATTCGCGTTCTGAAATGCGCCCCACAACACGTACATTGATTCTGACGGCAAAATATTACTGGCTCACCGTCCCGCGCCCCGTCGCGTGGGCTGTTCCCCCGTCACCTGCGCGCGACATTCGCTTCATTTTTCGTGCATCTGGCGATCCGGCCTCAGCCAGCGCCAGCAGCGGGCGGAAAGGGTATAAATACCATCAAAAAAATTGTGCAAATTTGTGCACTATTGTGCAGTGCCAGAAACCGGGGGAATCAGGCTAAAAAGCCACAAAATTGCACCCGTCGCAGAGGCTGTAATACAGTCTGAAATAAACACCTATGAGTGACGCAGAAGGCCACCATCCATAAAGAATTTTCACACGTGGTTGTTAATGAAATATTAACAGGAAAAGAGCTTTTTTCTCAAAAACCAGGGGGAGTCACGGAAGCGGGTTACAACGGTTACAGTCACAAAAAAAATCACTTAATCATATGATTTTAATCAATTAATCTTGTAACCTTTGAGAGGTTACAAAAAGTCCCATAAAAGTTACACCCAATAAAATCAGACAGTTAAGATTTAAAATTGTAACCTGAGATAAGGTTACAGAGTAACCCGACCGTAACCCGGTTGTAACTTTTTGGATTTGGATAAAATGATATATAAATCAATATAATAGTGTTTTATTTTTACTTTGTAACTTTTGTAACCCGTTTCCGATACCCCCCCTCAAATTCTAGAAAATCCACCATTCTTTAATTAAAGGATTCTTTTCTGTTAAATATTTGGTCATTTCGCCAGTTGTCCAGTAATAGCCCCACTCCGGCAAATATTGCCATTTATGGCGGTGCTGGCCATACATCGAGTACAGTCATTTTTAACAGTGCTGCAGGACAGTCAGAAACGACAGTGCCAGCTGAGGGCAAATACAGAACAGCCTGAAAATGGGGCAATACTTCTACGCTGCGGAGGAAAGGGGTAAACCGGCCAATCGGCCGGTCATTCAGAGGCTGATACCGCCTGAGAAAGGATTAAGCAAGACGGCATGTTGCAGATAGTCAGGCGCTACATGCGCATAAACCATTGTCTGCTGGATACTGGCGTGACCAAGAATTTGTTGTAAGGCAATAATATTGCCCCCGTTCATCATGAACCAGCTTGCGAACGTATGCCGGAGCACATGCGTGGCCTGCCCGCGTGGTAAATCGGGCTTAACCTCTCTGAGCCGTTCGCAGAAGTTTTCATAATCAACCCGGAATAGCGGCCCGGTGTCACTGGTCTTGATCTCACTCTCCAGTTCTTCCGATATCGGCACTATTCTCCGTTTCCCGTTTTTGGTCCTGAGGAACGTCACGCGCCCGTGATTAACCTGCTCGCCCCGTAGCGTGCTGCCTTCGCCCCAGCGTGCGCCTGTACTGAGGCACAACAGTGCTACGCGCCGATCATCGCCGGTCAACGTTTCCAGCAACCTGCCGATCTCTGATTTGGTTAGATAGGTCATGGCTGGGGGTGTTTCTTTCAGTGGTTCAAGCCCCTTGCAGGGGTTTTCCTTACTGAACTCTTCCATTTTGATCAAAGTGCTGAACATGCCGGAAAGCCGGTATATATCGCGGTTGATCGTGGCTGCGCTTATCCCATCTTCAAGCCGCTGGCTACGGTGCTGCGCAATCGTGCGTTTGCTCAACCGATTAACAGCCGGATCCCCCAGCGCCCTGATCGTCTTATTCAGGTGCCGCTTTTCTGTTTCGCCGTTTTCCTGCGTCTGACCGTACAGCAGCCACCAGGTGTCTAACAACTCGCTTAAGGTTCGGCGATCAACACTCGCGCCCAGCCACTCTTTTTTTTCGGCATTCGCCATGACATAGCGCTCAAAGAGCACAGCCTCCTGTTTCCTGTCAAATATCCTGCGAAAGCGCTTACCGCTGCGTCCTCTGGCGTAGATATCGACTTCATAACGCCCGTCAGTCCGTTTTTTTATGGTCATATTGCTGTCCCTCTGCTACTGAGCGACCGGCACTTTGAAAATCCAGCATTTCACCTGCTCAGGCTCTTTCGGGCCAGCTTCGCCACGCCCCTGATTTGCCAGCCTGGAAACCTCACTCCTTACCGTCTTCTGGCCTGTACATGGCCGCATACGCCCGCTTTTCAGGTAATCCTGGATCTCTTTCGCCGGAGGGATATTTACACGCTGCATAGCAGCCACACGCATCAGGTGAGGGAAGTTAATGGCGATCTCGTCGCGATTATCTTTCCCAAAATGATTGACGCCAAAACGTTCCAGGCTATTAAGATAATCAAAGGCATCCCAGAACTCGCGGACAACGGGAATGTCGGCTTCCAGGGATTTAACCCGTTCCACGGCCATCACGGTAAGCTGTTCGCTGGTGCGATCGAGACGCTCTGCCGGGATATCCAGAACGCAGGCCAGCGCCCTCACACAACCAATCATCTGGGCATGGTTTTTGGCGATACGGATATGACGAATATCAGGGTGCTGTTCCAGTCTGATTTTTTCGGCTTCAAAGACTTCCTGCACAACAGACAGTATCTCACCTTCCCGGCATACCGCCCGGATTATGAAGCCAGAAGCCTGATCAACTGGCAGGCGCTCAAGGCGCTCAGCCGCCGCTCTGGTCAGTGAAGACTGGCGCCGTTTATCCGTAAAAATATGAATAATGCGCTCCAGTACCGCTGGGGAGGCGTTAACAGTGGCGTTTTGCGCAATGACAATACTCCCCCTGAATGGTGGATCTCTGGTTTCGTTGTTATTGGCCTTAACACCCAGCACCCGCAAGCCTCGCCCGTTATATAGTGGTTTCAGTTCATCGAAATCAAATCCCCGCAGCTTCTTTGTGTCCTGAGCGCGATCGCCTTCAAGCAACACGACAGGCAGGTTTGCCACCTGAGCAAAATTGCGATAAATGCCAGCAACGGAACCTTTTGAGGGGTCAATACCTTCGTAACTGTCCCGGCCACAGAGCCGCCAGAGAAAATCAATAAGCGTTGATTTTCCTGTTCCCGGCTCACCGATAATTTCCAGAAAGGGAAAGCTGGCCTGCTGTTCACGTATCTGTTCAGCGAAGAATGTTCCCAGCCAGAATGCCAGCGCGATATAGCCATTTTCACCAAAGGCCGTCCAGATATCATCAACCCAGCCGAATGAAAGGGAATTTTCATCCGGGTTAATATTGATTACCGGAGAGCGGCTCAGAGTCTTGATATTCATCCCGCTGATCTCAAAGTAATCCTCACTGTTCAGCGAATAAACTTTGCCGTTATGTATCGCCTGCGTATTAAATATCCATGCCTTCCAGTCCCTGTTATATCCAATAAAATCCTGTGTTTTTACCTCTTTAATCCTTGGCAGATCCTTTTTAATCAGGCCGTCAAGCTGCTGGCTGGTTCCGGTATAAAGAGCGCCTTTTGCCACATGGAGAAGACGCTTTTTAAATTCAGAGGCCGAAGAAATCTGCGCTGCGGTAAAGGAGTCTTTCACTGCGGGCGTATTTCCGGGGAAGGCAATACGGAAATAGTACCAGGACTCGTCAGTCACTTCTGAACGCATAAAATACAGCGGTGTCGGATTGCAGTTAGCAATCTCCTTAATTGCGCCAGACTCCTTGAGTGCAACACTCCGGGCCTCACGCTCATCACGAATATTACGTTCCCCCATAATGCGCTCTACCGCTCTCATATGGCGCTCAATATCCAGCTTAAACCAGTACACGCTGTTCCCGTATTCAAAGTGAAATTCAGGGCGTTCATTATGTTCAAACATGCGAAGCGCCTTATCCCTGGCGCTCTCGGCCAGAAGTAGATCACCGTAATAGCGATATTCTTTCTGGTGGCGTTTGGTTAACTTGCCGGTCAGGTGATGATCGTTCCAGTCGGCTTTACTGCTGCCTTGCGCCGGAAGTGCGGCAACGGCTTTCCAGCCTTGTTCACGACTCCGGGCCACATGTCGGCGTATAGCAGACTCCCCTGCTTTACCGTTATCGAGCGCCCAGACGAGAAACGGCTTTTCTTTGCCCTGGTATAGTTCAGCAAGCGCTTTAAGCGCAGCTTCCGGGTAGTTACCAGCAGTCATAATGGAAACAGCAGGAGTATCATTCTGATAAAGGCTTATGGCATCAAAAATTCCTTCTGTCAGCCAGAGGCAACGAATATTAGCCAGGTCCAGCGCTGGCGGAACCCACCAGTGACCGGCATATTTACCATGGAAGTTAGCCTTACGATCAAAGCGTTCTGGCTTGTCAATAATCCGCTCCCACCAGATACCATCAGACAGGGCAAAGCGAACAGTTGCACTTCCCATACCTCCCTTATGGTAGCTTTCCTGCATGTAGCAACCCTTTAACCGGGAAGTATCCAGCCCTCTGGCTTCCCTCAGATAGGCTTCCGCAGCGGCAAAAGGCTGCTCAGGCGTGCTCTCATAGCGATCTGACCATGAATTAAATAATTCAGGATAGAGCGACTTAACTGACAAATCAGCGCCACAATTATTTTCACGGCCACAACGCAGCACCCATGGATTTTCCATGCTGGTAAAGAGTTCTTTCTTGTTACATTCAGGACAAATACCCGAGCGCAAATAGCCATTTTGCTCTTTAAACTTGAAATCATGCACCAGTCGCTTTATGATTTCCGGGCGTAAATCTTTTCTGTTCATATAAAATCCTTAAGCGCCGCTCACTACGGCGCTTTTTGTTTTAAAGATTCCCGTCTGTATCTTCGTTATCTTCAATATTTTTGGTTCGGCATTCCCGGATTAATTCAAGTCCGTTCTGAATATCATTTTGTGAAAATATCCCGCCCGGCTCGTATAAATCAGCCTTGATTGAAAGAAGCTCCCCGTAGAGAATGGAGAAAAGGCTTCCCATTTGCTTTGCAAGAATTACATTGTCACACTTCATTTCAGCTTTGGCGTCAAGAAGTGTTTCAACCATTCCGGTAATATCAATTACTTTTTCGAGGCGATCATTACTGTCCTCAGAAAACAACCAGCAATAATCACGGTTATATGGTTGGCGATGGTTAGTCTGTTTTTCATTCACATTTAAATTAATTTGAGACATAAAACCCCCTGACCATTTACGGTCATAAAATCATTAAATAGCTTATCGGTTTATCAGCGCGGAATGCTGAATAAAGGCGTGGTTATTTCCAGCACTCTAAGCGCTTTAAAATGCGTTAATCCTTCCCAGCGTAACTGAGCCGTAGCCCGGATTATTGCATCATCGCGATTAAGTGCCTCAACCGTCACCTGTGCGCTGCGCGTAAGACCTTTGCGCGTCACCGCATAACCGGAAACCTGATAAGATTTATTCCTCTTTAGTTTACCGCGAAAGATATCAGCCATGTTTCACCTTCCCGACCATTACCGTGTATTCATTATCATCAGCATATTTTCCGTTACAGGTAATAACATCAGCCATCTTACAGGCCGCTTTCACCGCCTTTGCAGATGATTTATATTCCTGCGTGCTCTGATATTTTTTTATTTCGCCCGTAATAACGTTACGGCAGGTAATGAAAAGTTTATACATTTCGGGCCTCCGCAATTTTCACAATACATTCATGCGTTACGGTGCCGGTGGCATTCTTATGGATATACGCCATTTTCTGTGCGTCATTCCATGCAGCTTCGCGGGTTTTATAGCGGCCATTGTGAACCAGTTCGCGCCGGTCGCCAGCTTCGTGATTAATCAGGGTGATAAGCAGTTTAAACATGAGCCACCTCACGAACCGGCAGACGGCCAGCAAAGGAGGCAACAAAATCACGCGCTATGGTGCGTCGTGCGCTCATGAAATCAGGGGCGGTGACTTCCTCACGGTGGGGTTTAGCCGACACGTCAGAACGGCGTACAGCGAGAAAAAGCCAGACAAACTGAGGATGTGAATGAATTGGGGTAGTAGCCATAAGGCAACCTCCGATAACAGCGTTAATGACGCTATCGCCGGAGTTCTCACGCTCTATGGCGATAGCCCAGACGGGGGTGAGAATACCGGCGTTATCGGAAACCGGCCAGCCCGAAAGCTGCCCCGCCTGAGCTACCATTGACAAGGCGGCATAGTGTAACGAATGGGGCAGGAAAGAGCGATTCAAACCTGTACCTGATACGTAACACCACACCATAAAATGGCGCTCTGTGGCGTTGATTACGACGTAAAAAAAGACGCATGGCGCGTCTGTCGTCGCCGATAACATACTCGGGTTCTCACGCCCGGTTGCCCATTGAGGGGCAACGTCTGGATTCTGCGATCCATTGGGCGCAGTTGTCAAACGGTATTTCCTATTATTTTTTGCGTATGTCATAATGACCTCGGTTTAGTACTTAATCCATGTGGTTTCTGGCCCGTCTGTTCATGCAGATGGGCTTTTTTATTGAACGTTTGATGCTTTCATGCAGCAGAACCAGCGGCTAACCTCTTTTGTTTTTCTTTTGTTCGTTGATAAGGGTTGTTTACGTTATTGATTGCTGGCGGGTTTCTAACCCACCAAAGCACATCACTTAGCAGCCAGGTACAAGAATTACGTCCTAAGTGCTGCCGCCCTGGAAAAGCTCCCTGTTGCTCTAGCTCCCAGCGCCGAGAGCGTGACAGAGTAGTCATTTCCTTGCATTTGTCCTCCCTGATCCTCTGCTCGCATTCAAAACCATACTCAGCAAGAATTGCTCGGCGTTGTTCGGGGGTTGGCGGGGTGAATTCGCGTTGTAACATGTGTCCTCCTACGTCCTAGAGATTTCGGAGGCTATTTTTCGTTGTTACTGCGGAGTGGGCAAGTATTGGAGGGCTTATTATGACGTTGCTGTAGCTTATTGAGCCTTATACTCATCTGTCTTTTTCACGTAAACCGTTCCTTAACCCAAGCCACCTTGCGACCGTTTCCCCATCAAATTTTTGATTATGGAACTCTTGTGTTTGCCTTGCTTCAGCGGAAAGAATTTCAGCAAGTTTACTGGGTTTATTTATGTATTCCGGATAATGTTTCCCGATGAGCATTCTAAGCACGTTCCTTAAAGGAGAGGATATCCTTTCTTTAACAGTAATATTTTTTCTTTGACTAATCCCCCCTCCGCTATAATTAACGTTTTTCATCCACACATGCATATTTGAAGATAAATACCTCGCATACTTCTTATCCATTCCCACACCATCTTGCATTGACTTTAGAATCGCAAAAAAATCTTTTTTAAAAATGAACAAATCATTCAATGAAAACTCAACATCTTCCTTTGCAAGAAGTGATAAGGATAAGTTGCTTTCAGGCATTGTAACTATGTTGTAGTAATTATCACCATTACATGAAACAAATTTAGGATTTAGTTCAAAATTACTAAAAAACTCAACATCTAATGCAAAAAAGCCTGAAGCTCTGACATAGGTCGCATTATCGATTTTCACTAAATTATTTTTGGCAAAAAAATCATCTTCGAAATCACGCAAACCAAAATAATCAGATTGTATTATGTGACAAAAATCTTCACTGACAATTCTACTCTCCATATAATTTAAATAAGAAAAGAACCTTGATAAATTAATATCGGATAGAATTAAATCATCTCCCCCGTTAGCGTAGATATGTTTTAAACCTGTATGTATCAGTTCAATTTTCTCATTAAAATAAATCTGATAAACATCATCAGAACTTTCATCGTTATCTTCATAAGAGTGTTCAGTATGTATTTTTTCGATATCATTCAATCGGGACTGAAATTCGGTGTCTTTGAATATCACATCAAAATCAATACCACATAAAGAATCATCAATATCGACACCCAATAAAATACCAACAGCCTGATCTATCTTTATATTCAACCGAATGCAGCCTATCATAGCCCAATGTACTAAATCATCAGAAGTACATCCTAAAAGCTCTGCGGCTCTCTCGACGGTATAATATTCTCTCAAAGGCAGTGACATAATTCCTCCTATTGTTTGTTAGCAGAGTTAAGTAAGACAACGTTATCAAGGTTGCCAGAAATAATCTCTAGTCTCTCATACCAAATATTTAATGCATTCAGCTTTTCAGGAAGATAAAGACTCTTATTGTATACAGCCATAACTCCGGGCAAAGCATGACCTAGCAATAGCTCTACAATATGTGGGGCCACACCTAAATTATTTAATCCAGTAGAAAACGTTCTACGTATATCGTGTAATGTCCACGGTTCATTATGATGAAATTCTTTATAAAGTCTCCGGCCTTTCAGAGATACCGACTGGCGGGTTCGTGCGCATCCCAATAAATACCCTGTTTTACCTGTTTCACGCTTCAACTCTGTAAGCCACGGACGAATACATTCAGGAATTGATCTGACTATTTTTTCACGGGTTTTACTGTGCTCTTTCGGCACAGTCCAAATCCATGATGAAAAGTCCCACTCACTCCAGTTTGATAATCTGGCTTCCATTGTTCGGGCACCAAATAAAATAAGAATCTTTAACAAGCGCGGATAATAATCACGCTGGCGGTTGTTATAAGTAAAACGCCATAAATCCGCCAGTTCGGAATCTGTAAGAACCCTGTCACGCCTGCCTGATGGCTCACCCACATCCTGAATCGTAAGAATAGCCAGCGCATCGCTGGAAGCATAGCGACGAACTTTACAGAAGCGCAGCGCCTGTTTTGAAATCTGGAACATTCTCCCGGCCGTTTTGGGTTGTTTTTCATTAATTTCATCGAAACACCCAACCCAATGACGAGTTTCACACCGAGCCAGAGGGTAACGCCCAAGACGGGGATAAATATGCTTACGGAGTTGTGCCCTTATGAGTTCTTCATCACTGCGTTTGCGCCGAGCGTAATTCACTAACCAATATTCCAGGGCATCTTGCACCGTTACCGGCTTCAATGTTTCTTCTGTGCTCAACTCAAGCTCAGTTTTTGGATCAAGACCTCCGGCAAGCCACTGACGGCATTGCTCTCGTTTATCTCTCGCCATTTTCAAGGACATATCGGGATAGCGACCTAATGTCATTCGCTCCAGACGGCTACCCCGCCCACCAAGCCTGTAAGAATAAACCCAGCTTAATTGACCAAGTTTAGAAGCCCTGACACTTAACCCCTCACCATCAGCAAGCATGATCGGCGATGGGCGTTCAACACCCAGAAGGGATTTTAGCTTCTTATCGCTTAGTTTGTTCGTACCCGCCATAGACCTAAACCTAGTTTGATTGATACACCGATTGATACACCGTTCAATGCTACAACTAAAATACATCAATAAACATCAGAACATAAAATTCACTATCTTTATGATTAATAATGATAATTTCAATGAAATTAAAAATCACCTGACAGCATGAAAACACTAAATTTTTACTTCAACAGTATGTTTCATTTAACTAACCACATGATTTTAAATGTAAATCACTCAACCCGTTAACCCAGAGCCGCGAGGTTGATCAGCAAGCGGGAAAGTATACCAGTAAAACGATTCATGCGGCTAATTCGATAATAAAGCTCAATTTGTGATTTCGATCACACTTGTTAAATCCTATAATCAGATGAAAGCAAATAATTAACAAACAAACGGACACTTTTCTATGGCTGAAACAAATAACCAACAACCACGGCTGCTGGCGAGGCTAACCGCCGTCTTTGCCGCCTTCTGTGGTTTGTATCTTTTAATCGGCGGTGCCTGGCTGGTCGCCATTGGCGGCTCCTGGTATTACCCGGTCGCCGGGCTGGTGATACTGGGCGTTACCGCGCTGCTGTGGCGCGGTAAACGTTCGGCGCTGTGGCTGTATGCCGCGCTGCTGCTCGCCACCATGATTTGGGGCGTGTGGGAGGTTGGCTTTGACTTCTGGGCGCTGACGCCGCGCAGCGACATTCTGGTCTTCTTCGGCATCTGGCTGATTCTGCCGTTCGTCTGGCGTCGGCTGATCGTGCCATCCAGCGGCGCGGTAGCGGCCCTGGTAGTGGCGCTGTTGATCAGCGGCGGTATCCTCACCTGGGCCGGATTCAACGATCCGCAAGAGGTTAACGGCACGCTGAGCGCCGACGCGACGCAAGCGGAAGCCATCTCTCAGGTGGCAGACCAGGACTGGCCCGCCTATGGCCGTAACCAGGAAGGCCAGCGCTTCTCGCCGCTTAAGCAAATTAACGCTGAGAACGTGCATAACCTGAAGGAAGCCTGGGTGTTCCGCACCGGCGACCTGAAGCAGCCAAACGATCCGGGTGAAATCACCAATGAAGTGACGCCGATTAAAGTCGGCGACATGCTGTACCTCTGTACCGCCCACCAGCGTCTGTTTGCGCTCGATGCGGCCAGCGGTAAAGAGAAGTGGCACTTCGACCCGCAGCTCAATACCAACACCTCTTTCCAGCACGTGACCTGTCGCGGCGTCTCTTATCATGAAGCGCGCGCCGAGACCGCCAGCCCGGAAGTGATGGCCGACTGTCCGCGCCGCATCATCCTGCCGGTCAACGACGGCCGTCTGTTTGCGCTGAACGCGGAAACCGGCAAACTGTGCGAAACCTTTGGCAACAAAGGGATCCTCAACCTGCAGACCAATATGCCGGACACCACGCCGGGTCTGTATGAACCGACCTCACCGCCGATCATCACCGATAAAACCATCGTGATTGCCGGTTCGGTGACCGATAACTTCTCCACCCGCGAAACCTCCGGCGTTATCCGTGGTTTTGACGTCAATACCGGTAAGCTACTGTGGGCGTTCGACCCGGGCGCGAAAGATCCGAATGCGATCCCGTCCGATGAGCACACCTTCACCTTTAACTCGCCGAACTCCTGGGCTCCGGCGGCCTACGACGCGAAGCTGGACCTGGTCTATCTGCCGATGGGCGTGACCACCCCGGATATCTGGGGCGGCAACCGCACGCCGGAACAGGAGCGCTACGCCAGCTCAATTGTGGCGCTGAACGCCACCACCGGGAAGCTGGCCTGGAGCTACCAGACCGTCCACCACGACCTGTGGGATATGGATATGCCGTCTCAGCCGACGCTGGCGGATATCACCGTCAACGGGCAGAAAGTGCCGGTTATCTACGCACCGGCGAAAACCGGTAATATCTTCGTGCTGGACCGTCGTAACGGCAAGCTGGTGGTTCCGGCGCCGGAAAAACCGGTCCCGCAGGGCGCGGCGAAAGGCGACTACGTCACCAAAACCCAGCCGTTCTCCGACCTGAGCTTCCGTCCGAAGAAAGACCTGACCGGCGCGGATATGTGGGGCGCCACCATGTTCGACCAGCTGGTGTGCCGCGTGATGTTCCACCAGTTGCGCTATGAAGGCATCTTCACCCCGCCGTCAGAGCAGGGCACGCTAGTGTTCCCGGGTAACCTGGGGATGTTTGAATGGGGCGGTATCTCGGTGGATCCCAACCGTCAGGTCGCAATTGCCAACCCGATGGCCCTGCCGTTCGTGTCGAAGCTGATTCCGCGCGGCCCGGGTAACCCGATGGAGCAGCCGAAAGACGCGAAAGGCAGCGGTACCGAAGCCGGTATTCAGCCGCAGTACGGCGTACCGTTCGGCGTCACGCTGAACCCGTTCCTGTCACCGTTTGGCCTGCCGTGTAAACAGCCTGCCTGGGGTTATATCTCCGCGCTGGATCTGAAAACCAACGAAGTGGTGTGGAAAAAACGCATCGGTACGCCGCAGGACAGCATGCCGTTCCCGATGCCGATCCCGGTACCGTTCAACATGGGTATGCCAATGCTGGGCGGCCCGATCTCCACCGCCGGTAACGTGCTGTTTATCGCCGCTACCGCCGATAACTACCTGCGCGCGTACAACATGAGCAACGGTGAGAAACTGTGGCAGGGACGTCTGCCAGCAGGCGGCCAGGCGACGCCGATGACCTATGAGGTCAATGGCAAGCAGTTCGTGGTCATTTCAGCAGGTGGTCACGGTTCGTTTGGCACAAAAATGGGCGACTATATCGTAGCCTACGCGTTACCTGACGACGCGAAGTAAGCCCTTACCCGCTGTTTTTGTAGCCCGGCCGAGCGCAGCGACGCCAGGAAAAGCGCCCGCCGAATAGCGGGCGCTTTTTTGTCGATGTTACTTATCAAACGTCAGCGACAGCAACGTCGCCTTCGCCACATCCTGATACTGCGCCACCAAATCTTTGGTCATATTGAACGACGCCTGCACGGCCTTTTCGTTCTCAGAGGTCATCAGCAGCATGTTGAGGATTTCGGTATCCGGTGCCTGCGAACGGAAGGTAATCAGCCAGGCTTTATGCCCGTCCACCGTTACAGATTCCGCCTGCGGCTGGAAGTTATTCAGCATTTTCAGCGTCGCATCCTTTGCCACATCGAGCTTGTCTGCGGGCAGCGCATGACGCCCGGCGGTAATGCCTAAAGAGGCTTTACCTCGCTCATCGCCATAAATAACCTGCGGGCGGTTTTCGGAAGGGTATTTGATTTTCGCCATCTCGTCCGACATCGGCGTGAGCGTTTGAGGAATCTCAATGCTCAGCTTCAGCTCAGGGATGTCTTTACGTTCCATGTTCATTCCAGCGTGTGCGGAAATCGCCACCAACATGGCGAAGGACGCCGCCAGAACCTTGCGTAAAAGTGTCATACTCACCTCGTGATTAATCGTTAGCCACACGAGTATAGAGCGAATGCTATTGAATGATAGGGTATGAATCTGTACCTGCGCCAAAGGGTTACCGGATAGCGGGGACCGCTATCCGGATTCAGACTAAACGGTAAACCCAAGCATCATGCCGGTATCTTCATGCTCCAGCAGGTGACAGTGCGCCATATAGGCCTGATCTTTCGGGGCCTCATGATCGAACTTCACCAGCACTTCGCTCACGCCGCCTTCCACGCGCACCGTATCTTTCCAGCCCGTGCGATGCGCCGCCGGTGGTTGACCGTTTTCCCGCAAAATGCGGAACTGGGTACCGTGAATATGGAACGGATGCAGCATCATGTCACCCTCGCCGGAAATCACCCAGCGCTCGAATTTGCCCTTTTCCGCCGCGAACATCGGCTGGTTCATATCGAAGGCTTTGCCGTTGATCTTATTGGCATTGTGGAAATCAAACTTACCGCCGCCGTGCTGCATGTGGCCCATATTGCCGTGGTCCATCTTCATCCCGCCGTGGCCCATCATGCTGCCGTGATCCATTCCGCTCATCGCCTGATTGCCGTATTTCTGCATCAGCGCCTGCATGCCCATCATGTCGAGCATCGGGTCCATCGACAGCTGAAGTTTGCGCTCGGTCAGGCCGTCCAGTGACGGCAGCGCGGGCATTTTCGCCAGCGTATCCGGCAGCGTACCAGAGCCGGGAATACCGATCGGCTGGATGTGCAGCACCGGTACGGCCTTATCAAACGGCGCAACCGCCATCCCCATCTGGGTGACCGGCAGCGTTACCAGGTCGAATGCTTTGCCATCGCGCGCATCCACCAGCACTTCAAAACGCTCGCCCATCAGCATGGGTAGCTCGTTCACTTTTACCGGCTCGGCCAGCAGGCCGCCGTCGCTCGCCACCACGTACATCGGGCGTTTGTCGCTGATAGCAAGCGTCAGCGAGCGCGCGTTACAGCCGTTGAGCAGGCGCAGGCGCAGCCAGCCCCGCGGCGGCGCATGCTGCGGGAACGGCGCGCCGTTAGTCAGCAGCGTATCGCCAAACCAGCCCACGGCAGCGCTCATCACATCCAGCTGGTAATCAATCTCGCCCGCCGCGGTGAATTTTTTGTCCTGCATAATCACCGGAATATCGTCGATACCCCACTGCTTAGGCAGCATCAGCTTCTGGCTGTCTTCATCCTCAATCAGCACCAGTCCAGCCAGCCCCATCGCGACCTGATGCCCGGTTTTACCGTGCTGATGCGGATGGAACCAGCAGGTCGCCGCTCGCTGCATCGGCGTAAAGCTCACCGTGCGGCTGGCACCGGGCTGAATGATCCCCTGTGGGCCACCATCGACTTCACCTGGCACTTCCAGACCGTGCCAGTGCACGGTGGTCTCTTCCGGGAGCATATTCTGAATTTTGACCGTGGCAGGAGTCCACTGCTGCAGACGAATAGCCGGCCCCAGCAGGTTGCCGTTATAGCCCCAGGTGGTCGCCGTTTTCCCCGCAAACTGCGTTTTCCCGGCCTGCACGGTCAGCAGGATCTGGTTATTCGCGTCGGCGGTAAGGATCGGCGGAATGGCGAGCGTAGGACGTTCAGCGGCAAATACCGCACGGCTCCATAGCGGCAAGGCGCTGGCAACGCCGACGGCGGCGCTTAATTTGAGAAAATCACGACGATGCATCGGTACGTCCTTTTCGGCTAGTGGTGATAATTTGAGCTTAAACCCTCCCCCTGCAGGAAGGTCAAGCGGAAAGCTATCAATAATGCTCCCGGTATTGTGGGTAAGTATGTTAACGTTGAATATCGACGATGTAAGGTAGAAGAAATGAAGACGTTTTTCCGAACGGTGCTGCTTGGATCGCTGCTGGCGATGTCCAGCTCGAGTTATGCATTAAGCGAGTCTGAAGCGGAAGATATGGCCGATCTGACGGCGGTATTTGTGTTTCTGAAAAACGACTGTGGCTACCAGAACCTGCCCAACACGCAAATTCGTCGCGCGCTGGTCTTTTTTGCCCAGCAAAACCAGTGGGACCTCAGCAACTACGATACCTTCAATATGAAGGCGCTGGGTGAAGACAGCTATCGCGATCTCAGCGGCATCGGCATCCCAACGGCGAAAAAATGTAAAGCGCTGGCGCGTGATTCGTTAAGCCTGCTGGCGTACGTGAAATAATGGCATAGCGGAGCCCTGACGCTCCGCTTATCGTTTAACCGGTAGCGTCAACAACACCGACTCCACCGCACTTTCTTGCTGGGTTACCCGCAATACCGCCTGCCCTAACTGGCGGCCAACCTCTTCATGATTGACAGTAAACAAGCAGGATGACGACATCACCCGCGCCGAGAAATCACTGCTTGCCGTGGCGCACAGCATATTTTTTTCATTTAGCGGACACGCCGGCAACGAAGCCAGGTAGTGGCTCGCCCCCATCAGCAAGAAGTCGTTGATAAAGATTACGAAATCAGGTGGTTCTGGCTGCTGCATAAACTGGCGCGCCGCCTCTTCACCCGAAGACTCCGCAACGGTGCCATAGAAGATCAACCCATCCGGCTGATGAATTCCCTGCTCCGCCAGCGCCTCTAAACATCCTGCCAAAAACTGGTGGCCGTGCATGCTCTCCGGGCCAAGCGTAGCAATGGCAATACGCCGTGCACCGCTATCCAGCGCCGCGCGCGCACATTGACGCCCCATCTCTTCATGATGAAAATCCACCCAGTTAAAGCTGCCCCCTAGCGTGCGGCTTTGTCCCATCGTCACAAACGGAAACTGCAGTTCATCCAGCAGCAGAATGCGTTCATCCTCAATGCGGGTATCGGTGAGAATAATGGCGTCTGCACGGTTTTGTTCTACGATCTTTCGCAGCAGTAGCCGCTCGCTCTCTCGATCGGTCGAAATGTGGATAACCGGATCGATGGCGCTCTCTTTTAAGCTGGCCTGTAACCCTCTGGCGATCGCCATAAAAAACGAAGCGGTATGGATATTGCCGTCATCGGCAACCGGCAGGAGCAGCGCGACCACGCCCACTTTACCGCTGCGCAAATGTCTCGCCGAGGCATTTGGCCTGTAGCCCAGTTTTTCCGCCGCTTCGCGTACTTTTTTCCGCGTATGACTGCTGATATCGCTTTTGTTATTCAGCGCCTTTGATACCGTCGCCGTCGATAGATTAAGGCACGCCGCCAATTCTTTTATATTCATATGTCTTTATGGATTAAATGGCTTCGGACAAGGATATTTCTGCCAATCTAAACCAATCGTTTTCATGTGACAATAAAAAACCATCTTAACGCCTTCACAATGTGCAAGCACGATCACAATTACGTAGTTAAAGCCATTGCCAGCCTTATTTTTCAGATCTAGCATAAAAGAATACGAAATCGATTAAGTATTTTCAAAAAGAACCCTTAATTATAATTACCCTGACAAAGGTACTTACACCATGCAATTAGATAGTGTACTTCCTGCTTCAGCTGTAAAAAATAAAACACGACCACAGGTGATATGGATTTGTCTGCTTGCAGCGCTGGCCGGCCTGCTATTTGGTCTGGATATCGGCGTCATTTCCGGCGCCCTCCCACTGATTGCTAAAGAGTATCATTTGCTGGATAGCCAGCAGGAGTGGATCGTCAGCTCAATGATGGTCGGCGCAGCCGTCGCGACGCTATGTAGCGGCGTTCTGGCCTATCGGCTTGGGCGGAAATACTCACTGCTCATCGCCGCGGCCTCGTTTTGCCTGGGCGCCATCATTTGCACCTGCGCCGTCAGCCCTGAGATGCTGATTATCGGGCGGTTGATTCTTGGCGTGGGATTGGGCGTCGCCTCCTACGCGACACCGCTCTACCTTTCTGAGATTACGCCCAAAAATATTCGCGGTGCGATGATTTCCGCCTATCAGTTGATGATTGCGCTGGGTATTTTACTGGTCTTTCTCACCAATACCGCCTTTAGCTATAGCGGCAACTGGCGCGGTATGTTGCTGGTTGTGGCGATCCCTTCGCTGGTCTTTTTGTTCGGCGCTCTGTTTCTGCCGCGCAGCCCGCGCTGGCTAATGATGCATGGCCGCGAAGAAGCGGCCCGCGCCGTCCTACTACGTCTTCGCAATAGCAGCGAGGAGGTTGAAAACGAGCTGCGGGAGATTAAAGAGCAGCTCAACGTTAAGCAGCAGGGATGGCATTTATTCAAGGAAAACAAAAACTTTCGCCGCAGCGTTGGCCTGGGTATCGTGCTGCAAATCATGCAGCAGTTCTCCGGCGTTAATGTGATGATGTATTACGCGCCGCGTATTTTTCATGAAATCGGCTTTACCACCACCGCCGAGCAGATGTGGGGCACCGTTATCGTGGGCTTTGTGATGACCATCGCCACGTTTATCGCCGTCGGTTTCGTCGATCGTTGGGGGCGAAAACCTATGCTATACATCGGCTTCATAACCATGGGCATCGCCATGAGCGTGGTGGGGACGCTGCTCGGCGGCGATGCGCTGTCAGCCGTAGAGAAGGGAATCACCGTCGCGATGCTACTGCTGTTTATCGTCGGGTTTTCTATGTCGGCAGGCCCGCTTATCTGGCTGCTTTGTTCTGAAATTCAGCCGCTGAAAGGGCGTGAATTCGGCATTACGTGCTCCACCTTTACCTGCCACATTGCCGGGATGATTGTCAGTGCCACCTTCTTGTCATTGCTGAATACCTTAGGCAGCGCGCATACCTTCTATCTTTATGCGCTATTAAATATCGTGGCCCTCGTGATTATCTACCTATTTGTTCCGGAAACAAAAAATATTTCTCTGGAACAAATTGAGCAAAACCTGATGGCAGGGAAAAGATTAAGAAGCATTGGCCGATAATAAAAGGACAAGTGAAGAATGAGCTTTCTGGAATTTAATGAAGATAATTTTCATATTATCTTTGAGATTGATAACGAGCAGCGGATTTATATCAGCCAGTTTTTAGTTAACGAGCAGCGTGAAGCGCACGGCGCATTCCCTCTTATTCAGGTCCACGCCAGCGGCTACAACCAGAATGATCATCATGCTCGCAAGCATACTGGCAGCGAGCCGGGATCGTCCCTGCGCTACCATGCCCATCACGAGAGCGAAAACGCGCAGGGGAAAAAACTGGAGATCGATCTTCACGGCCCGGCCATTCATGCTCGCTGGCATCTGCAACATTTTCGCGGGCTACGCTCGGCCCGGGTATGGTGCGAGATCGAAAACGTCAGCACTGAAGTCATTGGTCTGGAATATGTCAGCTCGCTGGCGCTGTTGGCCATTGATAGCCTACCGTGGGAAAACAACAGCGTCTTACACCTGCCGCACAATAACTGGTACGGCGAAGCACAGTGGAAAAGCGCCACGCCGTCGCAGCTCGGGCTGGATAAAGTTAATCGTTTTTCCCTGGATCGCATCGCTATCGAAAGCACCGGTACGTGGTCCAGTATCGGTTATCTGCCCGTTGCCGCTTTTGAAGATAAGGCGGCAGGCACAACGCTCCTCTGGCAAATTGAGCATAACGGCTCCTGGCAGTGGGAAATCGGCGATTTCCGCGACCGCCTTTATCTGCTCGTCAGCGGCCCCACCGAAAATGAAAACCACTGGTGGAAACCGCTGGCCCCCGGTGAAACCTTTACCTCTGTGCCGGTTGCCGTCAGCAAAGTCCAGGGAGGCCTGCAGGAGGCATTACAGGAGATAACCCGCTACCGTCGGCGAATCATGCGCCCAGCACTCGATAACAAACAGCTGCCGGTCATTTTCAATGATTACATGAACTGCCTGTCCGGCGATCCTACCACCGCCAAACTGTTACCTCTGATCGATGCGGCAGCCGAGGCGGGCTGCGAATATTTTTGCATCGACTGCGGCTGGTATTCAGACGGCGAGTGGTGGGACGGAGTGGGTGAATGGCAACCTTCGCCACGGCGTTTTCCGGGCGGGATCCGCGAACCTCTCGATCATATAACGGCTAAAGGGATGAAGTCAGGCCTGTGGCTTGAACTGGAAGTCATGGGCATCGCCTGTCCGCTGGCGCAAACCTTGCCCGACGCCTGTTTTTTCCAGCGTCATGGTAAACGGGTTATCGACCACCAGCGCTACCAGCTCGATTTTCGCCATCCTTTGGTGCAGGCCCATGCCGACCGGGTCATCACGCGCCTGGTCGAAGAGTACGGTATCAGCTACATCAAAATGGATTACAACATCAACGCCGGAAGCGGCACGGATTACCAGGCCGATAGCAGCGGTGACGGTCTTTTACAACATAACCGGGCTTATCTTGGCTGGCTGGCTAAAACAATGGACCGCTACCCGCAGCTGGTTATTGAGAACTGCGGTAGCGGCGGCCTGCGCATGGATTATGCCATGCTGCAGCTGCACAGCATCCAATCGGTGACCGATCAGACCGACTATCGTTTGATGGCCGCCATTGCCGCCGCCGCCGCGTCTGCCGTCACGCCGGAGCAGGCTGCAATCTGGTCCTATCCGCTGCGCGAGGGCGACCGGGAAGAGGTGGTGATGAACATGGTCAACAGCCTGCTGCTTCGCGTACATCAGAGCGGCCATCTGGCCGAGTTGAGCGGAGAACGTCTGGCGTTGGTCAAGGAAGGGATTGCACTGTACAAAACGTTTCGCGAGAAAATTCCACACTTACAGCCGTTTTGGCCATTGGGAATGCCCTCGTTCGCCTCGCCGTGGCTGGCATTTGGCCTACGAGATGAGCAGCAGGCGTGGGTCGCGATCTGGCGTATGGACAGCGAGCAGGCAACCATGACGCTGCCAATGGCATCGGTCGAAACCATGACCTGCGTTTACCCACAGGCCGAGCAGTGCCGCTGCCTGCCAACGCGCGAGTCGCAAAGCGTTAGCGTCTCTCTACCGGAGAAGATGACAGCAAGGCTATTTCACCTAACCTTCGGGAATTAACCATGTAGCCCGGACGAGGCATGCAAGCGCCGACGCCGGGGACATTCCCGGCGTCACTACGTTCGGCCGGGCTACCTTTTGAACTAACGCTGTTGCACGAACTCGCGATATGCCGCAACGACCTGTAAAAAGTCTTCTACGCCGCACAGAGATAAACTTTCTTCGTCGTAGTAGCTCATCCCCTCTTCCATTTCATCGCCGGAAAACTCGAGCTGATTGGCGCGAACCATCACCTCTTCGCCGTCCATCCACAGAGTGTATTCATGCCCGGCACGCTGCCATGAACGTTCGCTGCCTTTGACGGTACGTGCGGCCTGTTCCACTTCATCCAGTAGCGAGAGGTTGTCTTTCACCTCTTCATTAAACCAGTGACCGACCACTTCGTGGCCCATCGACATACGTACTTTTACCCCTCCGGTAACGTCGCGCAGAAATTCATAATCCATGATCTGTTCCTCTACAAAGGCAATGCGTCACCGCTGCATTGTACCTACTGTAATTATCGCAGCAGCGCGCGAGAAAAAAAGCGCGCCGGGTAGAGGTCATGCAAATAAAAGTGCGTTCGGCGTCGGGTCGAGCGCATTCTCATCAACTTCCGAGCATTATTCCGCCGTCCACCGCAATATGCTGGCCGGTGATGAAATCGTTTTGCAGCAGGAACAGATAAGTTTGCGCCAGCTCATCAAGGGTGGCCGTGCGGCCAAGCGGGATAGCATCAGCAAAACGTTGTCTGGTTGCCGCTAGCTGTTCGGCAGGCATCTCGCGCCAGAACGGGGTGACGGTCCAGGTTGGCGAAACGGCATTAACGCGAGCATCGGGGGCCATCTCCACCGCCAGCCCTTCCACCAGCGCGTTAATCCCCAGATTGCCGACATAGCTGGCACAGGCGTCCTGCGCCCGCCCGCCGGTACCGGAGGTGAAGACAAGGCTCCCACCGGAAAGCAGTTTTGTTGCCGCCAGTTGACCAATTCGGACGTTAGTGAAAAATTTCGATTCCATCACGTGGCGAAGCGTCGCCATCGGCGCAGTCAGGAAACCACCGCCCATGACGTCCCCCACCATCGACACCAGATGGTTAAACGGCGGTAGTGCCGTTATCAGCGCCTCCAGCGCCGCGTGATCGTGTACGTCAACAGCGTGAGTCGACACCGCCACGCCGTGGGCCTGTAGCTGCTCCTGCGCCGCCACCAGCCGTTGCTCGTTGCGGCCAATAATAATCAGGTTCGCGCCCGCATCGGCCGCCATTTCCGCGACGCGAAGGCCGATACCGGAGCTACCGCCGATAATCACCAGAGTTTGTTGCTGTAATGAAGCCATAGCGATCTCCTTCCTGCCGGGCTGTGCCCCATAGGAATCTGAAGTGATAATGAATTGAATGGCCGCCCGGTACAGAGATGTTAAGAAAATGGGAAAAAGCAGTAATAGACAATTGGTGCGGTTAATTCAGAAATAAAAAAGGGCGAGAGCCGAAGCCCTCACCCTTTTGTCGCCCGCCCGGAGTCAGCGCTTGCGCGCCTCGTCCGGGCAACGATGTTATACCGCGGTCTGGAAGATCACGCCGTCCGCTTTCTCGGTGTACTGAGACAGTTGGTCGAAGTTCAGGTAACGGTAGGTATCCACCGCCGTCTTATCTACCTGCGCCACATAGGTCTGGTACTCTTCCGGCGTCGGCAGTTTGCCGATCAGCGCCGCCACCGCCGCCAGCTCCGCAGAGGCCAGGAAGACGTTCGCACCGGTACCTAAACGGTTCGGGAAGTTACGGGTAGAGGTGGAAACCACCGTCGCGCCGTCGGCCACGCGCGCCTGGTTACCCATGCACAGTGAACAGCCCGGGATCTCGATACGCGCGCCGCTCTTACCGAACACGCTGTAGTAGCCTTCTTCGGTCAGCTGCGCGGCGTCCATACGGGTCGGCGGTGCCACCCACAGGCGAGTCGGCAGCTGGCCTTTGTGTGCATCCAGCAGCTTACCGGCGGCGCGGAAGTGGCCGATGTTGGTCATGCAGGAGCCGATAAATACTTCGTCAATCTTCTCGCCCTGCACGTCAGACAGCAGACGCGCGTCGTCCGGGTCGTTCGGCGCACACAGGATCGGCTCTTTGATATCCGCCAGATCGATGTCGATTACCGCCGCGTACTCTGCGTCAGCATCGGCTTCCAGCAGCTGCGGATCCGCCAGCCATTTTTCCATGCCCTGCACGCGGCGTTCCAGCGTACGACGATCGCCGTAGCCTTCTGCAATCATCCACTTCAGCAGCACGATGTTGGAGGTCAGGTACTCTTCAATTGGCGCCTGATTCAGCTTGATGGTACAACCGGCAGCGGAACGCTCGGCGGAGGCATCGGTCAGTTCGAACGCCTGCTCGACTTTCAGATCCGGCAGACCTTCGATTTCCAGACTGCGGCCAGAGAAGATGTTGTTCTTACCTTTCGTCTCAACGGTCAGCAGGCCCTGCTTAATCGCATACAGCGGGATCGCATGAACCAGATCGCGCAGGGTGATCCCCGGCTGCATCTTGCCTTTAAAGCGGACCAGCACCGATTCCGGCATATCCAGCGGCATCACGCCGGTTGCAGCGGCAAACGCCACCAGACCAGAGCCTGCCGGGAAGGAGATCCCAATAGGGAAACGGGTATGGGAGTCACCACCGGTACCAACGGTATCCGGCAGCAGCATACGGTTCAGCCAGGAGTGGATAACGCCATCGCCCGGACGCAGTGAAACACCGCCGCGGTTCATGATGAAGTCTGGCAGCGTGTGGTGCGTGGTCACGTCAACCGGCTTCGGATAAGCGGCAGTGTGGCAGAAGGACTGCATCACCAGATCGGCAGAGAAGCCCAGGCACGCCAGGTCTTTCAGTTCATCACGGGTCATCGGACCGGTGGTATCCTGAGAACCAACAGACGTCATCTTCGGTTCGCAGTAAGCGCCCGGACGAATACCGGCAACGC
>NZ_JBKDZH010000022.1:0-29861 GCF_047971185.1 Kluyvera sp.
AACCGCGTAAAAAAATACATATTTTCGAATCTGAATTTGAGTACGAACAGAATTTAAAGAAGCACGGTTAAAACCCGGCGAGGATATTTAAATGTCATTAAAAGAGAATTTAAACCGTCTTATGACGGAGAAGCACTACACCCAAAAAAAGGTGGCGGCGCAAATTGGTATCAGCAGCGCGACCCTGTCTCTTTACCTTCGCGGAGAGTATGCGGGCAACGCTGACAATAT
The DNA here is from genome assembly GCF_047971185.1 of Kluyvera sp. GTDB lineage: Bacteria > Pseudomonadota > Gammaproteobacteria > Enterobacterales > Enterobacteriaceae > Kluyvera. The sequence goes on from NZ_JBKDZH010000022.1 coordinate 232, forward strand.
TGAAGCGGCGATTCAGAACTTCCTCACCCGCGAGGATGACAAGGCCAAAAGCCGCGCCGTGCGCATCTCTTTTGTCAAAACCCGCCTTGCGGCCAAGTGCCTTACCATGATGCGTAATACCCACCTGGACGGCGATATCGGCGTGTTGTATGGCTCGGCGGGGCTGGGTAAAAGCATGACGCTGAAGCAGTACGCCAGCATGTTCAAAGACGTGATCCATATTGAAGCTGATCCAGGCTATACCGCCAAAGTGTTGTTACAGGAGCTGTGCGAGCGCCTTGGCGTTGGCAAGCGCGGCAACATCCACGAACTGACCGAGAACTGCATCAGCGCCCTGAATGGCACTGGCTGGCTGATTGCAATAGACGAGGCTGAGTTATTGCCTTATCGCGCCCTGGAAGTGATGCGCCGCATCCACGACCGTTCCGGTGTGGGTGTGGTGCTGGCAGGCATGCCGCGCTTACTGCTGAACCTGAAAGGCCGCATGGGAGAATTTGCGCAGCTTTACAGCCGCGTCGGTATGGCTATCGATCTCGATGCTGAGAAGGTCAAAACCGATCGCGATGATTTCAGTAACGTGCTGGCGAGTCTGCTGCCTGATGATGTCCAGTGGAGTGAAGCCTTAGACGATAGTTTTTATAAAGCCTCTAAGGGCAATTATCGCCGCCTGTTTAAGCTGGCACGGGGCGTGGTTCGCGCCAGCGAACTTAATGATGGCATATCACCGGCGCTGGTTGAGGAATACGCCAGCATGTTGATCCACTAAGGAAATAATGATGACCGGTTCAAAAATCAACTTTGTCAGCGCGATGGAAAAAGCCAGCCTGGTAATTAAGGCACTCGGTGCTGAACGGGTCGATGTTCGCGGCGTGACGCTTGTCAGCAATACACCTGTTATTCGCGTTACTCCCTGCGCCTTTTGTGAGCGCATGGTACATGAAGGTAAGGCGTTTTATCTGGAGTTCGGCGCTAACGCCCACGGGCGCTACCGTCAGGGGCAGTACATGGTCAACGGCTGCAAGGTCGTCTGGTCTGAATCTTTACATTAAGCGGAGGCGTTATGTCAGTAACGTTAATTATCAAGATAGAACATGCGGCAGATGGTTCACTGCAGGCTGTGCCAGAAATTAAGGCAAAGGCTAATGACCACTGCGCGTGCGAAATGGCTTTCGCCATGGCGATAGCGAAATCAGCTGCGGAATTTGCAGCGGAACTTTCAACCCCAAAAGCAATTACCACCCATACAGGAGAGCCTCACAATGTCCACTGAAACCACCAGCACCACGCAGACCGCTACTAACAATGTGCCAGACGGCTACATGAAAGACCGTAAGGGTCGCCTCGTGCCACTGGCGCAGGTTCCGGCGCATGACCTTGAGATGGATACATTCGTTCGTAAACACGTCGCCGGGGCGTTTTCTATCCAGCACGTCATGAGTGAGTTCAAGAAAAGCGTATTTGGCGACTGTCACGCATTCCTTGCCCTGCTCGATGAGAAGTTCAACGCCAAACGTGGTGGTCAGAAAGGCAACGTGACGTTCTCCACCTACGACGGCGAGCAGCAAATCACCATTAAAGTCAGTGATGTTATTTCCCTTGGTCCTGAGATTCAGTCTGCAAAAGTCATTATTGATGAGTGTTTCAAGGACTGGAGTAAGGGAGCGGATGAGAATTTGCTGGCGATTGTGAACGATGCCTTCGTGGTTGACCGTCAGGGCAAGTTGAGCATGTCGCGTATTCTCGGGTTATTACGCCTTGACATCAAAGACGAACGCTGGCCGCAGGTTAAGGAAGCGATTAAAGACGCTATCATTTGCAACGAAACTAAATGTTATATCAATTTTCGTCAGCGTGACGGCGAAGGAAAGCTTATTAATATCCCTCTCGATATGGCGGCACTTTAATATGGCTATGTCATTAAAACCAGCGCCAAATGCGGCATATCACCGCGCAGCGAATAAGGCGGTTGTGGCCGAGTGTAACGGCCAGTTCGGGCTGGCAGCTGAATTCTGGACTGAGGCCCGCGACGAGGCTCTCGATGTTAATAACCAGAAGTGGGCGACCGACCGCATTGCTTTGTGCAATAACGCGGTAGCCAGGGGATGGAAAGGAGCGGCTAAACATGGGCGCAAAAGAGTTTAACCAGCGTTACCCGGTCGGGACAGCGTTTACTTACATTCCGAACCCGGTATTACGCGGCGGACGCATCGTCAAAACGGTTGCCCCGGCGAATGATTTTAAATGCGGTTGTATTGTTGAAATTAATGTCGAGCCTTATTTCGTTAAGGTCGAAACATTAAAGAATGGCACCGTAATTTAATTAGCGTTTAAACATTATTTAAATATTGGCGTAAACCCGCCGGGGCTGGCTTACGCCAAATTTCAGGAGACTACTATATGAATAATGTAAGTGGTATTGAATTAAATAAGGTTCGCAGCCTTAAACGTGTACATAAAACGTATAAACCCTGGACTGCTGCTGATGTCGCTTTTCTGGTTGCGAATTACCGTAGTATGACGCCTGCTGAAATTGCGCAGCGTATGGGACGCACAGCGTCATCAGTGAAAAATCAGGCTAATAAATCAGGATGCACCAAGCCTCACTGGAGCGAGCAGGAACTGCATTTCCTGCGCACCCATGCGGCAACCATGACCAGCAGCCAGATAGCAAAACATCTTGGACGCAGCCAGCGGTCAATAATTGGCGCGGCACATATGCATCGAATCAGCCTTTATAAATGTGGCGATAACTACCCTTCAGTTAAATTTTGTGATGAGGATGTGCTGCTGATTCGCGCCCTTGCGGATGCTGGCGTGCGTAATGCGGATATTGCCCGCAAGTTTGAGATATCACCGGTTGAAGCATGGAGATATGCGAATAAAAGAAAGACCGCAGCGGATGCGGTTTTGGGGAGGATGCTGCCATGAAAAAGCCAGTCAACGCTATCACCAAACCGCAATGGAAAGGCATTGAGGAGACATTAAAGTCGGGAATCCGCGTTAAATTTAAATATCAGGGCAAGGAAGTTGAGGTCGCCAAATACCCCACCAGCGAAACCCGAATGCAGTACGTTGTTATCGTCGACAACTCGCCTTTGCTGGGCTTTGCGAAGAACGACAGTGTGCACTACAACCCGCTGCAGGACGTGTTCCTGCGCAAGCGTACCGTTAACCCTTACGCGTCCGCCGTGCGCCGCATATCAAAAGAGCGTGGCGGTAAAGCGCTGCCCAAACGCAAAGAAAATCGCTGGATGACGGAAGAACGTCTGGATGTGGTTGATACCTTCTTTCCTACCGCCCGCACCGTCGTTACTCATTTTCGCAAAATCGAAGGGCTGGAGCTGGTCCCCCCCCGTTCTGGCGCATGAGGGGGCTGGCGATGCTGCTACATGTTAAAGGGGCAAACTACCAGCAGACCGGCGTTCGTCATGAATACCACCTTAGCGATGGTAGTACTGTCATCGAGCGTCCGGGCTATCCCGTCCCGTCACGCTGGCTTTATTACAACAACCTGAATCATCGCGTTCTGAATAAGACCGCGCAAAAGAATATGCGCGATGCCGTCGAGCGCCATAAAAAACGTTTCAACTGTAAATAAGGTGGATGCCGTGAATAACGTTAAATCCGAATTTAAAGAATTTTTAAGCCTGCTTTTGTATGTCCTGTTTATTTCTTCTGTGGCGGGAATTGGTCTGGCTGCGGGTGTGTTCTGTTTTATGGGTTTGGCGAGGATTTTACCATGAGCGAGAAAAGCGAATTATTTAAAGCATGGTTGCAGCAAACAACTGCCGACCTTGAGCAGGCAATTGAGGCAAACCCATCCCGTAACGATAGCGATGTGAAAAATTTGCTTGCAGCGCTGAATCTGGCGCTTGCCTGCACGAACGCCGCGCCGGTTGCTGATGTGGTTGCATGGCATAAAGAAGGCGAAGAAAGGCGCTGTGATATCCGCTGGCGTCGCTTTGATGTGGATCCGGGGCCGTTGTTCGCCGTTCCGCAGGCGTCCGCCGCTCCTGTTGAAGTCGCATTGTCCGCAACGCTTCCCGGCGGATTCAGTATTGATGATGCGAGAGAGCCGCTCGACAACCTCGTTCAGAGCCATATCAGTAAAGCGATATCCCCGGAGAAGATGCCCGCTTCCGAACGTACTGCTGATTTATCCTGGATTCATGGCGTCATTGTTCAGGCTGCGCACTTTGTCCGGGCGAGCATTGAAGGGTGCAAAACCGTCCCTGATACCGCTGCTGAACCTGACGACCTGAGCGATGAGTGGGTTGATATGCAACTATTGCAGTTAGCAGCTAACAAACAGCGCGAATGGTTCGAGCTGAATAACAATGGCCCGCGTCTACACACCAAAGACCTGGTGGAAGCTGATAGCGAGCTGGTAGCCTGGCAATTTAAGGCGGTAAACGGCTGCTGGATTAACGTTAGTGAGCATGGTAAGAGGCAGGCCGCTGATGATGGCTATGATGTTCGGGCGCTCTACACCGCCCCGCAGTCAGCGCCGGAACGTAACCAAGTTCGCCGCGAGCATGCCGAGTGGGCCGATATCACTTTCGGCAATATTGGCCCGGTAGGTCCACTGAAACACTTGTCTCAGGAAGCCCTTGAAGCTGCTGCCGAACCTGGCGACCTCAGCGAATGGGCTGACATGCAATTCCTGTTATGGGATGCGCAGCGCCGTGCGGGTTATACCGACGAACAGATTACCCAGGCGATGATCGAAAAGCTGGCGATTAACAAACAGCGCCAGTGGCCCGAACCAAAAGATGGCGAGCCAAGGCTGCATATCAAAGAGCAACCAGCGGCGATGAAAGACCATCAAATCCGCGAACTGGTGAACGAGCTGCGCGACATAGCTATCAAATATCACAACACGCAACAACTACGCGAGCACCTCGCGCGTGCAGTTCGCACCGCTATTACTGCCGGTGGAGGTGTCTTGTGAGTAATTTAATGATCGTTTTCTTTGTCTGGCTGTTGGGTTTCTTCGTCTTTTTTTTCGGGTTTGCCTGGCGTAATAGATTCAGGCACCCAGCCTTGCGTACTGACCCAGACAGCGCGGCGGGATGGTCACTGGTGTGGCCGATGGTGGTTATTACCTCAATTACCGTTGGGTTTCTTTATCTGGTGTTTTCCTTGCTTGAATGGCTCTACAGCAAAATATCAGGGACTAAATCATGAGTAATTTTGACCATCGCGCGGCCTTCATTGAAAGACTCTGCGTGTTGAAAGGCTCCGACAACCTGAGCAAATTTGCCGCGCGATGCAGCATGTCAGAAGGCGGAATGCGTAAATATCTGACAGGCCAGTCATCGCCAAGCCTCGATAAATTAATACAGATATCGCGTGCAATGGGGATTTCCATTTCATCTCTTATTGGGGAGTCGGAGATGCAGGCTCCGTCAGTAGAAAGGCACCCTTATGAAAAAATCAGTGATTGTTACGGTACGCACTTTTTATTTCTGGCGCTGGATAGTCTTTCCATTGATGAGCGTCAGGCACTTGAGCGCAAAGTGGTGAAGCATGGTGCGATGTGGCTTCTGGAATCAGTGGCCAGGGAGGATAAATGAACATCAATCGCTACACCTTCTCAAACCGTAACACCTATTACGGTCTGATCCACAAAGGCGCGATGCGGATGTTACAGGCGCAGCTCGGCGGCGGTTCTTCTGCTGAACTGGACGCAGCCTATCGCCAGTTGCTGGAGCGTGAGACCGGGCAACGTTCGTGCAAGAGCCTGACCTGGACGCAGCTTGAAACGTTGTACGTTCTGCTACGTGATGCGGGCTGGCTGGAAGACACCCGAAACTATCGTCCCGGCGGCACCGCGCCGGGGCGTCCTTCCGATGCGCAATGGGCCAAACTGGCAGCGCTGGCCCGTAAGCGCGGCTGGAAGAATGGACTCCGGTCAAAGAATCTGGCGGCGTTCGTGCGTCATACCGTCCACGTTGACGGTGTGCAGTTTCTCACCGGGTCGACTATAACTCAGGTTATAACCGGGTTAGAACGCTGGTTAAAGCAGAGTTGAGAGGCGCTTATGTCGTGCATTAATTCCGATGATGTCGTGACGATTGTCAGCCCTGAAACCCATGAAGAGTTACTGGCTATCCTGGAATTTCGCTGGCCGGAGCATCGCATCCCGGCGGCTGAGTTCCTGGACATGCTCGGCGATGCCACTCCCCTGATGCGTCGTGTCCTGATCTTCCATGCAGGCAGCGGTCGCACCTGGTATAATACCCGCGAGGTTGCTGATTTGCTGTGGGGGCTGACAGATGAAGATGAGTGTGACACCAGTTAGCGAGCTGGATATGAGCCAGATTAAACCCGAGTCGCTGCGCATGGCTGAATGCTGGCGCGTTATCGGGGAGAGTAAAACCAACATGTATCGCCGGATACGCCGCCGCGAATTTTTCGCCACCCGCCTGGGGTCATGGCTGGTCTTCGTTATCGTTGACCCGGAAAAGGTGAAGGCGCAGAGGAAACAACTGGATTTGTTCGACTGACCAGACAGCAAAGTCCCCGCAAACGCGGGGACTTTTTTAACTCAGAAAATACCCTTGAATGGATTCCATCCCCTGATACCCCTGACTTCTTTCAGGTAGTACGCATAATTTGCAGTCATTGCCCACATTCCCATCATGCCCAAATTAATCCCTGTAGCGATAGATGGAGTGATGTAAAGCCCCATGGCTGGTGCTACAAACTCAACAATGACTGACACCAGAATTGTAATACCCAGCAAAGACAGTGCCTGACGCCATAAACCCAGGATAAGAAAATAGATGAAACCGAAGAAGAACGCCCACCAGTTCATCGATATTTTCATGCGCCCAAACAACGGCAGTTCTTTTAATGCTCTGCGATTGTTTTTTGTGCATGGTGCACCATTTTGCGTGAAAAAAGAAAAACGCATATTCCATTTTTCAGAATAAAGTTTAGTGAATTCAGTCTGATGCTCCATGTTATCCCCTTACGTAAACAATCTTCTACAATACAAGCAACTTTCGCCATGCACTACTGAATACCGTTAATGATTTTAATTAGTTAAAGTCATAATTAAGACCACGCTTTACACCTCTTCTTCATCCACCAGCACCACGTCCACGGCGGTGATGGTGATTAACGGGAATTGTTGGTTATTCAGCGTCTGTTCTGCCAGCGTGGTGGTGCAGCGGTACACCCCTGATTTTTTCTGTCCGATGGCCTCGAACGCCTGCGGCACAATATCCCGCCCCAGTTTACCGCTCCACTTATAAGCCAGCGCGTCGGCTTCCTGCCTGACCGCATCCTCTATCTGGTTCGCCAGCGAGGCGTTTGCCTTGTACACCTCCACCCGGATTTCGCCGCTGGTCTCGATGGCGGTCGGGTCGGCGATGCTGACCCGATCCCCCAGCGGGCGCACGTCGCGGGCTGAGCAGGTCTCAAGAATGACGGCCTTCAGTGGTGCATCCGGGATGATGCCGCCTTCCAGCACGGCACACAGCACAATGTCGTTCGGCTCCGGGCTTTCCACGCTGGCATCCGATATGGCCGCGCTGGCACTCAGCACCCAGTATTTGTAGGCATCATAAGGCCCGGCCACGCTGAACTGGCCGGGAGCCAGGAAGATACGCTCGGCGAAGCTGTCATCGTCTTCCGTATCCGCGCCGCCCTGCGTGGTCCCGGTGTTGCTGACCGCACCTATCCAGTCGTTCGGGGTCACGGTCTGGGTGATTTCACCCGGCAGGAAGCCGTTTCCGGCGGTGCCGGGGTCGGTGGCAACCAGCGTTATCTCGCCTTCGGTCTGGCTGGCGGAAAACGCATAATCCGCTGTGGTCACAAACGACGTCTGCCCGTCGCTGGCGAGCACGTTGTAACCTGCTGCCAGCACAAAATCAGGATGACCGGTCACCAGTGTGACGGTTGCCGGAGTGGATGCGCTCGACGCAGGCAGACGCGTCGCCCCCACCAGCAGACCCACGTTATCCAGCATGGCCCCGTCAGCGTAGGCCAGCAGGTTCTGCTGTGCGCTGCGGTTGATATCATCCCGGAGCAGGTTTGACTCATAGTTAAGCTGCTCCAGTTCGAATGTCTCCGGGTCGTTCACGTCGGGATAGTGCCCGGTCTTCTCATAGTACTGTTGTCTGATGCGGGCCAGACTGGCTTCGCTGTCCACCTCCACCAGCTCCGGGGCGGGGATGTCCGGGAATCGTTGCATAATTATTTACCCTTACTCATTTTGATGGATGCCTGCCAGTTACTGGTGCTGACGCTGGTCGTCTGCTCCTCCACCCGCCAGTTCGCCGGGAGTTTGCCCGCATTGCTCAGGACGATTTTTTGTCCGGCAGCGACCGGGGTATTGAGCAGCACCAGCCGGGATTCCGCGCGGCGCTTGTCGGTCATCTTCGACTGCGCGAAGCGCTTCGCTTCGTCCATGCTGCCGACGTCGGCGTCGTAGTAACGCTGGGTGTGTTTGTCGTCCGTGACGCTGCCGGTGCTGTAGGTCATCACCTCTTTTTTTTCCGGGTCGTAATACTCCACCACCACGGCCTGCGCGGTGGTCCGGTGTGACTGCGCCACAATGTCCGCGCTTTTGACGGCTGCGCGATTCGCCATGTCCACCGTGAGCGTTGCCATATCCGGCGTGCCCACAAACATGGCTTTGTCCTTCATGGCGATTTCCAGACCAAAGCTCCCGGCGAGCCGGGTCAGCAGTTCGCGCGAGGATTCGTTGCGCTGCTCCACGCGCAGGACGATGACGTCTTCCCCGGTAAAGGTGCATGACATGCCCGCTTCCTTTCCCAGCAGGTCGCACAGCTTGCGCAGGCTGATATTTTCCCAGGCACGGCTCTGCTTTTGTTCCATTTTGTCGCTGCTTGCGCCGGTGGCCGTCGCGCCGATCACCACCTCATCCGGGCCAAAGCGGAACCGGATATCATCAATCGTGAACGCGCCCCAGCGCCAGATTTTCTGGCGACCGGTCACCCGGTCTGTCCAGGCGATGCCGGGCTTGAGGGTGTCACCCTGCTGTGGATACCACGCGTTGCAGAAGATGCGGTTTTTATTGCTGAGTACCAGCGATACCTTGTCGCGCCCGGCCTTTGATTTGCGCAGGCTTTCCGTATAGGTGGCGGATATTACAAAGCCGCTCAGGTCTTCCGTCACGCTCCGGCCCGCCCAGTTAAGCAGCACCGTCGGGTGCGTGGGATTAAGGGGGGCTATCGTTGCCACGGGGCCACCTCCACGGTGTCGGTCTGGCTGAGGGTGATATCCGGCACCGTCACCAGCGCCCCGGCAGGTAGCGTGAACGGCAGGTCCGTCCCCAGCAGGTGCGGGTTAGCATCGCGCAGCGCCATCACACCTTCCTCACTGGAGACACCGAACGCGCGATAGCTGAGCTGGTCCCAGCGCTCCCCCTGCAGGCTATACAGTGTTCTCACCGCGCACCTCTTTTAACGTCAACGAATAGCTGGCCTCAGTGATGATCCCTTCCTGCGTGGTGGTGTTCACCGTTTCCCGCAGACTGACGATGACGTAATAGCCGCGAAAGTCGGTCCCGATGACCAGCGCCCGTGGCACCTGCGCCGCCGCCAGGGCGATCAGTTGCTGATAGCTGTCGGCGATACTGACAAACCGGTTATTCAGGGTGATTTCCAGCGTGGTGGTGCGCTCATCCTCGCCGCCTGCCTGGTGCACCGGGTAGCCGTTAATGATTTTTTGCGCGTTCAGTTTCCAGCGCCGGTCGTCGCTGACCCTGCCGGGGGAGGAATGCGTGCGAAATGTGATATCGCCCAGCGCCCCCCACTGGCTGTGCTTCGGGCGTCGTTCTGTGGTGGTGATGGTCTCTGTTGCCATATCAGATCTCCCGTGGTTGTTTCGGGGTGACGACCAGCGGGTCGTCGTTGTCCGGGGTGAATACCGCCATTTTCAGCCGTGGATTATCAAACAGCCGGTGCAGCGTCAGCGCCAGTGTGCAGGTCCAGACCTCGTTATAAACGTACAGATTGCCGTCCGGTTCAAAGCCGTTTTGTGCGCCGTGCTCATAGCCTGACGCCACGCGTTTTGCGTCCATCAGCTCAGCATCGCCGACGATTTCCGCTCCGGTGAATCCGCTTTCGCCGCCGGGTTCATTCAGGTACGGCAACACCTCCGCCACGTCTTTCAGTACCACCAGATCATCGCGCAGGCGGCAGTGAAACAGCACGCCGGATTCGGCTATCTGGTGCGTCAGCTGGTCCCCGGCGTTGCCGCCTGACAGCCGGAGCGTGACCTGCAACCGCAGCAGCAACTCATAGGGCACCCGGTCAGTAAAAGGAACATTCATTGACAGCTGTGACAGAGTCATCCCCGTCTGTGCAATGCGCACCGAACGACGGGCCATTGCGTTGTTCGGCTCCATAATGCTGGTCACATCAAAGCGCCGCATGAAAAACGTCCTGAGCTTATCAATCGCTATCATTTTTCCCCCGCAGGTGTCGCCCGGCCACTTTCAGGAGCGTGGCCTGCTGCTGGTCACTCAGCATCATGAAGCGGCGTTTGGGTACGGTGATGCTTTTCTTACGCCAGAAGATGACGAAGAACTGGTGGCGGCTCTGCGCCTTTTTGCCTTTCGTCCTGACGGTTATTGGTTGACCGAATTTTTTCACCTTGTTCGGCGCTTTACCGATAAGCGCCCCCGGACGCCAGAACAGCGTCCAGCCGCTGTCCTCCAGCCACTCCACCACCTTACGCACGCCCCACGCATCCACACGCTTTTTCACGTCTTTCGTGGCGGGCAGGATCAGCTTGCGGGCTTTCTTCGCCGTCACCACGCCGCCGTCGTTGATAAGGCGGGCGTGTTTCTTGTTGGTGCCGATGACAAAGCCATCGCCCCGCAGCTTATGCGTGATGCTGGCGCGGGTCTCGCCGGTATTAATCAGCGGGCGCGACCCGCCGTTTTTAAGCTCACGGGTCAGCGGCGCGTTCTGCGTGTAACTGCCCCGGCGCATGTTGTCCTGCACCATTCCCACCGCGATGGGGGCCAGCACTTCATTCAGCCCGCCAAGGCGCAGTGTGGCGTTGTGTAACTGCTGTTTAAACGCCTTTAAATCCTGACTTTTAATTGCCATACATCCCCCTCTGACCGCCAGAATACCCGCACGACGGCTGCACACTGGTAGTGCTACCAGGCGCACACGCGGTAAATGAGACACTGCCCGGACACTTATCAGGGATTTGGTTATGGCGAGACGTTCAAAAATTGACATGTTCGGGCTGGTTGAGCGGGTGCTTGGCCTGTACCAGCGCGACAAAATGACGATGAGGGAAATCACCGACACCCTCAAAGGGGAAGGCTTCGACGTGTCCTTTGGAGCGGTGCAGCGCACCATCAAGTCCAACGAAGATATTGCCCTGCAGATGCGCAGGGCGACGGAAGACACGAAGCTGCTGCTGACGGAAGCCCGCAACAATCCGGGGACGGACCTGGTCGAAGTCGGCCAGCAAATCCTGGCGACAAAGCTGCTGGACGTGATCAAGAGCGTGGACGATCTGCAGTTCGACAAAGCGGGCGACCTGGTCGAAGCGCTCGCCAGCCTGAGCCGGGCACAGGTCAATGTGGGGCGTCTGCGCCTGGAATTCAGTTCCGGCGTGGATGCGGCAAAATCCGCCATCGAGCAGAAGCTGACCGAGCTGCTGGCGGATGATTATCCCGACCTGCTGCGCCAGCTGCTTGACGCGCTCGCCGGAATTGAGATCACAAAACAGGATTTGCAGCGTGCCAAAAAGTCTATTTAACAATCCGGTGGTGCGCGAGAACCTGCGCCTGCGTCTCGATGCGCAGCAGCGGGAAGACGCCGCCCGCCAGCAGGCCGAAGAAAGTGACGCCTCGCGGACCGCCGCCCGCGCTGACCGGATGGCAAAGGCAAAAACCGATTTTGCCTTCTTCTGCCAGACGTGGATGCCGAAGGCATTTCCGGTGCCGTTTGCAGAGTACCAGCTGGCGCTCACGCGGCTTGTGTCAGAACGCCAGCTGAAACATGCCGACGAGCAGCTGTTTCGCACCCTCATTCGTCGGGATGATCACGCGTTTATTGTGCCGCCGGTATCGCAGTATGAAGGCATCCTCGATATTGAACCCCGCGACCACGGCAAAACCACCCGTAACACGCAGGCGCTGCCGCTGTGGCTGGCGCTCAACTTCCCCGGCTCATTCATCATCATCTGCGCGGCCAGCAAGGATTCCGCCACCGACATGATGGATGGCGTCAAGAAAATCCTGGAGGAAGACGAGGACGTTATCGCCGACTACGGCGAGCAGCGCGTCCGGGGGCGGAAGTGGTCTGCCCGCAAAATCCAGCTGGCGAACGGCAGCGCCATCGCCGCCGTCGGTGCCGGTCAGTCCCTGCGTGGTATTAAGGACAAGTTCCAGCGCCCGACGCATATCATTTGCGATGATCTGCTCAAGGATGAGGACGTCGAGTCCGACATCATGCGCAAGAAGCTCTACAAATGGTTCAAGCGCGTGGTGCTCAACCTCGGCCAGGGGGCGCTGACCATTGTCGCCAATACCATCATGCACCCGAAAGACCTGCCGTCGCTGCTGCTGGAGGAAATCGAAAGCGGCCAGCTGGAAGACTGGATCGGGCTACGGTTCGGGGCCATCACCCCGCAGGGCGATTCCCTGTGGCCTGACCGCTGGCCGTTGCCTGCACTGGAGAAGAAGCGCCGCCAGCTCGGCGGGATGTGGTTCACCGAATGGATGAACCTGCCCATCAGCGACGAAGAACGTGCATTTACGGAAGCCTGGTTTCAGTATTTCATTCTGCGCGAACTGCTGCTTGTGGACTGCGATGTGGTGATGGCCGTCGACCCGGCCACGGGGAAACGTAAGGGGGACTACTCCGCCATCGCCGTGGTCGCCAAACACCGCGCCACCGGTATTTATTACGTGCTGTTCTGTATGGGCTGGCATGAATCCGATCTGGCGTTCGCCCGGCGTATCTGCAACGTGTACCGCATCTGGCGACCGCGCGTTGTTGTCTTCGAAGATGTGGCCTTTCAGGCTATCTACAAGCGCGAAGTGATGCGCGAGGCGTCCCGGCGCGGGCTGCGTCTGCCGATGATCGGGTTTAAGGGCGGTAACAAAGAGCAGCGCATTCGCTCGCTGTCGTCACTGGTGGAAAACGGGTTGCTGCTGCTCCAGGAAAAAGGCATGGAGCTGTTGCTCAGCCAGTTGCTGAACTTCCCGCGCGACCATGATGACTGCCCCGATGCGGTGGAAATGGCCCTCACGCATCTTGAGTCCCGCCATGCGGGTGGCGTGCCGGTTAAATCCACGCCGGTGTCCAATGCGGTGCGTCACCTGTCACAGTTCGCCAAACGGTTCGGGAGGATGCGCGGATGATGGAAGATATCAGCGACCAGGAATGGCAGCTCGGCGACGTTATGGCAAAGCTGATCCGCCTGGTGCAGTTCGGTGAAGTGGCGGAGGTGAGCGGCAACCGGGTCCGCGTTGTGCTGCCCGGCCAGAACGGGACCTCCAGCGCCTGGCTTGGCACCGGCACCCGCCGGGCTAAAGGGGCGAGCCAGGTCAGCCGCTACGAACTGGGCGAACAGGTTGTCTGTCTGTTCCCGCCCTACGGTGGCGGGCGGTTCGGCGTGGTGCTCTGCTCGCTGCACAACCTGAAAGACGTCCCCTGGACGGATGAGGAAAGCGTCGAGGGGACGCAGTATCCCGACGGCACCACGTTCAGCTATGACATGGCGGCCGGTCGCGTTGATTTGTCGCTGACCGACGGTAGCGTGGCGATTCATGGCGAGCCGGGGAAAGGCTGGGTGATTTCCGGGCCGTGTGAGTTTCGGGACGAAGTGACGCACAAAAAGGCGGTCACGTGCGAGGCCACGCTGAGCGCCGTCGGCAACATCAGCACACAGGGCGAACTGTCGGATGCCACCGGCACCGTCAGCAGTATCCGGGTGGTCTACAACGGGCACACGCATAACGTCCCGGACGGCGTTTCTGATGCGCCAAATCAACCAATGCGAAAGCGCGTGCGAAATCGTGCGCGTAAAGCCCGCTGACGCGCTTTTTGATTTTATGGCGTCAATGTATGCCTGAATGGCATTGCGTTGAATCTGAGAAAATTTAAACGGGTTTTAAACGGGGTCTGACATGAAATACGCGGTAAGGCTTGGCGCATCCGGGGAAAGAAACGGCTCCCTTGTGGATGATATCGATCAGGCGCTCAGCATTTTACTGTTCACCCGACCGGGCGAGCGCATTTACGATCCGCTTTACGGTTGCGAGCTGATGAACCTGCTGGATGCGCCGCAATACTTCCTGCCTAATGTGATAGTCTCCATCGCCGAGGCGGTCGGCAGATACGAGAAACGCATCGACATTCACGCCGTGGATGTCGGTATCCCTGAGGGACTGTCCGGCGGCGAAGCGCTGGCACAGGGCAAAGTCCGTGTCACGGTGACGTACACCGTGCGCGGCGTGGGGACCCGCATCATCCGCCTGTACTACAGCGACGGCTCCGTCGTACCCGGTTAATCCTGGTAGTACTACCAGCGTAAAATTCCTGTCACGCAATAATGGCCCCGGTAACTTATCGGGGTTTAATTATGCTTATTACGCAGACCAGAAACAGCACACCACGCGGTCCGGCGACCCGGCAGAAACGGCTGGCGCGTGAAATCCGCTACATCACCCGTGCCAGCTCCGGCAGTACGTTTCTGCACGGGGTCGAAACCACGGAAATCACCAGCGGCGCGGCCTCCATTATTGAGGTCGCCAGCTGCATTATCAGCATCACCGGCACCGCCGAACTTGCCAGCCCTGGCGAGATGATCGTCGTGCGCAATATGGATGACGTCACGGCCAGTATCGGGCCGGGGTCCATTTATGACGCCCTGCGCCGCGTGTATCAGTACGTCACCAACACCACGGTTATTTGCCTGTCGCTCGGCAAGCCCGGTGATTTCACCGAACCCACGGAGCCGGAGCCGTCCGGTGTGACGGTCAGTTCGGCGGATTTCACGCTGTATAACAGCACCGGTACGGGCATTTTTTCGCCGGAATGGGTGCTGTCCAATCCGCACAATCTGCCGCTGACGGTGGCCTCCGGTGACGAGGAAGTCCTCACGATTGACGATGACAATCTGCCGGTGCCGGTCGCTGACGGCCAGACCACCATCACCATCACCGTGGACGGCGGCGAGGAATACACTTCTGACGTCATCACCGTGACAGTAAAGGTGGTCGATGAAACCGATATCCCGGTGGACATGATGCCGTCACAGGCGAGTTTCAGCGCGTCCGTTGCCACCCTGTACACCGCGCAGCCTGGTAAGGCGGTCGCCCTGACGAACCCGGACGGGCAGACGGTTCTCTGGTCCTCCGGCGATGAAGACGTGGCGTTCGTGGACGCCCTGACCGGGGAAGTCACCCCGCGCACTGCCGGGGAATTTATCCTTACCGCGTCACTGGCGGCGACGGCGTCCGTCATGGCGGTGGAGATTACCTGCCTGGTGACGGTGGAAGATGCGCCCGGCGACGAACTGCTGGCGGCATTCATTACCAGCCTGCCGACCTGGCGTAAAGCCCGCCAGTTGTTCGGATTCAGCCCTAAGGTGTTCATGGCACCGGGCATTATCCAGCGCACCGGCGCACTGGGTCCGGCCATTTCACAGGCCAAGCAGCTCCGGGGGATCTGGCTGGTGGATATGCCGCTGACCGTGACCACGCCGGAAGAAGCGTTCCAGTGGAAGAAAACGAACGCCGCCGAACAGCGGGCGCTGGTGGAGTGGCCGCGCGTTGCCATCGTCAACGAAGCGGGCAGCACGCAATACGACTGGACGGCCCCGTCGAAAGCCGGGCTTATCTGCCAGATTGACAAGGGGCTGACCGACGCAGGATTTGAGACCGGCTACTGGTGCAGCCCGTCGAACTACCCGCTGACAGACGTGGTGGGCGTTGAGCACGTGCTGGAATACATCCCGAATGACCGGGACTGCGAGGTGAATTACCTCAACAGCCAGGGCATTGCCACCATCATTAACAACCTCGGCGGCTTCCGTGCATTCGGCAACCGCTCCGGCGCGTTCCCGGATGCCACCGACCCGCTGACGTTTATTTCCTGGCGGCGTGTGTGCGACATCATTGAGGACTCCATCGAGTATTTCACGCTGTATTACATGGATCGCCCGATGTTCACCCGTCCCGACGATATTACGTCCAGTGTGATCGGGATGGTCAGCGACAGCGTGAATGAGTTCCTGCGCAGCAAAACCGGGACCGCGCTTGTGTACGGCGAGTGCGAAATCCGCGCCGATGAGAACACGGCGGAGACCCTGCGCCAGGGCATTATTTATTACCACTACAAACTGACGCCACCAGTGCCGATGGAGCACGTCGTGTACACCAGCGAAGTGTATGTCGACGGCCTTGAAGACGCATTCCGTCAGTTGCTGGGGAGCTAATCCGGTATGGCTGAAAAAAATATTATCTGGCGTAACCAGGCGGTTGCGCTCAACAACACCATCTACGTTGGTCGCATCAGCAAGGGCGGCATGACCATTGAGCGCAAGACCACCACGTTAAGCTCGCTGGGCGGTGTGGGCGACGTTGCGGTGCCGAACGGCAAGTTTAACGCCTCCACGGCCACGCTTGAGTTTAACAGCCTGTCCACGGCGGACGCCCGTCAACTCTGCCAGAACGACGGTTACGTCAAGCTGCGCCTGACCGGGCAGGCCCGCGTGGTCGACTCCGCCAGCGGAACGCGCGTGGTGAATAACGCAGTGACGCAGATTTACGGCTGGGTGACGAATCCGCCGGTGAACCTGTTCAACAACGATGAACCGTACACCGCCAACATCAGCGTCCTGTTTGTGTCGGTCTCCGACCAGCAGGGCCGCGTGTTCGAGGTCGACTTCGAAAACGGCACATCGTACCCGGAAGACACGCCGTCAACCGGCGTCAGCTTTACCATTTAAGGGGGAGTCATGGCACGACGTCGCACACTGAGCCTGATTACAGCGGGCGTGCAGAAGAACGGCAAGCCGGTGGGGATGGATATCCTGGAGCAGGTGGTGAAAAACCACTCCGAGCAGGCCCGTGCCCCCATCACGCTGGGGCACCCGGACAAGGACGCGGATCAGGTTGCGGCGCTGGGGCGCGTCAGCCTGCCCCGCATCGACGGCGACCAGCTGGTGGTGGAGCTGGTCTACACCCCGGAGCTGGAGCAACTGGAAGACGAGGGAAAGTTCGAGGGGTTCAGCGCGGGCATTTATCCGCGCCCGGACACCGGCGAATACTACCTTCATCACGTCGCCTCGCTGGGGCAACTGCCCCCGGCGGCGGACATTAAAACGCGGGATGTGGTGAAACTGTCCACCCCGAACCCGGAAAGCATGATCACATTATCCACATCCAATAAGGGGTTCAAGATGGATGAGAACGAAAAGAAAACACTGGTGACGGAAATCGTCGGCGAAGTAAACAAGTCGCTGGGAACGATGGTCACGGAAGCTATCAAAACCGCGAACGGTGAAAAACAGCCCGATAAAGGTAATGACAAAACCGGCACCGGTGAAGGCAAGGACAAAACCAGCACCACGACCACCACCGACCCGGAAGTCGTGAAGATGCAGAAACAGCTGGAGGGGATGCAGGAAAACACCAAAACCGATCGCATTGAGCAAATCACGGAGCTGGCCGACAAGAAAGGTCTCAGCGACGACGAGAAAAAGCCGTTGCTGGCACAACTGAAAGCCCGTCCGGCGCTGGAGTTCGCCGACAATAGCGAAACCGGCATTTTCGCCTCCACCAAAGCAATGCTCAATGCACGGACGGACAAGGCTACCACCACCACGCACAACAACGGGTTGTTCGACAAGCTGGAGTTTTCCGACCACAAGGGCAACAAACAGACGGTGGAGAATATGGGCGATCTGGCCCTTAAAACCGGCTTCTGAGTCGTCACCCGGTCATCATATTAAGAGGGTCAGTTATGACGCAATTTTCAAAAACAACGAGCATCAGAGCCTCCGGCGTGGTCGGCAGCGGGCATCCGGCAGTACTGAACACCTGGAATGTGGAAGGCGGTCTGGGCGTGAAACCCGGTCAGGTGCTGATGAAATCCGCGGGTACAGTCACGGTCTGGGACGGCACGACCACCGTCATCCCAGACCCGGATGACGGCACGGTCACGCTGCCGCAGTTCGCCATTGCCACCACCGAGCAGCTGGCCGGGGATACCTCCGTCAATGTGCTGGAGCATGGCTGTTACCTGTTTTCCCGCGTCACGGTGGGAGACAGTCCGGTCACCACCCCGCAGGCTGAACTGCTGTCAGCGAACGGACTGTTTGCCGAAAACGTCTGGTAATTCACACCCCGCCAGCGGGCGGGGTAAACCGTATTTAAGAGAGTGTAAACATGGATATTATCGACCTTCTGCGTAAATGCTTCGGTGTCAATGCCGTTGCGGTACTGCTGGGCGCCCGTAAGAGCGTTAAAAGCCCCATTCGTGAGCAGTTCTTCGCGGACGGCGGGCAGTGGCCGCTGGCATCAATCAACATTTCTGAGCTGATGGGGGTCATTCAGAACGCCCCGGTGGTCCGCCGTGGCACAGTGGCCTATTCCATTGACAGCGGGTCAAACAACCTCACGGCGATTGAGCCGCAGGGTATCGACCTGTCCGACTTCATCACGGCGGCGGAGCTTAATAACCTGCGTGCACTGAGTAATGACAGCGTCCAGGCTTACGCCAATCAGAAGATGAACCGCATGATGAACATCGTGCAGCGCACCACTGAAGCCCTGTGTGCGCAGGCGCTGACAGGGAAGATTGCCTACCCGATGCGCACGGCGAACGGTGAACTGGATCTGTACGAGGTGGACTACGGCATGCCTAACGTGCTGGCCGAGGATGATACAGACCTGAGCGCGGCAACCTCCATCATGGACTTTTACAACGTGCTCGACACCATCTATCAGACGCTGCAGGACCAGGGCTATGGCGACACCATGACCGTGGCGGCAGGCAAGGCGGCATTCTCCACGGCGCTCAAACTGGCGGAGTCGTCAAAGTCAAACATCCTCAACGTGTCCATTGTCAACCAGGGAGAAATCAATGTCGGGGGCTATACCGTCCGCCTCCAGTCCGGGCGCTACAAAAGCACCGGCGGCATCATGGTGCCGAAAATCCCGGATAACGCGCTGTGCGCAGAAGACAAGAGCGCCGGGGCGCAGGTCAAGTATCTGGCGCTGGACGATATCGAGAACGGGCTGCAGCCGATGCCGTTCGGCACCAGTACGGATCTGAAAAAGAACCCGTCAGTGCTGGAAGTTATCGGGCGTTCGAAGCCGCTGCCGGTTGTCGCCGTGGGGGCGTTGTGCTGGGCGAAAGTCCTGCCGGAAACCCGCACCGAAACCGTCAAAGGTAAAAAGACGCTTGTCCCGCTGGATGAGCAGCGCACCATGAAACAGACGCTGCGCGATCTGCGTGCAGGATATTACCCACCGGCGCAGAACGGCGCAGGCGTCGCCGACACTGACATGGAGGACGGCGAGTAATGACCCTCAGCGAGCTGAAAACCCTGATCACGGTTGCCGAAGTTAAAGCGGCGCTGGACGACCAGTTGTTTGAATCACTGACGTATGGCCGTGGCCGGGGGACGCACGGCGACCCCGAGGCAAAGGTGGTCACGAACGTACAGTTCGCCGTGCAGGCTTCAGCCCGCTGGGGATATTCGCGCCTGATTGGAGCGGGCGCACAAAACCGGGCTTTCAGCGCCGACAGTCGGGAAGTTATCCGCGAAGCCCTGATTAAACGCGCCGTCTACGAACTGGGCCGCACACAGGAATTTAAAGAAAATTTCGACATGGACAGAGAAGACGCAGACACGATGATGGATGCGGTGCTCGGTCTGAGTGACGGCAGCAGCGACGGCGATAATACAAATTCCGCCGGTTACGTCGGCGCAGCGGGTGCACAATATGTCAAAGGTCAATCCTGCCACGCAGCTGTTTTCACGCCTCCCTTACGCCGCCGCTGATGTCTTCAGCAGCTACTACCCCGTCCCGGTCAGCCTTGGCGCGGCCGGGTTTGAGTTCTCCGATTATTACTGGATGTCCATCGACGCCATGCTGATGGACGACGAAATCGTTTCAGATTTGTTGCTGCGACGCACGACCGCCATGATGGCCCCATTTCAGATAACCGGCACGCCGGACGATATCGCCTGGGCTGAGGAGATGCTCAGCGAGCTTGACCTCGAAAACCTGTTACGTGAGTGCCTTCACCACGCGGAATATGGCTTCAACCTGATCGAGCTGGACTGGGTGCGCGACGGCAGCAACGTCCGCCCCGTTTATGCCGAACGCCGCCACCCCCGCGCTTTTCGCTGGGGCAAGGATGGCAAACTCCTGTATTCATCAACCGGCAACGTTCTGAGCTACAGCGACGTCCCGACCGGGAAAGTGATCCCCGTGGTACGCGACGGAAGCCGGGAGCGCCCCTACGGCCAGTCCGTTCTGGAGCCAGCCTGGGCCACCTGGCAGACAAAATGGGAGCACGTCGAAAAACTGGAGCGCCTTGCCGATAAATACAGCGTACCGACCACCATCGCACTGGCAAACGAAGGTAACGCCAGTCAGACCAGTCTGGAAGAAATCGCAGGGACGATGGCCGTGATTGAAAACGGCGGCAGCGTGGCGTTGTCCGGCGTCAGTGAGGTGGTGCAGCTGACGGCCAGCGGCAAAGCCTCCGAACTGATGGCCGTCATTGAGAAGTACGACAACAAACTCTGCAAACTCATTACCGGGCAGACGCTGACCGGCACGTCACAGCAGTACGGCTCCCGTGCGCTGGGCGAGGTGCACGAACGCGCCGCCCTGCGTATCAGTGCCGATGATGCGCAAATCGTCTTTAACACCCTGAATCGCACGTTGCTGCGCTGGTTGTTTGCGCTCAACGGTCGCGCCGGTGGCATTGCGATCCGCTTCGACAAAAAGGCATTCGGTCAGATGGTGCAGCAGATGCAGGGCAACGGCAGCGCGGGGGCTATTCAGTTGTCGAACCCTGCCGGAAACAACTGGCTGCAACGGGCGTGGGGGCTGAACCTGTGGTAAATCCCTTTAATGCTGTGCGCCGCCAGGAAGCCGCGAACCTGCAACAGCTCGACGCAGCCGAACGTGTCGCCCTGAACCTGACCGCTTCCGCACTGGCGCAGACGCTGCGCGAACATTTTGAACGCGACCCGGACGCGGCGTTTGATGTGACGAATAACGCCTACGCCGACCGCTACACCGACGCGATGCTGTTTGCCTGGCTGCTGGGGCAGTATCACGTCCTGCTCCGGCTTGACGGTATCACCCTGGCGGATGAGCCGTCATTCAGCTTTGACGAGGCCATCGGCTGGCTGCGGGCACAGGTGCCCGTCAGCGGTGACGCCTACCGGAATATGGACGCGAATATCCGCATGCGGGCGTTTACCGTGGCGAGCGTGTCCACGGAGCACGCGGTGAATGACGTCAAAAGCCTGTATGAAAAATCCCTGCGCGAAGGCATGAGCAAGGCGGAAACCATGCAGGGGTTCGATCAGATGCTGACGGCCAGCGGCGTATCTGCCACTAACCCGTACTATCTGGAGCTGCACTACCGCAACAACATGATGACATCCTACAACGCCGGGCGCTGGACGCAGATTGCAGACAACGACGTGGTGGAATATCTGGTTTATGTGGCCGTGCTCGATGACGGCACGACGGAACTGTGCCGCCACCTGGATGACATGGTGAAGCCCAAGAGCGATCCGCTCTGGCAAAAGTACTGGCCGCCCAATCATCACAAGTGCCGGTCGACGGTCTCCGCGTGGGCGCGGGAGCAGTATGACGCGCTCCCGGCTGACGTCAGGGCCGCGTCAGAACGCATCACCCCGCACACGCTGAGCCAGGACAGCACGATGCAGAAAGAGCACCAGTTCAAAGGCTCCCCCGTCAATCAGATGACCACCATTCCGGCGTCGCTGCATGAGCAGGCGGAAAAATACGACCTTGTGCCGGATATCCTGAAAAACGTGCAGCGCACCAGCGGCAAGCTGCTGACGTCCCGCCGTGGTCTGCTGGCGGAGCAATCTGTCAGCGCACCGGTGATGAATGCCGCCGTGAAGAAAGCCCCTGCGCTCGATCCGTTCCGGGAAATGGCGGACAGGCTGACGCAGGAGCCTGACGACGTGCTGCTGGGATTTGAGCCGGTCGGTGACGACGGCGATCAGATGCTGGCGTTACAGTACCTGTTACAGCTCGATGACGCGTCATGGTTTGCAGGCAGTGCGCCCGCGTTCGCGGAGAATGGGATTGTCAGCGCCGGGATGCTGACGGCTGAAGAGGTGGCGACACTGCGTCAGCGCGGGCTTGTGCTGTAGTCGTTCCTGTGCAACCCTTATTCATGTCAGGCATGAATAAGGGGAAATTATGAGACTGTCAGCCATTCAGAAAGACCTCCTGTTTGTACTCTATGCCCTCCGGGAACGCAATCCCGATCAGACGGTTATTCCTTCTGTTCGCCTGTTCAGGATGCTGGAGCAGAACAGCCGGAAAACCTTCTTTGCCACCAACTTTCGCACCTCCTGTCACACGCTGCACCGCCACGGCCTGCTCAGCAAATACAGAAACGCCAGCATGAAGCTGGCGTTTGGTCTGACGGACACCGGCGCGGACATTGCGCGGGATATCTACACGGCGCGGCTGAAAACGCTATGATGCCTCCGGCTGATGTTCCATCCATTGCGTCAGCCGGGTGCAGGCGTTGTCGAAATGCTCCGGGCTAAGCTCGATGCCGGTGAAGCGCCCACCCCGTTTCAGCGCGGCCAGTCCGGTGGAGGCACTCCCCATAAACGGATCGAGGACGTGCGCATCAGGGACAAGCGGAGCCATCAGGGCATCCATCAGCGGCACCGGCTTTCCGGTCATGTGCCACTTCTCCGCCGGAATGACGCGCTGCGTGACGAAGCCGGGGAACGGGCCACCGTGTGCGCACTTCGGCAGACTTCCGTTGCTGCCCCACACCACGTACTCGCACTGGTGGCGAAAATACCCGGTGTGCGGGGCGCGGCTGCTGGTGGTCTTATCCCATGGCACAATGCCGCGCCAGATGGCTCCCGCCGCCTGGAGGACGTCGGTCTGTGCCGGAAGCTGCCACCAGTCGGTGAAAATCATCACATAACCGCCGGATTTAACCTGCCTCAGCCCCTGCGCAAGCCATAACCCGGACCAGAACGCCCAGCTACGGGCGTCCCGGTTATCCCCGGAGAAGTCAGTATAAGCGATCCTCGTGCTGTATTTACCGGATGGTTTAGCCTGTCTGGACCCCGCATGCAGCCCGCCGCTGCTGTAGGGTGGGTCCGTTATCAGTGCATCAAATGGCCCGGTTAAGGTGGGCAAAATCTCCAGCGCATCGCCACAATATAATGTTGCGCTACCAATGATTTCTTTTTGCATTTAACCCTCTCTTAAAGCGCATTTAAAACGGGTTTATCTCTGGCTGGGGCGCAGGTGGTCGTTTCCGTTCATGACCTGCTCAAGCGCGTACTGTAGCGCCTGAATCAGTTCCGGCGTGGACTGACGCAGGGCATCTTCCACAGACTTGCTGATTTCTTCCGGGGCCGCTGACATAGCCTGGATGGCTATCTGTGGCGAAAAATTCAGTTCAATGGGGGGCGGGCTGTCGCCTGGGGAGGATGCAAGCGTCTCTGTACCCGGCGTCAGCGCCTGTAATTTTTTGTCGGCGTCGCTGCTTTCGTCCCCGTTCCACCAGGAATACAGCCCTTTACCGAGTTCATCACCACTCCATTCACCGATAGCGCCGCCAATAAGTCCACCGATGGCCGTACCGATACCAGGAAGGATGGCCGTACCGATTGCAGCACCGCCAGCGGCCCCGGCAAGAGCGCCCCCAATGCCGCCCACGTCCCCGGAGGCGCTTTTCATATCGCCATTCTGGTAATCATTCCAGGCTTCGTATCCGCCAAAGCCGATAGTCGCCAGCGGACCAAGTTTGCGCAGACCAAGGCCAATGCCTTTAGCTGCGCCGCCCATGGCTTTTGTCGCACCGCTGCCGACACGGCCCAGCATGCCGGGGGACTCCTCCAGTGCGCCGTTCATTGCGTTGCCCAGTCGGGCACCTCGCAGCCAGCCACCCAGACCGCGACCGGCGCTGGTGGCCGCTTCATCAGAAACGCCGCCGCGCAACAGGCGAAGCCCGGCACCAATCATGCGTTTTTTTCCCCACACACCGGCACCGAAGGCCAGCGCAGCGGTGCCCATCACTGCACCTGAGGATAACCCCTGATGCGCCCCGGCAAACTCCGATGCGGCCAGCGACAGATCGCGGATTTTGCCCGTCAGTCCGTCGACATTTTTCAGGGCGTCGGCGCTTGCATCTGACACCCCCTGCATTGCTGCTTTACCGCCAGCTTCAAGATTTTCCTTGTCGGTCAGAAAGTCCTGTATCTCGTTAAAGGTTTTGTCGTAGTCCCCCAGCAACGCATCAGGATTTACCAGCGCTTTCCCCATCGCCGTTGCCGCACCCACGCCGGAATCCTCCGTCAGCATAGTGCCGCCAATCAGGGTGGAAATAGGCTGTACGGCCATCGGAGACTTTTTCCGAACTTCGCCAAGTAGCTGGTACAGCTCACCCACGTTTTTGGTGGTGTCGCGGTTGTGGAGCTGGTTATCCCGGAACTGGTACAACGCATTGGTGACGCGACGCCGCAGCCCTGTATCGGTAATGTCAGCCACCGCGCCCGCTTTTTTTCCCACACCGACAAGCTGACCGAACATCGCCGGGTCGGTCAGCCTGGCGGTGTAGGTCTCCTTCATGGAGTCGGCAATCTTGTCGTAGTTGAAGACGTCATTCTTCTGGCCCGCGATAAGTTGCGCGAAGAACTGCTCCGGCTTCACGCCCCGTGATGCCAGGTTGCCGTAATACTCCTGGACGGTATCGAGCAGGTCATGCTTGACGTCGCCGCCTTCCCGGAACGTTTTGTACATCAGCGAGGCGGCTTTCTGCGGGTTCACGCCTTTGCGGATCATCGCAGACATGGCCCCGACGATTTCCTCGTTGCTGTACGCCTCTGAGCCGTCAGCATTGCGCGTCAGCGTCTGGAAGCGCAGCGCCGCATTCACCGCCGACTGGTTGTCTTTCCCTTTTAGTCCGGCCTGCTGGTTAAACATCGTCTGCGTGCCGATGATGTTGGGTTGCTCGACGTTGTACGTTGCCGCCATCCGCTTACGAAAAGCCCGCTCCGCCTGGCTGCTGATTTCTTCCCGCGAGTAGTTCGTCAGGCGCAGCATGGATTTTTCCGTCATCTGCGTACTGTTCCCCGCAGACCATAACCCCTTGAGGGCACCGGCGGACACGTATGACGTCAGCCCACCGATGATCAGGTCTTTCAGATCCTGCTGGGCTTTGAGCTGCTCGTTAGTGCGCTTGACCTCGCGCCCGAGCCGTTCCTGCTCTTTGGCGGCGTTGCCCGCGTTGACGCCTGCGCGTTTCAGCTTGTCCGACAGGCCATCAACCACGCGTTCCTGCTCTTTAATTTCCCTCGTGGTGGAGTTGCTGGACTGGACCATCCTGTCCAGTGCCTGAGCGGATTTGTTGTAGGCGCTGACGTCTGAAAATGTCGTCTGGGTTTTTGTTGCCTGTTTATCCAGCTTGTCGATCTCTTTTTCAACTTTACGCGCAGACTGCGTAAACATGTCTTTTAAGCCCACGACAAGCTCAAGGGAAAAGTCATCACCGCTATCGGCCATTGCTGATTACCTCCATCAGATACAGTAATTCCTGCCAGCTCATATTCAGTATTTCCGCATAAGATGCCCGGCGTATTTTGGGGTGCGTCAGATAATCAACGGCCTTTTTTAATGTTTCCCCTCTGACGTGGATCAGGCCGGAGACTTTCCCAGCAGACGATTCAGTCGAAGCAGGTCGGGATAAATAAAGTTATTAATAATAAACTCAACCGGAATATTAACCTGATTAACCAGCACCGGCTTTCCGTCGATTTCAGACAGTGAACCAAAGACCATTGTCCCTGCCGCAATTCCGGCGATGATGCCGTCGCCAAACGCATGGCCCCAGCGCTCCATCGAATAGCCGCGAGCGTCAATGTGATCGCGCACGACCGGGCGGCGAACGCGCAGCGCCGCGTTGACGGTGGTGTCCTGGTATGTGTAGTCCTGATACAGTGGAATCATGTCTTTATTTACGGCGGCGATGAGCTGCGGTTCAGTGTGCGGCGATTTGATGCCTTTCCCCATCAGGGCATTCAGGCGGACAATATCGTCGTAGGCGAAATTGTCGATAATGAAATCAACAGGGATTTCACAGGGGTTGCTCAGCGTCAGCACGTCGTCTTTGTCGCTTTCAGCGTGGCCGAACTGTAACGTAGCCGTGGCAATGGATGACACCAGCACGTCGGTAATTTCATCGTTAAACATCTCAGTGCTGTAACGTAATGCATTAAGACGGTCAGCCACAACGGGTGTGCGAACACGACGGGCGGCATTAATTGTTTTACCGCCTTCAAAATCATATTTAAGCAGCAGTGTCGCAATATCAAATTTATCAATATTACGGGCTAATTCTTTATTGCTGTTTTTCTCTGACATTTTAATTATGCTCGGCTGGTTTATCTGGTAGCGTATATTTTATTGCGCCCCTGTTTTTCTCCTGGTAGTTCTACCAATCGTTATTCCCGCCATTGGTATGCTTTCGCTATTCCGTCACGAGCGAACCAGAACATGATCCCGTCCAGACTACTTAAAGACACCTCCCGAAAGGCCATCAGCGAAATCTGCTACGACGAACTGGCGGCGCTGGTGCCGCTGATGAAAAAGCTGCACATCCTCGACGTTGACAATGTTGATGAGCGGTTTCTGCCGTTCCTGGCGGCATGGTTCCGGGTGGAGTACTGGGACGACAGTCTGAGCACTGACCTGAAACGCCAGAAGGTGAAAGAAGCGCTGGCCGTTTTTCGCCTGCTGGGGACGCCTACTTCCGTGGACCAGACGCTGAATTTTCTGGCAGATGCTTACGGCGTATCGCTCACGCTGCGTGAGTGGTTCGAAATGTCCCCGGAGGGGCAGCGCGGTACGTTTGAAGTATTGCTCAGTACTGCCCGCTCTGGTGCTGTGCTGGATAACGGTATTTACAACCGCATTGAAGCCGGTGTCGAACGTAACAAGCGCAAGTCCCAGCACTGGGGGCTGCGGGTGTCCAGTGAGAATCAAGGGGATGTGATCCTCGCGGGGTGGATGCGGGCTAATGAGACCGTGTCACTCATGCCAGCCCTTGAGCTTATCGGCGTGGGCGTCAACGACTGGATGACGTCTGACTTTTCCCCCACAACCTCATTTGTCGGTGCAGTTTACAGCCTGGTTATTCAGGGCGCTATGGGTGCACTGACGTACAGCGTCACCAACGGCAGCGCAACAGTGAACGATGCCGGTGATGTGACCATTACCGGGCCGGGAGCTGTTACGGTAACTGCTACTGACGGCTACGGCAGACAAGCAGTGCACAGCATTTCGCCGGTGCTGTGGTTTATCCAGGACGGTTCTGTCGGGGTAGCGAGTAATACGGAACCAGAAGAATGGGCCGCATCGTTCGGCGGACGCATTCCTGATATTGATGAAATGACCAGTACAATATCATCCGGGCGACATATGGGTTACCTGTATGGTGAATGGGGGGATCTGTCTGTATTTGGCTGGAATTTCAGTGAAACAGCAACCGATCCCCTGAACAAGTATCCGGCAACGCAGGTAAACGAATATGGTGTGCGCAAAATAGTTTATTTATGTGGCGAATACGCCCGAAGAACGGGGGATATTGGACCATCGGACCTGACGCCTTGCAGTCGCTGTTGCGTGATTGAGGCCCCGGGCGCAACGAAAAATGAGGTAGGCAATGTCGAATGATTTAGTGCTGACGGCTGTCGGTGCAGCAGAAATAGCGGCCGCGTATAACGCGGGTGAAGTGGTCGAAATTACAGAGATGCAAATCGGCGACGGTGGCGGTGCCCCGGTTACTGCAGACCCGACCACCGAAGAGCTGGTAAATGGTTTTGGTTCAGAGCCATTCTCGGTGGGTCACAATGATGAATATATGATTTCGGGATCGGCGGTGGCTGTCGCTGCGACGTACCCCGGAAAGGTGATCCGTGAACTGGGGCTGATGAGCAGCAAAGGTACGCTCATCGCGTACGGTGCCTACCCGGAGACCTGGTTGCCCGGTAGTAGTGACAGCGTCATGAAATCGGTCACGATCAACTTCATGATGCCGATTGTGCACGCCGAAAGCGTCACGCTGGTTATCGACCCGAACGTCGCTGTTCTGACGCCCGCGATTGCTGATGAACGCTACCTGCGCCAGGACAAGCTGCTGGAAGAGATAGCGGACCAGGGAGGAGCTGCGCAGGCAGCGGCGCGGGGGCATCTTGCACTGGGCGAACTGGCGACGAAAGATTCACTCACGGCCAGAGATACCGGCGCACTTCCGCTTTACCCGACCCCTCTGGCCGTTGACCTGAATACGCTGGGGGCAGCGGAATCCGCAGGCGTCTATTGCCAACAAATGGATGCTAACGCATTACCTGAACTGAACTACCCCATCGCGCAGTCCGGCACGTTGCTGGTTACCCCTTCCGCTTATGGTTGTCAGCAGGAGTACACAACTTTTAGTACAGGCCAGAAGTTTGCGCGAGGTCTGACAACCGGTTTTGATGGCGTCAGCGGCCCATGGGGACCGTGGCGTCAGTATTTTGGCGATTCGAACGCGCCACCGTACCCCGTGACCAGCGTCAACGGTATGACAGGGGTCGTGGTCATACCTGCGCCTGATTTATCCGGGTACGAAACCATCGCGGATGCCAATGCGCGATTTGTTACAGCGACGCGCTTTGGGGCGAATATGTCAACCACCTGGGGGAGTGGTGGCGGTACCGCTCCTGCTGGCTGTGCGCTTACTGGCGGTAACTTTGACAACGATACGGAGTATCCAATCTACGCGTACCTGCAATACTGCGTTAACGGCGTCTGGATTAACGCTACGGGGGGCGTTGGTAGCCCGTCGCACGTTTCGGCAAATCACTATCAGTCAGTGCCAGAAGCCGGGGTTACACAATTACTCAACCTCAGACCCTACAGCCGAAACAACCCGGAACTGCCAGGAGTGCAGCATTATATCGACGAAAACGGTTTTGACTGGTTTGAGGCCGCCGCTGCATTACGCGGCCCGGTATTTATTGCGTACTCGCCTGCTGATGGCGTGATTATTCAGATTGCAGATCCCAGCCTGCCGGATACAGATGCGTACTCTCTGCACCCGGACAGTGTGAATATCGCGGGACTGGATTCACTGCCTGACGGGTGCAGTATTGATGGTTCGTGGTTTTTTGACGGCGAGACGGTATACCGGGATATCACGGTTATTTTACCCCGGCTATATCAGCGTAACCGGCAGCGCCGTGACGACCTGCTGGCAAAATGCATCAGTTACGCCACCGCAATTCAGTTCAGCGCCGCACGCAATACCGCACGGACAGGTGATGATGACGCAATTCAGGCGCTGCACCGCGTGGCTGACGAACTGCGCGAC
>NZ_JBKDZH010000023.1:0-66768 GCF_047971185.1 Kluyvera sp.
AAGGTGGCCCTCTCTATGTCAGACCACCGTTGTTTTTGAGGATATAAGCCACTGCGTTCTCCGACCAACCCCAAATTGGTCGCTTTTCCCAGCCCAAAACGTGAGTAAGTATCTACTAACGCTGAGGACGGCATCGCTAACGCCAGCTTGGAAACACCGACGTTACTCGACTTCTGTAGTACCCCGGTCAGGGTCAATTCGCTGTAGCGCGCCACGTCTTTGATTTCGTGGCCGTTAATACGGTAGGGAATGGTATTCAGCACGGTGTTTTCACGCACCACACCGCGCTGCAGCGCGGTCATCACCACCATCGGTTTGACGGTTGAACCCGGTTCGAAGACGTCGGTAATCGCCCGGTTACGCATGGTGTCTTTGGCCGTGCCGGTGAAGTTGTTCGGGTTGTAGGACGGGCTGTTGGCCATCGCCAGCACTTCACCGGTGCTGACGTCAACCAGCACGGCGCTGCCGGACTCCGCTTTGTTAAACGCCACGGCGTTGTTCAGCTCGCGGTAAACCAGCGCCTGCAGGCGTTCGTCGATGCTCAGCGCGAGGTTATGCGCCGCCTGGCTGTCGGTGGAGGAGATATCTTCAATCACCCGGCCATAGCGGTCTTTACGTACGATACGCTCGCCCGGCTGGCCGGTAAGCCATTTATCGAAGCTTTTTTCAACCCCTTCAATCCCCTGGCTGTCAACGTTGGTGAAGCCAATGAGGTGAGCGGTTACTTCGCCTGACGGATAGTAACGACGCGATTCTTCGCGCAGGTGAATGCCGGGAAGCTTCAGCTTTTTGATGTAGTCGGCCATATCAGGGTTCACCTGACGCGCCAGATAGATGAAGCGCATGCGCGGGTTGGAGTTGATGCGGTTCGCCAGCTGATCCAGCGGCATGTTCAGCGCATCGGCCAGCGCCTTCCAGCGGTTATTCAGCACCACGCCGCCCGCTTCGTGCAGCTCTTTCGGGTCGGCCCAGATGGCTTTCACCGGCACGCTCACCGCCAGCGGGCGGCCAGAGCGGTCGGTAATCAGACCACGAGACGTTGAGACCTGCTGGACGCGTAGAGAGCGCATGTCGCCTTCGCGCACCAGCTTATCAGGGGCAATAATTTGCAACCAGGCCGCGCGCCCCAGCAGGAACGCGAGCGCCATAAAAATACAGCCGCAAAGCAACGCAAAACGCCAACTGATAAAGTTGGCCTGTTCTTCCTGACGTTTTGGCTTAAGCGTTTTTGCCGCCGGTTTCATGCGTTGCAATAATCCTTATTTCTGAACAACAATGTTTTCTTTTGATGGATCAACATGTTGCATCTGCAACTTTTCTGTTGCGATACGTTCGACGCGGCTGTGATCGCCGAGAGCATTCTCTTCGAGGATCAGATTTCGCCATTCAATGTCTAATGCATCACGCTCCAGCACCAACTGTTCTCGTTGGGCCGTTAACAGGCGGGTATGGTGCGCGGTGGTGACCACCGTGACCGCCGTAACAATAATGCAAATGAACAGACAGAGTGGCAGCTTCCCGAACTGCAAAAGGTCGTCGCGAATAACGCCAGGCAAGGCATGACGTTCGCCATTTCCTAACGACCCGGTTACTTTGCTTAGGGCCTCTGTCACTCTGCCGATCATGCGTTCGTCCTCTCTGCGATTCGCAGAACTGAACTACGAGCTCGTGGGTTCTCAGCCACTTCTTCTTCGCCCGGCATCAACTTGCCTAACGCTCGTAAATGACGGCCACCCAGTTTCCTGAGTTGCTCTTCGGTCATCGGGATCCCCGCCGGAACCTGTGGACCGCGGCTCTGCTCGCGCATAAAGCGCTTCACGATGCGGTCTTCCAGCGAATGGAAGCTGATGATGGAAAGCCGCCCACCCGGGGCCAGCACGCCAAGCGAGCTTTTTAGCGCCTGCTCTATCTCCTCCAGCTCACTATTCACCCAAATGCGCACCGCCTGGAAGGTACGGGTCGCGGGGTGTTTGAATTTGTCTTTCACCGGCATAGCGGCGGCGATCACTTCCGCCAGCTCTTTGGTGCGGGTCATCGGCTCAACGCGGTTGCGCTCAACGATGGCGCGGGCAATACGCTTGCCAAAACGCTCTTCGCCAAAGGTTTTAATCACCCAGGCGATATCCGCTTCTTCCGCCGTTTGCAGCCATTCAGCGGCAGACTGGCCGCGAGTTGGGTCCATACGCATGTCCAGCGGGCCATCGCGCATAAACGAAAAGCCGCGCTCGGCGTCGTCAAGCTGCGGGGAAGAAACGCCAAGATCGAGAAGAATCCCGTCGATCTTGCCAACGAGATCGCGCTCGGCGACGTAGTCCGCCAGCGCAGAGAAAGGGCCATGCACGATGGAAAAACGCGGATCGTCGATGGTCTTCGCCACCGCAATCGCTTCAGGATCGCGATCGATAGCGATCAGGCGCCCCAGCTCGCCAAGCTGCGAGAGGATCAGGCGCGAGTGACCGCCGCGGCCAAAGGTGCCGTCAATATAGATACCGTCAGGACGGATATTCAGGCCGTTAACGGCCTCGTCCAGCAGTACCGTGGTGTGTTTAAAGTTTTCCATCATATTTATAAGGACAAATCCTGCAATCGCTCCGACAGCGCCCCTGAAGCAGATTGCTCAGCGTCGATATCTTCCTTGACCCGTTGATACCAGGCCGTCTCATCCCACAGTTCAAACTTGTTGAACTGCCCGACCAGCATCACTTCTTTGGTCAATCCGGCGTGTTGCCGTAAAACCGGCGCGATTAACAACCGCCCGGCATTATCCATCTGACATTCGCTGGCATGCCCTAACAGCAGCCGCTGCACGCGGCGCTCGACGGGATTCATGCTCGACAAACGCGATAGCTTTTGCTCGATAATTTCCCATTCGGGCAGAGGATAAAGCAGCAGGCAGGGGTGATGGATGTCAATGGTACAAACCATTTGACCGGTAGCACTCTCGATCAGCGTGTCCCGATATCGGACAGGGACGGCTAAACGCCCTTTGCTGTCGAGATTGACTAACGTTGCCCCTCGGAACATGCCAGCCTCACCCCTTATTACCACTTTAACCCACAAATTCCCACTCAAAGGAGTTTACGGAGCAGAGGAAAAGCTTGTCAAGCCAGCATGAATGCCAACGGAGCCCAAAATACCGCTATTTAAGGCCGACAATAGCTCTGATTAAAAATCACCCAACAGACGAGGCAAATTAACGTCATGAATACCCGCAAGAAAAATACAAAGGGTTTCACATCACGTTAACGCGACTAAATATCATCAAAAGAATATATAAAGTGTCAGTTTGCGACGCGAGCGGCATTTTAGGACATTATGATGCGCGTTAACAGTCCTCTGTGGCGCGCCCTGGAGGGGAATGGCAACACAGCGGCTCGCCCATTCTGGTAGAGGGGTTGAGAAGTGTTTGTTATTTCGGCAATCCGCGCTTCGAATGTAACAAAATAATACACGAACAATATATTTTTACTTTGCGTTCACAATAATAAGAGCTGGAGAGAGTCGAAATGAGCGCTATTTAATAGAAAGCTAACCATAATGAGGAATTATCTGAATATCCACACCAGAATAATGTTTTAGTCGATGAAGGCGACATTTCGCCGCCCCCATCGCAAAAATTATCGACGGCTGAGGCTACCGCGACGGTACAGATTACGACGAATACGGCTCAGGCCCGGTTTCGGCTTGCGCGGTTCATCCAGGCTTGCCAGCACAATCTCCAGCACGCGTTCGGCCACATCGCGGTGACGCTGCGCTACCGCCAGCACCGGGCACTGCAGGAAATCGAGCAGTTCGTTGTCGCCGAAGGTGGCAATCGCCAGATCGGTCGGCAGCTTACCCTCACGACGCAGCGTAACGTCCATCACGCCCTGTAGCAGCGCAAACGAGGTGGTAAACAGCGCCTGCGGCATCGGGTGCGTCTCCAGCCATTTCTCGAACAGCAGCGCCGAGGCTTCGCGTTCATAGCTATTGGCGTAGAGGAAGTGCACATCACGCGGATCGTCTTTCCAGGCGGTGCGGAAGCCCTGCTCACGCAGATAGCTGACTGACAGCTCCGGTAACGCACCGAGGTAAAGGACGGTTTCCGCCGGGAAGGTACGCAGCTCGGCGGCGAGCATTTCCGCGTCGTCCTGGTCGGCGCCCACGACGCTGGTGAAGTGCTCGCGATCCAGCGCGCGATCCAGCGCGACAATCGGGAACGAATCGTTGGCCCAGCGCTGATAGAACGGGTGCTCCGGCGGCAGCGAGGTAGAGACAATGATCGCATCAACCTGACGCTGCAGCAGATGCTCAATGCAGCGCATCTCGTTATCCGGCTGATCTTCTGAGCAGGCAATCAGCAGCTGATAGCCGCGCTGGCGCGCCTGGCGCTCAAGATAGTTGGCGATGCGGGTATAGCTGGTGTTTTCCAGATCCGGGATGACTAACCCGATGGAACGCGTGCGTCCTGCACGCAGCCCGGCGGCGACCGCGTTGGGATGGTAGTTGTGCTCGCGCACCACGGCCATCACTTTTTCGACCGTTTTGTCACTGACGCGGTACTGCTTCGCTTTGCCGTTAATCACATAGCTGGCGGTGGTTCGGGAAACACCGGCAAGCCGGGCGATCTCATCCAGTTTCACAATTACCCCTTGCTTTATAAGTATAATCCGTAACATCTAAACGCAGAATGATCCGATCGGCAATAGGTTTTGTTCGCACTTATTGCTGATTTCGCAAAAAAAAGCCCGACATTGGGCCGGGCTACGATTAAGCGATGAGTTGTAGGCCGGATAAGCGAAGCGCCATCCGGCAGAACCGCGCAAGTTGCCGGATGGCGGCGTAAACGCCTTATCCGGCCCACCGTTGCTGGTTACGGCTTCAGGACAACACGATTAACGCATTATCTTGTCGCCGCGCGACAGCCCCACCACGCCGGAGCGCGCCACCTCAACAATTCTGGCCACGTCGCGCAGCGACGCGAGGAAGGCATCCAGCTTATCGCTGGTGCCCGCCAGCTGGACGGTATAAAGCGACGGCGTGACGTCAATAATCTGCCCACGGAAGATCTCCGTGTTGCGTTTGACCTCGTCACGGCCATAGCCGCTGGCCTGCACCTTCACCAGCATAATTTCGCGTTCAACGTGCGCCCCCTGCCCCAGCTCGTTCACCCGCAGCACGTCCACCAGCTTATGCAGCTGCTTTTCGATCTGCTCGATGGTCTTCTCGTCGCCGACCGTCTGAATGGTCATGCGCGACAGCGTCGGGTCGTCGGTTGGCGCGACGGTCAGGCTCTCAATGTTGTAGCCACGTTGGGAAAAAAGCCCAATCACGCGCGACAGCGCCCCGGACTCGTTTTCCAGCAGTACAGATAATATCCGGCGCATAATCAGGTTCTCTCCGTTTTGCTCAGCCACATCTCGTCCATTGCCCCGCCGCGAATCTGCATCGGGTAAACGTGCTCGCTCCCGTCGACGGCGACATCGACAAACACCAGGCGGTTATTGCGCACCTGCTCCAGCGCCTCGGCCAGCTTGCTCTCCAGCTCGTCCGGGCGGGTAATTCGAATACCGACGTGACCATAGGCTTCCGCCAGGCGCACAAAATCCGGCAGCGACTGCATATAGGACTGCGAATGGCGGCCGGAGTAAATCATGTCCTGCCACTGTTTCACCATCCCCAGATAGCCATTATTCAGGTTCAGCACCAGCACCGGTAGCTCGTACTGCAGCGCGGTGGAGAGCTCCTGAATATTCATCTGGATGCTGCCATCGCCGGTCACACAAATCACCGTCTCCTGCGGCAGCGCCATTTTCACCCCCAGCGCGGCGGGCAGGCCGAAGCCCATGGTGCCCAGCCCGCCGGAGTTGATCCAGCGGCGTGGCTTATCAAACGGGTAGTACAGCGCGGCAAACATCTGATGCTGACCGACGTCGGAGGTCACGTAGGCGTCGCCGCCGGTGAGCTTCCAGATGGTCTCCACCACCGCCTGCGGCTTAATTTGCTCGCTCTTATCGTCGTACTTCAGGCAGTGACGAGCGCGCCACTGTTCGATCTGCTGCCACCAGTCGCGAATGTCGTCCAGCGGCTGCGCGGCGCTTTCCTGATCCAACAGTTCCAGCATTTGATCGAGCACCAGACCGGCATCGCCGACGATCGGAATATCCGCCGGAACGGTTTTGGAGATCGACGTGGGATCGATATCTATATGCAGCACCGTGGCGTCCGGGCAGTACTTCGCCAGATTGTTGGTGGTGCGATCGTCAAAGCGCACGCCGACGGCAAAGATCACGTCGGAATGATGCATGGTCATGTTGGCTTCATAGGTACCGTGCATGCCCAGCATGCCCAGTGCCTGACGGTGGGTGGCCGGGAAGCCGCCCAGCCCCATTAACGAGGAGGCCACCGGCAGGTTCAGTTTTTCAATCAACGTACGTAGCTGCGGGTGACATTCTGCATTCACCACCCCGCCACCGACGTAAACGACCGGCTTTTTCGCGGCGATCAGCGTTTGCAGCGCGCGCTTAATCTGTCCTTTGTGACCGGTGGTGGTCGGGTTGTAAGAGCGCATGCTGACCGCATCCGGCCAGACGTACGGCAGTTTGTTCGCCGGGCTGAGGATATCTTTCGGCAGATCGACAACCACCGGCCCCGGACGGCCGCTGGCCGCCAGCCAGAAGGCTTTCTTCAACACCCCTGGAATATCTTCGGTCTGTTTCACCAGGAAGCTGTGCTTGACCACCGGGCGGGAGATCCCGACCATGTCGCACTCCTGAAACGCGTCGTAGCCAATCAGCGAGGTAGCAACCTGGCCGGAAAGCACCACCAGCGGGATAGAGTCCATATAGGCCGTTGCAATCCCGGTAATGGCGTTGGTCGCGCCCGGGCCGGAGGTCACCAGCACCACGCCCACTTCGCCGGTGGCGCGCGCCAGGCCATCCGCCATATGCACCGCCGCCTGTTCGTGGCGAACCAGCACGTGATCGATGCCGCCGACCGTATGCAGCGCGTCATAAATATCGAGGACCGCACCCCCCGGGTAGCCAAATACCTGCTTTACGCCCTGATCGATTAACGATCGGACGACCATCTCGGCTCCTGACAACATCTCCATGATTTGCCTCCAGGCTTCTCTTTCTTGATGACCGGGGAACTCATTTTCCGGCGGTCATGCGTCGACGGCGCGTCTGCTATCCACCGGCGCTGAATTAAGGTCACGACCTAACATAACCGCTCGCCACCAGGCAGGCAATTCACCCATCCAGCGTAGGCGCAGTCCCTAAAAGAGAAAAACTAAAGCGAAAAGGGAAAATGATGGAGGATTACTTCAACGATAAGAAAAGGAGAGCGTAGATACTCGGGGGAATGGCGGCATTACAGCAAAACCTGCATTTTTCATTTTATCCGTGCGGATACAGCCACCGTATAATAGTAGAATATTTTAAATTTTATCAAATTTACAAAATAAACAGGATGCTAATGCATCCTGTTTATCGCTACGCCTTATTGCTGACGGCAGGCATTCACCAGCAGCTCTTCCATCCACTGATGGCCTTTATCGCGGCCCGCCGCTTCATGCCAGGAAAGATAGCAGGTACGGCTATTTAGCTTCATCGGCAGCGGTAATACCTGCAGGCTAAGCTGCTCGGAA
This sequence comes from Kluyvera sp., assembly GCF_047971185.1. Taxonomy (GTDB): domain Bacteria; phylum Pseudomonadota; class Gammaproteobacteria; order Enterobacterales; family Enterobacteriaceae; genus Kluyvera. Next base: position 7,631 of record NZ_JBKDZH010000023.1, read on the forward strand.
AACTCCTCCGCTAAACGGCGAGGCGCAATGGCGACCAGATTGGTCTGGGAAACCACATTTAATACGCTGACCAGCGCCATCCCCTGATAGGCAATGCGGCTTTGTTTATCCACCGAGTCGTACCACGGCTGGCTAAATGAAGCGTAGCGATCCAATGAAACCACCGCGTGCTCTTCCTTATAAAGTTCCGATTCCGAAACCAGACCACACATTCGCGGATGATTCTTACTGGCCACCAGAACCATTTCGTCATTAAATAATGGGACGCAGGCAAATTCCGGGCGACGGAACTCTTCATAGCCCAGGACAAACTCAATTTCCTGATAACGCAGCTGATGTTCTGTATTCTGATTTAAGGATGACTTAAACACCATGTGAATATGTGGCGCGACTTCATTCACCTTATTTAAGATGATAGAGGTCAGATAATTATCCAGCGGGCTGCAAACGCACAGATTAAATACCCGCTCGCTGCTTAACGGTTCAAAACCTGAGCCTGGCAGTTCATTTTGCACCAGCTGTAGCGCCTGACGAATGGAGCCAAACAGCTGGAACGCGCGGGCGGTAGGCTGGATGCCGCGACCGTAACGAACAAACAGTTCGTCGTTAAACATCACCTTCAGACGGGCTACGGCATTGCTGACCGCCGGCTGTGACATCCCCAGCATATGCGCGGCGCGGGTAATATTTTGCTCCTGCATCACCGCATCGAATACGGTCAATAAATTTAAATCAACCATTCGCAGCTGCGGTTTGGTTGTTTCATTCGTTGATACTCGCTGCTTCTCCGGCGCGCTAATAACGTTCTCAGACTCCATTGTCATACAAAACTCCCTTTGCGACTTCGCAATAATATGTTGAAGCTATATGATTTACCATGCATATAAAATCCAAGAAAGAGAATTCAATAAAAATAGGAATATATAAAGATGCAGAAGAGAGTCTTTTATAGAATAAAAGTCGCTCTCATTTATATCACCAAACTAATGACATATAGTTTACCCATAGATCGTACGAATACACAACAGACAGAAAAAGACCGAAAAAAAGAGGTTTTATAAAATTGTTTTATTTCCCACCATTCAAGAATTAACATTTTTGCATCAGCATTCGTCATTTTATATTCACAGGCGCAGGTGCATTAAAAAATTAATCCAATATTATCATAATGATAGATGTCGCATTCAGAAGTGACAAAGGCATGAACGTTTACGATGATTCGTGTTTAAATGCGACAAAATATTAAAATCGTGAATTAGCAAAACGCACGTTCAACTATAAAGTGAGACATTCGTCAGCACAATTAGCTAATTCACTCGGTCATTCTGCCTGACCAAAGCGTCCTCTTTTCTCCCTTCAGGGTTGACATCAGAAAGCATATCCAGTACCACTAAAAGCATATCGAATTCATCTGGAGAATGATGACATGTTCCGCACCACTCGCTTCAACGGCCTACTACTACTAAACGCCTCTTCTGTGCGCGGTAGGCTGGTGTGCGACGTTCAGCGTTAGTCATCATCAGTAAAACTATAAACCCGCGCCACTGCGCGGGTTTTTTTATGCTCGTTGCAAGGCGCCCCAAGTTAACCAAGGACCTAAACCATGAGCCAGCAAGTCATTATTTTTGATACGACCTTACGTGATGGTGAACAGGCATTACAGGCAAGCCTGAGCGTTAAAGAGAAGCTGCAGATTGCTTTCGCCCTCGAGCGTATGGGCGTTGACGTGATGGAAGTCGGGTTTCCGGTCTCTTCTCCGGGCGATTTCGAATCCGTACAGACCATCGCGCGCAACATTAAAAACAGCCGCGTCTGCGCGCTGGCTCGCTGCGTAGAGCAGGATATCGATGTCGCGGCCGAATCGCTGAAAGTGGCGGAGGCCTTCCGTATTCATACCTTTATTGCCACCTCGCCGATGCACATCGCCACCAAGCTGCGCAGCACCCTGGACGAAGTGATTGAGCGTGCGGTCTATATGGTGAAGCGGGCGCGTAACTACACCGACGACGTCGAGTTCTCCTGTGAAGATGCCGGCCGTACGCCAATCGATCAGCTGGCGCGCGTGGTCGAAGCCGCCATCAACGCGGGCGCCACCACCATCAACATCCCGGACACCGTCGGCTATACCCTGCCGTTCGAGTTCTCCAACATCATTACCGGCCTGTATGAACGCGTGCCGAATATCGACAAAGCGATTATCTCCGTTCACACCCACGACGACCTGGGCATGGCGGTGGGTAACTCGCTGGCCGCGGTCCACGCAGGCGCACGCCAGGTGGAAGGCGCGATGAACGGCATCGGCGAGCGCGCGGGTAACTGCTCGCTGGAAGAAGTCATCATGGCGATCAAAGTGCGCAAAGACATCATGAACGTGCAGACGCGCATCAACCACAACGAAATCTGGCGTACCAGTCAGACCGTCAGTCAGATCTGCAACATGCCGATCCCGGCTAACAAAGCCATCGTCGGTACCGGCGCTTTCGCCCACTCTTCCGGTATCCACCAGGACGGCGTGCTGAAGAACCGCGAAAACTACGAAATCATGACACCGGAATCTATCGGCCTGAACCAGGTGCAGTTGAACCTGACCTCCCGTTCTGGCCGCGCTGCCGTGAAGCACCGTATGGAAGAGATGGGCTACAAAGATACCGATTACAACATGGACCACCTGTACGACGCGTTCCTGAAGCTGGCGGACAAAAAAGGCCAGGTATTCGATTACGACCTGGAAGCGCTGGCGTTCATCAACAAGCAGCAGGAAGAGCCGGAGCATTTCCGTCTGGACTACTTCAGCGTGCAGTCCGGCTCCAGCGATATCGCCACTGCGTCCGTGAAGCTGGCCTGCGGTGAAGAAACCAAAGCCGAAGCAGCGAACGGTAACGGCCCGGTCGACGCCATCTACCAGGCCATTAACCGTATCACCGGCTATGACGTCGAACTGGTCAAATACGATCTGAACGCCAAAGGCCAGGGCAAAGACGCGCTGGGCCAGGTGGATATCGTGGTGAACTACAACGGCCGCCGCTTCCACGGCGTGGGCCTGGCGACGGATATCGTCGAATCCTCCGCCAAAGCGATGGTGCACGTGCTGAACAACATCTGGCGCGCTGCCGAAGTTGAAAAAGAATTGCAACGCAAAACTAAGAATAAAGAAAACAACAAGGAAACCGTGTGATGTCGAAGAATTATCATATTGCTGTGTTACCAGGTGACGGTATTGGCCCGGAAGTGATGGCACAGGCATTGAAAGTCCTGGAAGCCGTGCGTCAACGTTTTGATATGCGCATTACCACCAGCCACTACGACGTCGGCGGCATTGCTATCGACCGCCACGGCGAACCGCTGCCGCAGGCAACGGTAGACGGCTGCGACCAGGCCGATGCCATTCTGTTTGGCTCCGTCGGCGGCCCGAAATGGGAAAACCTGCCGCCGAACCAGCAGCCGGAGCGCGGCGCGCTGCTGCCGCTGCGTAAACACTTCAAGCTGTTCAGCAACCTGCGTCCGGCGAAGCTGTACCAGGGGCTGGAAGAGTTCTGCCCGCTGCGCGCGGACATCGCGGCTAACGGCTTCGACATCCTGTGCGTCCGCGAACTGACCGGCGGCATCTACTTCGGACAGCCGAAGGGCCGCGAAGGCAGCGGCCAGCACGAGAAAGCGTTTGATACCGAGGTGTATCATCGCTTTGAGATCGAGCGTATTGCTCGCATCGCCTTTGAATCCGCACGCAAGCGTCGTCACAAAGTGACCTCGATTGATAAATCCAACGTGCTGCAATCGTCCATTCTGTGGCGTGAAATCGTCAGCGAAATTGGTAAAGAGTATGCGGACGTTGAGCTGGCGCACATGTACATCGACAACGCCACCATGCAGCTGATTAAAGACCCATCGCAGTTTGACGTCGTACTGTGTTCGAACCTGTTCGGCGACATCCTCTCCGACGAGTGCGCGATGATCACCGGCTCGATGGGCATGCTGCCGTCCGCCAGCCTGAACGAAGAAGGCTTTGGCCTGTATGAACCTGCGGGCGGCTCCGCGCCGGATATCGCCGGCAAGAATATCGCCAACCCGGTGGCGCAGATCCTGTCGCTGGCGCTGTTACTGCGCTACAGCCTGGACGCCAACGACGCGGCCACCGCCATTGAAAGCGCCATCAACCGCGCGCTGGAAGAAGGCGTACGTACCAGTGATTTAGCCCGCGGCGGCGCGGCGGTCAGCACCGATGAAATGGGCGATATCATTGCCCGCTATGTTGCCGAAGGGGTGTAACCATGGCGAAGACCTTATACGAAAAGTTGTTTGATGCCCACGTGGTCTATGAAGCGCCGAACGAAACGCCGCTGCTGTACATCGACCGCCATCTGGTGCACGAAGTCACCTCGCCGCAGGCGTTTGACGGCCTGCGCGCGCACAACCGCCCGGTACGTCAGCCGGGTAAAACCTTCGCCACCATGGATCACAACGTCTCCACGCAGACCAAAGACATCAACGCCTCCGGCGAGATGGCGCGTATCCAGATGCAGGAGCTGATTAAGAACTGCAACGAGTTTGGCGTTGAGCTGTATGACCTGAACCACCCGTACCAGGGCATCGTGCACGTGATGGGACCGGAACAGGGCGTCACCCTGCCGGGGATGACCATCGTCTGCGGCGACTCCCACACCGCCACCCACGGCGCGTTTGGCGCGCTGGCGTTCGGTATCGGCACCTCTGAAGTGGAGCACGTGCTGGCGACCCAGACCCTGAAACAGGGCCGTGCCAAAACCATGAAGATTGAAGTGAACGGCAAAGCCGCGCCGGGCATCACCGCTAAAGACATCGTGCTGGCGATTATCGGTAAAACCGGCAGCGCCGGCGGCACCGGGCACGTGGTGGAGTTCTGCGGCCAGGCGATTCGCGACCTGAGCATGGAAGGCCGCATGACCCTGTGCAACATGGCGATTGAACTGGGCGCGAAAGCGGGCCTGGTCGCGCCGGACGAAACCACCTTCAACTATGTGGAAGGCCGTCTGCACGCGCCGAAGGGCAAAGATTTTACCGATGCGGTAGCGTACTGGAAAACCCTGAAAACCGACGACGGTGCGACCTTTGATAGCGTTGTCACTCTGCAAGCGGAAGAGATTGCGCCGCAGGTCACCTGGGGCACCAACCCGGGCCAGGTTATCTCCGTGAATGACAACATTCCGGATCCGGCGTCCTTCAGCGATCCGGTTGAACGCGCCAGCGCCGAAAAAGCGTTGGCCTATATGGGCCTGACGCCGGGGATCCCGCTGACCGACGTGGCGATCGACAAAGTGTTTATCGGATCCTGTACCAACTCGCGTATCGAAGATCTGCGCGCGGCGGCGGAAATCGCCAAGGGCCGTAAAGTGGCGCCGGGCGTGCAGGCGCTGGTGGTGCCAGGCTCCGGCCCGGTGAAAGCGCAGGCGGAAGCTGAAGGTCTGGATAAGATCTTTATCGAAGCCGGTTTTGAATGGCGTCTGCCGGGCTGCTCCATGTGCCTGGCGATGAACAACGACCGCTTAGAGCCGGGCGAGCGCTGCGCGTCCACCAGCAACCGTAACTTTGAAGGCCGTCAGGGCCGCGGTGGCCGTACGCACCTGGTCAGCCCGGCGATGGCGGCAGCGGCCGCGGTCACCGGCCATTTCGCCGACATTCGTAGCATCAAATAAGGAAACCATCATGGCAGAGAAATTTACCCAACATACGGGACTGGTGGTGCCGCTGGATGCCGCGAACGTCGATACCGATGCCATCATCCCGAAACAGTTTTTGCAGAAAGTGACCCGCACCGGCTTTGGCGCGCACCTGTTTAACGACTGGCGCTTCCTCGACGATAAAGGCGAGCAGCCGAACCCGGCGTTCGTACTGAACTTCCCGGAATACAAAGGGGCGTCCATTCTGCTGGCGCGTGAAAACTTCGGCTGCGGCTCATCCCGTGAGCACGCGCCGTGGGCGCTGACCGACTACGGTTTTAAAGTGGTCATTGCCCCAAGCTTCGCCGATATCTTCTACGGCAACAGCTTCAACAACCAGCTGCTGCCGGTGACCCTGAGCGATGCGCAGGTGGATGAAATGTTCGCGCTGGTGAAAGCCAACCCGGGCATTAAATTTGAAGTGGATCTGGAAGCCCAGGTGGTGAAAGCAGGCGATAAGTCGTACAGCTTTAAAATCGACGACTTCCGCCGCCACTGCATGCTCAACGGGCTGGACAGCATCGGCCTGACCTTGCAGCACGAAGACGCTATCTCGGCCTACGAGAATAAACAGCCGGCGTTTATGCAGTAATCTCTCCCGCTGGTCACCGCACGGTGGCCAGCCTCTTCTTCCCGCCTACAGCGTATCGCCGTAATAGATTTGGTAACCGAGGTTAACGCTGCCCGGCGCATCTTTACCGTTCAAACGCTTAATCAGAATATCCGCTGCCGTTTTGCCAATCTCAAAGCGCGGCGTAATCACGCTGGCAATTTTTTGCAGCCGTGCGCGGCCTATTTCCAGCCCGTGGAAACCGGCAATCGCCATTTTCCCCGGCACGTCGAACTGCTGCGCCTGACACTCCAGCAGCACGCCAACCGCCAGGTCATCGTTGGTGCAGAAAATAGCGTCAATCTCCGGTTTTTCCGCCATCGCCTGCTGGAACATTTTGCGCCCCAGTGCCACCGAAGAGATGGTTTTCGGCGCCAGATGATAGGCTTCAAGCCCCTGTGCCGCCAGCGCCTTCTCGGCGCCACGATAACGGCTAAGGTCGCGGGGGTCATCCATCGAACCAAAGAACGCAATGCTGCGTTTACCGCTGTCGATAAAGGCCTGCGTCATTTCGTACGCCGCTTTTTCGTTATCAAAGCCCACCTGGATATCCAGATACTGGCCGCTAATATCCATCAGTTCTGCCACCGGAACGCCGCTGGCGCGCACGTACTGCACCATCCGTTCGGTATGCAGTTTTCCCGTGAGGATCAGACCGTCGATATTGTAGGAGAGCAGATTCAGCACCTCGCGCTCTTCACGCTCGGCGTCATATTCGTAGTTGGCGATCAGCGTCTGGTACTGGCTGGCCGAGGTGACGGATTCAATCCCCGCCAGCACGTCGGCAAAGATCTGATTACGGAACGAAGGGATCAGCACGCCGATGGTTTTGCTGCGGGCGTTGAGCAGAATTTCCGGGGCGCGGTTGGGAATGTAGTTGTTCTCTTCCATGACTTTCGAAATCAATTCACGGCTACGCTGCGACACCTGATTGGGGTCGCGCAGATAACGGCTGACCGTCATCTTATTCAGCCCGGCCAGCGCGGCAATATCCTGTAATGTCATCCGATTGTTTTTCATGAGGTTCTCTACGACCAACAGCCCATTATGCTCGCAGAGAACCTTATCACAGCCGGTTAGCGACTGCACTCCTCGCTCAACCTTAACGCGTAGCCATCTCAGCCGACGGCGACATGGTTTCATTTTGCGCGCGAACGCAGTACATCAGCACCACCGATGCCAGCAGGGCAATCGCCATAAAGGTGTAGGAGACGCCCGGCCCGCCGGTCACGCCGTTGAGATAACCCACCAGCCACGCGCCGAGGAATGCGCCCAGCGCGCCGAAGCTGTTGATCATCCCCATCGACACGCCGGAGACGTTGCGCGGCAACAGTTCAGGGATCAGCGCGAAGAACGGCCCGTAAGGCGCATACATACAGGCGGCAGCCACGACCAGCAGCGCGTAGGAGAGCCAGAAAGACTGATTACCCAACATCCACGAAGCAAAGAAGGCAATAGCGGCAATCAACAGCAGCGGCCAGATAAACAGCTTACGGTTCTGGAACTTATCGGACAGCCAGGAGACGGTCAGCATCAGGCAGATTGCCGCCAGATACGGCACCGCCGCCAGCCAGCCGACCGCCACGATATCCATCTGCGCTGCGTTTTTCAGAATCGACGGCATCCACATCATGAAGCCATACACGCCGATGCTCCACAGCGCATGCACCGCGCAGAGCATAATCACGCTGCGTGAACGCATTGCTTCACCGTAGTTACGCATCGGCTTGATATCGCGCTGCTCACGATCCATCGCCTGCTGTAACGCCTCTTTCTCCTGCGCGCTTAACCAACCGGCATCCGCCGGTTTATCACGCACCAGAATCACCCAGCAGAACGCCCAAATCACCGCCGGAATGCCTTCGAAAATAAACATTTCACGCCAGCCCCAGGCTTCAATCAGATAGCCGGAGACAATCGACATCCACAGCACCGTCACCGGGTTACCGAGGATCAAAAAGGTATTGGCGCGCGAACGTTCGGTTTTGGTAAACCAGTTGCTGATATAAATCAGCATCGCGGGCATCACCGCCGCCTCGACGATCCCAAGAATAAAGCGGATCGCCATCAGCGTGGGAATGTTACTCACAAAACCGGTCGCCGCGGCGCAGAGCCCCCAAAGGATCAGGCTGCAAAAGATCATTTTGCGCACGCTATGCTTGACGGCATACATCGCGCCCGGCACCTGGAAGAAGAAATAGCCCAGGAAGAACAGCGCGCCAATTAACGATGCGGTTCCCTGAGTAATTCCTAAATCATGTTCAATACCGGCGGCAGCTGCAAAGCCGTAATTGGCGCGGTCGAGATAAGCTAAGCTGTAGGTAATAAAAATAATCGGCATTAAATACCACCAGCGACGCGCCGGCAGTTTTGCGAGCATATTCATACTCACTCCTTGGATTATTGTTTTATCTTTCAGGCCGCGCGTTGCGGCCCATTATGGTTCAGACCGCGGCCAGCATGCCGCCGTCGACAAACAGAAGATGTCCATTAACAAAGTCAGAGGCCGGTGCGGCAAGATACACCGCCGCGCCAATCAGCTCTTCCGGATTACCCCAGCGGGCGGCGGGCGTGCGCTGGAACAGCCAGGCGGAGAACGCCTCATCGTTGACCAGCGCGGTGGTCATCTCCGTGGCGAAATAACCGGGGGCAATGCCGTTGACCTGAATATTGTATTCCGCCAGTTCCACGCACATCCCACGGGTTAACATTTTGACCGCGCCTTTTGACGCCGCGTACGGAGTAATGGTTTTGCGGCCTAACTCGCTCTGCATCGAGCAGATATTAATAATCTTCCCGCGGCGGCGTTGCACCATGTAGCGGGAAACCTGCTGTGACACCAGAAAGACCGATTTCTGGTTTACATCAATCACTTTGTCCCACTCCGCTTCCGGGAATTCAGTGAAAGGATAACGACGCTGGATACCGGCGTTGTTAATCAAAATATCAATGGCACCCACTTCCCTTTCGATTTGCGCGATGGCGCGCGCCACCTCTTCCCCATTAGTGACGTCAAAACCGTAACCAACCGCGCGATAGCCCTCGGCCACCAGCTTGTCCGCCGCCGCCTGCGCCCGCTGCTGGGTGATGTCATTAATCACAATTTCCGCGCCGTGCGCCGCCAGACCGCTGGCCAGCAGGTTGCCAATACCCTGCGCGGAGCCGGTAATCAGCGCGCGTTTACCGCTCAGGTCGAATAGGTTTTTCATTAAAAAACTCCTTTTTTTGATAACTGTTACGCGTAACTGTATGCGCGTAACAGTAGAAAAAAGAAGATCCTGGAAGGGGAAAATGATCGTTATGTGATCAGGTTTGCATTTACTTGCAAGATGAGAAAGAGAGGAACAGCGCTGGCCAGGCACGTAGCCCAGCCAGGCACAATGATGCCGAAAAAGCCTCAGCGCGTGTTAGACGTCCTTAACCCGCGCCGTCATCGCCAGCGTTACCACCGAAATCCCGGCAATCACCCAGTACACCGAGAAGTGGCCAAAGCTCTGCGCCAGCGCGCCCTGCACAATCCCGGCCAGGATCACCCCGGTCGAAATGCTGTTGGTAAACAGCGTGGTCGCCGCCCCGGCGCGACCCGGCATCAGATCCTGGAACCACAGCATGCCAATCCCGGCGACGATACCGATAAACACCGCGTTAAACAGCTGTAATATCAGCAGCGCGGTATGGCTGTGGAAGAAGATCAGCCCGACGTAGAACAGCACCCCGGCGGCCACCGCGGTGACCATCATCCGGCGCTTACCAAAGTGCTTCACGTAGTAGCCCGCCAGGATCATCGCCGGAATTTCCAGCCCGGCGGCGGTGCCCATCAGGATCCCCGCCAGGCTGTCAGGCAGGCCGAGATCGCTGCTGATCCACAGCGGCATGTCGATGATATACATGGTGTTACAGGTCCACATCAGCGTTGAAGCGATAAACAGCATCCGCACGTTGCCGTCTTTCCAGCCGCTAATCTGATTCTGCACGACGTCCGCGGGCTGCTCGACCCGCGCCACCGAAGGGAGCGTGAGCGCAATCAGCGTCAGGCTGATGGCGAAAATGCCCGCCGCGATGGCAAACATGGCGGTAAAGCCGTAGTTCAGCGCCAGCATAAACGCCAGCGGCGGGCCAATCACCCACGCCAGCGACAGCTGGGCACGCATCACCGAGCTAAACATCACCACCTCGCGCGCCGAGCTGTCGGCGTACTCACGGGCGAGCGCAAACAGCTGCGGCATCGCGGCGTTGGCGATGGATGCCAGCATCACGCCGCAGGTAATCAGCGTCAGGTAGTGGCGGTTGAAGGCAAACAGCAGCGCGTTACCTACCGCCATCAGGCAGCAAAACATGATCAGCTTGCGTCGGTCGCCCCGGCTGTCGGATCGCCTGGCCAGCGCCAGGCTTCCCGCAATCCCGGCGATCGCGTTAACGGTGTAAAACAGGCCGACCCAGAACGGCTGGACGCCCACTTCACGGCTGAGAAACAGGCTCAGCGTCGGCGCCTGTAGCGCTCCCGCTACGCCCATCATAAATGCCACCAGCATAAAAGCGGCGTATACACCGTTGAGACGTCGTCCCATCGTCATTAACCAGAGCATGTGAAATCCTTTAAGCACGCGAAAGAATAAAAAAAGCCAGCAGATAATACCTGCTGGCAAATACTCAGTCACACATGATTAGGCGAATTAATGCTCAGAGGCCGATTTCGTAACTTCCCACTGCATCAGAGAGTTCAGCACTTCAAGCCGCTGTGCCGTCGCCTGGCGGGCCAGCCAGGAAACATTTTTGGTCGCTGCGAAATAACGCTGGTAAAACTGATGGATGGTAGACCTCGTCATAGACACCTCCTCGCTTCATCGAAATCCATTATTGGCCTAATATAGGGATTAATAAATTGCTGAGTTTTTATCAGGAGTTCCCCTTTTATGCCTTCAGGTCGCCTACAGCAGCAGTTCATCCGTTTATGGCAGTGCTGCGAGGGAAAATCGCAGGAGACGACGCTTAACGATCTGGCGGCGCTGCTGAGCTGTTCACGCCGCCATATGCGGACATTACTCAACACCATGGAGGCGCGCGGCTGGCTCACCTGGGAGGCGGAGGCCGGGCGCGGCAAGCGTTCCAGGCTCACGTTCCTCTATACCGGGCTGGCGCTACAGCAGCAGCGTGCGGAGGATCTGCTGGAGCAGGATCGGATCGATCAGCTGGTCCAGCTGGTCGGCGATAAAGCGGCGGTACGCCAGATGCTGGTGTCGCATCTCGGGCGCAGTTTCCGCCAGGGGCGGCACATTCTGCGGGTGCTTTACTATCGCCCGATGCACAACCTGCTGCCGGGAACCGCGCTCCGGCGCTCGGAAACCCACATCGCCCGGCAGATTTTCAACGCCTTAACGCGGGTAAATGAGGCAAATGGGGAACTGGAAGCCGATATTGCACACCATTGGCAGGAAATTTCCCCCTTACACTGGCGATTTTATTTGCGTCCCGGCATCCATTTTCATCACGGACGCGAACTGGAGATGGAAGACGTCATCACCTCGCTGGAGCGCAGCATGACGCTGCCGCTGTTTTCCAACATCACGCAGATCCACTCTCCCACCGCCTGGGTGCTGGACGTGCATCTGGCGGAAGCCGACCGCTGGCTGCCGTGGCTGCTGAGCCAGGTGTCGGCGATGATCCTGCCGCGTGAGTGGCAAACGCTGCCTGATTTCTCGCGCATGCCGGTGGGCACCGGGCCGTACGCGGTCGCGCGCAACAACCTTAACCAGCTGAAGATCCTCGCTTTTGACGATTATTTTGGCTTCCGGGCGCTGATTGACGAAGTTAACGTCTGGGTACTGCCGGAAATCAGCGAGGAGCCGAACGGCGGCTTGACGCTGGAGGGGTCGACCCAGAGCGAAAAAGCGGTCGAGAGCCGGCTGGAAGAAGGCTGCTACTACCTGCTGTTCGATGCCCGCAGCAGGCTGGGCAGCAACCCGACGGTACGCCAGTGGCTGAGCCACGTGTTTCATCCCAATAATCTGCTGTACCGCGCGGGCGAGCAGCATCAGAGCCACTGGTTCCCGGCCTACGGCCTGCTGCCGCGCTGGCACCACGCGCGCAGCCGCGCCTGTGAAAAACCGGCCGGGCTGGAGTCCGTCACCCTCACCTATTATCGGGATCACGTCGAGCACCGGACCATCGGCCAGATTATGGAAGCCCTGCTGGCCGAACATCATGTCAAACTCAACATTCAGGAAGTGGACTACGACGAATGGCACCGCGGCGAGGAGGTCAGCGATATCTGGCTCAACAGCGCCAACTTCACCCTGCCGCTGGATTTTTCGCTGTTCGCCTATCTGTATGAAGTACCGCTGATTCGCCACTGTATTCCTATCGACTGGGAGCAGGACGCGCAGCGCTGGCGAGCGGGCGACCTGCCGCAGGCCGACTGGTGCCAGCAGCTGCTGGCCAATCAGTGCGTCGTGCCGCTGATTCACCACTGGCTGATGCTGCAAGGCCAGCGCAGTATGCGCGGAGTGCGGATGAATACGCTGGGCTGGTTTGACTTTAAATCCGCGTGGTTTGCGCCGCCGAATCCATAGGGCTTTTGATTTATTCACGTAATCATTACAATGTGCCGTTCTCAACGGGGTGCTGCGTGAAATGCGTGGCTGAGAGAGACCCGTCGAACCTGATCCGGATAATCCCGGCGAAGGGATTTGAGGCTATCTCAAAATCCTTTGCCACCCATTTACTGAGGTGCAAAGTGCTCAAAAAATTACTTCCCCTGCTGGTGCTGGCTGCCGCGCCAGCGTTCGCTAAACCCGTCCTGACGGTCTACACCTACGACTCCTTCGCCGCCGACTGGGGCCCAGGCCCGGCGGTGAAAAAAGCGTTTGAAGCCGACTGCGGCTGCGAGCTGAAGTTCGTGGCGCTGGAAGACGGCGTCTCGTTGCTCAACCGTCTGCGGATGGAAGGGAAAAACAGCAAAGCGGACGTGGTGCTGGGGCTGGATAACAACCTGCTGCAGGCGGCGACCGACACCAAACTGTTTGCCAAAAGCAACGTACCGGCCAGCGCGGTGAACGTGCCGGGCGGCTGGACCAACGACACCTTCGTGCCGTTCGACTACGGCTACTTCGCCTTCGTCTACGACAAAAACAAGCTGAAAAACCCGCCGAAAAGCCTGAAAGAGCTGGTTGAAAGCGCTCAAAAATGGCGCGTTATCTACCAGGATCCGCGCACCAGTACGCCGGGCCTGGGCCTGCTGCTGTGGATGCAAAAAGTGTACGGCGATAAAGCGCCGGAAGCCTGGCAGAAACTGGCGGCAAAAACCGTTACCGTCACCAAAGGCTGGAGCGAAGCCTACGGCCTGTTCCTGAAAGGCGAAGGTGACCTGGTGCTGAGCTACACCACCTCGCCGGCCTATCACATCATCGAAGAGAAGAAAGACAACTACGCGGCGGCGCCGTTTGCCGAAGGCCACTACCAGCAGGTGGAAGTGGCGGCGAAAACCGCCGCCAGCAAGCAGCAAAAGCTGGCGGACCAGTTCCTCAACTTTATGGTTTCTCCGGGTTTCCAGAACACTATCGCCACCGGCAACTGGATGTATCCGGTCACTCAGGTCACCCTGCCGGAAGGCTTTAACGGCTTGGTGAAACCGCAGACCGCGCTCGAGTTCACGCCGCAGCAGGTCGCCAGCGAACGTCAAAACTGGATTAATACATGGCTCCGCGCCGCCAGCCGCTAATCCCCGGTTGGCTCTACCCAGGGCTGACGGCCACCGCGCTGATGGTGGCCGTCGCCCTGGCGGCATTTCTGGCGCTGTGGCTCAACGCACCCGAAACGTCGTGGTCAACGCTGCTCGGCGATAGCTACCTGTGGCACGTGGTGCGCTTCTCCTTCTGGCAGGCGTTTCTCTCGGCGCTGCTGTCGGTCATACCGGCGATTTTTCTCGCCCGCGCGCTGTACCGACGGCGTTTCCCCGGCCGTCAGCTGCTGCTGCGCCTGTGCGCCATGACGCTGATCCTGCCGGTGCTGGTCGCGGTATTTGGCATTCTTACCGTTTACGGTCGTCAGGGATGGCTGGCGCAGCTGTACGCCTGGCTCGGCTGGCAGTGGACGTTTTCCCCCTACGGCCTGCAGGGCATTTTGCTGGCGCACGTCTTTTTCAACATGCCGATGGCCACCCGCCTGCTGTTGCAGGCGCTGGAACAGATCCCCGGCGAGCAGCGCCAGCTGGCCGCCCAGCTTGGGATGCGCGGCTATCCGTTTTTCCGCTACGTGGAATGGCCGTGGATGCGGCGACAGATTCTGCCCATCGCCACGCTGATTTTCATGCTGTGCTTCGCCAGCTTCGCCACCGTGCTGTCGCTGGGGGGCGGGCCTTCCGCCACCACCATTGAGCTGGCGATCTACCAGGCGCTGAACTTCGACTACGATCCGGCGCGAGCGGCGATGCTGGCGCTGATTCAGATGACCTGCTGCCTGGCGCTGGTGCTGCTTAGCCAGCGCATGAGTCGCGCCATCGCCGTCGGCAATACCCAGGTTCAGGGCTGGCGCGACCCGGACGATCGCTGGCACAGCCGCATCGCCGACGCCGCGCTGATCCTACTAACGCTGCTGTTACTGCTGCCGCCGCTGCTGGCGGTGGTGGTGGACGGCATTCATCCGTCGATGCTCTCCGTCTTTCGCCAGCCGATTTTATGGCAGGCGCTGGGTACGTCGCTGCGTATTGCTCTCGCCGCCGGGTTGCTTTGCGTTATGCTGACCATGATGCTGCTGTGGAGCAGCCGCGAGCTGCGGGCCCGCAACCAGCCGCTGGCTGGGCAGACGATGGAGCTGAGCGGGATGCTGATTCTTGCCATGCCGGGCATCGTGCTGGCCACCGGCTTCTTCCTGCTGCTTAACAACACCGTCGGCCTGCCCGACTCCGCTGACGGGATCGTGATCTTCACCAACGCGCTGATGGCGGTGCCCTACGCGCTGAAGGTGCTGGAAACGCCGATGCGCGATATTACCGCGCGCTACAGCACGCTGTGTGATTCACTCGGGCTCTCCGGTTTTAACCGCCTGCGGGTGGTGGAACTGCGCGCCCTGAAGCGCCCGCTGGCGCAGGCGCTGGCCTTTGCCTGCGTGCTGTCGATCGGCGATTTCGGCGTGGTGGCGCTGTTCGGCAACGAGAATTTCCGCACCCTGCCGTTTTATCTCTACCAGCAGATTGGCGCCTACCGCAGCCAGGACGGCGCGGTGACCGCGCTGATTCTGCTGCTGCTCTGCTTCCTGTTATTTACCGTGATTGAAAAGTTACCCGGACGCCATGCTAAAACTGAATGATGTGACCTGGCTGTATCAGCACCTGCCGATGCGCTTTAGCGCCACGATTGCGCAGGGCGAAAAAATCGCGGTCCTCGGCCCGAGCGGCGCGGGTAAATCCACGCTGCTGAATTTAATCGCCGGTTTTTTAACGCCGGACAGCGGCACCATCATGCTGGAAGGCCGCGTACACACCACCACGCCGCCGTCGCAGCGCCCGGTGTCGATGCTGTTTCAGGAAAACAATCTCTTCAGCCACCTGACGGTGCGCCAGAATATCGGACTGGGGATGAGCCCGCGCCTGAAGCTCAACGCCGACCAGCAGCGCAGGCTACAGGTCATCGCCGGGCAGATGGGGATTGAATCGATGCTGGAGCGGCTGCCGGGCGAACTCTCCGGCGGCCAGCGGCAGCGCGCCGCGCTGGCCCGCTGCCTGGTGCGTCAGCAGCCTATTCTGCTGCTTGATGAGCCCTTTTCCGCGCTCGACCCGGCGCTGCGTCAGGAGATGCTGCTGCTGGTAGACGACGTGTGCCAGCGCCAGAATCTGACGCTGCTGATGGTGTCGCACAGCGTTGAAGACGCGGCGCGAATTGCGGAGCGGGCGATGGTGGTGGCGGAAGGGCGTATCGCCTGGGATGGCGATACGCAGCAGTTATTAAGCGGGAAAGCCAGCGCGTCCGCGCTGCTCGGCATTCGTGCGTAATGTTATGCCGGATAACGGCACATTACAGCCCCACCACCTTACGCAAAATATCGATATACACCGGCATCAGCGGATGACGAATCACGCTGACCAGCGCCACCATGCCGATGCCCAGAATCAGCGGCGCCAGCCAGAGCAGACGCCCGCGGGTGAGCAGCGCGCTAAGGCGATCGTGATTCTCCTTCGCGCTGCGCCATAGCCGCCAGCCTAGCCACGCGCCCAGCCACAGCAGCAGCGCCGCGGCCAGCAGCAGCCACTTAAAGCTGGCGCTGTTCTCATCGGCGGGAATATCAATCGCCGCCCCGGCCAGAATCCCCGGCAGGAAGTACAGCGGCGGCCACAGCAGGCAGCCGATGATATTGGGGGTAATAAATTTTGCCACCGGCAGGTCGAGCATACCCGCGACCATCGGCACCAGCGGGCGCGTCGGCCCGACGAAGCGGCCAACCAGAATGGTAAACATGCTGTGCTGGTGCAGCGCGTGCTCGGTTTTATCCAGCAGTGCCTTGTTTTTCTTCATAAACGACCAGCGATGCAGCGGCTTCTTAAAGCGCCAGCCCAGCCAGAAGGAGATCCAGTCGCCCAGCAGACAGCCCGCAATCCCCGCCAGCCACGCCTGCCAGAAGTTCACCTCGCCGCTGCCGATAAGCGCGCCAAGGCCAGCCATCATCACGGTGCCCGGCAGAATCAGCCCCACTAACGCCAGTGATTCCAGAAACGCCACCAGCGCCACCGCAATCAGCGAATAGGTGGTGGACTGCGTAATAAAGTGTTCCAGAAATGCTTGCATAGTGTGCCCGGTTTGAAAACGAAGCAGGGATTCTCCAGAGCGTCCTCTGCATCGTCAAGCCATCAATTGTCTAAATAGTTTACTGGCAAAGACAAAAGCCGACACACAGCATTTCCTTTTCTTTACTTTTTATTCACACCCGGCGCGGAATTCGCTGGGGCTGGCACCGGTGCATTTTTTAAATACCCGCGAGAAATAGAGCTGATCTTCAAAGCCGACGTTGCGCCCAACGGTGGCGATCGGCATTCGCGTGGTGCTGAGCAGCAGCTTGGCCTGGCTGATGCGCTGATCCTCGCGCCAGCTCAGTACGCTCACCCCAAGCTGCTGGCGGAAAAGGTGCGACAGGCGCGACGGCGACAGGCACACGTGCTGGGCAACGCTGGCGATATCAAACTGGCTATCGGAGAGGTGATCGCTGATGTACTGGCAGGCGTCGCGCACGCGGTTGTCCATCGGCGGATGCAGCGATTCGTTAATGGCTTCCATGCGTCGCAGCAGCAGTTGCTCAAGCAGATTAATCGCCAGCAGTTCGGAATAGCGCCCGACCCCCTGCCCGGCGTCAATAATCTTGCCGAACAGCTCGGAGATTTCCGCCTGGTGCGCTTCATCCGGGCGATAAAAGCCGGTTTGCGCCACGATAGCGGGCCAGTTCAGCCACTCGTGCCAGTAGGCGCGCGGGCGGAAATAGACCCACTGGTGATACCACTCGCTGGCGTCCGGATGACGGCCATAGTGGTGAATCTCACCCGGCGGAAACAGCAGCATATCGCCCTGACGGCAGACAAACTGTTTGCCCTGGTTTTCAATCACCCCTTCCCCACGCACCGTCAGGTTCAGAATGAAGCCTTTCATGCCCAGCGGCCGGTCGATAAAAAAGTCCAGGTAGCCACCGGCTTCAATCGGCGTTAGCCCCGCCACCAGGTGGGCGTTAAAGGAATAACCAGGCAGCAGGGGATCGTTTTGCATTTCAGCCATTTCTGCACGCTCTCACTGATATCTAAAGAAACCAATTATCCATATTCGGCTTTTAATCGGTACGGCAGCCGCGCTCAATCAATAACAGAACCGGTGCTGCTGTCAACTCTGTTATTTCAAGGCACTTAGAGAACAAACCCGCAAGAGAAACCGACTCACAACCACAACTGAAGTGTCTATAAAGACGGCAGGAAAGTCCACATTGATTATTTGCACGGCGTCACACTTTGAGATGCCACAGCAATATTGTCCATAAGATTAGCGGTTCCAGCCTGACGGTTTTTGTCGGGGATATCTACTGTTTCACTATCACGTATTCTTTGAGATGGAGTAACACGATGGCAATCGCAATTGGCCTCGATTTTGGCAGTGACTCGGTCCGCGCTCTGGCAGTGGATTGCGCGACGGGGGAAGAAATCGCGACCAGCGTTGAGTGGTATCCGCGCTGGCAGGAAGGGCGTTTCTGCGACGCGCCGAACAACCGTTTCCGCCACCACCCGCGCGACTATATTGAATCGATGGAAGCCGCGCTGAAGGGTGTGCTGGCCGAGCTTTCCAGCGCTCAGCGCGCGGACGTGGTCGGGATTGGCGTCGACAGTACCGGCTCCACCCCAGCGCCGATTGACGCCGACGGCAACGTGCTGGCGCTGAAAGAGGAGTTCGCCGACAACCCGAACGCCATGTTCGTGCTGTGGAAAGATCACACTGCGGTAGAAGAAGCGGAAGCCATCACCCGCCTGTGCCACCAGCCGGGCAAAGAAGACTACTCCCGCTATATTGGCGGCATCTACTCCAGCGAATGGTTCTGGGCCAAAATTCTCCACGTCACCCGCGAAGACCGCGCCGTGGCGCAGGCTGCCGCCTCGTGGATTGAGCTGTGCGACTGGGTTCCGGCGCTGCTGTCCGGCACCACCCGCCCGCAGGATATCCGCCGCGGCCGCTGTAGCGCCGGGCATAAATCCCTGTGGCATGAAAGCTGGGGCGGCCTGCCGCCGGCATCGTTCTTCGACGAGTTGGATCCGATCCTCAACCAGCATCTGCCCTGCCCGCTGTTTACCGAAACCTGGACCGCCGACGTGCCGGTCGGCACCTTAACGCCGGAATGGGCGGAACGTCTGGGCCTCTCCACCCAGGTCGCCATTTCCGGCGGCGCGTTCGACTGCCATATGGGCGCGGTCGGCGCCGGTGCGCAGCCTAATGCGCTGGTGAAAGTGATCGGCACCTCAACCTGCGACATCCTGATTGCCGACAAACAGAGCGTCGGCAACCGCACCGTCAAAGGCATTTGTGGCCAGGTCGACGGCAGCGTGGTGCCGAACTTTATCGGCATGGAGGCGGGCCAGTCCGCGTTTGGCGATATCTACGCCTGGTTTGGCCGCGTGCTTGGCTGGCCGCTGGAGCAGCTTGCCGCCCAGCATCCGGAGCTGAAAGAGCAGATCAAAGCTAGCCAGAAACAGCTTCTACCGGCGTTGACCGAAGCCTGGGCCGCTAACCCGTCGCTCGACCACCTGCCGGTGGTGCTCGACTGGTTTAACGGCCGCCGCACGCCGAACGCCAACCAGCGTCTGAAAGGCGTCATTACCGACCTGAACCTCGCCACCGACGCGCCAGCGCTGTTCGGCGGGCTGATTGCCGCCACCGCCTTCGGCGCGCGCGCCATTATGGAGTGCTTCACCGAGCAGGGTATTCCGGTGAACAACGTGATGGCGCTGGGCGGCATCGCGCGTAAAAACCGCGTGATCATGCAGGCCTGCTGCGACGTATTAAACCGCCCGCTGCAAATCGTTGCCTCCGATCAGTGCTGCGCGTTGGGCGCTGCTATCTTCGCCGCCGTCGCCGCTGACGTTTACGCCGATATTCCGGCCGCGCAGGGCAAAATGGCCAGCCGCGTCGAACACACCTTACAGCCGCGCCCGGCGCAGGCTGCACGCTTTGAAGAACTCTATCAGCGCTACCAGCAATGGGCCGAAAGCGCCGAACACCATTATCTCCCTGCTGCTCCGTCGGAAAAAACCGCCGCTACCCGCGCAGCCCTGACTCATTAAAGGATACGAATATGACCGTTTTTGATAATTATGAAGTGTGGTTTGTCATTGGTAGCCAGCACCTGTATGGGCCGGAAACGCTGCGTCAGGTGACGCAAAACGCGGAGCACGTGGTTAACGCGCTGAACGCCGAAGGCAAGCTCCCGTGCAAACTGGTGCTGAAGCCGCTGGGCACCCGCCCGGATGAAATTACCGCCATCTGCCGCGACGCGAACTACGACCAGAAGTGTGCCGGTATGGTCGTCTGGCTGCACACCTTCTCCCCGGCGAAGATGTGGATCAACGGCCTGGCCATCCTCAACAAACCGCTGCTGCAGTTCCACACCCAGTTCAACGCCTCCCTGCCGTGGGACAGCATCGATATGGACTTCATGAACCTGAACCAGACCGCGCACGGCGGCCGCGAGTTCGGCTTTATCGGCGCGCGCATGCGTCAGCAGCACAGCGTGGTCACCGGCCACTGGCAGGACAAACGTGCGCAGGAGCGTATCGGTTCGTGGATGCGTCAGGCGGTGTCTAAACTGGATACCCGCCAGCTGAAAGTGTGCCGCTTTGGCGACAACATGCGTGAAGTGGCGGTCACCGACGGTGATAAAGTCGCCGCGCAGATCAAATTCGGCTTCTCCGTCAACACCTGGGCGGTGGGCGACCTGGTGCAGGTGGTTAACGCCGTGACCGACGGCGAAATCAACGCGCTGATCGACGAGTACGAAAGCAGCTACCGCTTCACCGCAGCCACCCAGGTTAACGGCGACAAGCGCCAGAACGTGCTGGACGCCGCGCGTATCGAACTGGGGATGAAACGCTTCCTCGAAGAAGGCGGCTTCCACGCCTTCACCACCACCTTTGAAGATTTGCACGGCCTGAAGCAGCTACCGGGCCTCGCCGTGCAGCGCCTGATGCAGCAGGGCTACGGCTTTGCGGGCGAAGGCGACTGGAAAACCGCCGCCCTGCTTCGCATTATGAAAGTGATGTCGACCGGTCTACAGGGCGGCACCTCCTTTATGGAAGACTATACCTACCACTTCAACGGGGGTAACGACCTGGTGCTCGGCTCGCACATGCTGGAAGTGTGCCCGTCTATCGCGGTGGAAGAGAAACCACTGCTCGACGTCCAGCACCTCGGCATCGGCGGCAAGGCCGATCCGGCGCGTCTGATCTTCAACACCCAGACCGGCCCGGCGATCGTCGCCAGCATGATCGATCTTGGCGATCGCTATCGTCTGCTGGTTAACACCATCGAAACCGTGAAAACCCCGCACGACCTGCCGAAGCTGCCGGTGGCCAACGCGCTGTGGAAAGCGCACCCGAGCCTCGAAACCGCCTCTGAAGCGTGGATTGTGGCGGGCGGCGCGCACCACACCGTGTTCAGCCACGCGCTGACGCTGGACGATATGCGCCAGTTCGCCGAGCTGCACGACATTGAGATTGCGGTCATCGACAACGACACCCGCATGCCGGCCTTTAAAGACGCGCTGCGCTGGAACGAAGTGTATTACGGGTCTAAACGCTAAGCCGCTTTCCCCTCACCCTAACCCTCTCCCCACAGGGGAGAGGGAACCGATCCCGCCTTTCCCTCCGGGAGAGGGCCGGGGTGAGGGAAATCCAGCATCGTAGGCCGGATAAGCGAAGCGCCATCCGGCATTCAGGAGTTAACATGCTAGAAGATCTTAAACGTCAGGTACTCGAAGCCAATCTGGCCCTGCCCAAACACAATCTGGTCACCCTGACCTGGGGCAACGTCAGCGCCGTCAACCGCGAGCGCGGCGTGCTGGTGATTAAGCCCTCCGGCGTCGACTACAGCGTGATGAGCGCCGAAGATATGGTGGTGGTCAGCCTCGAAACCGGCGAAGTCGTGGAAGGTAATAAAAAACCCTCTTCCGATACGCCCACCCACCGTCTGCTGTATCAGGCATTTCCGACCCTCGGCGGCATTGTGCACACCCACTCGCGCCACGCCACCATCTGGGCGCAGGCCGGGCAGCCGATTCCCGCTACCGGTACCACCCACGCCGACTATTTTTACGGCTCGGTGCCCTGCACGCGCCTGATGACCGATGAGGAAATCAACGGCGACTACGAATGGGAAACCGGCGCGGTGATCGTCGAAACCTTCCGCCAGAACGGTATCGACCCGGCGCAGATGCCCGGCGTGCTGGTCCACTCCCACGGCCCGTTTGCGTGGGGTAAAAACGCCGAGGACGCGGTACATAACGCCATCGTGCTGGAAGAGATCGCCTATATGGGCATCTTCTGCCGCCAACTGGCGCCGCAGTTACCGGAGATGCAGCAGACGCTGCTAGACAAACATTATTTACGCAAGCACGGCGCGAAAGCGTATTACGGGCAGTAGCCCGGACGAGGCGCAGCCGACGCCGGGATCTTACCGGCAACACCTGTATAAAACACCAGCATTCACATCAAAACCAGGCTATACTCAAGCCTGGTTTTTTGTTGATGAGAGCACGCGTGACGCAGCCACAAGCCGGTTTCTTACTCACCCGTCACTGGCGGGACACCCCACAAGGTACAGAGCTAACGTTCTGGCTAGCGACTGACAACGGCCCGCTACAGGTTACCCTGCCGCCGCAGGAGTCGGTGGCGTTTATACCCAAGGCCCAGCGCGCTCAGGTTGAACGCCTGCTGCACGGCGAAAACGGGGTGCGCCTGGCACCGCTCGCCCTCAAAGACTTCCACCGCCAGCCGGTTTTCGGCCTGTACTGCCGCGCCCATCGCCAGCTGATGCGGCTGGAAAAAGTGCTGCGCGAAAACGGCGTCACCGTCTACGAAGCCGATATCCGTCCGCCGGAGCGCTACCTGATGGAGCGCTTTATCACCGCACCGGTGTGGGTTGAGGGGACGCCGCGCGGCAACGCGCTGGTGAACGCCCGCATGAAGCCCAATCCGGATTACCGCCCGCCGCTAAAATGGGTGTCGCTGGATATCGAAACCAGCCGCCACGGCGAACTGTACTGCATCGGGCTGGAGGGCTGCGGGCAGCGTACCGTCTATATGCTCGGTAGCCCGCCGGAGCAGCCGCCGGCGGTTGATTTTCACCTTGAGTACGTGGCCAGCCGCCCGCTGCTGCTGGAAAAGCTCAACGCCTGGTTTACACAGCACGATCCGGACGTGCTGATTGGCTGGAACGTGGTGCAGTTTGACCTGCGGGTGCTGCAAAAAAGCGCCGAGCGCTATAAGGTGCCGCTGCTGCTGGGCCGCGGCGGCAGCGAGCTGGAGTGGCGCGAGCACGGCTTTAAGAACGGCGTGTTCTTCGCACAGGCCACAGGGCGGCTGATTATCGACGGTATCGAGGCGCTGAAATCCGCCTTCTGGAACTTTACTTCGTTTTCGCTGGAAAACGTCGCCCGCAAGCTGCTGGGGGAAGGTAAGGCCATCGATAACCCGTGGGACCGGATGGACGAAATTGACCGCCGTTTCGCCGAAGATAAGCCCGCGCTGGCCACCTATAACCTCAAAGACTGCGAGCTGGTCACGCGCATTTTCCACAAAACCGAGATCATGCCGTTCCTGCTTGAACGCGCCACGGTCAACGGGCTGGCGGTAGACCGGCACGGCGGCTCGGTGGCAGCCTTCAGCCACCTCTATTTTCCGCGCATGCATCGCCTCGGCTACGTCGCGCCGAATCTGGGCGAAGTGCCGCCGCAGGCCAGCCCCGGCGGCTACGTCATGGACTCCCGTCCCGGACTGTATGATTCCGTACTGGTTCTCGACTACAAAAGCCTGTACCCGTCGATCATCCGCTCGTTCCTGATAGACCCGGTTGGGCTGATTGAAGGCATGGCGCATCCGGACGCCGCACACAGCACCGAAGGCTTCCTCGACGCCTGGTTTTCGCGCGATAAGCACTGCCTGCCGGGGATCGTCAGCCAGATCTGGCACGCCCGCGATGACGCCAAGCAGCATAAAAACAAACCGCTATCGCAGGCGCTGAAGATCATCATGAACGCCTTCTATGGCGTACTGGGCACCAGCGCCTGCCGCTTTTTCGATCCGCGGCTGGCATCGTCGATCACCATGCGCGGCCACGCGATCATGCGCCAGACCCGGGCGCTGATTGAGTCTCAGGGCTATGACGTGATTTACGGCGACACCGACTCCACCTTCGTCTGGCTCAAACGTGCCCACGGTGAAGAAGAGGCGGCGACGATTGGCCGCTCGCTGGTGAATTTTGTGAACCAGTGGTGGGCCGATGAACTGCAAAAAAGCGGCCTGACCAGCACGCTGGAGCTGGAGTTTGAAACCCACTTCTGCCGCTTCCTGATGCCAACCATCCGCGGCGCCGATACCGGCAGTAAGAAACGCTATGCGGGGATGATTCAGGAGGGCGACGCGCAGCGGATGTTGTACAAAGGGCTGGAGACCGTGCGCACCGACTGGACGCCGCTGGCGCAGCAGTTCCAGCAGGCGCTGTATCTGCGCATTTTCCGCAACGAACCGTACCGCGATTTTATCCTTGAAACTATTGATAAGCTGATGAACGGAGAGCTTGACGACCAGCTGGTGTATCGCAAGCAGCTGCGGCGTCCACTGGCAGAGTATCAGCGTAATGTGCCGCCCCACGTGCGCGCTGCGCGCCTTGCTGATGAACAGAACGTGCGGTTAGGGCGTCCGCAGCAGTACCAGCAGCGCGGCAGCATTCGCTACGTCTGGACCACCAACGGCCCGGAGCCGCTGGCATATCAGCAGTCGCCGCTCGACTACGATCACTATCTCACCAAACAATTAGCCCCCGTCGCCGAAGGAATTCTCCCCTTTGTTGACGACGATTTTGCTACAATAGTGACGGGGCAACTGGGGTTGTTTTGACAGGTGACTAACGTCCCGCCATCCAGTACCATAGCGCCCTTTCCATTCCTGGACCAAATTCACTCGCCGCCTCCTCTCAGGTGGTGGCTGAATATTGCCTGCAATTTATTAAAGATAGAGCCGAACACATATGCCTTTTACACTTGGTCAACGTTGGATCAGCGATACAGAAAGCGAACTGGGACTTGGTACTGTTGTTGCAATGGATGCACGCACCGTCACCCTGCTCTTTCCGGCAACCGGAGAGAATCGTCTGTACGCCCGTAGCGACTCCCCTGTGACCCGCGTCATGTTCAATCCCGGCGACACGATCACAAGCCATGAAGGCTGGCAGCTGCTCGTTGATGAAGTAAAAGAAGAAAATGGTCTGCTGGCGTATATCGGAACGCGCCAGGACACCGAAGAAGCCAACGTCATGCTGCGCGAAGTGCTGCTCGACAGCAAACTGGTGTTCAGCAAACCGCAGGACCGCCTGTTTGCCGGGCAAATCGACCGTATGGACCGCTTCGCCCTGCGCTACCGCGCGCGTAAATACCAGAGCGAGCAGTACCGTATGCCGTGGAGCGGCCTGCGCGGCCAGCGTACCAGCCTGATCCCGCACCAGCTCAACATCGCCCATGACGTCGGCCGCCGCCATGCGCCGCGCGTGCTGCTGGCCGATGAAGTGGGTCTGGGTAAAACCATTGAAGCCGGGATGATCCTGCACCAGCAGCTGCTCTCCGGTGCCGCCCAGCGCGTGCTGATTATCGTACCGGAAACGCTGCAACATCAGTGGCTGGTGGAAATGCTGCGCCGCTTCAACCTGCGCTTCGCGCTGTTCGACGACGAACGCTACGCCGAAGCCCAGCACGACGCCTACAACCCGTTTGAAACCGAACAGCTGGTGATCTGCTCGCTGGACTTCGTGCGCCGCAACAAGCAGCGCCTGGAGCATCTGTGCGACGCTGAGTGGGACCTGATGGTGGTCGACGAAGCCCACCACCTGGTGTGGAGCGAAGACGCGCCAAGCCGCGAATATCTGGCCATTGAAGAGCTGGCCGAGCGCGTGCCGGGCGTTCTGCTGCTGACCGCAACCCCGGAACAGCTGGGGATGGAAAGCCACTTCGCCCGCCTGCGCCTGCTGGACCCGAACCGTTTCCACGATTTCGAGCAGTTCGTGGAAGAACAGCAAAACTATCGTCCGGTGGCCGACGCCGTCGCGCTGCTGCTGGCTGGCAATAAGCTCAGCAACGACGAGCTGAACATGCTGGGCGAGCTGATTGGCGAGCAGGATATCGAAGCGCTGCTGCAAACCGCCAATAGCGATCGCGACGGCGCTGAAGCCGCGCGCCAGGAACTGATTAGCATGCTGATGGACCGCCACGGCACCAGCCGCGTGCTGTTCCGCAACACCCGTAACGGCGTGAAGGGCTTCCCGAAGCGCGAGCTGCACACCATCAAGCTGCCGCTGCCGGCGCAGTACCAGACGGCGATTAAAGTCTCCGGGATTATGGGCGCTCGTAAAAGCGCGGAAGAGCGCGCCCGCGACATGCTCTATCCGGAACAGATTTATCAGGAATTTGAAGGTGATACCGGTACCTGGTGGAACTTCGACCCGCGCGTTGAATGGCTGATGGGCTACCTGACCAGCCACCGCTCGCAGAAAGTGCTGGTGATCTGCGCCAAAGCCGCCACCGCGCTCCAGCTGGAGCAGGTGCTGCGCGAGCGTGAAGGCATCCGCGCCGCCGTGTTCCATGAAGGCATGTCGATTATTGAACGCGATCGCGCCGCCGCCTGGTTTGGCGAAGAAGACAGCGGCGCGCAGGTGCTGCTGTGCTCGGAAATCGGTTCTGAAGGCCGTAACTTCCAGTTCGCCAGCAACCTGGTGATGTTCGATCTGCCGTTCAACCCGGACCTGCTGGAGCAGCGTATTGGCCGTCTCGACCGTATCGGCCAGGCGCACGATATTCAGATCCACGTGCCTTATTTAGAGAAAACCGCGCAGTCGGTACTGGTGCGCTGGTATCACGAAGGTCTGGACGCGTTCGAGCACACCTGCCCGACCGGCCGCACCATTTATGACAGCGTCCACGACCAGCTGATTACCTATCTGGCCGCGCCGGAAACCACCGATGGCTTCGACGATCTGATCAAAGCCAGCCGCGAGCAGCATGACGCCCTGAAGGCACAGCTGGAGCAGGGCCGCGACCGTCTGCTGGAGATCCACTCCAACGGCGGCGAAAAGGCGCAGAAGCTGGCAGAAAGCATTGAAGAGCAGGATGACGACACCAACCTGATCGCCTTCGCTATGAACCTGTTCGATATCGTTGGCATTAACCAGGACGACCGCGGCGAGAACCTGATCGTGCTGACGCCGTCCGACCATATGCTGGTACCTGACTTCCCGGGCCTGCCGGAAGATGGCTGCACCGTGACCTTCGAGCGTGATATCGCGCTGTCCCGTGAAGACGCGCAGTTCCTGACCTGGGAACATCCGCTGATTCACAACGGCCTGGATCTGATCCTCTCCGGCGATACCGGCAGCAGCACCCTTTCGCTGCTGAAAAGCAAGGCGCTGCCGGTCGGTACGCTGCTGCTGGAGCTGATCTACGTGGTAGAAGCGCAGGCGCCGAAGCAGCTGCAGCTCAACCGCTTCCTGCCGCCGACGCCGGTACGTATGCTGCTGGACAAGAACGGCACCAACCTCGCCGCGCAGGTCGAGTTTGAAACCTTCAACCGTCAGCTCAGCGCAGTGAACCGGCATACCGGCAGCAAGCTGGTGAACGCGGTACAGCAGGATGTGCACACCATTCTGCAAAAAGGCGAAATGCAGATTGAGAAAGCGGCGCAGGCGCTGATTGCCGCGGCCCGTGAAGAAGCGGACGAGAAACTGAGCGCCGAGCTGTCGCGTCTGGAAGCGCTGAAAGCGGTGAACCCGAACATCCGTGACGATGAGCTTTCAGCGATTGAAAGCAACCGTCAGCAGGTGATGGAAAGCCTGTCGCAGGCGGGATGGCGTCTGGACGCGCTGCGTCTGATCGTCGTCACTCACCAGTAACAGGAGCCCGCTATGGGAATGGAAAACTACCATCCGCCGCAGGATCCGTGGCTGGTTATTCTCTATCAGGATGAGCACATTATGGTGGTCAATAAGCCGAGCGGCCTGTTGTCCGTGCCGGGCCGTCTTGAGGAGCATAAAGACAGCGTCATGACCCGCGTGCAGCGCGACTATCCGCAGGCGGAGTCGGTACACCGCCTCGATATGGCGACCAGCGGCGTGATCGTAGTGGCCCTGACCAAAGCCGCGGAACGGGAGCTGAAACGCCAGTTCCGCGAGCGCGAGCCGAAGAAGCAGTACGTGGCGCGCGTATGGGGGCATCCGCAGCCGGCGGAAGGGCTGGTGGATTTACCGCTGATTTGCGACTGGCCAAACCGGCCAAAGCAGAAGGTGTGTTATGAAACCGGCAAGGCCGCGCAGACGGAGTATGAAGTGCTGGAGTACGCGGCGGATAACACCGCGCGGGTACAGCTCAAACCGATTACCGGGCGCTCGCACCAGCTGCGCGTACACATGCTGGCGCTGGGCCACCCGATTCTCGGCGACCGCTTCTACGCCCACGACGAGGCGTTAGCAATGGCGCCGCGTTTGCAGCTGCACGCCGAGACGTTAACCATTACGCATCCAAAGTTTGGCAATAGCATGACGTTTAAGGCGCCGGTGGATTTTTGAATTGGGCCAACGTTTCCCGGGGTCGCTTGCGCTCGCCCGGGCTACACCAAATGTAAATATTGCACACATGTAGCCCGGCCAAGCGTAGCGCCGCCGGGTTTACAGCACCTTACTTAAACCCTTTCTGCTCTTTAATCAGCTCGTACGCTTTCTGAATTTCCTGCGCCTTCTGCTTGGCCATCTCCATCATTTCCGGCGGCAGCCCTTTGGCCACCAGCTTATCCGGGTGATGTTCGCTCATTAACTTACGGTATGCGCGTTTGATGGTCGTCGCATCGTCGCTCGACTTCACGCCCAGCACGTTGCATGCATCCTCCAGCGTCGGCCCGCGCTGCGCCTGCTGCCAGCCGCCACCGTGGCCGCCCTGAGACTGCTGCTGATAGCCGCCGCCAAACTGCGCGCCGCCCTGCATCATGCGCAGAAACTGATCGAACTGCTCGCGGGAGATACCCAGCTCTTCGGCAATAATGTACAGCACGTCGCGCTCGTTAGGGTGCAGCGAGCCGTCGGCAAACGCCGCCTGGATCTGGATCTCAAGAAACATCCGAATCAGGTCAAAACGCCCGAAGCACACGCTGCGGAACTGACGCATCTTCTCGCGCAGCGGATAGTTGTCCGACTTGCCGACGCGAAACGCCTGCTGTGCCGCCGAACGCGACTCGCCGTGCAGATTCATACGGTCCATAAACAGACTCGCAATATGAATATCCGCCTCCGTCACGCGCCCTTTCGATTTGGTCAGGTGCCCCATCACTTCAAAGGTAGTCGCAAAAAACAGCGACTGACGCTGCTGTTGGTTAGCAAACCAGTTCACGCGACGGCTGCGCGCCTTATCAAACATATGGCCCACAAGCAGCCCGAGGACCACGCCCCAGAACCCGCCGCCCATCATCAGGGCAACCGCCACACCAATCACTTTTCCCCAATACTGCATATACTCCCCAAATCGTCATGCCAGCGGCTAAAATATGCATTATCATACCTGTCATTCAATGCCGTGCATAACACCTCTGGCGAGAACGGGCAGGATAAAACTAGCGTCATAACGATGAGTACGTTAGTCTCTGACCGTTTGCATGCCGCAATGCTATAGATGACGGAACAACAAATACAACGTATGAAAAAACGTATTCCCACTCTCCTCGCGACCATGATCGCCAGCGCCTTGTACAGCCAACAGGGAATGGCAGCCGATCTCGCCTCTCAATGTATGCTTGGCGTACCGAGCTACGATCGCCCGTTGGTGAGCGGCCCGACAAACGAGCAGCCGGTAACCATTACGGCCGACCACGCCGACGGTAACTACCCGGATAACGCCACCTTTAAAGGCAACGTCGATATTAATCAGGGTAATAGCCGCCTGCTGGCTGATGAAGTCCAGCTGCATCAAAAACAGGCCGATGGTCAAGCCGTGCCGGTACGTACCGTCGATGCGCTCGGCAACGTCCACTATGACGATAATCAGGTGATTCTGAAAGGGCCAAAAGCCTGGTCAAACCTGAATACCAAAGATACGAACGTCTGGGAAGGCGACTACCAGATGGTTGGCCGTCAGGGCCGCGGCACCGCAGATGTCATGAAACAGCGCGGTGAAAACCGCTATACCGTTCTTGAGAACGGTACTTTCACCTCCTGCCTGCCGGGTTCCAACACCTGGAGCGTGGTCGGTAGCGAAGTTATCCACGACCGCGAAGAGCAGGTGGCGGAGATCTGGAACGCGCGTTTTAAAGTCGGCCCGGTCCCCATCTTCTACAGCCCGTATCTGCAGCTGCCGGTGGGCGATAAGCGCCGTTCTGGCTTCCTGATCCCTAACGCCAAGTACGGTAGTTCAAACGGCTTTGAATTTATGCTGCCGTACTACTGGAACATCGCGCCAAACATGGATGCGACGATCACGCCGCACTATATGGATAAGCGTGGCGGCGTGATGTGGGAAAACGAATTCCGCTATCTGTCCCAGGCGGGCAGCGGCCTCTTTGAATTAGACTATCTGCCTTCGGACCGCGTCTACTCCAACGATCATCCTAACGACGATAACAGCCGCCGCTGGCTGTTCTACTGGCGTCACGGAGGCGTAATGGACCAGGTGTGGCGCTTTAACGTCGACTACACCAAGGTCAGCGATCCGGACTACTTTAACGACTTCGACTCGAAGTACGGTTCCAGTACCGACGGCTACGCCACGCAGAAGCTGAGCGTCGGCTATGCGGTGCAGAACTTCGATGCCACGGTGTCGACCAAGCAGTTCCAGGTCTTCGACCGCAGCAGCAGCAACTCCTATTCCGCCGAGCCACAGCTCGACGTGAACTTCTATCAGAACGATGTGGGCCCGTTTGATACCCACGTCTACGGCCAGGCGGTGAAGTTCGTCAACACCAACGGCAGCCTGCCTGAGGCGACGCGCGTTCACCTCGAGCCGACCATCAGCCTGCCGCTGGGCAACCGCTGGGGGAGCATCACCACAGAAGCCAAGCTGCTGGCGACGCATTACGACCAGACCAACATCGATAAATATAACGCCAGCCACAGCGATGCCCAACTCGCCAGCTCCGTCAGCCGCACCATGCCGCAGCTGAAAATCGACGGTAAGATGGTGTTTGAGCGTGATATGACGCTGAATCCGGGCTATACCCAGACGCTGGAACCGCGCATGCAGTACCTGTATGTACCGTATCGCGATCAGAGCAAAATCAACAACTACGACTCGACGCTGCTGCAGTCCGACTATACCGGCCTGTTCCGCGACCGTACCTACAGCGGCCTCGACCGCATTGCTTCGGCGAACCAGATAACGACCGGCGTCACATCACGTATTTATGATGACGCCGCCATTGAACGTTTTAACGTTTCTGTTGGTCAAATCTACTATTTCACCGAGTCTCGTACCGGTGATGACAACATTAACTGGGAGAAAGACAACAAAACGGGCTCACTGGTATGGGCGGGCGACACCTACTGGCGCATCAGCGACAAGTGGGGCCTGCGCGGCGGTATTCAGTACGATACGCGTCTGAACAACATCGCCACCAGTAACTCAACCATTGAATATCGCCAGGACGACGATCGTCTGGTGCAGCTGAACTACCGTTACGCCAGCCCGGAATATATCCAGGCGACGCTGCCGAGTTACTCGACTGCCGAGCAATACCGTGAAGGGATTTCTCAGGTTGGGGCAACGGCAAGCTGGCCGATCGTCGATCGCTGGTCCGTGGTGGGTGCCTACTACTTTGACACCAACACGCACAACCCTGCCGATCAGATGCTGGGCGTGCAGTACAACTCCTGCTGCTACGCGATTCGCGTCGGTTATGAGCGTAAGCTCAACGGCTGGGATTACAACAGTACGACCGGCGGCCAGTCAAAATATGATAACTCCATCAGCTTCAACATTGAGCTGCGTGGTCTGAGCTCTAACTACGGCCTGGGTACCCAGCAGATGCTGCGTTCCAATATCATGCCGTACCAGAGTTCGCTGTAAGGTAACTGGTTAGACACATCATCCGCACTGCGGTTAATTGAAATGGAAAAAGTATGAAGAACTGGAAAACGCTGCTTCTCGGTATCGCCTTAGTTGCGAATACCAGCTTCGCCGCCCCACAGGTTGTCGATAAAGTAGCAGCCGTCGTAAATAATGGCGTTGTCCTCGAGAGCGACGTCGATGGCCTGATGCAGTCCGTTAAGATGAACTCTGGCCAGGCTGGCCAGCAGCTGCCGGATGATGCGACCCTTCGTCACCAGATTCTGGAGCGTCTGATCATGGATCAGATTATCCTGCAGATGGGGCAGAAAATGGGCGTCAAAGTGTCCGATGAGCAGCTAGACGCGGCCATCGCTAATATCGCCAAACAGAACAACATGACCATGGATCAGATGCGCAGCCGTCTGGCTTACGATGGTATGAACTACAACACCTATCGTAATCAGATCCGCAAAGAGATGCTGATCTCCGAAGTGCGCAACAACGAAGTGCGTCGCCGCATTACCGTTCTGCCGCAGGAAGTGGACGCGCTGGCTAACCAGATTGGTAACCAGAACGACGCCAGCACCGAGCTGAACCTCAGCCACATCCTGGTAGCGCTGCCGGAAAACCCGACCTCCGATCAGGTGAACGAAGCGCAGAGCCAGGCGGAATCGATCGTCGATCAGGCCCGTAACGGCGCCGACTTCGGTAAGCTTGCTATCACCTATTCCGCAGACCAGCAGGCGCTGAAAGGCGGCCAGATGGGCTGGGGCCGTATTCAGGAGCTGCCGGCTATTTTCGCGCAGGCGCTGAGCACCGCGAAGAAAGGCGACATCGTCGGCCCGATCCGTTCCGGCGTTGGCTTCCACATCCTGAAAATCAACGACATGCGCGGCCAGACGCAGAACATTTCGGTGACCGAAACCCACGCGCGCCACATTCTGCTTAAGCCGTCGCCGGTGATGACCGACGCCCAGGCGCGTGAGAAGCTGGAACAGGTTGCCGCGGATATCCGCAGTGGCAAAACCACCTTCGAGAAAGCGGCGCGTGAGCTGTCTCAGGACCCGGGCTCTGCCAACCAGGGCGGTGATTTAGGCTGGGCTACGCCGGATATTTACGATCCGTCGTTCCGTGACGCGCTGATGAAGCTGAACAAAGGCCAGCTTAGCGAGCCGATTCACTCCTCCTTCGGCTGGCACCTGATTCAGCAGCTGGACACCCGTAACGTTGACCGCACCGACGCGGCGCAAAAAGATCGCGCCTATCGTATGCTGATGAACCGTAAGTTCTCCGAAGAAGCGGCCACCTGGATGCAGGAACAGCGCGCCAGCGCTTACGTTAAAATTCTGAGCAACTAATGACTCAACACCGTGTCGTTATCACTCCCGGCGAACCCGCCGGGATTGGTCCGGATCTCGCGATCCAACTGGCCCAGCGCGACTGGCCGCTTGAACTGGTCGTTTGCGCTGATGCCAGCCTGCTCACCGAGCGGGCGAAACTTCTTGGTCTTCCCCTTACGCTTCTCCCCTATGCCCCCGAACAGCCAGCAAAACCGCAACGCGCCGGTACGCTGACGCTGCTACCGGTTGCGCTGCATGCGCCGGTGACGCCGGGTGAGTTAAACGTGGAGAACGGTCGCTACGTTGTCGAGACGCTGGCGCGCGCCTGTGACGGCTGCCTGAGCGGTGAATTTGCCGCGCTGGTCACCGGTCCGGTGCACAAAGGCATTATTAACGACGCAGGCATCCCGTTTACCGGGCATACCGAGTTCTTTGAGGAGCGTTCGGGCGCGGCGAAAGTGGTGATGATGCTGGCGACCGAAGAACTGCGCGTCGCGCTGGCGACCACGCACCTGCCGCTGAAGGCGGTGAGCGACGCCATCACGCAGGATCTGCTGCGGGAGGTAATTACCATCCTGCACGATGATTTGCGGAATAAGTTTGGTCTCGCAGAACCACACGTACTGGTCTGCGGCCTGAACCCTCACGCGGGCGAAGGCGGCCACATGGGAACGGAAGAGATCGACACCCTCATTCCGGTGCTGGAAGAGATGCGGGCGAAAGGGATGAATCTGAGCGGGCCGCTGCCTGCCGACACCCTTTTTCAGCCGAAGTATCTTGACCACGCCGATGCGGTGCTGGCAATGTACCACGATCAGGGCCTTCCCGTGCTAAAATACCAGGGCTTTGGCCGCGGCGTGAACATTACGCTCGGTTTACCCTTTATTCGCACCTCCGTTGACCACGGTACCGCCCTTGAACTGGCAGGCCATGGGAAAGCGGACGTCGGCAGTTTTATTACGGCGCTTAATCTCGCCATCAAAATGATTGTTAACTCTAATGAATAATCGAGTCCATCAGGGCCACTTAGCCCGTAAACGCTTCGGGCAAAACTTTCTCAACGATCAGTTCGTGATCGACAGCATTGTCGCGGCCATCAATCCGCAAAAAGGCCAGGCCATGGTTGAAATCGGCCCGGGTCTCGCCGCGCTGACCGAGCCGGTTGGCGAGCGCCTTGACGAACTGACCGTCATCGAGCTTGACCGCGATCTGGCCGCGCGCCTGAAAACGCACCCGTTCCTCGGGCCGAAGCTGACGATTTATCAGCAGGACGCCATGACCATGAACTTCGGCGAGCTTTCCCAGACGCTGGGCCAGCCGCTGCGCGTGTTCGGCAACCTGCCGTATAACATCTCCACGCCGCTGATGTTCCATCTGTTTAGCTATACTAATGCCATTGCAGACATGCACTTCATGCTGCAAAAAGAGGTGGTTAACCGTCTGGTTGCCGGGCCGAACAGTAAAGCCTATGGCCGCCTGAGCGTCATGGCGCAGTATTACTGCAACGTGATTCCGGTTCTTGAAGTGCCGCCGAGCGCTTTCACACCGCCGCCTAAAGTCGATTCCGCCGTGGTTCGCCTGGTGCCGCACAGCACCATGCCGTACCCGGTAAAAGACGTTCGCGTCCTGAGCCGTATTACGACCGAGGCGTTCAACCAGCGTCGTAAGACCGTCCGCAACAGCCTCGGCAACCTGTTCAGCGTCGAGGTGTTGACGGAGCTGGGCATTGACCCGGCGATGCGAGCAGAAAATATCTCTGTTGCGCAGTACTGCCAGATGGCCAACTATCTGTCAGAAAATGCGCCCTCCAAGGAGAGCTAAACCATGATCGATTCGCCACGAGTTTGCGTCCAGGTACAGAGCGTCTACATTGAGACGCACTCCCAGCCGGAAGAAGATCGTTACGTCTTTGCTTACACGGTTACCATTCGCAATCTCGGGCGAAGCGCGGTTCAGCTTCTGGGCCGTTACTGGCTTATCACCAACGGTAACGGCCGCGAGACCGAAGTCCAGGGCGAAGGGGTGGTTGGCGTCCAGCCGCACATCGAACCTGGCGAAGAGTATCAGTACACCAGCGGCGCCGTGCTGGAAACCCCGCTCGGCACCATGCAGGGCCACTATGATATGGTCGATGTCGACGGCGTGCCGTTTTCCATCGACGTTCCTGTTTTCCGTCTCTTTGTTCCCACGCTGATTCATTAATATGTCTACATACCTTATTGGCGACATTCACGGTTGCTATGATGAATTAATCGCCCTTTTGCAGCAGGTGGAATTCACGCCGGGCAAAGATACCCTGTGGTTGACGGGCGATCTGGTTGCGCGCGGCCCCGGCTCGCTGGAC
Source organism: Kluyvera sp. (assembly GCF_047971185.1). Lineage (GTDB taxonomy): Bacteria > Pseudomonadota > Gammaproteobacteria > Enterobacterales > Enterobacteriaceae > Kluyvera. Next base: position 43,409 of record NZ_JBKDZH010000023.1, read on the forward strand.
GTGCTGCGCTACGTTAAATCGCTGGGCGACAGCGTCAAAATTGTGCTGGGCAACCATGACCTGCACCTGCTGGCGGTGTTTGCTGGGATCAGCCGCAATAAGCCGAAAGATCGCTTAAATCCGCTGCTGGAAGCCGCCGATGCCGATGAGCTGCTCAACTGGCTGCGTCGTCAGCCGCTGATGCAGGTGGATGAAGAGAAAAAGCTGGTGATGGCGCACGCGGGCATCACGCCGCAGTGGGATCTTGAAACGGCGAAGCAGTGCGCGCGCGACGTGGAAGCGGTGCTTTCAAGCGACTCCTATCCGTTCTTCCTCGACGCGATGTACGGCGATATGCCGAACAACTGGTCGCGGGATCTGACCGGTCTGGCGCGCCTGCGCTTTATTACCAACGCCTTCACCCGCATGCGCTACTGTTTCCCCAACGGCCAGCTGGATATGTACAGCAAAGAGTCGCCGGAGAACGTCGCCGCGCCGCTGAAGCCATGGTTTATGCTGCCGGGGCCGATCACCGAAAAGTACAGCGTGGCGTTTGGCCACTGGGCGTCGCTGGAAGGCAAAGGCACGCCGGAGAATATCTACGCGCTGGATACCGGCTGCTGCTGGGGCGGCAATCTCACCTGCCTGCGCTGGGAAGATAAAACGTATTTTGTGCAGCCGTCGAACCGGCGTCTGGCACCGGGCGAGAGCGAGGCGGTGGCTTCGTAGTTTGGTGCATCCCCGGCGGCGCTTCGCTTGGCCGGGCTACATATGATTCAATAAAAACGCCGGATAGTATCCGGCGTTTTTTGTTTGGTAGCCCGGCCGAGCAACGCGACGCCGGGACGGCTCAAAACTTAACGACGCTCCAGCACTTCAAAGCAGTAGCTATGGGAGTTCTGCTCGTCCGCATCGTGGAACTCGCTGAACACCGACTCCCACTGGTCCGGATCGTAATCCGGGAAATGGGTATCGCCTTCCACTTCGGCGTCAATGTGCGTCAGATACAGCTTCTGCGCTTTCGGCAGGAACTGCTCGTACACGCGACCGCCGCCGATAACCATAATTTCTTCCGCGTCGCCGCAGGCGGCAATGGCTTCATCGACCGACTTCACCCACTGTACGCGGTCATCGGTGCCCGGCTGGCTGCTGATCACAATGTTCTTACGACCCGGCAGCGGACGCCCGATGGATTCCCAGGTCAGACGGCCCATAACGACAGGTTTGTTTAACGTGTTGCGTTTAAACCAGGCCAGATCGGCCGGCAGGTCCCATGGCATGGCGTTTTCCATGCCGATGACGCGATCGACCGCTAGCGCAGCAATCAGACTGATCATTGAGTGTGTCCCAGATACGAAAAAAATTGTCGCCACTATACGGAAAGCTTAATCTTTCGTCGACTGGCAGCCAGGTAAAGAATACGAAAATTTTCAGATTTGCTGGCAAGCCCACGAAGGCAAAGTGGACAGCCAGCATTACACTCTTTACATCATGACAGCGTCGGCTTTACTTCCGGCTCGTCTTGTGGATTCCCGCTGTGCTTGCCCTCTTCCGTGCCCTGCCAGCCGTGGCGCTGAATCACCGACAGATGATTACGGTCTTCGTTGATGATTTCGGTCAGCATCGCGCTGGTGCGCTTAAACGCCGCCGCCCGCGAGGTGGCGTCGTTTTCGGCCATTTCCACCATCTCTTCCATCAGCTGCACGTTAAAGCGACGGAACAGATCGGCGCGCTCACGCGCTTCGTACGCCCCCAGCCCTAATGACTCCAGCGCCTGGCGGCCCGACTTCAGCGCCGCCTCGAAGGTTTCACGCTCCGGCGCGCTGACGCCAGCCTGGCGCAGCTTGATATAGTGCTCGACGTCGCGGGCGCGAGCGATAATCGTCAGATTCGGGAAATGCTCTTTCGCCAGCTCGGTCAGCTCAAGGCTGGCCTGCGGATCGTCGATAGCGTTAATCAACACCTCCGCTTTTTCCGCCCCGGCTGATTCCAGCAGGTCGGCGCGGGTGGCGTCACCGTAAAATACCTTCATGTCGAATTTACGCAGCGTATCGACATGGTCCGGATCGTGATCGAGGACCACCATTTTCACGCCGCTCGAGAGCAGCAGACGGCCGGCAATCTGGCCGAAGCGCCCGAAGCCCGCGATAATCACCCGTGGCTGCTCTTCGTCAATTTCATCCGCTTCACGCGAGTCCCCGGCGCTGGCGCGTTTTTCCAGACGCGTCAGCAGCACCAGCAGCACCGGCGTGGCCGCCATCGACAGCGCCACCGCCAGCGTCAGCGCTTTTGCCCACTCGACGTCCAGCACGTTCGCCATCTGCGCCGCACCGAAGACCACGAAGGCAAATTCACTGCCCTGCCCCAGCAGCGCCGCAAACCACAGACGCTGCGAACGTGGCACCTGTAGCGGTTTAGCAATCAGCCACAGCAGCAGCGATTTAATCACCAGGAAACCGACCAGCAGGGTAATAATCCGCAGCGGGTTGTTGATCAGCGTACCGAAGTCGATAGACATGCCGACGCCGATAAAGAACAGCCCCAGCAGCAGCCCTTTGAACGGCTCGATATCGCTCTCCAGCGCGTGGCGATACTCGGAGCTTGCCAGCAGCACCCCGGCGAGGAATGCCCCCATCGCCATCGACAGCCCAACCTCTTCCAGCAGCAGCCCGAAGCCAAACACCAGGAACAGGGCCACGGCGCTGAACACTTCACGCAGGCCGGAGCGGGCGACAAAGCGCAGCAGCGGGCGCGTGACGTAGCGCCCCAGCACCACCACCAGCGCCAGCGCGCCGGCCACCTTCAGCGCTGAAAACGCGAACGCGCCCAGGGTGGTCGTGCCGCCGCTGGTTGCCAGCAGCGGGATCATCGCCACCAACGGGATCGCCGCGATATCCTGGAACAACAGCACCGCGAACGCGCTGCGACCCACCTGCGTCACCGTCAGGTTACGCTCGTTCATCGCCTGCATGGCGATGGCGGTCGAAGAGAGCGCCAGCGTCATGCCAATCAGTTCCGCCACCTGCCAGCGCAGGCCGAGGAAGATGCAGAATGCGCCGATCAGCGCCCCACACAGCACCATTTGCAGCAGGCCGCCGCCGAATACCGATGCGCGCAGCTTCCACAAGCGCTGCGGATCCAGCTCGAGGCCGATAACAAACAGCATCAGCACCACGCCAATTTCGGCAAAGTGCAGAATAGATTCCGCGTCGGTGACCAGCCGCAGCCCCCATGGGCCGATAATGCAGCCGGCAATCAGGTAGCCCAGCACCGAGCCAAGGCCCAGACGCACGGCGATCGGTACAATCAGCGCCGCCGAGCCGAGGTAAATCAGCGCCTGTATCAGCGTATGACTATCCATTATTGTGCTCCTCCTGCCAGCCCAGCAGCCGTTGTTTATAGTGACGCGCCTTCGCCTGCAGCGTCTCTTCGTCGCAGATAAACGTGCAGTGCACGGCAAACGGCGGCAGCCATTTCATGCCGCAGTAGACGGCGGTGGCCTCCAGTGGCTGGCCCAGCACCTCAAACCCCGGATGGGAGCCGATCTCAAAATGACTTTCACCGCCGCCGGTGGTCACCGCCCACATCATGCTTTTACCGTGCAGCGCCGTACCGCCGTGGCCGTAGGCCCAGCCGTGCGCCAGCACTTTATCCAGCCACAGCTTGAGCAGCGGCGGCGTGCTGTACCACTGCATCGGGTGCTGCAAAATGACCAGATCGGCACGAGACAGCGCCTCCTGTTCGGCGGCAACGTCGATATTAAAATCGGGATAGAGGTGATAGAGAGAACGGATTTCCACTCCGTCGAGCGTCCTTACCTGCTCAAGCATCCGTTTATTCGCATGCGAGTGATGCGGATACGGGTGCGCATAAACAATCAGAATCATGATTAGCCTGTCTTACTTCATTATTGTATTCCTGAGTTTAGACAGTTAATGATGACACTTACAGGATCAGTTAACACAACCGCAGGAAATGGGGGCGGACGCCCCGCAAGGAAGAGATTTGCGGCTGCGCATCCGCCGCGATAAGCGTTATACGCTGGCCCCGTTCGCGGGCGCGGTACGGGGCCACGGATAACGTTTAGTTGTCGAGCTCGTTCATCGACTGAACCTGATCGCGGTTAATCTGTTCAGTCTGCCCGGTTTCGGCATTTTTATACGACACCAGGCCGGTATCCTCATCCACCTGAGGTTTGCCGTCGGTCACAATAGTCTTGCCATCGGTGGTCTTCAGCGCCTGGTTGGATGAACAGCCAGCAACGGTAAAGAGCGCACCGGCCGTCAGAATCGCTGCGGTAAGTCGCTTATATTGCATCATGTTTCCCTCCTGCTTTTCAGCCAAAATTCGTTATCACTCTAACCATTTTAGGTTAGCGGCCAGAAAGCGGGAGGGAAACCAGAAAGCTCCGAAGCGGCGTTATTAGCTATTTTCGCCGAATGTCTGCCGGAAGCTTTCCGCCGCGCCGAGCAGGTTGGCGTCGTTGCGGTACTGGCAAAGCAGCAGCGTCGGCATAAATTCCGTCAGCCGTCTTTCGTTCACCAGCGCGGTCAGCCGCGCCTGAATACCGGCGAAGATCGCCTCATTGGCGGAAATCCCGCCGCCGATCACCAGGCAGTCCGGGTCGTAGCACACCTGGAGATTCAGCAGCCCCACCGCCATCCAGTGGTAAAATTGTTCCACCTCCTCACGCGCCACGGCATCGCCCTGCTCGGCAAGACGGAAAACGTCAGCGCCAGAGATGCTCCCTTCTGCCAGCGACATGCGCCGCGTATAGCGTCTGGCCATGGCCACTGCGGTACCCAGCTCGCTGAAGGTCTGCCCGTTATCCAGCGTCATCAGGCCAAACTCACCGGCATAACGATGGCTGCCGCGGCGTAGGATCTTATCTTCCACAATCGCCCCGCCGACGCCGGACCCGACGATAATAAACAGTACGTGACGGTACGCTTTCCCCGCCCCCATCGCCGCTTCGGCAATACCTGCGGCGTTAGCGTCGTTTTCAATGCTGACCGGCAGCCCAAACAGCGCCGTCAGCTCCTCGACGATCGGGAATCGGTGGATGTACGGAATGGCGCTCAGCCCGCCAATTTCACCGCGCTCTGGGTCGACGTTGCCGGGGGCGCTGACCGCCACGCCGCGAATGTCGTAGCGCTGGCGATAGCCGTCAACAATCGCCAGCAGCTGCGTTTTCATCTTTTCCCAGCTGTCCGGCGTTTTGACCGACGCGGTCTCCGCCAGCGTCTCCTGCGTCCATACGCCGTATTTAATCGACGTGCCGCCCCAATCAAACAATAAAATAGCCATAGATATCCCTTCGTTAACTCATTATCGGCGTCAGAAATTGGGCCATTATGCCGGGGGGATCGGTGCCGAAACTTGCGCGTGCTCGCAACAATGAACCTGACGTATAGCCGCAGCGTGGGATTTTTATGGTACAAAGTACCAGTTATTTATTTTCAGGGGCTTACCATGTCCGTTTCCATCGACATCATTTCCTGCATTACCGACCGTTTCGTCGAGCTGACCGCCACCGAGAAGCGCATCGCGCAGTTTATTCTCGATGACGTGCAGACGGCGACGACGTTACCCATCGCCGAGATGGCGCGGCTCACCGAGACCAGCCAGGCCTCCATCACCCGCTTTGCCCGGGCGATTGGCTGTAAAGACGTGCGCGAGCTGAAGGTGAAGCTGGCGCAGTCGCTGGCGGTGGGGCAGCGCTTTATTCTCGACGTGCCGGATCTGGAAGGTGTGCAGGGAATCTATGAAACAATCATCAACGTACTGGAGATCAACCGTCGGGCGCTCAATCCCGACACGCTGAAACGCGCCGTCGAATGGCTGAGCGGCGCGCGCCAGATCCTGGCGATCGGCATGGGCGGCGGCTCCACGATCTGCGCGCAGGAGGTGCAGTTCCGCCTGTTCCGTCTGGGCCTGCCGGTGGTTAGCCAGAGCGACGGTCTGCTGGTGAGGATGATGTGTTCTTCGGTCGCGCCCCACGACGTGGTGCTGGCGCTGTCGCTCGGCGGCTATACGCCGGAAGTGGTGGAGAGCGCGGCGATCGCCCGTCAGTACGGCGCGAAGGTGATTGCGATTACGCCGGAGGGAACGCCGCTGGCGGAGAACGCCGATGAGGTGCTGCCGCTGATCGTACGGGAAAACGACTATATCTTTAAGCCCAGCACCTCACGCTACGCCATGCTGGCGATGGTGGACGTGCTGGCCACCGAACTGGCGATGGCCAACAAGAACCAGGCAAAAGACCGTCTGCGCCGTATCAAGCTGGCGCTCGACAGCCATCGCGGCGGCGTGGATCGACAGCCGCTCGGCGATTAGTCCGCGGCAGCGAGCGCCGCCATAAACCGTCGGGCCTGCGTGCGGGTCACTTCGACGCTCTGCCCGGCGCGATATAAGTCGCTGCCGAGCCCGGCCCCCGCGCACCCGGCGCGGAGATAATCCGCCAGGTTGTCCGGCGTGACGCCGCCGACGGCCAGCACCGGTACGGTCGGCGGTATAACCGCCTTTAACGCGGCGATATAGGCCGGGCCAAACGCCGACGCAGGGAAGATTTTCAGGCACTGCGCCCCTGCCTCCAGCGCGCTGAACGCTTCACTGGCGGTCGCGCAGCCGGCATAAACCTGCATCCCCGCCTCGACGGCGCGGCGAATCACCGCCGGGTTGGTATTCGGCGTCACAATCAGCGAGGCCCCCGTTTGCGCCAGAAAATCGACCTGTTCCACCTGCAATACGGTTCCGGCGCCGATTTTCGCCTGGTCTCCGTAGCGGCTGACCATCTGCGGAATACTCTGCTGCCAGTCCGGCGAGTTCAGCGGTATTTCAATATGACGAAAACCGGCGTCCAGTAAGGCTTCAATATGGCCGCTGGCTTCATCAGGCCGAATGCCGCGTAAAATCGCGATTAAGGTTCTAACTTCTGGCATCGATAATTCTCCTTATGCCGTGCAAGAAAGCGGTGTCGCCCGCCACTTCATGGGCCGCGACGCCCTTCATGTCCAGCGCCTGACGGTAACGACGGCACAGCGATTCGCTGCCCACCAGCGCGATCTCGGTGACCGGATGTTCGGCCAGCATCGCCGCCACCTCCGCGCCGATCAGCAAGCCGGATAGCCATTCGCTGACGTGTGCTGCGGGCAGATGGCCGAGCAGCCGCCCGGCGCGCGCGTCGAACAGCCGGGTCACCAGCGAGGGTGAATCCAGCCCGCTTTGCAGGCCCTCCTGAAACGCGCCCGCATTCTCCTGCTGGGCGGGCAGCCCTTTACCAATCAGCGACTGGCTCATCAGCAGATGGTGCAGTTCGCCGGTCATCGCGGTGGCAAACTGCTGCACGGCGTCGTTGGCGGTACGTACCCATTTGCTGTGGGTGCCCGGCATGACGTAGCAGCTGGCCGGGGCCAGCGCCATGGCGCCAAGCAGTTGGGTTTCCTCGCCGCGCATCACGCTGTGGTGACCGTTGGCCTGCTGCATCAGGCCCGGCACAATCCAGACCTGCTCGGCAACTTCCGACAGCCGGGCGCTAAGCTGATGTAATGCCACCGGGCAGGGCAGATAAGGCACCGGCAGCCAACCGGCGTCACTGCCAATCATCCCGGCCATCACCACCGGTGTCTGCGCCTGTTGGCGCCACGGCGCAATGTACTGCTCAAAGACTTCACGCGGCGATACGTCGGTCAGGCGGCTCACCCCCAAAGGCTGCTGTTGCTGCGCGATGCATTCGCCGTCGCGGTAAAGCCAGGCGCGCAGATGGGTGGAACCCCAGTCGACGGCGATAAAGCGCTCGCTCATTGCGCGTCTCCCGTGGCCCGTTGACCGACCGGCGCAGCGGCCGCTTCCGGCTGGCTTTCGCGCTCGCGGGTGATCATCTCCAGCGCCTCTTCACGGCTGAACTTATTCGCGGGCGTCAGGACCGTCACCACCACCGCGCTGACCAGGCTGGCCAGTACCGATGGGATGCACGGGTTGCCCCAGAAGGCCAGCCAGCTGTCGTTAATCAGCACCGCAATCGACACCACCGCGCCGCCAATCAGCGCCGTCAGCGCCCCCTGCCAGTTAAAACGCTGCCAGAAGCGCCCGAGAATAGAGCAGACAAACAGGCCGGACATCAGCGTCGCAATCATTTTGGTGATATAGCTGATGATGTCGTTGGAGGTCAGGGCGAACACCAGCGCCAGCCCGATCACCAACACCAGCATCCAGCGCGAGAGAGTAATGGCTTTGTGTTCCGGCGGCATGCGGCCCATCACGATGGTGTAGAGGTCACGCATCATAATCGCCACCGCGGCAATCGCGTCGGAACTGGCCGACGACATGGTGGCGGAAAGCCCGGCAATCAGCACCACCAGCCCCAGAATACTCGGCAGGAAGCTGGTGGCGAACAGGAAGGCGTAGTTGGTATTTTCCAGCGACGGGTTCATGGTGTATGCCGCCATACCGATAATCGCCGGCAGGATGGAGAAGAACAGATACAGCACGCCGGTATAAACGAAGGAACGGCGCACAGAAGAGACATCTTTGCCGGAGTAGATTCGTTGACGATAAGAGGGAGTCGCCAGTACGCCAACGCCGATCACCATCGCCAGCGACAGCGCCGGGATCGCGCCCAGTTTATCCACCGCCAGGAAGCTCATCGCTTTCGGGTCCATCGCCTGCTGGATGGCGTCCCAGCCGCCGACGTGCACTACCGCCAGAATCGCCATCAGAATAAAGCCGAAGAATAAAATCAGCGCCTGAATGGTATCCGTCCAGACCACCGCGGAATATCCGCCGATCACTACATAAATAGCGAATGCCAGCGCAATAATAAGTTTGGCAACCGTTAAATCAATCCCCGTGGCCCACGATAAATATAAACTTCCGCCGAGTACATGCGCCCCTAACCAACCGATAGAAGCAATAAATATCAGAATCCCGACGACGTTTTTAATAATATGACTGCCGCCAGTATAATATGATAATTCTTCACTCATGGTCATAAAGCGCAGCTTACGCACCGGCGCAAACCACCAGGCCACCAGTAAAATACCAACCGCGCCGCCCAGGCCGTACAGCATGCCGGCCCAGCCGTTGCTGTAACCAAATCCCACCGCGCCCATGCTGGAGCCGGTGCCCACCATCGTTGCCACCGTGGAACCGAGGGTCAAAAACATAGGCAGGGAGCGGCCGCCAAGGAGAAAATCCTCGCCGCTTTTTTGATTACGCGAAACGTACCAACCAAGCCAAATCATGGCGATGGCATAAATAATAAAGCCGATTAGAAAAATATGATTACTCATGACTCGCTCCGGTAAAAATATGGCCACCGAACGATTTAAATAAATCATTCGGGGTCAGGGAAAATTATCTAATTAAATGAGCGATACAAAAATGCGTAGCCGCTCGTAAGGGCGTAGCTGAATTTCATAGTTATTTCGGTGGGCGCGTTATGCCCACCGTTTAAAAGAGATAGAGCGCAGAAACTTATTTAGCGCGTTCGCTGTTATAGCAGGTGAGATCCACCTCAACTTTACAATCCACCACCAGGTCGGCCACGCAGCAGACGCGCGCGGGCGGATGGTCGGCAAAGAATTCACGGAACACTTTGTTAAACGACTGGAAATAGCGCGCATCGGTCAGGTAAACCTTAACGTGCACCACATCCGCCAGCGTATAGCCCGCGTCCTGCATAATGTCGACGCAGTTCTGAATCGCCAGGCGCGATTGCTCGATAATCCCGCCTTCCACCACTTCGCCGTCTTTCATCGGCGTCTGGCCGGAAACGTACAGCCAACCGCCCGCTTCCACCGCCTTCGCAAACGGCAAATGCTGCCCGCCGGTACCGGTACTGCCGCCTACGCCATAACGTTTAATACTCATTGTTGCTCCTTTCTTATTGGGCCTGATGGCGTAAGAACCGCCCGGCACGCCCGATTACCTTATTATTTTGACCATAGCTCATCACGCCGTTAACCATCACCGCCTCAATACCGGCGGCGGGACGCTGCGGGTCGCTGAAGCTGGCGACGTCCCGCACGGTTTGCGGGTCGAAAAGCACCAGATCCGCATAGTAGCCGCATTTCACCAGCCCGCGATCGGCCAGCTGGAAACGGGCCGCCGACATGCCGGTCATCTTATGTACCGCTACCGTCAGCGGGAACAGCTGCTCGTCGCGGCTGTAGTGGCCGAGCACGCGGGGAAACGCGCCCCACAGCCGCGGATGCGGCATCGGATCGTTCGGCAAACCGTCTGAACCAATCATCGTCAGCGGATAGCTCAGCACGCGACGAACGTCACGTTCGTCCATGTTGTAGTAGATAGCCCCGGCAGGCATCAGCTTCGCCCCCGCTTCCTCCAGCGTCATCGACCAGCCGTCGGCGATCTGCTTCAACGTCTGCCCGGCCACTTCCGGGTGCGGCGTGGACCAGGTGATGATGATGTCGAAATCGGCGGTGATCTGCTTCATATCCAGCGTCGATGAGCTGGCGGAATAGGGGTAGCAGTCGCAGGAGACGTCCTGCTGCTGGCGGACTTTATCGAATAATTTCAGGGTTTCTACCGTGCGCCCCCAGTTGCTGGCTCCCGCGCATTTATGGTGGGAGACCACCACCGGCACTTTACCGTGGCGACCGATGCGAAACGCTTCATCCAGCGCGTCGAGAATCGGCTCGAATTCGGAGCGCAGATGGGTGGTATAGATGCCCTTCCCTGCCGCCAGCTCTTCCGCCAGCGCCATCACCTCTTCCGTGGTCGACTGGAACGCGCTGGCATAGGCCAGCCCGGTGCTCAGCCCCAGCGCCCCCTGCTCCAGCGCCAGTCGTAGCTGCTGGCGCATGGCCTGAATTTCATCGTGATTTGCGGGACGGAAAAGGTCGTCCATCTGGTTATTGCGCAGCGCGGTGTGACCAATCAGCGTGCCGACATTGACCGCCGGGCAGGCCTGCTCCACTGCGTGAGCATAGGCATCGACCGTCGGATACTTAAAATGTTCCGCCTCACCGAGCAGGTTCATCGGATCGGGCACGTCGTTTTTGATCGTCGCCATGGCCGCGCTGATCCCGCAGTTACCGACAATGACGGTGGTGATCCCCTGGCTGATTTTTGGCAGGTACTCCGGCATCCGAATCACGTTAATGTCGTCGTGGGTATGGACGTCGATAAACCCCGGCGCCAGTACCTTGCCGCTACCGTCAATGTCATGCTCGGCCTGCGCATCAATGGCAGGAGCAATCTGCGCAATGCGATCGCCCTGTACCGCCACGTCGGCGCGATACTGCGGGCCGCCGCTGCCGTCAATCACCGTGACATTCCTGAATAGATAATCAAACTTCATCGCTTCCGTACCCCCTAATGTTCTGGCTTAAGTTAACCATTTACAAGCGTGAAAAACAGTGAAAGACTACGCAAATCACATACGAATTAATGATACTTTAATTCATAAAACCATAAAAATTTACTAAAAATACATAATTTACAGCAAGTTAAAAATGAAACGCATCATGATATAAAACTCTAACCCCAAGGAATTATGTTATGAAATACCAGAGCAGTGACCTCGTACCTCACAAATCTGCACCGCTGTTTACCCCCGCCAATATCCTCAACGAAGACGTGTGCCTACCGGCCGCCGTGATCAAGAAAACGGCGTTAGAAAACAATATCCAATGGATGCAGCGCTATGCCGACGCGCGCGGCGTTTCGCTGGCTCCGCACGGCAAAACCAGCATGACGCCGTGGATTTTTCAGCAACAGCAGGCGGCGGGCGCCTGGGCGATTGGCGTCGGCAGCGCGTGGCAGGCCAGCGTGGCGATGGCGAGCGGGATCCGTCGCGTGCTGATGGTGAATCAGCTGGTCGGCAAGGCCAATATGCAGCTGATTTCCCAGCTCAAGAGCGCCTACCCGGCGGTGGAGTATTTCTGCTGCGTCGATAGCCTTGATAACGCGCGCGCGCTGTCGGCCTTCTTTGCCGCCCGTAACCAGACGCTGGATATTCTGCTGGAGCTGGGGGTTCCGGGCGGGCGCTGCGGTTGCCGCACCACCGCGCAAGCGCTGACGCTCGCCGAAGAGATTGCCCGGCTTCCGGCGCTTCGCCTGCGCGGGCTGGAGCTATATGAAGGGGTGCTGCACGGCGACAACCCGCAGCCGAAGGTGGAAGCGCTGCTGCGCGATGCCGCGGCGCTCGCCTGTGAGCTGGAACGCTACGTCGACGGGGAGTTTATCCTCACCGGCGCGGGGTCGGTCTGGTATGACGTGGTCTGTAACGTCTGGCTGGAGGCACCAAAACCGGCCAACTGTCGGCTGGTGATTCGTCCGGGCTGCTATATCACCCACGATGAGGGGATTTATCTGGAGGCGCAGAACGCGATCCTCGCGCGGGATAAAACCGCCTGCGATCTCGGCGGCGATTTAGCGTCGGCGCTGGAGCTGGTGGCGATGGTGCAGTCGGTGCCGGAAAGCGATCGCGCCATCGTCAATTTCGGCAAGCGCGATAGCGCCTTCGACGCGGGACTACCGCAGCCAATTGCGCATTATCGTGCGGGAAAATCACGGGAACTGGCAGAGAAAAGCATTGAAACGACCGGAATTATGGACCAACACGCCATGCTGAAGCTGGCGCCGGGAACCGACGTGAAGGTGGGCGATATTCTGGTATTCAGCACCTCGCACCCGTGCCTGACGTTTGATAAGTGGAAAGCGCTGCTGCTGGTTGATGACAGCTATAACGTACTGGAAACGCTGGAAACGGGGTTCTGATTTGATCCCGGCGTCACTGCGTTCGGCCGGGCGATGATTTTCGGCGTAGCCCGGCCGAGGCGCCGACGCCGGGACGTTATCGATGCGCCATGCCGTCGCAGAGCAAATCAATCACCAATAGCGATCCGTAGCGCGGGTCGTTGAGCGGTAGCGTGACGTTTTGCTGATGGCTCAGCGCGCTCTCCTGCTGGCCGATAATGACGATCTCCGCCCCGGCCCACCGCGCCTGATGCACGGCGGCCACCAGCGCGCTGCCCGCCGGGCTGCCGGCAAACACCACCAGCACCTGCCCGGCCCCCAGCATTGAGGCGGTGATACCCATCAGCGCCGGATCCTGGCAGACGTTGGCCGGATAGCCGAGCGTCAGCAGCCGATACTGCAGCAGGCTGGCAAAGGGGCTGTCGGCGGTACTGGCGCTAAAGATATGCACCGCGCGGGCCTGCTTGAGTAAGCTCGCCGCGCGCTCGACCGCCGCGGGCGACAGCTCGCTGAGCTGGGTATTGAGCGACTGCTGAATCTGGCCGAGTCTCTCGCGCCACGGCCCCGGCATATCACCCGTCGTCACCGGCGCGCTGGCCTGCGCCAGCTTCATGCGCAGGTCGCGAATGTCATCACAGCCAGCGGCCCGCGCAAAACGGGTGATGGTCGCCGGGCTGACCCCCGCCGCCGTCGCCAGCTGCTCGATGGTCGCCGAAGCGGCAAAGCCCACGTCGCTGAGGATAGTCTGCGCCACGCGCGACTCCTGCTGGCTGAAATCCTGTAGCCGCTGGCGAATCAGGCTGAGGATATCCTCGCTGCTGTCGCGGCCAATCGAATGAGAGAAACGGTCCAGCACATCGCGACCGACTCCCGCATTTTTCGCCAGCTGTTGCAGGGTATGCGGATCCATCCAGGCCGCATCGCCAAGCATGGGCGCAGCGGTTTTATTCAAGCGGCTCTCCTGCTGCTGGTGGCGCACCTGGCCAATAAAATCGTTGATATCCGCGCAGCCGATGCTGCGTGAGAAGTGTTGCAGCGTCGCCGGGCTGACGCCGGCCTTTGCCGCCAGCTCTTCAATCGTCGCCTCGGGGATCTGGGCAAAATTATCGAGGAAAAAACGCGCCAGCCGCGATTCCTGCGCGGGCAGCCCGGATAACCCGTGCACCAGTTGGTAAACAATATCCATCGCCAGAGTGTCCTCATATACGGCTCATTAAAAACATCATAATTTATTGAAATTATTTTTCAATTCATTCGGCCGATGGGCGAAGCGTCAGGCGATAAAGATTCATTTATCTTATCGCGATCACATTTTTATGCCTCTTTCATTCGATAAGGCAAGAGTTTAACCGCGATCACACTCATGAAAATAATTTTCATACATGCTACGTAAAACGGCTAATGTGTGAAATATGTTTTCAAGTGAGAGGAATTTTGTCATGAAAAAGATCATGTTGTGCTGCGCCGCCGGGATGTCCACCAGCATGCTGGTGCAGAAAATGCGTACCGAAGCCGAAAAGCGCGCGCTGGCGGTCGAGATTAACGCGTATCCGGTCGCCGAAATTGAAAGCCAGCTGGCGCAGGCCGACGTGGTGCTGCTGGGCCCGCAGGTACAGTTTGAGCTGGCGCGTCTGAGCGAACTCTCCGCGCCGCTGGGTAAACCGGTGGCGGTGATCGACATGATGGACTACGGCACCATGCGCGGCGATCGGGTCCTCGATAAAGCGCTACAGCTGATGGCCTGAGGCCGTGGAGAACATGATGAAAATCACCGTTATTGGCGGGGGAAGCAGCTACACCCCAGAATTAGTTGAAGGATTAATTGCGCGCCATGCTTCACTGCCAATGGCGGAACTGGCGCTGGTCGATGTGGAAGCAGGCCGCGAGAAGGTGGAGATCATCGCCGCCCTCGCCCGCCGCATGCTCGATCGTAACGGGCTGGAAGCTGTGAAAGTCTCGGTGCACTTCGACGCCGACGAGGCGATTAACGGCGCAAGCTTCGTCCTGACGCAGCTGCGCGTCGGCCAACTGCCCGCCCGCGCCGCCGATGAGCGCCTGGGCTTAAGCCATCAGCTGCTGGGCCAGGAGACCACCGGCGTGGGCGGCTTTGCTAAAGCGCTGCGCACCATTCCGGTGATGCTGGATATCGCCGAGCGCGTGGAACGTCTCGCGCCGGATGCCTGGATAATCAACTTCACCAACCCGGCTGGCATTGTGACGGAAGCGGTATCCCGCTACAGCAAGGCCAAAATTATCGGCCTGTGCAACGTGCCGGTGACCATGCACCACATGATTGCCGATATGCTGAAGCTGCCGTACGGCGAGGTGTCGCTACGCTTCGCGGGCCTCAACCACATGGTCTGGGTACATCAGGTGCTGGCGGCGGGGCGCGATGCCACCGTCGAGGTCATCGAGATGCTGTGCGATGGCGAACAGCTGTCGATGAACAACATCAAGGCCATCCCGTGGCCGCCGGCGCTGCTGCGCGCGCTGGGGGCGATTCCCTGCCCGTATCACCGCTATTTCTGGCAGACCCGCACCATGCTGCAGGATGAGCTGGCGGACGCCGACAGCAAAGGCACCCGCGCCGAGCAGGTGATGAAGGTGGAAGCATCACTGTTTAAGCTCTACGCCGACCCGCAGCTGGATAAGAAACCGGAGGAGCTGAGCCAGCGCGGCGGTTCGTTCTACTCCGAAGTGGCGGTGCAGTTAATCAACGCGCTGCACAACAACCTCGGCATTGAAATGGTGGTGAACACCGCCAACAACGGTGCCATTCAAGGGTTGCCGGATGACGCGGTCATCGAAACCAACTGTCTGATTGACGCGCTGGGCGCGCACCCGCTGGCCTTTGGCAAACTGCCGCCGCTGATGAACGGCCTGACGCAGCAGGTAAAAGATTTTGAACGGCTGACCATCGAGGCCGCGGTGCATGGCGATAAAGACCAGGCGCTACTGGCGCTGGTCGCGAACCCGCTGGTCGCCGACGTCAATCTGGCGACGGCGCTGGTCGACGAAGTGTTAAGCATCAATAAAGCGTGGCTGCCGCAGTTCGGCGAAAAATAAATACAACAATAAACCCGGTCGGCAACCAGACGACCGGCAGGGGGTGTCTGTGAATAAGTCGATAATAGATAAATACGTTTTACCGACCGCGCTCAAAATCGCCGGACAAAAACACGTTCTTTCGGTGCGTGACGGGATCATCCTGAACATGCCGTTTATGCTGATAGGCTCGTTCTTCCTGATCTTCGCCTATCTGCCGGTGCCGGGTTACGGTACGTTGATGACCGAGCTTTTCGGCCCGACGTGGCAGGAAAAGGTGCTCTACCCGGTGAAAGCCACCTACGACATCATGGCGCTGATCTCCAGCTTCGGTATCGCCTACCGTCTGGCGGAGAAGTACCGCACGCTCGATCCGCTGACCGCCGGGGCGGTCTCGCTGGTGGCCTTTGTGATGACTATTCCCCAGCACATCATGTTTACCCCGGCGGGTAGCGATGTGGCGCAGCTGGTAAAAGGCGTGATGCCGATGGGGCAGATCGGCAGCCAGGGGCTGTTCGTGGCGATTCTGATTGCCCTGCTCTCCACCGAAATCTACCGCTTCGTCAACGACCGCAACCTGGTCATCCGCATGCCGGAAGGGGTGCCGCCGGCGGTAGCCAAATCGTTCCTCGCGCTGATCCCCGGTTTTTGCGTGCTGGCGGTGGTGCTGGCGCTGCGCCTGCTGGTTGAAGCCACGCCGTTCGGCGATATCAATACTATGATCACCGAGCTGGTGGGCATTCCGATGAGCCACGTCGGCGGTTCGCTGCCGGGGATGATTATTTCGGTGCTGCTGATTGGCATTCTGTGGATGCTCGGGCTGCACGGCGACACCATCGTGCTGGTGTTTATCCGTCCGGTCTGGCTGAGCAATATGTCCGAAAACCTGGAAGCGTTCCAGAACGGCCTGCCGATTCCACACATCATTACCCAACAGTTCTACGACCTGTGGATAGCCCCCGGCGGGACCGGCGCGCTGTTAGGGCTGGTTATCTTTATGATCCTGCGCAGCCGCAGCGTGCAAATGAAACAGCTTGGGAAAATTGCCGCGCCAGGCAGCCTGTTTAACATCAGCGAACCGATGGTGTTTGGCATCCCGATTGTGATGAACCCGTACCTGGTGGTGCCGTTTATCCTCACGCCTGTGGTGCTGGTGATTGTCTCCTACGTGGCGATGACCACCGGCTTAGTGGCCAAACCGGCGGGGATTGCGCTGCCGTTTACCACCCCGATTGTGGTCAGCGGCTACCTGGCAACCGGCGGGCATATTTCCGGTTCGGTGCTGCAAATCGTCAACCTGGGGATTTCGCTGGTCATGTATTATCCGTTCTTCCGCATCTGGGATAATTTGAAATATCGCGAGGAGATGGCGAGTAAAACGCAGCAGACCGCCGCGGCAATGCCAGCAACGGAACAGTAATTCACCGATAACCGTAGCCCGGCCAAGCGAAGCGCCGCCGGGGTTAGCGCTAAGCCGACCCCGGTGGCGCTTCGCTTGGCCGGGCTACAAAAGATTCCTTTATCAGAAACCGTACTTCACACCCAGCATACCGCGGGTATCGCTGTAACCTTTATCGCCAACCTGCTGCGCCACGTTACTCCATACCTGCAGACGCGGGGTAATTTGCCCTTCCACGCCCACTTTCAGCTCGCCGATGTTCTTCGTGCCCCGCATCGCGTTACCGACATCATCCATCTTCACGCTGGCAGGCTGCGTATTGTGGATCCAGTTGGCCTCCACAAACGGCTGGAACTCTCGTGACTGGCCATTATCAATGGCGTTGTGGCCCTTGATGTAAGCTCTTACCCCCAGGCGAGTCATCAGATTACCGCTGGCGCCATCCTTCACGCGAGTGCCGTTTGCTTCGCGGCGATCGTCCGCCTGCACGCCCATCCACACCGCCTGCGCTTTCGGCTGCAGCCAGTAGCTATTGCGTTCGCTTTCGCCCAATTTGACGCTATAGCCGGCTTCAACGGAGGCGGTAATGCCCGTGGATTTGTACTTCTCCGTCGCCTGTTCCTGTCCCATCACCTTGTTATCAAACCAGTTATACAGCGCCCAGGTATCCACATAAGCCCCTGACTTGTCGATATCATTCGCATACCAGGTGCTGTAGAGGCCGACGCTATAGCCGCTGACCTCGCCACGGGAATGATACCCGGTAGCGGACGACTGCGTACGGCTCTGGTTGTTGGCATAGCCCGCCATCGCGCCAATGTGCCAGCGGTCAAGGCCGTCACGGCTCCACTGTGCCAGGTCGCCACCGAGCTGTAACACATAGCTATTGCTTTGGGTTTTTAGCTGTCCGCTACCGTCATTGAAGCGGGCATGGCCCCCGACATTGCGCATCCACAGACTGGTCACCTTTTTCTCCCCCGTCAGCATATCGGTGTATTGGGTTTCGCCCAGACGGTCATGCAAACGCGTCATGAACAGCGTGTTCGCCGCATAGTTGTTGGCAAGATAGCTGCCCGCTTCCGGGCGGATCTGATGCTCGGTGACCGGCTGCGGAGTCGGCTCCTCTGGATCCGGGATGACTGGGTCAGGGTCAACAGGTGGCTCCTGATCTCTCGGTTGAATGTAGCTGGTCAAATACCAGTTTTTATCTTTCTGAACCACATTGTAGTCATAGGCCCCGGCAACAATACGGCTCGCTTTTTCAAAAGTACCGTCTGAATTGCCTGCAACGTTGATGATTTCAATCCCTTCGATGGTTTGCGCGCCTGTCCCACCGATGTTATTCACCGCGATAAATGTGTTACCCGAGGTGTTACCGAGAACCTTCAGCATGTCCGTTTCAGAGCCATCACCATTAAGCACGGTGTTAAAGACCAGCTTACCGCCATTACCGACATAATCTTCATTGATGGTGAGCGTCTGCCATGGCTCGCCGTCGACATGGTTAAAGTTAACGGTCGCACCGCTGTTCAGCGTCAGGCTGGTGAGCGTTGAGCTGTTGGTCATATTCCAGGTTGCGTCGCTCATATTGAGCGCGATCGCGCCAGTGCCCGCGGCGGTGCTGGTGATGTACGATGCGCCGTTCCACAGCGAATTTTCCGTCATATTGAGCTTTATCGCACTGTTCTGCTGCGGCTGCGTACTGGTCGCCGCCGTAGCGCCCGCTGCATGAATATCGCCATCAATCAGGAAGCGCCCGCCCGCAGAACCGTCAACGATACCGCCGGTTTCCGTGCTGATAGCGTAACTTTCTTGACTGTGGTCGCCCGCCATCGCGATCGTCGCGCCGCCCGCCAGGTTAATCGCGCCGCGAGACATCGCGTAGAGGCCGCGTGGCGCTTTACTGTAGGAGGCGGCTTTGCCCACGCTATTGACGTTGATCGTAGCGTTATCACCGAGATTCACGGTGCTGCCGGTCGCATATACCGCGTGGGCACTGGCGCCGTTGACGCTGATCGTAGCGTTGTTGCCCAGCTCGGTTCGCGAAGCGGAGGCCGCGTAAATCCCCGTTGAGGAGGTGCCGCTAGTCTCGATGATGGCACCATCGCCCAGGCGGATCGATGAACCGCTTTGCCCGCTGCGCAGCCCTTCGGCACTGTCGCCGGTGGTGACGATGTGCGCGCGATCGCCGACGATAATCGTATTTTTGGCCTGCGACGCGTCTCGCATGGCGTTGGCGGTGATACCGCGCCCCTGATTACCGGTGGTTTTGATATACAGGTCATCGCCGACATAGATATTGGCCGAGCCCGTCCAGCCCTGGCTGAGGGCGTTATACCCGGCGTTAATCCCGTCGCCATCCTGACCGTCAACGTAGATACGGGTGCGATCGCCGGTAATAATAAACACCGGGTTATCCGGCGTGTTAGCGCCGTGCGTACGGATGCCGTCGACCTCTTTTCCTCCGTTTGCGGGATTTTTCGACTGGGTGCGAATGGTCAGGTCATCGCCAAAAATAACGCCTGGGCTTCCCGTCGCGCTATTCTGGATAACGGTCACCGTGTGTTCAAAGGCCTCCATGCCAGGGCCATTAAGCGTGAGTCCGTTGCCGTACACCGGAATAGTCCCGGCGTTCCATTGATACACGTAATTCGGCATAGTGCTGATTTTCGCGAAATTAGCGTTTGCCTGGGCCGGAATAAGCGCCTGTAATTCCGGCGGCAGCTGGCTGACCAGCCCACTGGAAGGCAGGCTATCCACGTTGACCCAGGCCGCATGGGTGGAAAAGACCATCGACGCTAAGGCGGTAGATACCGCAATAGCAATTTGAGAATAATATTTAGAGTTTGGCATAATTGCCTCCTGCATTCAGGCGTAGAGCGTCCTCCACATCGCGCGGATGTGGAATTAATTAAAATAGAAATGTCGTTATAAAATATTAGATATTATTTTATGAATACTATGGCCTAGCTTATTTTCAAGCCGTAGCTTATGCGCATAAACTTTCTTAACATCAATATTCTCGGACTCGATAATTTGCTGAATACCAGCGCCAGATATAAAGCGCTTCAGCAATATAAATTCAGTATGATTAAGCGACCGGCCATCTTTGTCGTTGGCAAAACGGCCGGTAAACAATCGCTGTATTTTCTGTTTCTGCACCTGTTCTTCATCATCCGCATAAATAACGCCGCGAATATGGCTCTCATGCACCAGCCAGTAGTTCGCCAACGGCGCCAGGCTTCTATCGGAAAGCAGAACAATATACATACCGCAATCCGCTAACCGTTCAATCCACTGCGAGTCAGAAAAGAGGCGCAGATATGGAAAAGAGAAATCCACGAAGATAAACCCTCTGGACAAACAGTTTTTACTTTCGAACAGTAATTTTTCAATCACGCCCTTCTTCAGAAAATGATTATCATCTGGCCAAATAGCAAATTCTGAATCATTACAGTACTGTACCCGTAGCGCACGGTCAGGATATAACTGACAGGATAACTCGCAGCTAATACAACGGATAATAGACAATGACTTTTTCAGCAGACCAATCGTCTCCATGTTTATTGCCCTTAATATTTAACGAATACCACTCCTGTGGGGTTGCGATAAAATATAAGTAAAAGACTGATAGAACTGTAATGAATTCTTATTATTAAACTTAACAAAGTTCTTATATAAGATCATTTAAAAAGTATCTCATTGTTATAAAAGTAATTTCTTAAAAGGTGAGGAATGCGTTAATGCGTGCAGAGAAATACCGGGCGCTTACCGATGGTAAACATAAAGCCGCGGTGCCCCTGTGTCAGGATGGTGTAGCTGATGCCTTTGCGGGGATAGACGTAAAAATCAGGTAACACCGTGGCGATAACGTCGTCAGATAACGTTTCATCACGGCTCACCTTATTCACGGAGGTGGAAACAAAATGGGTGCTGTCTTTATTTTCGTTCCAGATATAGGAGACATCACGGCGGATCACGCCGCTCAATTTATTATCGACGTAGTAGGTGCCGCTGACGGCAACCACCCCGGTGCGATTTTTCAGCGAGTACATAAAATCCAGCGTGAGGTTCGCCTGGGTATTCTTATAAAACACCAGCACCGGAGCCGTACATTTCTCCGGATCGCGATACCTTTCTACACGTAGGTGTAAAAAGTGGCCAATCCCTGCCCCCACAATAAGGAGCACCAGGCAGCTTAATAACAGCCATCGTTTACTCATGCAGCGCTCCACGGAATAAAAGCGTCACGCAGCCGGTATCACCTCGCGTTTTATAGGGGCGCTGACAAATCAGCGCCACCAGCGCAGGCAGACGGTTACTGGAGGGAAAATAGACCCACGGATATTTCTGGCAATCGAGGCCAGTTTTGAGAATCATGGTTTTATCGTTTTCAAATCGGCTGGCGCTGACAATATCTTCATTGCGGGAAAAGAAATGGCAGCCCTGCGTTGTTTCAACCAGCGTATAGCGATCGTAGAAATTCTTCTCAGGAAGCGTCTGAACACTGATATAGCCGAGAAAAATACCGCCCGCCAGCGACAACAGCATCCATAATGGCACGCTGTAGCGTTTCAATCCCCGGCGCGGTAAAACCGGTGCCGGTTTCTCTTTTTTTTCGACCGCCACGGCGGAGGCTTTGCTCATCGTCCCGATCGGCACGCCAGGCTCAATCTGAAAGCCTTTTCGCGGGACGGTGGCAATCAGCGCATCGTCGGTTTCGCCAACGGTGCGTAAGCCACGGCGAATAAGGGAGATATTTTGATACAGCGTATTGGCCGGCACCACCATGCCTTCGTCCTCCCATACCTTTTGAAAGAACGTTTGCTGCGTGACAACAGACGGCGCGCTTTCCAGCAGAAGGCACAAACAACGGCTGGCCGGCGTGGTCAGAATCACGTTGAGATCTGGCCTGGATAACGATGCCAGCCGATTTCTCTCTGGATTGAATTCAATATTTTCGTTAATTATCCATAACATCGTAGCGTTACCCTGCCAAAGCGGATCGCGGCCAAGCGATCGAGAGATATTACAGAGTATAGCCCTGCCCGGCCTGACGCAGCGCGCCACCGAATGATTCTCTGAAAACGGCCCTCGCCTGATAACAAAAACGCCGGGCGGCGGCCCGGCGTTTTTAGTTTATTGCTCGCACTTATTTATTAATCTGCGCGTGCATTTCCTGTACAGAGATCACTTTCTCTTTGGCATCCGCGTTCAGCGCCATCGCGGTGGCGAAGCCGCCGTTCAGGGTGGTGTCGTAGTGCACTTTGTACTGCAGCGCGCTGCGGCGAATCAGCTTGGAGTCTTCAATCGCCTGACGACCTGCGGTGGTGTTGATGATGTAGGTGTATTCGCCATTCTTAATACGGTCCTGAATGTGCGGACGACCTTCATGCACCTTATTCACCAGACGCGGGTTGATACCGGCTTCACCCAGCACAATCGCGGTACCGTGGGTCGCATCCAGCTCAAAGCCCTGCTTCAGCAGCTTAGCGGCCAGGTCCACCACGCGCTCTTTGTCGCCTTCGCGAACGGAGAGCAGCGCACGGCCCTGTTTCTTCATGGTGGAGTTACTGCCCAGCTGTGCCTTGGCGAACGCTTCCGCGAAGGTACGGCCCACGCCCATCACTTCCCCGGTAGAGCGCATTTCTGGCCCTAACAGCGGGTCAACGCCCGGGAATTTGTTGAACGGCAGCACCACTTCTTTCACCGAGTAGTACGGCGGGATAATTTCTTGGGTCACGCCCTGCTCGGTCAGCGATTTGCCGGCCATCACGCGCGCCGCTACTTTCGCCAGCGGTACGCCGGTGGCTTTGGAGACGAACGGTACGGTACGCGCCGCACGTGGGTTGACTTCAATCAGGTAGACTTCGTTGTCTTTCACCGCAAACTGCACGTTCATCAGGCCGCGTACCTGCAACTCGAAGGCCAGCTTCTGCACCTGCTGGCGCATCACGTCCTGAATTTCCTGGCTCAGCGTGTAGGCTGGCAGAGAACAGGCGGAGTCGCCGGAGTGTACGCCCGCCTGCTCGATGTGCTCCATGATGCCGCCAATCAGCACCATTTCGCCGTCGCAGATGGCGTCAACGTCCACTTCAATCGCATCATCAAGGAAGCGGTCCAGCAGCACCGGCGCATCGTTAGACACGCTGACCGCAGTCTGGAAGTAGCGACGCAGGTCGGCTTCGTCATAGACGATTTCCATCGCGCGGCC
>NZ_JBKDZH010000024.1:0-4482 GCF_047971185.1 Kluyvera sp.
ACCTCTTGTATGGAGACCCTTCACATTACCTAAAAAAAGGGAGCAAGGGAAAAAGGGATTTAAGGGGAAAATTTGATTATAGAAGTGGCTTGATTGTGTTTGATTGTGCATATGGTGTCCCTCAAGGTCTAAGTCAAGGCATTGGGCGTCACGACGCTTCACTGATGCGCATTATTTTCTTCACTTCGTGTCCCTTAGACACTCCGGGGCTGCTTTCCCATGACATGACCTCTTGTATGGTGACCCTGCACATGACCTCAATGCGTAGAACAAGGGAAATAGGGATATAAGGGAAAAACATGATCATATAAGTGGCAGTGTTGACGTGCGTGCTTGTGTAAATGGTGTCCCTCAGATACTCCAGGGCTGCTTTCTCGTGACCAAACCCCATTTATGGTGACCCTGCACACTGTCTACCCTGGGGTTGTAATAATAATGATAACTGATGCTCTGTTTACCAAGAAAGTGACGTAAAATACATCGTGGTGCAAAATATGTTAGGTTACATATTTGGAAGAGAAGATTGTGCAGTAATATTTAAAGAAGATTGGTACATTTTTAACTAAAACTTATTAAACATGGAAAACTAAATAATGCAATATGGAAAGCAGATTTTATAAGAATAATAATCTGCATTTACTTTCTTAATGTATGGTATATCATTTGCAGTCATATGATTTTTTTTTTTTTTTTTTTTTTGCAAAGGAGGCAGCTCAGTGGTGAAGCAAAAATAGAAGAAAAAAACCTGCTATAGTGCTGCTCCCACAGATAGAAGACAAGAGATGCCAAGGACGTGTATGTAGTCAGATTCACTCTAGGTGATTTAGGTTAGAGTAATTGTTGGATAGGCCAGAGTAGGTTAGACTGAGTGGCAAGATTGTATTCCAGGTTAGGTTATTTTTGTGTTCACTGCTTCCTGATTAGGCTAAATGCATTCAAGACAATATTGAACCAGGGTAAAATATGTATAGATAAGTTAGATAAAGCTTAATAAGTTCCACATACGGATAGAGATAGCTAGGTCAATGTTTAGGTCAGATATGGGCAGATGATATTAGTACTTGGTTTGCTTTAGTTAGGCTAGGTTAACTCAGGGGAGATTTCTGTAGGTACTTTTTTGCAATTTATGTACATTGTTTTTTGTGTGTGTGAATGTTAAGAAAAATGGCATATCTAGCTAGTGAAAAGCCTCATTAATACTTGGTTTGGGTACTTAGGCTTGGTTAACTGCAGGTAGATTTGTGTTGGTACCTTTTTGGAATTTATTTACTTTTTTGTGTGTGTAAACGTTAAGAAAAGTGACATATCTAGCTAGTGGAAAGCCTTACTAATGCTTGATTTGGTTAATTAGACTTGGTTAACTCCAGATAGATTTCTCTAGGTACCTTTTTGGAATTTATATACATGCATTT
This sequence comes from Kluyvera sp., assembly GCF_047971185.1. GTDB lineage: Bacteria > Pseudomonadota > Gammaproteobacteria > Enterobacterales > Enterobacteriaceae > Kluyvera. The sequence goes on from NZ_JBKDZH010000024.1 coordinate 1,413, forward strand.
TTTTTTGTGTGTGTTCGGTAAATGTTAAGAAAAGTGGCATATCTACCTAGCAGAAAGCCTTATTAATACTTGTTTTGCTTAGTTAGGCTTGGTTAACACTGGGTAGATTTCTCTAGGTACCTTCTGGGAATTTTTTGTGTGCAGATGTTAAGAAAAGTGACATATCTAGCTGTTGGAAAGCCTTATAAAATAATAATTGGTTTGGTTAGTTTGGCTTGGTCAACTCATTGTAGATGTGTGTATGCATGTTTTTTTGCAATTTATATACACTTTTTGTGTGTAAGTGTTAAGAAAAGTTACATACCTTGCTAGTGGAAAGCCTTTTTAGTACTTTGTTTGGTTAGTTAGGCTTGGTTAGTTTAAGATAGATTTGTGTTGGTACTTTTTTGCAGTTTATGTACATTTTTTTTAGTGTGTAAATGTTGAGAAAACTCACTCACATCTAGCTAGCGGAAAGCCTTAATAATGCTTGGTTTGGTTACTAAGGCTTGGTTAACTCTGGGTAGATTTTTGTAGGTACCCTTTTTACAATTTATATAATTTTTTTTGTGTGTAAATATTAAGAAAAAGTGACCTATGAATGTAGTTTGTGGAAAGCCTTATTACTACTTGGTTCAGTTAGTTAGGCTTGGTTATCTTTGGGTAGGTATTTGTTGGTACTTCTTTGCAGTTTATATACGTATATTTTTTGTGTGTGTAAATGTTGAGAAAAATAACATATTTAGCTAGTGGAAAGCCTTATTAATACTGCTGTGGTTAGTTAGGCTTGGTTAACTCTGGGTATGTTTGTGTAGGTACCTCTTTGAAATTTATTTATTTATTTTTGTATGTGTGTATGTTCTACAAGATTAATCATGCTTCTCCAAAGTCAAGTTGCATGCTTTGTCCACATCAGTTTAGGTGGCGTCTTTCAGTTTTAAGATCTGCAGCAGTGATACATTGAGCGGAGTTTTAGCTGAAAACACACACACACACACACACAAAGAAAAATCAAAGTATTGGCAGTGTCGGCTAAAAAGAGGCTGATAATTAACTGGCGATTATGAGAACTTCGAAATAACGTAAAGGTTTCAAAACTATGAAGAGAATATTGATTTCCTTTTGTCCACTGTTAGTAGACATACAGACGTACCTAAACTCGTAATTTTGTAAATGTAGGTGAAGAGGAAAAAAAGTCAGTCTCACAGCAAACAAGAAAGCATACAAAAAACACAAAACAAAAATTTAAAAAAAATGTCAAAAATATATTTGAAGGAGGCAAGGTATGGCTATACACCTATTGTTAGATACCAGTTACATGATCATCTTTCAACAAGAACTTTTAAAATTGCACAATTACACATGGAGATATAATTACTTTTATGCAAAAAACAAAGTTTTGAGATAATTGCATTTTTATGTTTTCATGGTATCCGGTCATTTCGCCCACACCAAAAGGTCATTTCGACCAAAGTCAGTTCGCCCACTTGGTGGAGTCATTTCGCCCACATTAGATAACTCCTTTACTCTTACGGGTCAAAAGTGCACAATTGTTATTGAATGTTATTGGATGCCCATATCCATTTGTCAGCTGTCTTCCACCCGCTCGCTGCTCACTAGTGCTCAGTTCTCAACAGTTCACACTCACCACACTCCAAGGCGGAGCTACTTATTTATTATATATTTATTATATTTATTATACTATACCTGTTTTATTTAGTCTTATTAAAATAGAAAAAAATCTAAGACTAGTTAACTTCACGAGTTTTCTCCCACCTTGGTTGCTAATTTACAGTCCCTACCAAGTCAAGGCAGTGTTTGAGAGCGGTGACCGAGCGGTGACAGGACTAATTTCTCACATACTCGTATGCTCATCACAGTAATTCGTCACAGCTCGTGCTGTCACAGGCAGGAATGCCTGTGACGTCACGACCTAACTATCTATTGATAGCAATAATAGCCATACAATAGTGCAGGAAGTGAACGAGTGATCATTAATGAAAGTTCCCAAATTCAAATAATAAAATTGAAACATGAATGTTGGTTTCGTTATTAAGGAAAGCCATCGTATGCACTCAATTCCTGACATAATGGCAGACTGTCCAGACCAGTGTATACTGTGTGCTTTTCCTGTACGGGCAAGGCAGGAAGGTCTACAGCAAGGGTTCCCAAGCTTTTCCTAGCACGACCCCATTCAGCACTTTCAACTGTTCAGTGCGACCCCAAGTATATATATATATATATATATATATATATATATATATACCAAGTGTTTATGTTTACTTCTACATTTACAGCACTACTGTGAATTTTTGGTCATATGATGGTATTTATGTAAAGGAAAAATTAACACATAAAACATATTTAGATTTTACTTACAAAAGAAAGGTAATCCAAATGTAATTCTCAAATATGGCAATTACAAACTGGTGATACTAATTTAACACTACATAACATGCTACTCTGCCATTTTATGTGGAATAGAACCACACTGCTGTGCATCAGTTTTGAATGGGAACTGCACAAAATCAAAAGACTCAGTTAGCAACTTTGGGAATCTAGCATTCATATTCCCTCTCAGATTCTGCAAATACTTAAGTAAATCCTGTTTCTATTCTGCGAGATCCAGTGCATCATCATAATCAATATTCTTTGTAGCTGTAAATTTCAAGTAGTGATGGAAATGAGGGTAACTAAATTTACTAAAAAGTAATCAAAATGAACTTCTCAAATTTGCCAATTACAAACTGTTCTTACTATTTTAACACTACATAACATGCTGCGCCGTTATATCAGCTGTATTGCAAGTATCATACGGCACCTCATGGCTGTCTGATATTATGATTAGCCTACTAAACAGCACTGATTTTGACGTGGTCTCGTAATCCCTGCTTGGATATTTCATGCCCCCAGGCCTTGGGGGTACCTCCGCGACCCCACCGACCCCTTGACCTCTTTATTACCCCACATAATTAGCATTCCGACCCCTTTTGGGGTCCCGACCCCTGGTTTGGGAACCTATGTCTTAGGTAGAAGGGGTGTGGGGAGTGCGGTAGGGGAAAGGAGGTGAGGAAGGAGGGGAAGACACGGG
>NZ_JBKDZH010000025.1:0-47216 GCF_047971185.1 Kluyvera sp.
CGGTGGGCGATACCCTGACCCAGTCGCGTAACCCGGCAGACAAACCGCTGCCAGGCTTTAAAAAAGTGAAGCCGCAGGTTTACGCCGGTCTGTTCCCGGTGAGTTCTGACGACTATGAAAACTTCCGTGACGCGCTCGGCAAGCTGAGCCTGAACGATGCCTCCCTGTTCTACGAGCCGGAAAGCTCTACCGCACTGGGTTTTGGCTTCCGCTGCGGCTTCCTCGGCCTGCTGCACATGGAGATCATTCAGGAACGTCTGGAGCGTGAGTACGATCTGGATCTGATCACTACCGCGCCGACCGTAGTCTACGAAGTGGAAACCACGGCGAAGGAGACTATCTACGTCGATAGCCCGTCCAAGCTGCCGCCGCTGAACAACATCTACGAACTGCGCGAGCCGATCGCCGAGTGTCACATGCTGCTGCCGCAGGCTTACCTCGGCAACGTGATCACGCTGTGCGTCGAGAAGCGTGGCGTACAGACCAACATGGTTTACCACGGTAACCAGGTGGCGCTGACTTACGAAATTCCGATGGCGGAAGTGGTACTCGACTTCTTCGACCGTCTGAAGTCGACCTCCCGCGGCTATGCGTCGCTGGACTTCAACTTCCAGCGCTTCCAGGCGTCTGACATGGTGCGCGTTGATGTCCTCATCAACAACGAACGCGTCGATGCGCTGGCGCTGATTACTCACCGCGACAACTCCCAGAGCCGTGGCCGTGAGCTGGTCGAGAAGATGAAAGATCTGATCCCGCGCCAACAGTTTGATATCGCGATTCAGGCGGCCATCGGCACGCACATCATCGCGCGTTCAACGGTGAAGCAGCTGCGTAAAAACGTTCTGGCGAAGTGCTACGGTGGCGATATCAGCCGTAAGAAAAAGCTGCTGCAAAAACAGAAAGAGGGTAAAAAACGCATGAAGCAGATCGGTAACGTCGAACTGCCGCAGGAAGCGTTCCTCGCCATTCTGCATGTCGGTAAAGACAGCAAATAATCTTAAGGAGTTGGCATGGCGAACATGTTTGCCCTGATTCTGGTGATTGCCACACTGGTCACGGGCGTTTTGTGGTGCGTTGATAAGTTTATCTTCGCGCCCAAACGGCGGGAACGTCAGGCGGCGGCGCAGGTTGCTACCGGCGAAGCGCTGGACAAAAAGACGCTGAAGAAAGTTGGCCCGAAACCGGGCTGGCTGGAAACCGGCGCGTCGGTCTTCCCGGTGCTGGCGATCGTGCTGATCGTGCGCTCGTTTATTTATGAACCGTTCCAGATCCCATCCGGTTCGATGATGCCAACGCTGCTGATCGGCGACTTTATCCTGGTGGAGAAATTCGCCTACGGAATTAAAGACCCGATCTACCAGAAAACGATTATTGAAACGGGCCATCCGAAACGCGGCGACATCGTGGTATTTAAATACCCGGAAGATCCGCGTCTGGACTACATCAAACGTACCGTCGGTTTGCCGGGCGATAAGGTCACCTACGATCCAATCGCCAAGCAGGTGACGATTCAACCGGGATGCAGCTCCGGCCAGGCGTGCGGTAGCGCGCTGCCGGTGACCTACTCCAACGTTGAACCGAGCGATTTCGTGCAGACCTTCTCCCGCAGCAACGGCGGCGAGGCGACGAGCGGCTTCTTCGAAATGCCGCAGGGCGAGCGTAAAGCCGATGGCGTGCGCCTGGATCAACGTCAGGAAACGCTGGGCGACGTGACCCACCGTATTCTGACCGTGCCAATCGCACAGGATCAGGCGGGCATGTACTACCACCAGTCCGGTCTGCCGCTGGCAACCTGGATCGTACCGCCGGGGCAATACTTCATGATGGGTGATAACCGCGATAACAGCGCGGACAGCCGTTACTGGGGCTTTGTGCCGGAAGCGAACCTGGTGGGTAAGGCAACCGCTATCTGGATGAGCTTCGAAAAACAAGAGGGCCAGTGGCCAACCGGCGTGCGTTTAAGCCGCATCGGTGGGATTCATTAATCCTCTTTTCGACTTCACGTGGCGGCCTGGTGTGCGCCGCGTGAATTATTTAGTTTTAATCTATTCAAACTAACGACATCCCTTGTCGTTGCGTATAGAATATCCCCCCGAAGTTTCGGATGTCTCTTATCGGAGACACGGCACACGAAACCGCGTTGGTTTCCCTCAGGTCTGTTTCGTGTGCTGCATTGTGGACGCATTTATTTATTTGGTATCGCATGAACCCCATCGTAATTAATCGGCTTCAACGGAAGCTGGGCTACACTTTTCTTCATCAGGAGCTGTTGCAACAGGCGTTAACGCACCGCAGTGCCAGCAGCAAACATAACGAACGCTTAGAGTTCCTGGGCGATTCCATATTAAGCTACGTGATCGCCAACGCGCTCTATCACCGCTTCCCGCGCGTGGACGAAGGCGACATGAGCCGCATGCGTGCGACGCTGGTGCGCGGTAACACGCTGGCGGAAATTGCGCGTGAGTTCGAGCTGGGCGAATGCCTGCGCTTGGGGCCGGGCGAGCTGAAGAGCGGCGGCTTCCGTCGCGAATCTATTCTCGCGGATACCGTTGAAGCGTTAATCGGCGGGGTGTTCCTCGACAGCGATATTCAGACCGTCGAGAAGCTGATCCTCTCCTGGTACCAGACCCGTCTGGACGAAATTAGCCCGGGCGATAAGCAAAAAGATCCAAAAACACGCTTGCAGGAGTATCTGCAAGGCCGCCATCTGCCGCTGCCGTCTTATCTGGTGGTTCAGGTGCGTGGGGAAGCACACGATCAGGAATTTACTATCCACTGCCAGGTTAGCGGCCTGAGTGAACCGGTGGTCGGCACAGGTTCCAGCCGTCGCAAGGCGGAACAGGCTGCCGCCGAACAGGCGCTGAAAAAGCTGGAGCTGGAATGAGCGAAGAAAAAACCTACTGCGGATTTATTGCCATCGTCGGACGTCCGAACGTCGGCAAATCCACGTTATTGAACAAGCTGCTCGGGCAGAAGATCTCTATCACTTCCCGTAAAGCGCAGACCACGCGTCACCGCATCGTTGGTATCCATACCGAAGGCGAGTATCAGGCGATCTACGTCGATACCCCGGGCCTGCATATGGAAGAGAAGCGCGCTATCAACCGCCTGATGAACAAAGCGGCTAGCAGCTCCATCGGTGACGTTGAGCTGGTGATTTTCGTTGTGGAAGGCACACGCTGGACGCCGGACGACGAAATGGTGCTGAACAAGCTGCGTGATGGCAAAGCGCCGGTCATTCTGGCGGTGAACAAGGTTGATAACGTACAGGAAAAAGCGGATCTTCTGCCGCACCTGCAGTTCCTCGGCAGCCAGATGAACTTCCTCGATATTGTGCCTATCTCTGCGGAGAGCGGGCTGAACGTGGACACCGTGGCCGGTATCGTGCGTAAGCACCTGCCGGAAGCAACGCACCACTTCCCGGAAGATTACATCACCGACCGTTCTCAGCGCTTTATGGCCTCGGAAATCATTCGTGAAAAACTGATGCGTTTCCTGGGCGCAGAGCTGCCGTACTCGGTCACCGTTGAAATCGAACGCTTCGTGACTAACGAGCGCGGCGGCTACGACATCAACGGCCTGATCCTGGTTGAGCGTGAAGGGCAGAAGAAGATGGTGATTGGCAACAAAGGCGCCAAGATCAAAACCATCGGTATTGAAGCCCGTAAAGATATGCAGGATATGTTCGAAGCGCCTGTTCACCTGGAGCTGTGGGTGAAAGTGAAATCAGGCTGGGCGGATGACGAGCGCGCGCTGCGCAGTCTCGGTTACGTCGACGATCTCTGAGAATAACCCCGATGGAGGGCTGGCAGCGCGCTTTTGTTCTGCATAGTCGCCCCTGGAGCGAAACCAGCCTCATGCTGGACGTCTTCACGGAAGAGTCGGGTCGCGTGCGCCTTGTGGCGAAAGGCGCACGTTCCAAACGTTCCAACCTCAAAGGTGCGCTTCAGCCCTTTACCCCCCTGTTAGTGCGCTTCGGCGGCCGCGGCGAAGTCAAAACGCTGCGCAGTGCGGAAGCCGTCTCGCTGGCATTGCCGTTAAGCGGCATCACGCTGTACAGCGGTCTCTACGTCAATGAACTGATCTCCCGCGTGCTTGAGCACGAAACCCGCTTTTCCGAGCTGTTCTTCGATTACCTGCACTGCATTCAGGCGCTGGCGGGTGCAACCGGCTCGCCCGAACCGGCGCTGCGCCGCTTTGAGCTGGCGCTGCTCGGGCATCTGGGCTACGGCGTGGATTTTCTGCACTGTGCCGGCAGCGGCGATGAGGTTGACGACACCATGACCTACCGCTATCGCGAAGAGAAAGGGTTTATCGCCAGCGTAGTGATGGATAACAACACCTTTACCGGCCATCAGCTGAAAGCGCTGGCCAGCCGCGAGTTCCCTGATGTTGATACGCTACGCGCGGCGAAACGCTTTACCCGTATGGCGCTAAAGCCGTATCTTGGTGGGAAACCGTTGAAAAGCCGCGAGCTGTTCCGTCAGTTTATGCCGAAGCGGTGATCCACAACACGCTCACTCTGCTTTTCTTCCTCGCTCTTTGAGAGAGGGCCGGGGTGAGGGAAAACTAATGAAAAAAATGAAGACACGAGGATTGTCATGGCTGAATTACTGTTAGGCGTCAATATTGACCACATTGCCACCCTGCGTAACGCGCGCGGCACTGCCTATCCGGACCCGGTGCAGGCCGCGTTTATCGCCGAGCAGGCCGGGGCAGACGGAATCACCGTGCATTTACGCGAAGACCGTCGCCATATCACCGACCGCGACGTGCGCATTCTGCGTCAGACGCTGGACACTCGCATGAACCTGGAGATGGCCGTCACCGAAGAGATGCTGGCTATCGCCTGCGACACCAAACCGCATTTCTGCTGCCTGGTGCCGGAAAAGCGTCAGGAAGTGACCACCGAAGGCGGTCTGGACGTTGCCGGTCAGTTCGACAAAATGCGTGATGCCTGCAAACGCCTTGCCGACGCGGGCATCCTGGTGTCGCTGTTTATTGACGCCGATGATGCGCAGATTAAAGCCGCCGCTGATGTGGGCGCGCCGTATATCGAAATCCACACCGGCTGCTACGCCGATGCCGTCACTGATGCGGAGCAAGCCAAAGAGCTTGAGCGTATCGCGAAAGCCGCGACCTACGCCGCAAGCCTGGGCCTGAAGGTTAACGCGGGTCACGGTCTCACTTACCACAACGTGAAAGCGATTGCCGCGCTGCCGGAAATGCACGAGCTGAATATCGGCCACGCCATTATTGGTCGGGCGGTGATGAGCGGCCTGAAAGACGCGGTGGCGGAAATGAAGCGCCTGATGCTGGAAGCGCGCGCGTAATGGCGATTCTGGGGCTTGGAACAGACATTGTCGAAATCGCCCGTATTGAAGCGGTGATTGCCCGTAGCGGCGACCGCCTTGCGCGTCGGGTACTTAGCGATAATGAGTGGGCCATCTGGGAGACGCACCAGCAGCCGGTGCGTTTTCTGGCCAAGCGCTTTGCGGTGAAGGAAGCGGCGTCGAAGGCGCTGGGCACCGGTATCCGTAACGGGCTGGCGTTCAATCAGTTTGAGGTTTATAACGACAAGATGGGCAAGCCGAAGCTGCGTTTATGGGGTGAGGCGAAACTGCTGGCCGAGCGGATGGGCGTAGCTCATATGCACGTGACGCTCGCCGATGAGCGCCACTACGCCTGTGCGACGGTAATTATCGAAAGCTAGATTTTGTCCGCGTGATACATCTGGACAAATTTATCCCACAGCTGCTCTTCACTCTCTAAATGTGCCGGATCTTTGAGAATGGTATTCGGGATCGGGCACACCTTCTGGCAGGTCGGCGTTTCATAATGGCCGATGCATTCGGTGCAGCGATCGCTGTCGATCTCATAGATGTTATCACCCATCGAAATGGCCTGGTTCGGGCATTCCGGTTCGCACATATCGCAGTTGATACATTTTTTGGTGATTAACAGCGCCATCAGGAATTTCTCAGAAACAAAATAAACAGGGCGCGAATTATACGCTCATTTTCCACTCAGGCCATACCTTTTCTGTGGTAATCGCACCGCAGATCAAACCAGCTTTTTCACCAGCGCTTCGCTGTGGCGAATACGCTCCGGCGCGTTTTCCAGATCCTGCTGTACCAGCCCCATAAACAGCAGGTCCGTCAGCATCATCTGAGCGCTGGTGGAGGAGATGGCCGCGCTGCGCGTCGCCTGTTCTTCGGCAATGGTATACAGACAGTGGCTGGCGCGCTGCTGCAGCGCATTCGGCGAAAAGCCGGTAATGGCGAGTACCTTACCGCCGACCCGCAGGGTTTCATCGGCGGCCAGATTGATCTCCCGCCGCGCGCCGGAGTAGGAGACAGCCAGCAGCAGATCGTCCTGGGCCATGGCCTGAACGGTGGCCAGCAGGGCGTGCATGTCCAATTCCGCGACGGCGTTAAACCCGATCTTCATCAGCTTCCAGCTAAAATTACGCGCCACCAGACCCGATGCACCGATACCGGTCAGTACGATGCGCCGCGCGCCGCGCAGCAGGTTCACGGTCTCCAGCAGTTTGTCTTCGCTATTGACGTCCAGCGAGGCGTGCATTGCTGCCACGTTATCTTTAATCAGCTTCTCACCGACCAGACGCAGCGGATCGTCGCCGCAAATCTGGTTATGCACCGGAACGGAATGGGGATTGGCGTTGCTGGCCAGCGCTTCGCTCAGCGCCAGCTTCAGCGCCGGAAAGCCCTTAAAACCCAGCTTCTGGGCGAATTTCACCACGCTGGACTGGCTAACGCCCGCCTGGCTTGCCAGCTGCTGCGAGCTTAAATGACGCGCCAGATCCGGCTGCGCCAGAATAAAATCCGCCAGTTTGCGATCGCTTTGTGCCAGTTGGGGATAACGCTGGCGAATACTGATAAGACAATTCATAACAACCTCACGGGCACTCTAACCACGTTGTGCCAGAACACTATTCTGCGCGTCTGCAAGAATTATGTATTCTATTATAACGGAATACTTCGAATTAAATATTCCACGCTCTCGCAAAAACGCAACTCTTTTCACGGATAACCCCCGTTGAGCCGTTGTTTGACGAAAGAAGGTGGACGATCTGCTAGTCTGTGGGCTGGCCCGTAAGGAATACAGGAGACTCTTTTGACAAGCCACTCCCGCCGCGTCGTGTTTTTTGACCTCGACGGTACGCTGCATCAGCAGGATTTGTTTGGCGCGTTTATTCGTTATCTGCTGTGGCGTCTGCCGCTGAACGCGCTGCTGGTACTGCCATTGTTACCCATTATCGGCCTTACGATACTCTTCAAAGGCCGCGCGGCCCGCTGGCCGATGAGCGTGCTGCTGTGGGGCTGCACCTTCGGGCGGCGTGAAGCCACGCTCAATGCCCTGGAGGCGAGCTTTATTATCTGGTTTCGCGCCACGGTGACGCCGTTCCCGGTGGTGCAGGCGCGTTTAGACAGTTACCTCCAGCGCCAGGATGCCGACGTCTGGCTGATTACCGGATCGCCGCAAACGCTGGTGGAGCGCGCCTATGCCGACGCGCCCTGGATGACGCGCGTCAATCTTATCGGCAGCCAGATGCGCCGCGCGCTGGGGGGCCGCGTGCTGTCGGTGCGCTGTCTGGGACATGAAAAAGTGGTGCAGCTGGAGCAGCGTCTTGGCGCGCCGCTACGTCTGTACAGCGGTTACAGCGACAGCAAGCAGGATAACCCGCTACTCTTCTTCTGTGAGCACCGCTGGCGCGTAACCCCGCTCGGCGAGCTGGAACAGCTGGAATAGCGAGCGCTGCGCTTTGCTGGATATTGTGTATAATGCGCCGCGTTTTATCACCTGGAGTCACGACGTTGTCCGACATTGAACAGAATCACGAATACTGGATGCGCCACGCGCTGGTGCTGGCCCGTCGCGCCTGGGAAGAGGGCGAGGTACCGGTCGGCGCGGTGCTGGTGCACAACAATCAGGTGATTGGCGAAGGCTGGAATAGGCCGATTGGCCGCCACGACCCTACGGCGCACGCGGAGATTATGGCGCTACGTCAGGGGGGGCTGGTGTTACAGAACTATCGGCTGATCGACACCACGCTATACGTGACGCTGGAACCCTGCGTAATGTGCGCGGGGGCGATGGTGCACGGGCGTATCGGCAACCTGGTGTTCGGCGCCCGCGATGCCAAAACCGGCGCGGCGGGCTCGCTGATTGATGTGCTGCATCACCCGGGGATGAATCATCGCGTGGAAATCACCGAAGGGGTGCTGGCCGATGAATGCTCGGCGATGCTGAGCGATTTCTTCCGCTATCGCCGGCAGCAGCAGAAGGCGTTGAAACGTTCGCTGCATAACGGTGAGTAAATCATCGGGCTACTCAACTGTCCGCTTTTCCCTCTCCGCGCTCGGCGAATGCTGAAAACAGCGACTGTAGGCCTCGGTCAGCCGGGGCAGGGAGCTAAACCCGCAGGCGCGGGCGATGCTGGCGACCGAGCGTTCAGTGGTGCGCAGCAGTTCCTGCGCTTTCAACAGACGGTAGCGCTGGACGAACTGATCTGGCGTGAAGCCGGTAAATTCCTTGATAAACCGATATAACGTCCTTTTAGGAATCGCGCACTCTTCCGCCAGATGCTCCCAGATAACGCCCTGCTGCAAATTGTCGCGAATGCTGTGCAGCAGCCGTCGTTTCTTATCATCATATCGACTGCCCCGCGGCAGCCTGACGCTGCTCTCCATCAACATGCCGACAATGGTCAGCAGGATGGCTTCGGTGGTGACGAAGTAGGTGCTGTCATAGTTATCATCGGTTTTGCTGTGAATTTCCGCCGCCAGCTGCACCACGCGCGCCAGCGCCGTTTCGTTGAGTGACGACGGTCGCTCACGGGTCTGCGTCTGAAGCTGCATCAGCAGCGGCAGCAGCGATTTTACAAACTGAAATTCGCCGTCGCGGCGCAGCAGAATATTGATGAGCGACAGATGGCGGGTGGATTCGTAATAGTGAATGTCGTTGGCGGAGACGAAGAAAAAGTCGCCCTTAAAGACCAGATTGACGCGATCGTTGATGACGTGAAACCCGCAGCCCTCTTTGACGATGACGATTTCGTGAAAATCATGGCCGTGAATATCCGCCATCTCCTGATCGCGCGAGCTGAACAGCGAAAAGGCGTGGATATCGGAGAGGAAGTAGTCCTGCGCGAGCATAATCTTCATTCTTCCTCTCCTGGCGTCGTTAGTTAACAGGCCGCGTTAACGCCTGCCCGGCGATAAGCGGCCAGCTTTCGCCGCGCAGCCGCAGCACGCCGCCGCTGCGGGAGGCGCAAACCGTCAGCTGATTGTCGCGTAAGGTGAGCGTGACTTCACCCTCTTTAATCGGCAATGTGCAGTCCAGCACGCTAAAAGGCGTAAGCCACGGCTCAATGGCGAAGGTTTCATAGCCCGGCGTTAGCGGGTGCAGGCCGACAAAGTAGCGCCCCAGCAGGTACAGCGGGCTCGCTCCCCAGGCGTGGCACAGGCTCTTGCCAAACTTGTCGCCGTACATCGCGTAGTGCGCGTCGCCCTCGATATCCGGGTTGTACTCTTCCCAGAAGGTCGTTGCGCCCAGCGCCAGCATGCCGCCCCAGTAATCACGCATCCGTTGCCAGACCACATCCTGACGTCCGCACTGGCACAGGGTATCCAGCTCGAAGAAGGTGAAGTAGGGGGTGATGATGGGGGCGATGGCCTCGTTCATCAGCACGCGTTCGACGATGGTCTGCCGCCGCTCGGGGGTGACGGAATCAAACATCAGCGCGAAGATATTGGCATGGCGGGTGACGTTACGTTTGCCGCTCTCGTAGCTGTCGATATACGCACCTTGCTCTTCGTCCCAGAAAAAGAGGTCGATGTTTTTTGCCAGCTTATCGGCCCGCCGCTGCCACTCGGCAGGATCCGCGCCGACGATCTCCGCGCACAGCACCAGCGAACGCCAGGCCTTCAGCAGCAGCATCTGCTCGGCGCACACCGCGCCGGTTTTGTCGATGTCGGCCCAGTCGATAAAAATCCAGTCGCCTTCTTTACCGCGAATAAAACCGCTCTCGTCGATATCGGGCGTTAGCCACGCCATCAGGCTGACCATTTTGCCGTACACCTGGCGCACAAACGCCGCGTCGTTGCTCATCTGGTAGTGCTTCTCAATGTTGATCACCCACAGCAGTGAGTAGTCGACGATGGTGTTGATATGCTGACGCATCGGATCGCGGCCGCGCAGGGCGAGCAGGGTACGGCGGTTGATATCTTCATCGAAAAACAGATACGGGTTGATAAGCGTGCACTGCCAGGCATCGCCCGACCAGATCCAGCGATCGCGCTTCACGCCGTCAATGAAAAACAGATCGCTGCACAGGGTGAAGGTCTCGCGGGAAACCTGCCAGATTTGGTCGATCAGCGGATCGTTGCTGCGGAAGCTGGCGCAGCCCGGTCTGGCGATAAACTCATGCTCCGCCGCCAGGCTGACCGCACCGGGCGCGACGTCGGGAATAAAAACGTAGCGGAAGGCGCGTTTACGGATAACCGATGCCGGAGTGACGTCCGTCTGCGAGTAGTAGCAATACTGCGTGTCCAGCGCTTCCGCCTGCGACTCGCCGTAACACAGCGTCACCGGCGGCTGTGTATCGCTGTGGAAGCTGACCGCGAGCGGCCCGTTGACCACGCGCACGAAATCGAACAGCACGCCGCCATTAATCGCACGTTCGCTTACCGGCAGCCGCCGCTCGCGCTGAAAATTAACGACGTTGGGCGAGGTCGTCGCCGACTGATAGAGCGCATCGCAGCCCGCCGGGGCGGTGTCGATATAGTCGCTGGCAAACCAGCGTTCATCGCTGAACACCTGCTCGCCGTCCACGCGCAGCGTCGGAAGGCCGCTGGCGTTGGCGACGTAGAAAGTGAGCATCTGCTCGCCCGCCGGGCAGGTCAGCACGCCTTGCAGCGGATATTTTTTGCCGTCGATCAGCGCGTAGCCGGAACCCTCTACCTGGACGGTGAAGGTTTGCGGTTCGGTAAAACAGTAGCGGCGGGTAAAGACGACGCTTTTGCAGCAGTCCTCCACGTGCCAGTAGGCGGGCCAGTCGAAGCCGCGCTCTTCGCGCTGCAGGTTTTGCAATAACGCGTGGCGGATCTCGAAGTCACCGGCCAGCCAGATCCATTTTGCGTGAGCATTACGCATCGTCATCATCAATTCCCCAGACCTTCTGCATTCAGTAATTTTTGTTCTGCGAGCTGCTTTTTAATCTCTTCATACTGGTTATCGAGGGTATAAAAACGCCCCATCCACAGCATCGAGATGACAATTAACCCCGCCGGGATCCACAGATAGCAGGCTTTAATCGCCATAATCGCCGCTGCCGACTGCTGCGCCTCCGCCACGTAGCCGGTCGCCGAGAGCATAAAGCCGCTTAGCGCCCCGGCCGCCGCCATCGCCACCTTGCCAATAAAGCCGTTTACCGAGGTGAGAATGCCCGCGGTGTTGATGCCGGTTTTCCACTCGCCGTAGTCCACCGGATCGGCCTGCATCGAGAAATAGATGGCGTTACGTTGCCCGAAGCCCAGCGCCAGCAGCACCGCGCCGGACATCAGCCCCCAGACGTTGACGCCGGAGAGCATCATGATGACCATACCGCCGAGGTTGACGGCGCAGGCCAGCTGATAGACCTGAATCTTGCGCAGCCGTTTAGCGAGGAACGGCACGGTCAGCGTACCCAGCAGCGGCACAAACGAAGCAATACCGGCGGCGACGGAGGTCAGCGCGGTGTTGCCGACGTAATATTTAAAGAAGTAGATCAGCGCGCCGGACTGTAAAAAGAACGCGCCCCACATAAATAGAATATTGATGGCGAACACCTTCCACGGTGTGTTCTCCTTCAGCCCCTGCCAGGCGCGGCGCAGGGTCATCTTTTCCGGCGTAATGGCGTAGCGCTCTTTCACGTTGCAAAAGCTGACAAACAGAAAGAAGGTCGACAGCGCGCCGAACAGCGTGGCGGTATAGATAAATCCGCGATCCTGATTACCATTGCCCAGCCAATTAACCAATGGCAGCGTGGCGACCGACACAATCGTCGATCCAATAAAACTAAACATAATTCTTACGGAGGAAAGCACGGTACGCTCATGCGCATCATTGCTTAAGAAAGGAAGCATCGCGTTATACGGAATATTGACCACCGTAAACATCACCGATAATAAAAAATAGGTGATAAACGCCCATATTAGTTTGCCGGTGGTGCCGAAGTCTGGAATATAAAAGGCGAGAATACATAACAGGCCAAAAGGGATGGCCCCAATCGCCAGCCACGGGCGGCAGCGGCCCCAGCGGGTGCTGGTATTATCAATCAGGATCCCCATTAAGACGTCCGTGACCCCGTCGGCCAGGCGGGTAATCAAAAACATAATACCGATATAATAAGCCGGGAGCTTCATGATATCGGTATAGAAATACATTAAATATAATGAAATTAATTGCCACACTAAATTACAGGAAATATCGGCTACGGAAAAACCAAGCCGTAATCTCCAGGGAGACGCCGTTTTTGTTTCCATACAAACCTCATTAAACGCTGGGATATTTGGCCGTATTAGCGATACGGCCTGAGCATAGAGGTATTAGATAACAGCGTCATTGCCGAGTCATCGGCTTGATTTGGCACTGGCGCGGAAACGAGCGTGACGCTGTCGGCGTTTTTGAACGGTAATCTAGTGCTGTGCCGGAAAATAGCGCAGAGAGGCGTCGTTGCCGTTCTGGCTATCCTGACGTAAAAAGGAGAACAGGCCGAAAAGGTTGTTGTCGCGGTGAAGCTCATCCAGGGTTACCACCGGGTAAGCCTCGGCGATCTCCAGTCGTTCCGTCGCCTTCTTCTCTTTTTCCTGCAAATAGCCCACCAGGCTTATCTGGTACTTACGAATATTCTCGACGTAGGTGTAGGCTTCATGGCCGCGCGCGTAGCCGTAGGTCAGTTTGCTGTACCACGGCTTCTGGCTAAGCAGGGGCAGGCGCTGCTTTACATCGGCCCAGCTATCCGGGTTCCCTTTTTGCTTCGCCGTCAGCGCGCGGGCGTCGAGCATATGGGCATAGCCCATATTGTAGGCCGCCAGCGCAAACCAGATTTTCTCATCCTGCGGCACGCTGTCCGGTACCTTCTCCATCATCGCCAGTATATAGCGCATGCCGCCGCTGATGCTCTGTTCGGCGTCGGTGCGGTCGCTCAGGCCTAAGCTCTGGGCGGTATTTTTGGTCAGCATCATCAGCCCGCGCACGCCGGTCGGCGAGGTGGCCAGCGGATCCCAGTGCGACTCCTGATAGGAGATAGCCGCCAGCAGCTTCCAGTCGATGGCGCTGGCATACTTTTCAAACAGCGGCTGCAGGTCGGGCAGGACGTTATCAACGGCGCGCAGGAAAGAGCGGGTATCGACGTAGTCAAAGTCGTCGCCGTGGCCGAGGTATTTTTCTTCCAGGCGGGCGAGGGTGCCGTCCTCGTTCATATTATTGAAGAAGTCGAGCATCGCCGCAGAAAGCGTATTGTCGCCGTCCTGCAGGCTAAACCAGGTCACCGGCTGTTCATCGGTGACGTCAAGCGCCACCGCCAGCTCCGGGTGTACGCGCTGGAACAGGCCGATCGCGACGGAATCGGCGATGGTGTAGCTGAGCTTACCGTCAATCACCGCCTGCATCAGATCGACCGATCCGCGTTTATCATCCACCGTCCAGGTGAGGTCGGGATACTTTTGCTCTTTTAGACTTTGCAGGTCGTTGATCACCACCTGGCCTGGCGCAACGGTGAGCTGGTCGGCCGTGACGTTGCTCAGGTTACGCGGCCGGGGGCTGCCCACGCGATAAACCAGCTGCTGCGACACGGAGTAGTAGGTTGGCCCTGCCTGATAGCTTTTTACGCGCTCGCTGTTGTAGACCAGCCCGGCGGCCAGCAAATCGGCATCACCGTGGTCCAGATCGTCAAACAGCTGGCTGATATTCTGGCGAACGGTGACTTTCAGCTTCACGCCGAGGTAGTCGGCAAACTGTTGGGCCAGCTCGTAATCAAGCCCATAAACTGTGCCATTGATGGTGGCGTAGGTCAGCGGCGACTGCACGGTACTGACGCGCAGCTCCCCCCGCTCCTGGATAGCGGCGATGCGATTCTCTGGTTTGCCAAACCAGGGAAGGGAGGGCCAAAGGGCCGCTGCCAGCAGCAACGTGACAACGCCGATCAGCAGATAATTAATCTTTAATTTTTTCAAATAGTTAATTCGCTGCGGTACCCGTAGAGGTCCCTGATAACATTACGGTTTGTAACAGAATGAGCGGCATTTTGCTTAAGATTGCGCCAGTTGGCAACTGATTCGCGATGTGTGTCACATCTATTGGTAAAGACGGGGGACGATTTTATTTCGACGCAAACGGTTTCGTCGGGGCGCAGGATTCTCTATACTAGCGCCCGTTCTCCCCCATTGCGCACACTGAAAGCTGAGAAGACGAGAGACTTATGATGGAAATTCTGCGTGGTTCGCCTGCACTGTCTGCATTTCGTATTAACAAACTGCTGACGCGGTTTCAGGCAGCCAACCTCCCGGTAAGCAATATTTACGCCGAGTATGTCCATTTTGCCGACCTGGAGGCACCGCTAACCGAAGACGAGCGGGCCCGACTCGAGCGACTGTTGCAGTATGGCCCAAGCCTGAACAGCCATACGCCTACCGGTAAACTGCTGCTCGTCACTCCCCGTCCTGGCACTATCTCTCCCTGGTCTTCCAAAGCTACCGACATCGCCCACAACTGCGGCCTGCAGCAGGTGCTGCGTCTGGAGCGCGGCGTAGCCTACTATATAGAAGCGGCGACGCTTAGCGCGGAGCAGGTGAGCGCGGTTGCCGCCGAACTGCACGATCGCATGATGGAGAGCGTCTTCGATTCCTTACAGGACGCCGAAAAACTGTTTGCGCATCACCAGCCTGCGCCGGTCTCCAGCGTCGATCTGCTCGGCCAGGGCCGTCAGGCGCTGATTGACGCCAACGTGCGTCTCGGCCTGGCGTTGGCGGAAGATGAAATCGACTATCTGCAGGATGCGTTCACGAAACTGGGGCGCAACCCGAATGACATCGAACTGTACATGTTCGCGCAGGCTAACTCCGAGCACTGCCGCCACAAGATTTTTAACGCCGACTGGATTATCGACGGTGAACAGCAGCCGAAGTCGCTGTTTAAAATGATTAAAAACACCTTCGAAACCACACCGGATCACGTGCTGTCGGCCTATAAAGACAACGCCGCGGTAATGGAAGGGTCCGAAGTCGGACGCTACTTCGCCGACCACAAAACCGGCCGCTACGATTTCCACCAGGAGCCAGCGCATATCCTGATGAAGGTGGAAACCCACAACCACCCGACCGCCATCTCTCCGTGGCCGGGCGCGGCAACCGGCTCCGGCGGTGAAATTCGTGATGAAGGCGCGACCGGGCGCGGCGCGAAGCCGAAAGCCGGGCTGGTGGGCTTCTCCGTGTCCAACCTGCGTATCCCGGGCTTCGAACAGCCGTGGGAAGAAGATTTTGGCAAGCCGGAACGTATCGTTACCGCGCTGGATATCATGACCGACGGCCCGCTGGGCGGCGCGGCGTTCAACAACGAATTTGGTCGCCCGGCGCTGACCGGCTACTTCCGTACCTACGAAGAGAAGGTTAACAGCCACATCGGTGAAGAGCTGCGCGGCTACCATAAACCGATCATGCTGGCGGGCGGGATCGGCAACATCCGCGCCGATCACGTGCAGAAAGGCGAGATCGTCGTCGGCGCGAAGCTGATCGTGCTCGGCGGCCCGGCGATGAACATCGGCCTTGGCGGCGGCGCGGCCTCTTCGATGGCCTCCGGCCAGTCTGACGCGGATCTCGATTTCGCCTCCGTCCAGCGCGACAACCCGGAAATGGAACGCCGCTGCCAGGAAGTGATCGACCGCTGCTGGCAGCTGGGCGACGCCAACCCGATTCTGTTTATTCACGACGTGGGCGCGGGCGGTCTGTCTAACGCCATGCCGGAGCTGGTCAGCGACGGTGGACGCGGCGGCAAATTCCAGCTGCGCGACATCCTCAGCGACGAGCCGGGCATGAGTCCGCTGGAAATCTGGTGTAACGAATCTCAGGAACGCTACGTGCTGGCGGTGGCTGCCGACCAGCTGCCGCTGTTCGACGAACTGTGTCAGCGCGAGCGCGCGCCGTATGCGGTGATTGGCGAAGCCACCGAAGAGCAGCATTTGACCCTGAGCGACAGCCACTTCGACAATCAGCCGATCGACATGCCGCTGGACGTGCTGCTGGGCAAAACGCCGAAAATGACCCGCGACGTGAAAACGCTGAAGGCTAAAGGCGAGCAGCTGGCGCGCGAGCAGATTACCCTCGCCGACGCGGTGAACCGCGTGCTGCACCTGCCGACCGTGGCGGAAAAAACCTTCCTCGTGACCATCGGTGACCGTACCGTTACCGGCATGGTGGCGCGCGACCAGATGGTCGGCCCGTGGCAGATCCCGGTAGCCAACTGCGCGGTCACCACCGCTAGCCTTGACAGCTACTACGGTGAAGCGATGTCTATCGGCGAACGTGCGCCGGTCGCGCTGCTGGACTTCGCCGCCTCTGCGCGTCTGGCGGTAGGCGAAGCGCTGACCAACATCGCCGCCACCCAGATTGGCAATATTAAACACATTAAGCTGTCGGCAAACTGGATGTCCGCCGCCGGTCACCCTGGCGAAGACGCCGGTCTGTACGAAGCGGTAAAAGCCATCGGCGAAGAGATGTGCCCGCAGCTGGGCCTGACCATCCCGGTGGGTAAAGACTCGATGTCGATGAAAACCCGCTGGCAGGAAGGCAACGAGCAGCGCGAAATGACTTCGCCGCTGTCGCTGGTGATTTCCGCCTTTGCCCGCGTGGAAGACGTGCGTCACACCATTACGCCGCAGCTTTCCACGCAGGACAACGCCCTGCTGCTGATTGACCTGGGCCTTGGCCACAACGCCCTGGGCGCAACGGCGCTGGCGCAGGTTTACCGTCAACTGGGCGACAAACCGGCCGACGTGCGCGACGTCGCGCAGTTGAAAGGCTTCTACGACGCGATTCAGGCGCTGGTGGCACAGCGTAAACTGCTGGCCTACCACGACCGTTCTGACGGCGGCCTGCTGGTGACGCTGGCCGAGATGGCCTTTGCGGGCCACTGTGGCGTCGAGGCCGACGTGGCGGCGCTGGGCGACGATCGCCTGGCTGCGCTGTTCAACGAAGAGCTGGGGGCGGTGATTCAGGTGCGCGCCGCTGACCGCGAAGCGGTGGAAGCGATTCTGGCCGCCAACGGTCTGGCCGACTGCGTGCACTACCTCGGTAAAGCCGTTGAAGGCGACCGCTTCACCCTGACCGCCAACGGCCAGCCGGTATTTAGCGAAAGCCGCACCACGCTGCGTATGTGGTGGGCAGAGACCACCTGGCAGATGCAGCGTCTGCGCGATAACCCGGAATGCGCCGATCAGGAACATGAAGCGAAAGCCAACGATAACGATCCAGGCCTCAACGTGAAGCTCACCTTCGACATCGACGCTGACGTCGCGGCGCCTTACATCGCCACCGGCGCGCGCCCGAAAGTGGCCGTACTGCGCGAGCAGGGCGTGAACTCTCACGTCGAGATGGCGGCGGCGTTCCACCGTGCGGGCTTTGATGCTATCGACGTTCACATGAGCGACCTGCTGGCAGGGCGCACCGGACTGGCAGACTTCCAGGCGCTGGTAGCGTGCGGCGGCTTCTCCTACGGTGACGTGCTGGGCGCGGGCGAGGGCTGGGCGAAATCGATTCTGTTCAACGACCGCGTACGCGATGAATTCGCCACCTTCTTCCATCGCCCACAAACGCTGGCGCTGGGCGTGTGTAACGGCTGCCAGATGATGTCGAACCTGCGCGAGCTGATCCCGGGCAGCGACCTGTGGCCGCGCTTTGTGCGTAACCACTCCGACCGTTTTGAAGCACGCTTCAGCCTGGTGGAAGTGGCCAGCAGCCCATCGCTGCTGCTGCAAGGGATGGAAGGCTCCCGTATGCCGATCGCCGTTTCCCACGGTGAAGGCCACGTGGAAGTCCGCGACGGCGCGCATCTCGCCGCGCTGGAAAGCAAAGGCCTGGTGGCGCTGCGCTTCGTCGACAACTTCGGCAAAGTGACTGAAGCCTACCCGGCGAACCCGAACGGTTCCCCGAACGGTATTACCGCCGTGACCAGCGAAAACGGCCGCGTGACGATTATGATGCCGCACCCGGAGCGCGTGTTCCGTACGGTGGCTAACTCCTGGCACCCGGAAAACTGGGGCGAAGACAGCCCGTGGATGCGAATCTTCCGCAACGCGCGTAAACAGCTTGGCTAAGCCATCCAGCCCCTCTCCGGAGGGGCTTTTTTTATTCTGCAGTCGTCCTGCCAGACTACGCGGCGGCGGGGCGGTGATAGTGTCGGCAAACCCCGACATTTCGCCCAGGTCATTGTCTCCAAATGGAGACGTTTAATTTATTGATTTTACAGTCATTTATTTATATAGAAAAATAGCGTCTCTTATTGGCGACATTGTGAATAAATAATGAACAATTCAGTGGGCGTGCCTGTTTAATATATTTTCTATATATTTCATTGTGTTAATTTATTGTTTTGTATTGTGGCACGCATCGTGCATAATAATAACCAGTGGCTCATTCACCTTCTTATGTCAGCCCCTTCGGGACGTGCTACATAAACTTCGAATGACGCACAACAAGGTGCCTGCCGTCCAGCAAATGATAATAGCGCTGCTTTATCAACCATCGGGCGAAACGTTGAGTTAGGCACCGCCTTATTCCCTGATAAAGCCGGGCTTATGCCCGGCTTTATTGTTTCTGGCCTTTCCCTCGTCGATTTCCTCAGTTAGCATTCTGGTACGTTGATTTACTGAGACACCTCTTTTGACTCGCCTCTCTCTTTCGCCCCGATCGCTGCGCCAACTGGTGACGCTGGCCTTTCTGTTGATTCTGCTGCCGCTGCTGGTGCTGGCATGGCAGGCATGGCAGAGCCTCAACATGCTGAGCGCGCAGGCCGAGCAGACCAACCGCACCACGCTTATCGACGCCCGCCGCAGCGAGGCGATGGCAAACATTGCGCTGGATATGGAGCGTAGCTATCGCCAGTATTGCGTGCTGGATGATCCGACGCTGGCGAAGGTGTATCAGAGTCAGCGCAAGCGCTATAGCGATATGCTGGAGGCGCACGCGGGCGTGCTGCCCGATGCAACCCTCTATCAGCGTCTACGCCAGAATCTGCAAGACCTGGCGCAGCTTCAGTGCACCAACAGCGGCCCGGAAAAACCGGCGTTGACGCGTCTGGAAGCGTTTTCTAGCGCCAACGCCGATCTGGTGCAGTCCACCCGCACGGTGGTCTTCTCCCGTGGGCAGCAGCTACAGCAGGCGATTGCCGAACGCGGCCAGTTCTTCGGCTGGCAGGCGCTGGTGCTGTTTCTGGTGAGCCTGGCGATGGTGCTGCTGTTTACCCGCATGATCATCGGCCCGGTGAAGGACATTGAGAGTATGATCAACCGCCTGGGGGAAGGGCAGTCGCTGGACGGTGAAATGATGTTTCGCGGGCCGCGCGAGCTGCGATCCGTCGCGCAGCGCATTATCTGGCTCAGCGAGCGCCTGTCGTGGCTGGAATCCCAGCGCCACCAGTTCCTGCGTCATCTGTCCCACGAGCTGAAAACGCCGCTCGCCAGCATGCGCGAAGGCACCGAGCTGCTGGCCGATCAGGTTGTCGGGCCGCTTTCCGCCGAGCAAAAAGAGGTGGTCGCTATCCTCGACAGCAGCAGCCGCAACCTGCAAACCCTGATTGAGCAGCTGCTGGACTATAACCGTAAGCTCAGCGAAACCACCGTGCGGATGGAGTACGTTGCGCTGGCGCCGCTGGTTGAAATGGTGGTTTCCGCGCACAGCCTGCCCGCGCGAGCTAAAATGATGCACACGCAGGTTGACCTGCAGGCAGCCGGCTGCCTGGCGGAAACCTCGCTATTAATGAATGCGCTGGATAATCTCTACTCGAATGCGGTGCACTATGGCACTGAATCCGGTAACATTTGTCTGCGAAGCCGTCGGGAAGGGGCGCGGGTTTCTATTGATGTTATCAATACCGGCTCGCCTATCCCGGACGCCGAAAAATTAATGATTTTTGAGCCTTTCTTCCAGGGCAGCCACCAGCGCAAAGGCGCGGTGAAAGGGAGCGGTCTGGGGTTAAGCCTGGCGCGCGACTCCGTGCGCAAAATGCACGGTGAACTGCATCTCCTCGACGCTCAGGATGGCAACGTCTGTTTTCGCATCGAGCTTCCGGCTCCTGGGCTTGAAAAAACAATCACCTGAATCGATATCGAGTAACTATGCCCCAACGATTAGTACGTACGGGTCGACGACTACGGCAGTGGCGAGGCGGCCTGCTTGGCCTGGCCTGCCTGATTCTGTCCGGCTGTCACGCCACGCTGCTGCCGCATAAGGCGGGGGCCAGCGGCGAGAGCAGCGAGCCGCGTCAGCAGGTGGCGGATTACCTGTCGACCGATTGCGATGACATCTGGTCGCTCAACGGCGCCGCGGCCGAAAATAATCCACTTTACTGGCTGCGCGGCATGGACTGTGCCGACCGCCTGTCAGCGGCGCGCGCCCGCGCCGAAGCCAACGCGCTGGCCACCGATAGTTGGCAGGGCGCGTTTAAGCGCGGCATCCTGCTGGCCAATGCGAAAATTGCCCCGTCGGAGCGCCGCCAGCTAGTGAGCGACACCGACGCGCTGAGCCCGCAAATTCCGTCGCGTATTCGTCCGCTGTACCAGGTATGGCGCGACGGGCAGGCACTACAGCTGTCGTTGTCCGAAGAACGCCTGCGCTACAGCAAACTGCAGGAAACCAGCGACGGTCAGCTGGACGCACTGCGTTTGCAGCAGCAGCAGCTCCAGGCTGAACTGGACCTCACCACCCGTAAACTGCAAAACCTGACGGATATTGAGCGCCAGCTCTCCAGCCGTAAGCCGGGCGCCGATATGTCGCATGCGGCGACATCTGATGAGGAGCAACATGAGTAACCGTAAATCTGCGCATCTGCTGCTGGTGGATGATGATCCCGGCCTGCTCAAGCTGCTGGGCATGCGCCTGGCCAGCGAAGGCTACCGGGTGGATACGGCGGAAAGTGGGCAGCAGGGGCTGCGCGTTCTGGCGAAAGAGCGCATCGACCTGGTGATCAGCGACCTGCGTATGGATGAAATGGACGGCATGCAGCTGTTCAGTGAAATCCAGAAAGTGCAGCCGGGAATGCCGGTGATTATCCTCACCGCGCACGGTTCGATTCCGGACGCGGTCTCCGCTACTCAGCAGGGCGTGTTCAGCTTCTTAACCAAGCCGGTGGATAAAGACGCACTGTATAAAGCCATCGACGAGGCGCTGGAGCGCTCCGCACCGGCGAACGACGAGCGGTGGCGAGAAGCCATCGTCACCCGTAGCCCGTTAATGCTGCGGCTGCTGGAGCAGGCGCAGATGGTGGCGCAGTCGGACGTCAGCGTGCTGATTAACGGCCAGAGCGGCACCGGTAAAGAGATACTGGCGCAGGCGATTCACAACGCCAGCCCGCGTCATGCCAGGCCGTTTGTGGCCATTAACTGCGGCGCGCTGCCGGAGCAGCTGCTGGAGTCCGAGCTGTTCGGCCACGCGCGCGGGGCCTTTACCGGCGCGGTCAGCAACCGTGAGGGGCTGTTCCAGGCGGCAGAGGGCGGCACGCTGTTTCTCGATGAAATCGGCGATATGCCCGCGCCGCTGCAGGTGAAGCTGCTGCGCGTGCTGCAGGAGCGCAAGGTGCGCCCGCTGGGCAGCAATCGCGACCTCGACATTAACGTGCGGATTATCTCCGCCACCCACCGGGATCTGCCAAAAGCGATGGCGCGCGGCGAGTTCCGTGAGGATCTGTTCTACCGCCTGAACGTGGTGAACCTGAAGATCCCGACGCTTGCCGAGCGCACCGAAGATATCCCGCTACTGGCAAACTATCTGCTGCGCCAGGCCGCCGATCGTCATAAGCCGTTCGTGCGCGCGTTTTCCACCGATGCGATGAAACGGCTGATGGCGGCCAACTGGCCGGGCAACGTGCGCCAGCTGGTGAACGTGATTGAGCAGTGCGTGGCGCTGACCTCGTCGCCGGTCATCAGCGATGCGTTGGTGGATCAGGCGCTGGAAGGGGAGAACACCGCGTTGCCCACCTTCGTGGAGGCGCGTAATCAGTTTGAACTCAACTACCTGCGTAAGCTGCTGCAAATTACCAAGGGCAACGTGACCCACGCCGCGCGCATGGCGGGACGCAACCGTACCGAATTCTATAAATTACTCTCGCGCCATGAACTGGACGCCAACGATTTTAAAGAGTAGCACCGTACATACGAGTGATTTATGATACGGTGAGCAACCGGTTACGCGATAAAAACGACAGGAACACCATGAAAAAGATTGATGCGATTATTAAACCCTTCAAACTGGATGACGTACGTGAAGCGCTGGCGGAAGTTGGCATCACCGGGATGACGGTAACGGAAGTGAAAGGCTTTGGTCGCCAGAAGGGCCACACCGAGCTGTACCGCGGCGCGGAGTACATGGTGGACTTCCTGCCGAAGGTCAAAATTGAAATCGTGGTCACCGACGATATCGTCGATACCTGCGTTGATACCATTATCCGTACCGCCCAGACCGGCAAAATCGGCGACGGTAAAATCTTCGTCTTTGACGTGGCGCGCGTGATTCGTATCCGTACCGGCGAAGAGGACGACGCGGCGATTTAAGCCCGTTGTCAGCTGCCTGCGGCAATGCGCAGGCAGTCGGCGTAGGCCGGATAAGCAAAGCGCCATCCGGCAGGATCTGCGTGATGTGCCGGATGGCGGCGTAAACGCCTTATCCGGCCTACAAAGTATTAGGCAGCCTTTTTATTACTCATCTGCCTGCGCCAGCGGCGCGCTGGGCGAGCCGATTAGACGTTTCAATACCACCAGCACCCCAATCAGCGCCACGCAGCCCAGCGTCCACTCTCCCATCTGCGAGAAGAAGTGCCCATAGGCATCGATAGCCGTTTCGCTAATCTGTGATTCGGTGGTTTTCTGCGCCACCACCCCCGCCAGCCAGTTGGCCACCGAGCCGGTTGCCAGCATATAGATGCCGGTCAGCACGCCGGTGACGCCGGGCAGGTTCAGGCGGGTGATTTGCGCCATCGCCACCGGGTCAATGAACAGTTCGGCAAAGCCCATCAGCGCCAGCCCGCCAACCATCATCCCCATCGAGGCCTGACCGTGCAGCTGCGCGCCGTGCGCATTCAGCGCCAGCAGCATAAAACCCGCCCCCATCAGCAGCAGCCCGAAGGCAAACTTCAGCCACACCCGCAGCGCCGAGCTCATGCCGCCTTCCGGACGCGCCAGCCACGCCAGCACCACGCCCGCGGACATCACCGCCATCGCGTTGACCGACTGGAAGAGCGCGGTAGGCACTTCCACGTTCAGCCAGCGGCGATTCACGAAGTGGTCGATAAACAGGCTGATCGAGCTGCCGCCCTGCTGCGCCAGTACCCAGAACAGCGTCCCGGTCAGCATCAGCAACACGATTTGCCACAGCGCCCGGCGATGCTGGGGAAAGCGCAGCATAATGCGCACCACGATGACCGCGGCGGCGGCGCAGACAATCCCTAACAGATAGCCGGACCCATTATTCTCCAGCAGCAGGGTGAAAAAGATCGGCGCGGCGCACAGCATCAGCACTAGCCAACCCCACGTCGGTAAGACAAATTTTACCGCACGCAGCGCCTGGCGGTTGACCCCCTGCGTATGGCGGAAGTGGCGATGGCCGCTTAAAAAAACCAGCAGGCCGATAAACATCCCGACGCCCGCCAGCGCAAAACCCACGTGCCAGCCGTACCACTGTGCGGCCAGCCCGCAGGCGATCGGCGCGGCAATCGAGCCGATATTGCCCGCGGCGTACAGCAGAGAAAATCCACCGTCGCGGCGTTGATCATCCGGCGCGTACAGCTCGCCGAGCAGGCAGCTAATGTTGGATTTAAACAGGCCGTAGCCGCAGATAATAATTGCCAGCGCCAGATACAGGCTCCAGGTCGCGTCGGATTCGACGCCGAGCACCACGTGGCCGAGCGTCATTAATAATGCGCCGGCAATCACCGCCGTGCGGTTGCCGAGCAGGCGGTCGGCAAGCCAGCCGCCGAGAATAGGGGTTACGTAGACCAGAGAAGCGTAAGCGCTGAAAAGATTGATGGCGTGGCTGTCGTTAAAGCCAAGCTGGTGGGTGAGATAGAGGATGAGTAGGGCTCGCATGCCGTAAAAGCTGAAGTATTCCCAGATTTGAATCGCCACGATGTAGTAGATCGCGTGCGGTTGTGAGGGTGTTTTCATGTGAACTCCTTGCTGGGTGAAAAAAGGGAAGCGGCTAGCCGCTTCCCTCACTTTTTTTATTATTTAGTGTTTTCTTCTTTCAGCACCTTAACGGTGTAACGGCCGTCAGCCTGGCGATACGCGCCGTGGATGTCGGTTTCAAAGCCCGGATAGTGGGCGCCGATTTCGCACAGCATCTGCAGGAACTCCAGCACCGGACGGCTCTGCTCGGTGATCTTTTCACCCGGCATTACCAGCGGAACACCTGGAGGATACGGCAGGATCATATTGGCGTTAACGCGGCCCACCATCTCTTCCAGGTAAACCTCTTCCGTTTCACCGTGCAGCTCTTTCTGGAACGCGGCGTACGGCGTCATATCCATTTCCGGCAGCACTTCAAACGCGCGGAACATCAGGTCCGGCAGGTTGTGATGCTCAACCAGTTTATGAATGTTCTGCGCCAGCTCCTGGATGCGCATGTTTTCATAAAACTCCGGCGCTTCGCGGTACAGCGCCGGCAGGATATTTTTCACCCGCAGGTTGAGGTCGAAGGCGCGTTTGAACTCGGTCAGCGCGCGCAGCAGGCTCAGCGCTTTGGTTTTATCGATACCGATGCTGAACAGGAACAGCAGGTTGTACGGGCCGGTTTTCTCAACGATGATGCCGCGTTCGTCGAGATACTTGGCGACCAGGCTTGCCGGAATACCGAACTCGTCCATGGTGCCGTCTTTCTTCATCCCCGGGGTCAAAATGGTGACTTTGATCGGGTCGAGATACATATGCTCGTTATCGATGTTTTTGAAACCGTGCCACGGGCTGTCGGAGCGCAGCGGCCAGCATTCCGGGCCATCGATATGATCCGGCTGCCAGACGTCAAAGAACCAGCCTTCGGATTCGCCTTTCAGGCGCTTGATCTCTTTACGGAACTTGATCGCACGTTCGATAGAGCCGTTGATCAGGCGCTTACCGGCGTTACCTTTCATCATCGCCGCGGCGGTTTCGGTGGAGGCCACGATACCGTAGTGCGGAGAGGTGGTGGTGTGCATCATGTAGGCTTCGTTGAAGGTCTCTTCGTTAACGTCACCCTTCACGTGAATCATGGAAGCCTGCGAGAACGCCGCCAGCAGCTTGTGCGTAGACTGGGTTTCGTAGATCACCTTGCCTTCCACGCGGCCGCCGCTCATCCCGCATTTACCCGCGTAAATCGGCGAGAAGTTGGTGTAAGGCACCCACGCGGAGTCGAAGTGGATGGATTTCACATCCAGCGTTTTCTTGATGTAGTCGGTGTTGTACAGCAGGCCGTCGTAAGTGGAGTTGGTGATAACGGCGTGGACCGGCCAGGTGGCGTTCGGCGTCTCTTTCACGCGTTTGGCAATGGTCGCGTGCTGGAACTCGCTCTGCGGGATGCCGCCGAGAATGCCGTAGGCGTTACGGGTCGGGCGGAAGTAAATCGGCGTAATGTCGCTCATCATCATCAGATGGGTCAGCGATTTATGGCAGTTACGGTCAATCAGCACGGTGCTGCCCGCTGGGGCGGAGTACATGCCGACGATTTTGTTAGCGGTAGATGTACCGTTGGTCACCATGTAGCTGCGTTCGGCGTTAAACACGCGGGCGATGTACTCTTCGGCTTCTTTGTGCGGGCCGGAGTGGTCCAGCAGGGAACCCAGCTCGGAAACGGAAATCGATACGTCAGACTTCATGGTGTTCGGGCCGAAGAAGTCATAGAAAATGCTGCCGACCGGGCTTTTCTGGAAGGCGGTACCGCCCATGTGGCCCGGGGTACAGAAGGTGTATTTGCCTTCGCGAACGTATTTGAACAGCGCTTTGGTCAGCGGCGGCAGAATGGTGTCGATGTACTCGTCGGTGTTCTGGCGAATTTTCGCGGCGATATCGTCAGCTGCGCCCAGCGCATACTCGAAGAAGCGAACCTGCATACGCAGATCGTTGAGGCTAACGTCGAGGGTGGAATAGCTGTTGGCAAAGGCGTAGACCGGCATGTACTCGTTCATCGCGCTGATCTCTTCGCACAGCTCGAGGTTGTACTTATCCCAGTCGAAAATCACGCCGCACAGACGGGCGTTGTTTTCGATCAGCTTCAGCAGGTCTTCGCGGTCGTTCGGGTAAACAATCTGGAAGTTCAGGCCTTCCAGGGCGCGGTGAAGCTCACGAATAGGCTCTTCTTTAAAGTAGACGCCCATGTGGTTCATGATAGCAATAACGTTCATAGTCATAGTCATGTTTCCAGGTAAAGGAGGCCCTACCCACCGCGCTTGCGGCAGGGGAGGAAGGGCCTGGAGAATTTGGGGGTTAGCGGTTAGAGCGCTTCAGCCGGTTTTTTGTCGTGGTCGTCATGCTGACGCTGGTGCATTTTGCGGCCGTAGAACATCAGGATAACGAGGCTGACGATAAAGGTGCCGGACAGCTCGAAGGAGTTGGCGCCCATCAGCGCGATGAAGCAGAACGCGCAGCCCAGCACGGAGCACACGAGGCTCGCCGAGTTACGGATGTTGAAGCCTTCGAAGCGGATCAGGTCGACGCAGGAGTAGAAGTACGGCAGCATGGTCAGCAGAACCGCAATACCGGTCAGCTCGCCGAACAGGTCAGAGGCTTTACCGCCGCTGGAGTTCATGATGGTGATGATAATCATCAGCGCGGTCATTTTGACGGCGGCCAGCAGCAGGCCTTTTTTAGGAATGCCGTTTTTGTCGACTTCGCCATACACTTTCGGGAAGTTACCGTCGTCAGCGGCACGTACGCCTGCCTGGCCAACCAGCATCATCCAGGAACCCAGAGAAGTCAGGCACGCAAAGGCGGTAAAGGCAGACACCATTGGCGCAGCCCAGCTACCCATGATCGTCGAGGCGCTCACGGCGAACGGCGCGCCGGAAGAGGCCATGACGGAAGCCGGATACATACCGGAGATCACCTGGGTGGCGGCGATGTAAATCACACCCGCAATCGCGGTGCCCAGCATCGTGGCCAGCGGCACGGTACGTTTCGGGTTTTTCACCATGCCGGTGCTGACGGCGGCAGATTCCACGCCAACGAACGCCCACAGGCACAGCAGAATACTTTTGATAACCGCGTGCGGATCGGTGGTCGCCGAGGTGTTCCAGTTAGCCTGATAGGTTGCCATGTCAAACCAGTGCCAGCCGATAACGGCGGTGATGACCACCGGGATAAGCACCAGCACCAGACCAATGGTGGTCAGTCGGCTTACCCAGGTCCCACCGAGCATGTTCACGAAGGTGAACAGCCAGACGATGGCAATACAGGCGATACCCGCTGGAATGGGGTCGTTTAATACCGGGAAGAAGGTTGATAAATAAGAGACGGCGGTAATCCCGATAGCCAGGTTACCAATCCAGTTGGCGTGATAATAAAGTACCCCGGTCTGGAAACCGAAGGCCGGAGATAATTCACCGGCGTAGGCGATAGGGCCACCCTGCTGCGGATTTTTGGTCGCCAGTCGGGCATAGACATAGGCCAAAGACATGGCGCCGATAATAGAAATTACCCAGCCCCAGATTGCAATGCCACCAATACCCGCGAGGTTGGCTGGTAATAAAGCAATACCGCTCCCCATCATATTACCGGCGACAACCCCGGTACAGGCGAATAGCCCGATCTTTTTAGCAGAACTCATGTTCTTGTCTCCTGAACAGTATTTTTAAGACCGGACCGCGAGGTGAGCTATGGCGAGCGACCCGACCAACTGACGGCAATATTACTGAGCAGGCTAAGAGAAGTCCTAAAGTAAAAGTGAAATAAACACAAACATCAGAAAGATGAGGTGTTTAGCTTTTTGTATTAACATGTCAGGATAAAAACTTTATATCATGAAAAGATAAAATTCTTTTAATTACAAGGTGGTATGTTGGTGGTAATGAGGGAGATCGATGTTGCTGTAAGGTAACAATTAACACCTCACAACAACATCAATATTACATTAGGTTTGAGCTTATTTAACCATGATAAGGCTAAGTCAGCGCTCGCTATGAGGCTTTGGGTTGAAACGTTTGTAGATAAGGCACAATTTTCTCGACGGATGTCTGGAATATTCCGTTTTCAATCCAGTACAGCGTGTTGTCGCCGGGGCGTAAATTAAAGGCAGTAATATAGGCATCGGCCGCCAGGCGGTTCTCGCCCTTCATTTCATAAACTTTTCCCAGCACTACATAATTCAGCCACGACATCTCCAGCGTAATGCTTTTATTAATCGCCTCGTACGCGTTATCAATGCTGCCTTTCGCTAACGCGTTAATGGCTTGAATACGATAACGCACCGCGCTGTTTTGTATTTCAGGTATCGCATCCACTTTATCTAATTCGCGGTTTAGCGCCGCGAGCTGCTGGTTATCAAAAGGCTGCTGGGAATTGCGTAATACATCAACCATCGCTTTCTGGGCGTAGCCGTAGGCGAAATCAGGCGACTGCTTAATAATGCTGTCGAGGAGCGTGCTGGCTTTGGTTAAGGAAGACGCATCGCCTTCGGAAATCAGCAGCAGCGCCTGGTAGAACTGCGCCAGCGACATCGGCTGCGTCATATCCAGATGCGCCAGCTCCTGTTGCATCTGCGCGGGCCACGGCTGTGTCAATGCGGTGGAGAGGCTGTCGAACAGGTCACGCTGAATAGAGACCAGGTTACTGTCGGTGACGAAGTAGCGCTTATCGAGCATCGTCGAGCCGTCGGCGTTATCCACCAGCAGGACCGACATAAAGCACTGCTGCGCGCGATAGTGGCGCTGGTTGACGAAGCTGATGGTCAGCGTTTTCCCCGAGCTGCTGGGCTCGTTGACGTTGTAGTTGGTTTTATCGTGCACCATAAAGGTGGAGTAAGTGTTCAGCGAGGTGGTGATCAGCGTCCCCAGCCCAATGGCGTACGCCTGCTGCGATACCCAGTTATTGCATGAGGCGCCCGGTTCGAAGCGCACGTCAATATCGCGCGGGTTCAGCAGTAGGTGCGAACGGGTAATCGGCGGGTGAGGGCGAACGACGGTCAGCAACACCATGGCAATCAACACGCCCAAAGAGAGCAGGAAGGCGCACTGGGTCCAGAAGCTGGAGAACCAGCGGCGCTTAGGGCTCAAGGGGACCGGCGTTGGGCGCGTTTCGGGAGCGGGGGCCGGCGTAGCGGTTGGCGTCACTGCCGCTGGCTCGGTGTGCTGGCTGACATCGGCTTCATCCAGCCAGGTCACTTCCGCCGTCAACTGATAGCCGCGTTTAGGGACGGTAATAATGTATTCGATTGGGTTATCGTCACCGTCGCGCAGCGATTTGCGTAATTCAGAGATACTTTGGGTGACCACATGGTTGGTCACAATATTACGCATCCAGATATTTTCGATCAGTTCATCGCGGCTCAGCACTTCTCCCGGATGATGGGCAAAGTACATCAGGAGATCGATTAATCGGGGTTCCAGGGTGAGCTGACGACCAGCGCGGCTGATTTGATTAATAGAAGGCGCGATCAGCCATTCCCCAACGCGTACAACCGGTTGTTGCATAAAATTGAATCGCCAAAGGATAAAAAATAGGACAGGAGAATAATCATAACACAATTCATTCCCCGGTTTTTTGACCTTGCCGGGCGCGGGAAGCGAGAGCAGGCGGGCTGAAGCGGCCCGCCTGGAAAGAAAAGATTACAGTACTTTATGCGGGCCGAAGCATTCATAGTGAATGCGGTCTGTACTGACGCCGAGCGCCACCAGCTGTTTAGCCGCGTGCTGCATGAAGGCTACCGGGCCGCAGAGGTAAAATTGCATCTGCGGGTCCTGCAGATTTTCAGCCAGCGGTTCCAGCGCCATCAGGCCCTCGCTATCAAAGGCGGCGGCCTGGCGATCGCTATCGGTTGGGGTGCGATACCACAGGTGCGAGGTAAAGTGCGGCAGCTCAGCGCCCAGCGCCTGCACCTCATCGGCAAAGGCATGCACTTCGCCGTTTTCCGCCGCGTGGAACCAGTTCACCTGCGCCGGGTGGCGGTTTTTGGCCAGCGTGTCGAGCATCGCCAGCATCGGCGTCTGGCCGACGCCGCCGGAGATCAGCGTCACCGGCGTTTGCGGCGAAACGCTCAGGAAGAAATCACCCGCTGGCGCTGCCAGATGAACCACATCACCTTCTTTTGCTACGTTATGCAGCCAGTTTGAAACCTGCCCGCCGTTTTCACGCTTCACCGCAATACGGTAGCCCTTGCCGTCCGGCTTACGGGTGAGCGAGTACTGACGAATTTCCTGGAACGCAAAATCTTCCGGCTTCAGCCATACCGCCAGATACTGGCCCGGCTGGTAATCCGCTACCAGCTGGCCGTCGACCGGCTCCATTTCAAAGCTGGTAATCAGCGCGCTGCGCGGGGTTTTCTTCACGATACGGAAGGCGCGGGTGCCTTCCCAGCCGCCGGTTTTGCTGGCGTTGTCCTGATAAATTTCCGCTTCACGGTTGATAAACACCCCTGCCAGCACCCCGTAGGCTTTGCCCCACGCGTCCAGTACTTCCTGGCCCGGGCTGAACATTTCGTCCAGCGTCGCCAGCAGATGCGCGCCAACAATGTTGTACTGTTCCGGCTGAATCTGGAAGCTGGTGTGCTTCTGGGCGATTTTCTCTACCGCCGGCAGCAGGGCGGGCAGGTTTTCAATATTGCTGGCGTAGGCGGCAATCGCGTTGAACAGCGCTTCACGCTGGTCGCCGTTGCGCTGGTTGCTCATATTGAAAATCTCTTTCAGCTCCGGGTTGTGGGTAAACATCCGGTCATAAAAGTGGGCGGTGAGCTTTGGGCCGGTCTCTACCAGCAGCGGGATCGTGGCTTTCACGGTAGCGATGGTTTGAGCGTCAAGCATGGCAGGTCTTCCTTTTCGTGTTATCTATTGTTGCATGTTAAATGCATCTTATAAAAATAACCCTGCTTTGTAAATGGTTCTTTGTAAGAATGCATTAGCGCGGTTACAACATGAATTATTTGCATCACAATCCTGAAAAGAAATCCGCTTACCCGATGAAGCGCTTTATTCCTCAAGCCCTTGTGTGGCTTGAAGGTAAACGTTTGCGTAATTTCGTTTGTCAAGACCTGTTATCACAGAACTAATCAGTTATACTGTGGGCCGTTGTCCAACAGGACTGCCTTTTTCAGGCCAAAATTTTATTGTTAGCTGAGTCAGGAGATGCGGATGTTAAAGCGTGAAATGAACATTGCCGATTATGATGCCGAACTGTGGCAGGCTATGGAGCAAGAAAAAGTACGTCAGGAAGAGCACATTGAACTGATCGCCTCCGAAAACTACACCAGCCCACGCGTGATGCAGGCACAGGGTTCTCAGCTGACCAACAAATATGCTGAAGGTTACCCGGGCAAGCGCTACTACGGCGGCTGCGAATACGTAGACGTAGTAGAGCAGCTGGCTATCGACCGCGCAAAAGCACTGTTCGGCGCTGACTACGCTAACGTGCAGCCGCATTCCGGCTCTCAGGCTAACTTTGCCGTTTACACCGCGCTGCTGCAGCCGGGCGATACCGTGCTGGGTATGAACCTGGCGCAGGGCGGCCACCTGACTCACGGCTCCCCGGTTAACTTCTCCGGCAAACTGTACAACATCGTGCCTTACGGTATTGATGAGTCCGGTAAAATTGACTACGACGAAATGGCGAAGCTGGCTAAAGAGCACAAGCCGAAGATGATCATCGGCGGCTTCTCCGCTTACTCTGGCGTGGTTGACTGGGCAAAAATGCGTGAAATCGCAGACAGCATTGGCGCATACCTGTTCGTCGATATGGCGCACGTTGCCGGCCTGATTGCCGCAGACGTCTATCCGAACCCGGTTCCGCACGCTCACGTTGTCACCACCACCACTCACAAAACCCTGGCGGGTCCGCGCGGCGGCCTGATCCTGGCGAAGGGCGGCGATGAAGATCTGTACAAAAAACTGAACTCTGCCGTGTTCCCAAGCGCGCAGGGCGGCCCGCTGATGCACGTGATCGCGGGTAAAGCGGTGGCGCTGAAAGAAGCGATGGAGCCGGAATTCAAAGTCTACCAGCAGCAGGTTGCGAAAAACGCCAAAGCGATGGTGGAAGTGTTCCTGAACCGCGGCTACAAAGTGGTTTCCGGCGGCACTGAAAACCACCTGTTCCTGCTGGATCTGGTGGATAAAAACCTGACCGGTAAAGAAGCTGACGCCGCCCTGGGCCGCGCCAACATCACCGTGAACAAAAACAGCGTACCGAACGATCCGAAGAGCCCGTTTGTGACTTCCGGTATCCGTATCGGTTCCCCGGCTGTCACTCGCCGTGGCTTCAAAGAAGCGGAAGTGAAAGAGCTGGCTGGCTGGATGTGTGACGTGCTGGACAACATCAATGATGAAGCCACCATCGAACGCGTGAAAGCAAAAGTGCTGGATATCTGCGCACGCTTCCCGGTTTATGCGTAAGCGTGAATCGTAGGATGTGAAAAAGGCCGCGTATGCGGCCTTTTTTTTGCCTGATGGCGGCTTAGCCTTATCAGGCCTACGAAAGCAGAGTAGGCCCGATAAGCGTAGCGCCATCGGGCAAACCCTCAGCGCTTATCTAACGAAATTTTCCCCGGCCCGACGATCGCCAGCAGCAGGAACGCCCCCGAGATGCTGATGTTTTTGTAGAAGTTAATCATATTCGGCATCACCGCATCGCCGCTCATGTTCCAGTAGTGGTGGCCAATCACCGCCGTCCCCAGCGTATAGAACAGAAAAATCACCGCCAGCGGGCGCGTAAAGAACCCCAGAATCACCAGAATGACGGCCGGAACCTCCATCACAATTGCGATGATGGCCGCCAGCGCAGGCATTGGCGTACCGATGGACGCCATATACTGCACCGTTCCGTCGTAGTGGAGCATTTTGGGATAGCCGGAGAGAATAAACAGCAGCACGATAGCGATACGGGCAATCAGCAGCAGCAGATCGCGAGAAGCGCCGAAGTCGAGATAGCGAAGCGAGTTCATGGCAGTTCCTTTGTGTAAGTACGTCTGATTTAAACGTAATACACAATTTTGTGGGCTGCCACACAGCGGCGAAAAATCAGTAGATTGGATGGTGCATTGGTCTACGATGCCGAACGGCCCCTTTACCGCATCGATAAGAAGGGGCCGTCGTGCGTACCTGCTAAAGCGACTTTAACGGTACGCCGTCATCACAAAGCGCGTCTTCACTGACAACGCGTCCTGACTGAATCAGCTTGCGCAGTACGCGCACCTCGCGGCCATTGTTCAGTGCCACCGCCCCGATCATCGCGCCCTCTCGCAGCTGGAACCAGATAGCCTTGCCGTCATCCGGGTTTCCACGACACAGCCAGCTTTCTCCCTGCATCTCACCGACAAACTGTAGGTTATCGCTGTACTGATCGGTCCAGAACCACCCCGGCGCGGCAGTGGGCAGGGGCAAGCCGAGCATCGCGGCGGCGGCCACCTGTGCCTGAAAGTTGGCGTTTTCCCAGCTTTCGAGCCGGCGCAGTGAACCATCCGGCTGGCGAGTGAGCGCCACATCACCGGCGGCGAAAATCGCCGGGTCGGCGGTCGTACAGGCGTTATCAACGATAATACCGTTGGCGGTTTCCAGCCCCGCGTTGCGGGCCAGCGTATCGTTGGCCACGATACCGATGCCGTAAACCACCGCGTCGGCGGTCAGCGTTTCGCCGTTTTGCAGGGTGAGCGTGAGAAATTCTCCCGCTTCAGCGTGCTCAATGGCGCTGTTGAGCAGCACCCGCACGCCGGCTAACTGATGGCGAGCGAGCAAATAATCGCGTACCGGAGCCGGCGCATTGCGGCCCATCACCGTATCCGCCAGTTCGACCAGCGTCACCCGGCAGCCGCGCTGGGTGGCGCTGGCCGCCAGTTCCAGGCCAATGGTGCCCGCGCCGACGATGACCACCGATTTCCCCGGCTGCAAAACCGCACGCAGGCGCTCGGCATCTGCGGCATGGCGCAGGGTAAAACAGCGCTCGCCCAGCGCATCCAGTAGCGGCAGTGGTCTGGCGGCGGCACCGGTCGCCAGCAGCAGTTGCGTCCAGCGGTAGGTTTGCCCATCGGCGAGCGTTAGCGTGCGCGAGGCGCGATCGATCCCGCGAAGCGTCACGCCCAGATGCAGCTGCACGTTGTGTTCCTGCCACAAGTTGGCGGGCAGCACCGGCTGAAGCTGCGGGTTATCGTCCAGCAGCATCGCTTTCGACAGCGGCGGGCGCTCGTAGGGCAGATGCGCCTCGTCAGAAAAGAGGTGTAACGGCCCGCTAAACCCCTGCTGACGTAGCGCAGCGGCGGCCATCGCGCCTGCCTGGCCGCCGCCGATAATGGCAATAATCTGTTCGTTCATGCTTGCTCCTTACAGCTCCAGACCGGCCGCGACGTGACGGATCCCACGGATCCCCAGACCGGCGTCGGCGTTGATCATCACGCCGCTCAGCGTGCGGTTGTTACGACGCGACGCCAGCATTACGTACGGGCCGGTAAAATCGGCCGGATCGGGGAAGAACTGTAGCGGCAGAATGGCGGCGATTTTCTCCGGCGTTAGCGACTGCATAATCGAGGTATCGTTTTGCCCCAGCGCCTGCGGGCCGCGCAGATCGGTCGCCATGCCGCACGGACCGACGCCGTTCACCCGCACTTTGGGGGCGAGTTCGTAGGCCAACTGGCGAATCAACCCGGTGGCCGCGTGCTTACTGGCGGTATACAGCGGCCCGCCGCCGCCGGGATACCATGCGGCGTTAGACAGGGTAAAGATGATGCTGCCTTCGCTGGCGATTAACGCCTGGGCGCAGGCTTTGGCACCCAGCAGATAACCCAGCACGTTAACGTTAAACAGCTCGTGGAAGCCGCTCTCCAGCGCCTCGGCAGGGGTATTGACCAGCGAAGCGTTGTGATCCCAGATACCCGCGTTGCCGATAAAACAGTCCAGTTTGCCGAAGGTGGTGAGGATACTATCCACCGCGCGCTGGTAGTCGGCGTAGCAGGTCACGTTACCTTCCACCGCCAGTACATGCTCGCCAAAGCGCTGGCGCAGGCTGGCGACTTTGGCTGGCGAAAGTTCCAGCGTGGCAACCTTCGCACCTTCTTCAATAAAGCGTTCCACCAGCGCCAGGCCCAGGCCGGAACCGCCGCCGGTAATAAAGACGACGTTATCGCGTAAATCGCTCATCAGGCCTCCTCGGGGACATCAATAAACACCTCACCACCTTCCACATGCACCGCGTAGGTGGTGAGCGGGTCGGTGGCGGGCAGGCACAGCGCTTTGCCGGTTTTCAGGCAGAAGCTGGCGGCGTGCAGCGGGCACTCTACCGTCGCATCGTCTTCCAGATAGCCTTCAGACATCGAGGCGTTACCGTGGCTACAGCGATCGTTAATGGCATAAAACTCACCGCCAACGTGAAACAGCGCGATGACGGGAGAGGTTTCCAGCCGGAGGGCTTCCCCCTCCGGTAGCTCCGTGGCGGAGCAGGCAAATATGCGGCTCATCAGAACAGTACACTCAGGTTGTGGGAGGTGATCACCGCCTGATCGAGCACGATCTCACGCTCCAGTAAGCGCCATTCGTCGCCCGGCAGACGACGGACTTTATCCATGCGCGTGCCGACGTAGAACGTCTCGTCACGCTCCTTTTGCGCGCGATACAGCAGATAGTTCAGGCGCACGGCGAACACCTCCGGCTGCTCGGTTTCGCTCACCTGCAGGTTGCTGATCATGTGGCGAGTGCGGGAAGGCGGCTCTTCGGCCCACGCCATGCCGGTTTCCAGCCGCGCGATGCGGCGCTCAAGCTGGTCTTTGTTGTCGTTGAAAATCCAGGTGGTCGGCGGCTGTACACCTTTGCGGCGGTCACGGGTTTGAGCATTGACCGTGGTGCGCATGGTGTAGCGAATGTCGTCATCCAGCTGCGCCAGCCAGTCGCGAAACTGCCAGTCGTCCAGCAGACGCGCTTCTTCATACAGGAACTGGCTGATGCGGTGATGCAGCTCCAGAGAGACTAACGCGCTCATTTCATCACCTCCTGCTGGTACGCGGCGGTTTTTTCGTGCACTTCCTGCCAGCTTTCGCTGCTTAATAAATCGGCCCAGCGCTGATACATGCCGCGGGCGGCGGTTTCCGAGAAGATATAGTTAGTGATCCCCGGAATGCCGTCTTCACGGCGTTTTTCCTGACCAAGACCCATCTCCAGGCACAGGTTGGTGTTGCGTGCCCGGTGGCCTTTCAGCAGTTTTTGAATCTCACACCAGTTTTCCGAGTCATCCTGCTCAAGGAACCCCGCTGGGCCGAAGGCGCGGGTGGCGCTGTTTTCAAAAGCGGCTTTGACGTCATCAGAGGCGGCTTTATCGGCGATGCAGAACGCCCACACTTCGACTTTATCCGGCCCGCGCGGATGCCAGACGCGCAGCGTGGCGGTGCCGTTCAGCCAGGAGAGAGTGGGGAAAATATTGTTGTGACCGGCCAGACGCAGGGCGCGTACTTTGCCCAGACGCTGCTCGGCCTCTTCATAGGTGTCGCGATAGTAGCTGGAGACTTCGCCATCGACCCAGACGTTGGCGTCCGGTTTCTCGGTAAAGAAGAAGCCGCTGCCGTGCCCGTCCTGGCCGAACTGTAGCGCGTCTTTGGCGGTTTCCCACACCGGGCGGGCGGTCTGGCCGTCGCCGAGGCGCTTATCGCTGCCGTCGTCTTTCGCGCCCAGCACCTGCACGGCGGAGGCGTGGCTGAACAGCGCGTGATACTGGTCGCTGGCGAACTGTTCGGCGGGGAATTTCCAGTTGCAGTCGATGGTCCACTTCTGCACGCCGCCGACGATTTCAGTGCCGCCTTCACGGCGATCCAGCACGCCGTCGAGATACCAGGCGATGTCGCCGAGATAATCGCGCAGATTCGGCGCGGTGGTATCCCAGTTGCCGAAAATCAGCCCTTTGTAGCTCTCGACGCACGGCACTTCGTTCAGCCCCCAGTGGGATTTGCACAACCCTTGTGGGTAGGCGCGCGGCTCCAGCGGCACGTCGATCAATTCGCCGTTAATGCCGTACGACCAGCCGTGATACGGACAGGTAAACGCGCGGGTGTTACCGCAGTCGGCGTAACTCACGCGCATCGCGCGGTGGCGGCACTGGTTGAGAAACGCTTTGATGCTGCCGTCCTTCTGGCGCACCACCACGACCGCGTCTTCGCCCATGTAGGTGTTAAAGAAATCGCCCGGTTTGGGGATTTGGCTTTCGTGGGCCAGAAACAGCCAGCAGCGGCCGAAGATGCGTTCCAGCTCCAGTTGGTAGATGTCAGGGTCGGTATAAATTCGTGGGGTTACGCGACCGTGTTGGGTATCAATCAGTTGGTAGATGTCTAAATTTGAGGGTGTGGTCATATTTTTTAATCCTGAAAGCTAAGATGTATTGACCTTCTTTTTTTGTGCCCTAAGGATGTTGCTGGTTAGTTATCAATCTGTGAAATGGTAAATTTCTACCAGCTGAGACGTTTTTTCGATAACAAGGAGAGGGACATGGAATTGAGGCACCTGCGCTACTTCGTCGCGGTGGCGCAGGAGTTGAACTTCACGCGAGCCGCGGAGAAACTGCACACCTCGCAGCCTTCTCTGAGCAGTCAAATCCGCGATCTGGAGCAATGCGTGGGCGTATCGCTGCTGGAGCGAGACAAGCGAAAAGTGACTCTCACGGCGGCCGGCGAATGCTTTTTGCAGGATGCGCAGGCGATTCTCGATAACGCCGAGCAGGCCAAACTGCGCGCCCGTAAAGCGGCGCTGAATAACGACCATCTGGCGATTGGGTTTGTCCCCTCCGCCGAGGTCAACCTGCTGCCCAGAGTGCTGCCGATGCTGCGCCTGCGCCAGCCTGACACGCATATCGAATTAGCGAGCCTCATCACCACGCAACAGGAAGAGAAGCTGCGCAGCGGCGAGCTGGACGTTGGGCTGATGCGCTATCCCATTCATGGCCAGGATATTGAATCCATCGAACTGTTTCACGAACCGCTGGTGGTGGTGCTTCCGGCTGACCATCCGTTAGCCGCAGAGAGCCGTATTTCCGCCCAGCAGCTGCACGGCGTGAACTTTATCACCACCGATCCCGACTATTCCGGCGAGCTTTCCTCGGTGGTTAAGGCGTGGTTTGAGAAAGAGCGCAGCCAGCCAAATATCGTGCAGGTGGCGACCAATATCCTGGTCACCATGAATCTGGTCGGCATGGGGCTGGGCGCCACTTTGATACCCGGTTATATGAATAATTTTAATACCGGACAGGTGGTTTTTCGGCCGATTAAAGGCGAAGCGCCGACGCTGGCGCTGCTGATGGCGTGGAAAAAGGGCGAATTAAAGCCCGCTTTAAGAGATTTTATTGCGCTGGCACAAAAGCTTCCGACGGTAGCCTGATGTGAGCCTGCCCGGGTAGCATCGCCGATAGAAAGCAGAAAGGTGATGTTCATCACATTTATCTGCTACGCACCTGCTTTAGTGCTCTCCTGAAAGTGGCCGGAGTCATTAGACTATCGCCTCCATAACGGGAGGACCCATGGTTTTGCACTCCACGCGCTGGCTGGCGCTCAGTTACTTTACCTACTTCTTTAGCTACGGGATTTTTCTCCCTTTCTGGAGCGTCTGGCTCAAAGGGGCGGGGCTGTCTCCCGAAACCATCGGTCTGCTGCTCGGCGCCGGGCTTGTGGCCCGTTTTCTCGGCAGCCTGCTGATCGCGCCGCGGGTCAGCGATCCGTCACGCCTCATTAATGTTCTGCGGGTGCTGGCGCTGATGACGCTGCTGTTCGCGCTGGCCTTCTGGGCGGGCAGTAACGTGGCGTGGCTGATGGCGGTGATGATCGGCTTTAACCTCTTTTTCTCGCCGCTGGTACCGTTGACCGATGCGCTGGCCAATACCTGGCAAAAACAGATCACCATGGACTACGGGCGGGTGCGCCTGTGGGGATCGATCGCCTTTGTGATTGGCTCGGCGCTGACCGGCAAGCTGGTCAGCCTGTTCGATTATCATGTCATTCTGCTGATGCTCAGCCTGGGCATTGCTTCGATGCTGCTGGGCATGCTGCTGAAGCCATCGGTGATGCCGCTCGGCGAGTCGCGTCATCAGGAGTCGGTGGGCTGGCCGGCCTGGCGTTCGCTGGTGACGCAAAACTGGCGCTTCCTCGCCTGCGTCAGCCTGTTGCAGGGGGCACACGCCGCCTATTATGGTTTTAGCGCTATTTTCTGGCAGGGGGCGGGCTACTCGGCGTCGGCCGTCGGCTACCTGTGGTCGCTGGGCGTGGTCGCGGAGGTGGTGACGTTTGCGTTGAGCAAAAAGCTGTTCCGCCGCTTTAGCGCCCGCGATCTGCTGCTGCTCTCCGCCGTTTGCGGCGTGATTCGCTGGGGGCTGATGGGCTGGACCACCAGCTTACCGTGGCTGATTCTGATTCAGATCCTCCACTGCGGCACCTTTACCGTCTGCCATCTGGCGGCCATGCGCTATATTGCCGCCCGTCAGGGCAGCGAAGTGATTCGCCTGCAGGCGGTCTACTCGGCGGTGGCGATGGGCGGCAGCATCGCGGTGATGACCATGTTCGCGGGCTTCCTTTATCAGCACCTGCATCAGGGGCTGTTCTGGGTGATGGCGCTGGTCGCCTTGCCTGCGCTGGTGCTGCGGCCAAAAGCCGTCGTGCGCTAGGTTTCGAGGATCTGGCAGATACGCTGCTGCTGATGTTCGCTGAGCGACTGCTCGGCGTGGATCAGCGGCGGTGAAAACAGCGGCAGCACAATCGCGTAAGGTGATATCACCAGCGTGCTGTCCTTCGGCGCGCCTTCTTTCTGGAAGATATGCGCCGCCAGATACTTCACGTTGAGCGGCAGCAGGGTCAGCTCCCGCAGCTGCTGCTCAATCGCCTGCTCCAGCGCAGGGTTATCGCCGGTCAGTAACACCACCTGTTTTTCATGCAGCTCGCTCTCCTGCATCAACCCCGCGCCAAAAATCACCGCAATCAGCGCCGCTTCATCATCGCTAAAGCGCAGGGCGTAGCGCGTTTCAAAATCGGCCAGCGCGCTGCGGGTGGTACGAATTAAGCGCGGATACAGGCGGTGGATCTCTTCAGGGAGATGGTGATCGATGCCGATCCCAAAGACGCAGCGGTTGAGCGCCTGCGCCAGGTGGATATACAGCTGGTTGTGCAGGCCGCGCTCGTCGGTAAAGCGGCATCCGGCGATCTGCTGGAAGCGCTCGACCAGGCGGGCAATCGCCAGGTGCAGCTGTTGGTCCTGCTGGCGGCCATCGTGGAGCGGGTTAGGGATTTTCAACAGCATAAACAGCAGGGCGAGGAA
Source organism: Kluyvera sp. (assembly GCF_047971185.1). GTDB lineage: Bacteria > Pseudomonadota > Gammaproteobacteria > Enterobacterales > Enterobacteriaceae > Kluyvera. The sequence goes on from NZ_JBKDZH010000025.1 coordinate 40,696, forward strand.
ATGCTGTTCCTCAGGGTTGGGCGTCTGCATTACTCGCCGCTGCCAGTGGCGCACGATATCCGCCGCCATCTGGTATTCGACGGTGGACTGAGTCCAGGCGCTTTGCAGGGGATTGAACTGAGGGCTGATGCCCTGCTGGTGCTGCAGCAGGCAGTACTGTAAATAGAGACGTAAAAACTGCCCATCGCGGCACTCAAACTCGCGCTGCAGGCTGCGGGCGCAGCGGTTAACCAGCGCCTGGAGATTGGTTTCGTCATATAACGTACGGGCAATTTTCAGCTGTTTCAGCTGCGTTTTGATGGCCGGTGTAAAATGGTGAGCGACAAACTGCGGGCACAGGCGCAGCGCACGTCGCAGCCAGTGCAGAAGGCACAGGCGTTGGTCGAGGGTGGTGCCTTCAATCCGATAGCTGCCATCCGCCTGAGTGGCGATTGCCAGACGATGGTAACGCTCGATCTCCTCGCCGGCGTCAACGATATCTTGCCGGGCGGTTGAAACATCGACATTATTCACAATGCCAATGTATTCCGCGGTAATGGTGTGCCCTGGGAGATACAGCATCAGCAGCGCCTGGCAGCGGCGCTGGGGACTGGAAAGCACCGATGGCGGTTCAAGTACGGTCATCATCGGCTAAATCCAGCTGTAGGTAACTAGGGTTAAGGATAGACAAAAGATGGCGGCGACCACGGCGCTTTCGTAAAGGATTGCTGGCGACGCTCACAGAATTTTTCACTGAGGAACGGATGAAGAGAGTGAAACAATGCGCGGTTGTGGTATTTCTTGCGCTTTTATCGTTAAGCGCGCGGGCGCACCCGCACAGCTTTATTACCATAACCAATCAATTAGCGGTGAGCGACGGCCAGCTCACGGGCATGAAAATGCGCTGGGTAATGGATGAACTGACCTCGGCGGACCTGCTGTACGACGCGGGTAACGCCAAACCGGGCAGCGAAGTATGGAAAAAGCTGGCGGCGGAGGTGATGGCTAACGTGCTCGGGCAGCACTACTTCACCGAGTTCTGGCACAACGGTAAGAAGGTGAAGTTTACTCATTTGCCGAAAGACTATGCGCTGGCGCGTGAGGGGCATCAGGCGGTGCTGACCTTCACCCTGCCGCTGGCCTCGCCGCAGCCGCTGGCGGGGCAAACCTATACCTTCTCCACCTTTGATCCAACCTACTATGTTGATATGAGCTACGAAAAAGACAGTGACGTGGCGTTTGCCGCTGATTTTAAAGGCGCGTGTAGCGTGAGCGTGCATACCCCGCAGCCCAGCGAACAGATGCTCTCCTACGCCCAGTCGCTCGATAAAGAAGACGCGCCGGAGGAGGATATGGAGCTAGGTAAACAGTTTGCCCAGAAGGTGACCGTAGCATGTCAGTGATTTCCGTTAACCGACGCCGCCCGGCCCGGCGCTGGGTTTCGCTGTGGCCGCTGGCGCTCTTCCTGCTGGCCGCCGCCGTGGGGCTGCTCTGGCTGTGGCAGGCGTGGCCGCAGGTGATGCTGAAAAGCGTTATCTGGCAGCGCGAGGTTAATCAGCAGATGAGCGGCCTGTTGAAAGCCGTTGCCGATAATCCCACCCAGGCGGGCGGCACGCTGCTGCTGTTCAGCTTTGTCTACGGCGTGCTGCACGCGCTGGGGCCGGGGCACGGTAAAGTGGTGATTACCACCTGGCTGGCGACGCATCCGTCGAAACTCAAGTCGAGCATCGGTCTGACGCTGGCCTCGTCATTATTACAGGGGCTGGTGGCGATTGGGCTGGTGGTTATCGTGCTCACCGTATTACGGCTTCCGGCGCGGCAGCTGCATCTCAGCAGCTTCTGGCTGGAGAAGGGGAGCTACGCGCTGGTGGGCGTACTGGGGCTGCTGCTGTGCTGGCGGGCGCTGAAAAAACTGCGCGCGTTATTGCGAAAACCGACATTCACCGCCTTCACGCCGCAGCATGTGCACCACGACGGCTGCGGCTGCGGGCATCAGCATTTGCCAAATCCTGAGCAGCTTGAGCAGGGCGACGACTGGCGCGCGCGGCTGATGATTATTCTCTCTATGGGGATGCGTCCGTGTTCCGGCGCCATTATGGTGCTGCTGTTCAGCAAGGTGATCGGCGTGTTTGCCTGGGGCGTGGCCTCGGCGCTGGCCATGGCGGCGGGAACGTCGCTGACCATCTCGTCGCTGGCTTTACTGGTACACGGTTTTCGCACGCTGGCGGTGAAGCTGAGCGGCAATAAAACGCCGGTGCTGTGGCGGCAGGTGGGCTGGACGACATTGGCCTTAGCGGGCGGGATTATTCTGGTGACGGCGGCGGTAGTGATGTGGGTAAGTGCGGTGCCGGTAGGCAGAGGGTTAAGACCCTTCTAACGTAGCCCGGCCGAGCAGAGCGACGCCGGGATGTACCGCGCGTCCCCGGCGTCGCTCTGCTCGGCCGGACTACGAGAATCAATGCCCGGTAAGCGTTGCGCCGCCGGGCAATGCTGATTAGCGCTTCAGCGCTTCGCTCAGCTCGTCACGCATGTTCGCCAGCATGGATTTCACCACGCGTGGGTTACCCGCAACGATGTTGCCGGTCATCATGTAGTTGTGACCACCGACGAAATCGCACACCAGCGCGCCGGCTTCACGTGCGATCAGCTCGCCCGCAGCGAAGTCCCACGGCTTCAGGCCGATTTCGAAGTAACCGTCAACGCGCGCGGCGGCCAGGTAGGCCAAATCCAGGGCGGCGGAACCGGAACGACGGAAGTCCGCGCATTCGGTAAACATTTTGCCGAGGATGTTCATGTAAGCGGTCGCGTGCTGCTTGGCTTTGAACGGGAAGCCGGTGGCGATGATGGTGCCATCCAGGTCGCGGGCGTTGCTGCCGCGCAGACGGTAACCGTTGAGCTGTGCGCCCTGGCCACGAGTGGCGGTGAACAGTTCGTTACGCATCGGATCGTAAACCACGGCCACTTCAGTACGGCCTTTAATGCGTACGGCGATGGAAACAGAGAAGTGTGGCAGACGTTTGATGAAGTTGGTGGTGCCATCCAGCGGATCGATAACCCATTGAACATCCAGATCTTCGCCAACATGTTCACCGCTTTCTTCGGTGATGATGGTGTGTTGCGGGTAAGATTTGCGAATGGTGTCGATAATCACCGCTTCGGCCGCTTTATCAACGTTGGTCACGAAATCATTGCTGCCTTTCTGGCTCGCTTCAACAGCTTCTGGCGTTTCGTAGTTTTTGGCAATCAGGTTACCCGCCTTGCGCGCTGCGCGCACGGCGATGTTCAGCATCGGATGCATCAGGTTACTCTCACTGGATGTTAAAGAACGGGGAAAACGGCGCATATCATAGCAGCGAATTCGGATTCTGTCTCAGCTTTATGGTAATATGGGTGAATAATCTTTAGACGAAGAAAGACAATGCTGCAAAATATTCGAATTGTGCTGGTTGAAACCTCCCACACCGGCAACATGGGCTCCGTTGCCCGCGCAATGAAAACCATGGGCTTAACTAACCTGTGGCTGGTTAACCCGCTGGTGAAACCGGACTCCCAGGCCATCGCCCTGGCGGCTGGCGCTAGCGATGTGATTGGCAGCGCGCAGATCGTCGACACCCTCGACGAAGCGCTGGCCGGTTGTAGCCTGGTGGTAGGCACCAGCGCACGCTCCCGCACCCTGCCGTGGCCGATGCTCGACCCGCGCGAATGCGGCCTGAAAAGCGTCGCCGAGGCTGAGCATGCGCCGGTCGCGCTGGTGTTTGGCCGTGAACGCGTTGGCCTGACCAACGACGAACTGCAGAAATGCCACTACCACGTGGCGATTGCCGCTAACCCGGAATACAGCTCGCTGAACCTGGCGATGGCGGTGCAGGTCATTTCTTATGAAGTGCGTATGGCCTGGCTGGCGGCGCAGGAAAGCACGGAACCTAAAGTCGAGCACGAAGAGACGCCGTACCCGCTGGTGGACGATCTTGAACGTTTCTACGGGCATCTGGAGCAGACGCTGCTGTCGACCGGCTTTATCCGCGAGAACCACCCGGGGCAGGTGATGAACAAACTGCGTCGTTTGTTCACCCGCGCGCGCCCGGAAAGCCAGGAGCTGAACATCCTGCGTGGGATTCTGGCTTCGATTGAGCAGAAAAACAAAGAGTAAGATGTATTCCCGGCGGCGCTCCGCTTGGCCGGGCTACACCGTTCTTGTAGCCCGGGCGAGGCCTCTGGCCGACCCCGGGGACAGCTCAGAACCAATACCGCACGGAACGCCAAATACCTGACTAATTTACTCAAGTAAATAGTTGACTGATTTAGTCAGGAATGTCAGACTTGGCCCTGCTATGCAATACCCACACTATTATTAAAAACCCCGGGCAGGGGCGAGTTTGAGGTTAAGTAAGACATGAGACTGACATCTAAAGGGCGTTACGCCGTGACCGCGATGCTGGACGTTGCACTCAACTCCGAAGCGGGCCCGGTGCCGTTGGCTGATATTTCTGAACGTCAGGGAATTTCACTCTCCTATCTGGAGCAGCTGTTCTCCCGTCTGCGTAAAAATGGCTTAGTGTCCAGCGTACGTGGTCCAGGCGGCGGTTATCTGCTGGGTAAAGAAGCGAATCACATTGCCGTAGGCGAAGTGATCAGCGCAGTGAACGAGTCCGTTGACGCGACCCGCTGCCAGGGGAAAGGTGGCTGCCAGGGCGGCGATAAATGTTTGACCCACGCTCTGTGGCGCGATCTGAGCGACCGTCTGACCGGTTTCCTGAACAACATCACTCTCGGTGAACTGGTGAATAACCAGGAAGTTCTGGATGTGTCCGGTCGTCAACACTCGCACGACACCACCCGCAATACCCGCGTACAAGACGCAATCGACGTTAAATTACGCGCATAATATACCCGTCCTGCCGTGTGCCATTTCAGGTGCACTTTGCAGGGCTGGCAATAGAAAAATAGATTTCAGAGTCAGGCCGGGACACCCTCCCGTCAAGCGGTCGTACATCCAGCCGGTTGCCTGACTCCTTGCATTGAGTGATGTACGGAGTTAAAGAGCAATGAAATTACCGATTTATCTCGACTACTCCGCAACCACGCCGGTGGACCCGCGTGTTGCCGAGAAAATGATGCAGTTTCTGACCCTGGACGGGACCTTTGGTAACCCGGCCTCTCGTTCACACCGTTTCGGCTGGCAGGCTGAAGAGGCGGTAGATATCGCCCGTAATCAGATTGCCGACCTCGTGGGCGCTGACCCGCGTGAAATCGTCTTTACTTCCGGTGCGACCGAATCTGACAACCTGGCGATCAAAGGTGCAGCCAACTTTTATCAGAAAAAAGGCAAGCACATCATCACCAGCAAAACCGAACACAAAGCCGTGCTGGACACCTGTCGTCAGCTGGAACGTGAAGGTTTCGAAATCACCTACCTGGCACCGCAGCGCAACGGCATCATCGATCTCAAAGAGCTCGAAGCAGCCATGCGTGACGACACCATCCTCGTCTCCATCATGCACGTGAACAACGAAATTGGCGTGGTGCAGGACATCGCGACCATTGGCGAAATGTGCCGTGCGCGCGGCATCATCTACCACGTTGACGCCACCCAGAGCGTGGGCAAACTGCCTATCGACCTGAGCCAGCTGAAAGTGGACCTGATGTCCTTCTCCGGCCACAAAATCTACGGCCCGAAAGGCATCGGCGCGCTGTACGTGCGTCGTAAACCGCGTATCCGTATCGAAGCGCAGATGCACGGCGGCGGTCACGAGCGCGGCATGCGTTCCGGCACCCTGCCTGTTCACCAGATCGTCGGCATGGGCGAAGCGTACCGTATCGCGAAAGAAGAGATGGAGACCGAAATGGCCCGTCTGCGCGGCCTGCGTAACCGTCTGTGGAACGGCGTGAAGGACATGGAAGAAGTGTACCTGAACGGCGACCTCGAGCAGGGCGCGCCGAACATCCTCAACGTCAGCTTCAACTTTGTTGAAGGCGAGTCGCTGATTATGGCGCTGAAAGACCTGGCCGTTTCTTCCGGTTCTGCCTGTACCTCTGCAAGCCTCGAGCCATCCTACGTGCTGCGCGCGCTGGGTATGACCGATGAGCTGGCACACAGCTCTATCCGTTTCTCTTTAGGTCGTTTCACTACCGAAGAAGAGATTGACTACACCATCAATCTGGTTCGCAACTCCATTGGCCGTCTGCGCGACCTTTCTCCGCTGTGGGAAATGTTCAAGCAGGGCGTGGATCTGAACAGTATTGAATGGTCACATCATTAATCGGTATGCCCGTCATACTTCAAGTTGCAGATGCGTTGGCCGCGCTCGCTCACCCCAGTCACGTACTTGTGTACGCTCCTGGGGATTCGCTCCCTTGCCGCCTTCCTGCAACTCGAATTATTTAGGGCATCGATAAAAGGAGAATTCATCATGGCTTACAGCGAAAAAGTAATCGATCACTACGAAAACCCGCGTAACGTAGGTTCCTTCGACAACAGCGACGACAGCGTCGGCAGCGGCATGGTCGGCGCACCGGCCTGCGGCGATGTGATGAAGTTGCAG
>NZ_JBKDZH010000026.1:0-17994 GCF_047971185.1 Kluyvera sp.
AGGCATCAAATTTAGTGTGCTGATATGGCTCAGTTGGTAGAGCGCACCCTTGGTAAGGGTGAGGTCCCCAGTTCGACTCTGGGTATCAGCACCAGTTTTTCGGTTAAAGTTCGGCACTTAGAAAAGTATTTGTCTGGCGGCTGTAGCGCGTTGGTCCCACCTGACCCCATGCCTAACTCAGAATTGAAACTCCGTAGCTCAGATGGTAGTGTGGGGTCTCCCCATGCGAGAGTAGGGAACTGCCAGGTATCAAATAAGTGAAGAAGCCCATCATGACGGATGGGCTATTTTGCGTCTGTGGAAAATGAAAATACGGTGGAAATCCCGGGGTCGCTGGCGCTCGCCCGGGCTACCGGACGGTGATGACGTTGGTCATATTGCGGGCGAAACGCCCGCGTAGCCCGGAAGAGGCGTTCACGCCGACGCCGGGGCGGCAGTTAACCCTAACGTTGCTACGATAAACGCCACAATCCCATCAACATCGTTCAAATCAAGTACCGGCACGCCAACATCCAGCGCAATATCGCTGGCTACAGCGATCGTATGCTCATCGATCGCCAGCTGGTTCACATCGTGCCCAGCGTCGTTGCGGAACAGAACGATCTTGGCCACGGACTCATGCTTAAAGCCTTCTACCAGCACCAGATCCAGCTTTGATGCATCCATCCGACTCACCAGCCATGCCAGATCCAACGCTTCCTGCTCCGGTGTTTCCGTCATTAACGCCCAGCGCTGCTGACTGGCAACCAGCGTCTGTGCTGCCCCGGCTTTACGCAGCTCGTAGCTATCTTTACCCGGTTTATCGATATCCATATCATGATGGGTATGCTTAATCAGCCCTGGCTGAATCCCGCGCGCACAAAGAGCCGGGATCAGCTTTTTCAGCAGCGTGGTCTTTCCTGTTCCGCTCCAGGCGGCAATCGCGAGTAACGGGATCATGATTTATCCTCGTTATGCTGCAAATCCTCGAGGGTATTGATGTTGCGAAATGCACTCTTCATGTCGCTAAAATCTACCGAATGGCCGCCAGCCTGGCGCATAAACACCATCACTCGCCTTTCGCCCTTAGCCAGATAATCAGCAATCAGCGGGGCCAGGCTTCGGTGGACCAGTACAATAGCCGGGTGGTCGCGTTCGCCATCGTGAACCCACACCACGGCTGCCTGATGACGTTTCGCCGCCAGGCGAGCGGCGAGCGCGTCCGGAATAAACGGCGTATCGCACGGGCAAAACAAAAACCACTCATCGGCAGTTTGTTGCATCACCGAAAGCATACCGGCCAGCGGCCCAGGAAAGTCCGGTAACGTATCGGCAAGGACTGGAAGCCCGCTTGCGCGATACGTTTCCAGATTGCGATTGGCGTTGATGATCACCTGATGAACCTGCGTATGCAGGCTATCAGCCACGTGTCGCCACAGCGGCTTGCCGTTGAGCACCATTAGCCCTTTATCCTGCCCTCCCATTCGGGAGGCTTTACCACCTGCCAGCACCACGCCGGTTATCGGGCTCTCTGCATTCACCACTATCGCCTCTTTTATTGTGGGGTTTACCCTGCTAACGTGTTCATATCAAGCGTAAGGAGCACGACCATGAAATGTAAACGTCTGAATGAAGTTATTGAACTCCTCCAGCCAGCCTGGCAAAAAGAGCCGGAGCTGAATTTAATGCAATTTTTGCAGAAACTGGCCAAGGAGTCAGGCTATGACGGCGAATTGGCCGATTTAACGGACGATATTCTGATCTACCATCTCAAAATGCGTGATTCCGCGAAAGACGCGGTCATTCCGGGCATTCAGAAAGATTATGAAGAAGACTTCAAAACCGCGCTGCTGCGCGCGCGCGGAGTGATTAAAGAGTAAAAGGTTGTAAGCAGAGCCGCTCAAGCCCTCGCGAAATGATATCCTGAATCATTCGTATCGTTTTCGGATGTCAGGATGAACGACAAGGCTTTCACTTTCCAGACTCTCCACCCGGATACCATTATCGATGCCCTGTTCGAGCAGGGTATTCGGGTTGATTCTGGTCTCACCCCACTAAACAGCTACGAGAACCGGGTTTACCAGTTTCAGGATGAAGACCGCCGCCGCATGGTGGTGAAGTTCTATCGTCCGGAGCGCTGGTCGGCGGCGCAGATTCTCGAAGAACACCAGTTCGCGCTGGAGCTGGTTCAGGATGAGGTGCCGGTCGCGGCTCCGATTATCTTCAATGACCAGACGCTGCTGACCCACGAAGGTTTTTATTTTGCCGTCTTCCCAAGCCTGGGTGGCCGCCAGTTTGAGTCCGATAGTCTGGATCAGATGGAATGGGTGGGGCGTTATCTGGGGCGTCTGCATCAGACCGGGCGTAAATCTCGCTTTGTCGCCCGCCCGTCTATCGGCGTGAAAGAGTATCTGCTTGAACCCCGTGAAGTATTCGAGCATTCCGCGCTGATCCCTGCCGGTTTAAAAGACCGTTTCCTGAAGGCCACCGATAACCTGATTGATGCGGTGATGGGGCTGTGGCACGGGCGTTTTGACGCGCTACGCCTGCACGGAGATTGCCACGCCGGCAACATTCTGTGGCGCGATGGCCCGCTGTTTGTCGATCTCGACGATGCGCGCAACGGCCCGGCGGTTCAGGACCTATGGATGCTGCTTAACGGCTCGCTTACCGAGAGACGTATGCAGCTTGAAACCATCGTAGAGGCCTACGAAGAGTTCAGCAGCTTTAATTCAGACGAATTGCCGCTGATAGAGCCTTTACGTGCAATGCGGTTGGTTTATTATCTTGCCTGGATAATCAGGCGTTGGGATGACCCTGCATTTCCGAAAAATTTTCCCTGGCTAACCGGGGAAGATTTCTGGCATCGGCAGATCGCTACTTTTGAGGAGCAGGTAAAGGTTCTTCAGGAACCGCCGCTTCAGTTAACGCCAATGTATTAATTCGACACAGTCAGGAGAGAGTGAGTTATGAAAAAGGTTTGGCTTGCGCTGGCAGGTATGATTCTGGCATTCAGCGCATCCGCTGCCCAGATTACCGACGGCAAACAATACGTTACGATCGATAAGCCGGTTGCAGGTGAGCCGCAGGTGCTGGAGTTCTTCTCCTTCTACTGCCCGCATTGCTATCAGTTTGAAGAAGTGCTGCACGTTTCTGACAACGTGAAGAAAAAACTGCCGGAAGGCACCAAAATGACCAAATACCATGTTGAGTTCCTGGGCCCGCTGGGTAAAGACCTGACTCAGGCGTGGGCAGTAGCGATGGCGCTGGGCGTTGAAGATCAGATCACCGCGCCGATGTTCGAAGCCGTACAGAAAAACCAGACCGTGCAGACCGTTGCGGATATTCGCAAGGTGTTCACCGACGCGGGCGTGAAGGGTGAAGATTACGATGCCGCCTGGAACAGCTTCGTGGTGAAATCACTGGTCGCACAGCAGGAAAAAGCCGCATCCGATCTGCAGCTGCAGGGCGTACCGGCGATGTTTGTTAACGGCAAATATCAGCTGAACCCGCAGGGTATGGACACCAGCAACATGGATGTCTTCGTTGCCCAGTACGCAGACACCGTGAAGCAGCTCGTTGAGAAGAAATAAAAATGAAAACGCCGGTCACTGACCGGCGTTTTTGTATTCTGCTTTCGTTGCGTCAATCTGTTTATCTTTCTCTTCCCACAGCGCATTCAGCCACAGCTGGAAGCGACGCTTAAAGTTCTTATCTCCGACATAATCACCGTGCAAATCCGGATCAATCGGGCGCAGATTCACGCGCACCACGATTCGCGTCAGCTTACCGCTCAGCATATCGTAAAACGGCGTCCTGTCGTTTTCCGGATAGCACAGCGTCACATCCAGCAGCTTGTCGAACTGCGTCCCCAATACGTTGAGCGCCATCGCGATACCTGCCGCCTTAGGCGGCAGCAGATTGTTATACGGCGACCGCGTTTGCCGACGTTTTTCTGGCGTGAAGCGTGAACCTTCAACAAAGTTCACAATGGTCGTTGGGTGAGCGCGGAATTTCTCGCAGGAGCGGCGGGTGGTTTCGACATCTTTGCCGCGGCGTTCCGGGTGACGGATCAGATAGCTGCGGGAGTAACGGCGCATAAACGGCATGTCCAGCGCCCAGCATGCCAGCCCCATAAAGGGTACCCACGCCAGCTGCTGCTTAAGAAAGTACTTGTTCATCGGGATATGCTTGCGGAAAATCACGCACAGCACCACGATGTCGGCCCAGCTGTGGTGATTACAGATAAGCAGGTACCAGTTTTTCTTGCTGAGCGTCTCCAGTCCCTGAATATCCCACTTCAGCCAGGGATTGAGATGCAGCAGCGCGGCCAGCCCTTCGCACCAGCAGTACATCATAAAATTGCAGAATACTGAGACCGAGCGCCAGATGAACGGGATAGGCAAAATGAGTTTTATGAGCCCGGCGAGAATAATCGGCACGGAACATAAAATAGTCACTAAAATAGTGAGTGCGATACTTATGGGCAGCGTTATCGCAGCGAGCAATCTCGACATAGTGTTTTTATTCAGATAGTTAGTTATTTAACGCGCACATATAAACGAGCACAAGGCGCTGATTTTACCAGAAAACGCGCTAAATGATGGGTCTTACCCGATGAGAAAAATAGTCAATATGTCTATCCACACAGTGTGAATTATCGCCAGATCGCTATTTATTGCTGCGATCCAATTTTAATGCATTGAAAATTATGGATTATTTTTAATTTAACTGCCGGTTACATATCCTTTGTTATAAGTAAAATAAAACTATTCACAAAGTTATCCACAATTTGTTTTGCGTGCGATCACGAAGATCGTGAAATCTTTTCGCCTTATTTAGGGGAAAAATTCATGTTTTCATGCCGTCTGTGGCATCCTTTACCCATAATCTGATAAACAGGCACGGAAATTATGGTTCAGATCCCAGAAAACCCTCTTATCCTCGTTGATGGATCCTCTTATCTCTACCGGGCATATCACGCATTCCCGCCGCTGACTAACCGCGCGGGCGAGCCGACCGGCGCGATGTACGGCGTGCTGAACATGCTGCGCAGCCTGATTCTGCAATATCAGCCTACCCATGCCGCGGTGGTATTTGATGCGAAGGGGAAAACCTTCCGTGATGAACTGTTTGAGCACTACAAATCCCATCGTCCGCCGATGCCGGACGATTTGCGCGCGCAAATTGAACCGCTGCACACGATGGTAAAAGCAATGGGGCTGCCGCTGCTGGCCGTTTCCGGCGTGGAAGCGGATGACGTGATCGGCACTCTGGCGCGTGAAGCGGAAAAAGCGGGCCGTCCGGTGCTGATCAGCACCGGGGATAAAGACATGGCGCAGCTAGTGACGCCAGGCATTACGCTCATCAACACCATGACCAACACCATCCTTGGCCCGGAAGAAGTGGTCACCAAATACGGTGTCCCGCCGGAGCTGATTATCGATTTCCTCGCGCTGATGGGCGACTCCTCGGATAACATCCCGGGCGTACCAGGCGTGGGTGAGAAGACGGCGCAGGCGCTGCTGCAGGGCCTTGGCGGCCTGGATACGCTGTACGGTGAGCCGGACAAAATCGCCGGGCTGACCTTCCGCGGCGCGAAAACCATGGCGGCGAAGCTGGAGCAGAATAAAGAGCTGGCCTACCTCTCCTACAAGCTGGCGACCATTAAAACCGACGTCGAGCTGGATCTCGGCTGTGAACAGCTGACCGTGGCAGCACCGGCAGCAGACGAACTGTTAACGCTGTTTAAGAAATACGAATTTAAACGCTGGATCACCGACGTTGAAGCCGGTACGTGGATGCAGGCCAAAGGGTCGAAGCCCGCGGTGAAACCGGCGGGCAAAGCGATAGTGGCAGACGTAGAGGTAGAGGTCGAAGAAGTCGCCTCCACGCTCTCGTCAGAAAACTATGTCACCATTCTCGATGAAGCCACCCTGGTGAGCTGGATTGAGAAGCTGAAAAAGGCGCCGCTGTTTGCTTTCGATACGGAAACCGACAGCCTGGATAACATCTCCGCCAATATGGTTGGCCTCTCGTTTGCGATTGAACCGGGCCTGGCCGCTTACGTACCGGTCGCCCACGACTATCTGGATGCCCCGGATCAGATCGCCCGCGAACGCGTGCTTGAGCTGCTAAAGCCGCTGCTGGAAGACGATAAGCTGCTGAAGGTGGGGCAAAACCTTAAGTACGATCGCGGTATTCTCGCCAACTACGGCATCGAGCTGCGCGGGATTGCCTACGACACCATGCTGGAGTCCTACACGCTGGACAGCGTGGCCGGGCGTCACGATATGGACAGCCTCTCCGACCGCTGGCTGAAGCACAAAACGATCACTTTTGAAGAGATTGCCGGCAAGGGTAAAAACCAGCTGACCTTTAACCAGATTGCGCTGGAAGAGGCCGGGCGCTACGCGGCGGAAGATGCCGACGTGACGCTACAGCTGCACCTGAAAATGTGGCCGAAGCTGCAAAAAACGGAAGGCCCGCTGCGCATTTTCAACGAGATTGAAATGCCGCTAGTGCCGGTGCTGTCGCGGGTTGAGCGTAACGGTGTGAAGATCGACCCTGCGGTCCTGCATGCGCATTCGCAGGAGATCGCTAAGCGTCTGGTCGAGCTGGAGCAGAAAGCTTACGACATTGCCGGGGAAGAGTTTAATCTTTCGTCGCCGAAGCAGCTGCAAACCATCCTGTTTGAAAAGCAGGGCATCAAGCCGCTGAAGAAAACGCCGGGCGGCGCGCCGTCTACTTCTGAAGAAGTGCTGGAAGAGCTGGCGCTGGACTACCCGCTGCCGAAGGTGATCCTCCAATATCGTGGGCTGGCCAAACTGAAGTCAACCTACACCGACAAGCTGCCGCTGATGATCAACCCGAAAACCGGCCGCGTGCACACTTCTTATCACCAGGCGGTTACCGCGACCGGGCGTCTGTCATCAACCGATCCGAACCTGCAAAACATCCCGGTACGTAACGACGAAGGCCGCCGTATTCGCCAGGCGTTTATTGCGCCGGAAGATTACGTCATCGTCTCTGCCGACTACTCGCAGATTGAGCTGCGTATCATGGCGCACCTGTCCCGTGACGAAGGCCTGCTGAAGGCGTTTGCCGAAGGGAAGGATATCCACCGCGCAACGGCGGCGGAAGTCTTTGGGCTGCCGCTGGAAAGCGTCACCGGCGAGCAGCGCCGCAGCGCCAAAGCCATCAACTTTGGCCTGATTTACGGCATGAGCGCCTTTGGCCTCGCGCGCCAGCTGAATATCCCGCGTAAAGAAGCGCAGAAGTATATGGACCTCTACTTCGAGCGTTACCCTGGCGTGCTGGATTATATGGAGCGTACCCGCGCGCAGGCGAAGGAACAGGGCTATGTTGAGACGCTGGATGGCCGCCGTCTGTACCTGCCGGACATCAAAGCCAGTAACGCCGCGCGCCGCGCCGGTGCTGAACGTGCGGCGATTAACGCCCCGATGCAGGGCACCGCGGCAGACATCATCAAACGTGCAATGATTGCCGTCGACGGCTGGTTAGAAACCGAGAAGCCGCGCGTGCGCATGATCATGCAGGTTCACGATGAACTGGTCTTTGAGGTGCATAAAGACGATGTCGATGCCGTGGCGAAGAAGGTGCATGAGCTGATGGAAAACAGCACCACGCTGGACGTGCCGTTGCTGGTGGAAGTGGGCAGTGGCCAAAACTGGGATCAAGCTCATTAAGTGTCCGATGAATAACGGCGTTTTATGTAAGTAAGCAACATAACTTATCTAATTTTGTGATGAACATTAGAATTCGTTATGTAACAAGTGAAAAAAAACTACAAAAAATGCTTTCTGTCGGCGGTAAAAAAGAGTAGAGTTAATCTCGTAGGGTACAGAGGTAAGATGTTCTATCTTTCAGACCTTTTACTTCACGTAATCGGATTTGGCTGAATATTTTAGCCGCCCCAGTCAGTAATGACTGGGGCGTTTTTTATTGGGCGAAAGAAAAGTTTTGCCACAGTCGGCCGGGCGTGAAAAAGAGGGGAAGAGAGGAAAGAGAACGTGCCCGGAACAGGGCGCCAGGCGCCGCTATCCGGGACATAGAGCGGGTTACTCTGCGGCTGCTTCAGGATCTTCCTGCGGCGGAATATCGTTAAACCAGCTGTCCAGCTTCTGGCGCAGCTTGTCCACACCCTGCTTTTTCAGCGAAGAAAACGCTTCAACCTGCACGTCGCCGTTAAAGGCAATCGCCGCTTCGCGCACCAGATTCAGCTGTGCTTTACGCGCGCCGCTGGCCAGTTTGTCAGCCTTGGTTAACAGCACCAGAACCGGGATTTCGCTGGCGACGGCCCACTCGATCATCTGCTGATCGAGGTCCTTCAGCGGATGGCGAATATCCATCAGTACCACTAATCCTTTCAGGCACAGGCGTTTTTCCAGGTATTCACCCAGCGCACGTTGCCACTTGATTTTCATCTCTTCCGGCACCTGCGCGTAGCCATAGCCCGGCAGGTCGACCAGACGTTTACCGTCGGCCACTTCAAACAGGTTAATCAGCTGCGTACGGCCCGGCGTTTTTGAAGTACGCGCCAGGCTTTTCTGGTTGGTGAGCGTATTCAGGGCGCTGGATTTCCCCGCGTTGGAGCGGCCGGCAAAAGCCACTTCAATTCCGGTATCGGAAGGTAAGTGGCGGATATCTGGCGCGCTGGTGACAAAGTGCGTCAGTTGATAGTTCCAGTTAGTCAAAACGGTCGTCTCCGTTAAATCAGGCAATGGGGGCGATTATACCCGATCGGCAAAAAAAGGCTGGAATTACTCCAGCGTCGTCAACTGTAAGCCGATGCCCTTCCGTTTGTAAGACATTTGCCATATCCGCTATGGGAAATTGAGGAAAGAATTTCGGCGAGATTATATGCAAATTATTTGAAATCATAATATTACACGCGGGCAATAATCTTATTTATCCAATTTTCGCCATTTCGTTGCTTGTTAGTTTAACTCAACGGGGTAAAGTAGCACGCATCGGCAAGGGCGCCAGAAGGATTTAGACTCAGGATGAGGGGTCAGGAACGCCAGGAGGCGAAGACCTACGGAATCTGTCAGGATGACCAACGTCTGGAGACGTTACGCAGGGAAAGGGAACAATAACAGGGACTGTTATAGAGCTAACGGATAGACAGGGCGCGTTGTAAGCAAACATGGAATGTAGAACCCGTTAAGGGTTGTGAGTCAGGAAAAAAGGCGACAGATTACTCTGTCGCCTTTTTTCTTTGTTTGCTTTCTGCTAGATTCCGGCTCAATTCTATACTGAATAAAACGGCTTATAAGATCTGACATCATGAAAAAACCAACCTCTGCACCACGCAGCAAAGCGCCAGGCAAACAGCGTCGTAAAACGCGCGAAGAGCTGAACCAGGAAGCTCGCGATCGTAAACGCGACAAGAAGCACCGTGGCCATGCGCCGGGCAGCCGCGCCAGCGGCAGTGAGGGTGCATCGGGTTCCAACAAACAAAAGCAGCAAACCGATCCTCGTATTGGTAGTAAAAAACCGATCGCGCTGGGCGTGACCGACGCACCAGTCGTCAAGCAGCACAAACCGAAGAGCGAGAAACCTATGCTTTCACCGCAGGCTGAGCTGGATATGCTGGAGAACGATGAGCGCCTGGACGCGCTGCTGGAACGTCTGGAAGAGGGCGAAACCCTGACTGCTGAAGAGCAAACCTGGGTTGACGCCAAACTGGATCGCATTGATGAACTGATGCAGCAACTCGGCCTCTCGTATGATGATGACGAAGAAGAAGAAGAGGAAGAAGAGGGCAAAGAAGATGTGATGCGTCTGCTGCGAGGCGGAAACTAACGTTTGCACCCGATAGGCCTGCCAGTCCTGCTTATAACCCTTTTGGTTGTATGTTATCTGGGGTGGTTATTCGTTAAACTACGACGGTTGTCGCGGCGTCAAAATTGGCTGCGCAACCGGCTGATGCTGCGTAATGCGGCCAGGCCGGCAAGCCGTCGTCGTTCGCGACACCATCGCAAGGAGTGAGCATGTCTGAGCAGTTAATCGACTGGGATCTGGCCCTGATCCAGAAATATAACTATTCCGGGCCACGCTATACCTCGTATCCCACGGCGCTGGAATTTTCCGACGCCTTTGGCGAAGCGGAGTTCCAGCGCGCCGTTGCGCGCTATCCTGACCGCCCGCTGTCGCTGTACGTCCATATTCCGTTCTGCCACAAACTCTGCTATTTCTGCGGCTGCAATAAAATCGTCACCCGCCAGCAGCACAAGGCCGATCAATACCTCGACGTGCTGGAACAGGAAATTCGCCAGCGCGCGCCGCTGTTTACCGGCCGCCACGTCAGCCAGCTGCACTGGGGCGGCGGCACGCCAACCTATCTCAATAAGGCGCAAATCAGCCGCCTGATGACGCTGCTGCGCGAGAACTTTCACTTTGATGCGGACGCGGAGATCTCCATTGAAGTTGACCCGCGTGAAATTGAGCTCGACGTTATCGACCATCTGCGCGCCGAGGGATTTAACCGCCTGAGCATGGGCGTGCAGGACTTCAATAAAGAAGTACAGCGCCTGGTTAACCGCGAGCAGGATGAAGACTTTATTTTCGCGCTGCTCAACCATGCCCGCGATATCGGCTTTACCTCGACCAACATCGACCTGATCTACGGCCTGCCGAAGCAGACGCCGGAGAGCTTTGCCTTTACGCTGCAACGCGTCGCCGAGCTGAACCCTGACCGTCTGAGCGTGTTTAACTACGCGCACCTGCCGACGCTCTTCGCCGCTCAGCGCAAAATCAAAGACGCTGACCTGCCGTCGGCGCAGCAGAAGCTGGATATCCTGCAAGAAACCATTCACTCGCTCACCCAGGCGGGGTATCAGTTTATCGGTATGGACCACTTTGCGCGCCCGGACAACGAGCTGGCCGTAGCCCAGCGTGAAGGCGTGCTGCATCGTAATTTCCAGGGCTATACCACCCAGGGCGATACCGACCTGCTGGGGATGGGCGTCTCCGCCATCAGCATGATTGGCGACTGCTACGCGCAGAACCAGAAAGAGCTGAAGCTGTATTATCAGCAGGTGGCCGAGCAGGGTAACGCGCTGTGGCGCGGCATTGCGTTAACCCGCGATGACTGCATCCGTCGTGACGTGATTAAGGCGCTGATCTGCAACTTCAGCCTTGATTTCGCGGCGGTGGAAACACAGTGGGATCTGAACTTCAGCGACTACTTCGCCGAGGACCTGGCGCTGCTGGCGCCGCTGGCGAAAGATGGGCTGGTGGACGTGGATGAAAAGGGCATTCAGGTGACCGCCAAAGGCCGCCTGTTGATTCGCAACATCTGCATGTGCTTTGACGCCTACCTGCGTCAGAAAGCGCGGATGCAGCAGTTCTCGCGGGTGATATAGCGATAATATTGCCCGGTAGCGCTACGCTTACCGGGCCTACAAATCGACGGTAGGCCGGATAAGCGTAAGCGCCATTCGGCTAGCTGAACAGCCCGACCAGCGCAGCACACAGCACGGCGGCCATTGCCGTTTGCGGTGAGTGAGTGGCCGCACCGCTCGACGCCAGATTAATCAATGATTCAAGCATGTTTCTTCCCCCCGGTATTAGCGGGCAGAATGATACTTAACTCATCGGAACAGTAAAGTACAAAATTGCAGCAACTTGCGCAAATCGAGCAATATTTACACTTCACTGCGGCCTTACTCCATGCCTAACTCTTTCAGCTTGCGCGTCAGGGTATTACGACCCCAGCCGAGCAGGCGTGCGGCTTCCTGTTTATGCCCCTGCGTATGGCGTAGTGCGGTGGTCAGCAGCGTGCGTTCCATTTCCGGCTGCGCTTCGGACAGCAGGTTTTGATGACCGGAACGCAGCGCGCGATCGGCCCACTGCGCCAGCAGCGTCGCCCAGCTATCCGGTAGCGATGCGGCCGTGGTGCTGTCCGGTTGACTGGCTTCAAACAGCTCGCCCGGCAGATCCTGAATCAATACTTCTTGCCCGGCGGCCATCACCGTTAGCCAGCGGCAGGTGTTTTCCAGCTGACGCACGTTACCCGGCCAGGCCAGGCGCGTTAAGGCCGCTTCGGTTTCCGGATGCAGCAGCTTGGCTTCAACGCCCAGCTCGCGGGCCGCAACCTGTAAGAAGTGATGCGCCAGACGCGGAATGTCTTCCCGACGCTCGCGCAGCGGCGGCAGGTGGACGCGAATCACGTTCAGGCGGTGGAACAGATCCTCACGGAACTTGCCCTCCTGCACGCGCTGCTCCAGATTCTGGTGGGTGGCCGCGATAATACGGACGTCGACCTTCACCGGCGCATAGCCGCCGACGCGGTAGAACTGGCCGTCGGCCAGCACGCGCAGCAGACGAGTCTGAACGTCCATCGGCATATCGCCAATTTCATCGAGGAACAGCGTGCCGCCGTCGGCCTGCTCAAAACGCCCCTGACGCACGGTATTGGCACCGGTAAAGGCTCCCTTCTCGTGGCCAAACAGCTCGGACTCAATCAGGTCTTTGGGAATAGCGGCCATATTCAGCGCGATAAACGGCGCTTTGACGCGCGGGCTGTGGCGGTGCAGTGCGTGAGCGACTAGCTCTTTACCGGTACCCGACTCGCCGTTAATCAGCACGCTGATCGACGAACGGGAGAGGCGGCCGATAATGCGAAATACATCCTGCATGGCGGGCGCTTCGCCGATAATATCGGTCGTCGGGCCATCCACCTGCACGTTACGCGGCTGCTGCTGCTCCTGATAGTGGCTGATAGCGCGTTCAACCAGCGCCACCGCTTCGTCGATATCGAACGGTTTGGGCAGATAATCAATCGCCCCTTGCTGGTAGGCGCTGACGGCGGCGTCCAGATCGGAGTGCGCCGTCATTATGATGACCGGAAGCATCGGGTGACGCTGCTTGATTTGCGTGAGCAGCGCCAGGCCGTCCATACCGGGCATGCGAATATCGGACATCAGCACGTCGGGGGTTTTGGTGGCCAGCGCATCCAGCACCTCTTTCCCGCCTTCAAACGTCGTGCAGGTCAGCCCTGCGCCGGTGAGGGCGCGTTCAAGCACCCAACGGATGGAACTATCGTCATCAACGACCCAGACTATCCCTCGTTGCATAAACACACCTTATTTTTTAATTGGCAGGAAAACCGAAAACTCGGTATGGCCTGGCCAACTGGTAAATTCAATTTTGCCGGAGTGCTGATCGATCAGGCTGCGCGCGATCGACAGACCCAGCCCGGTGCCACCTTCGCGCCCGCTGACCATCGGATAAAACAGCGTATCCTGCAAATGTGATGGAATGCCGGGGCCGTTATCTTCGACGTCGATTCTGGCGGCCAGGCGGTAGCGAACGCCGTGGAGCGTTAACTGAAAAGCGGTGCGGGTACGCAGGACTATTTCGCCCCCTTCCGACCCCAGGGCCTGAAGCGCGTTACGCACGATATTAAGAAGAACCTGCTCAATCTGGTCGGGATCGTGCGGCAATTCCGGCAGACTTGGATCGTAGTCGCGCACCAGCGTGACGTTTTCCGGCAGCTCCATCGATACCAGCTTCACCACGCGCTCGGCCACCTTATGAATGCTCTCGGTCACGTGAGTGCCGGGATGCTGCGGGCCAAGCAGGCGGTCGACCAGGTTACGCAAGCGGTCGGCCTGTTCGATGATGACGTTGGTGTATTCGGTTAATGCCGGGTCGGGCAGCGCTTTGCTCAACAGCTGTGCCGCGCCGCGTAGGCCACCCAGCGGGTTTTTAATCTCGTGGGCAAGGCCACGCACCAGATCGCGCGCGGCAATCTGCTGAGCGTGCTGTAGCTGCTCCTGGCTGAGGCGACGTTGGTTATCCATCGGCGCCATTTCCAGTAGGATAAAGCCGTCAGGTAGCCGCTGTGCCGTGAGTGAAAGAATGTGCGAGCGACCGTCGATGACCAGCGTCACTTCGTTATCGGTGAACCCCTGGCCCGTTTGCAGGCTCTCCTGCATTAAGCCGACGTTGAGCGAGAAATAGCTCAGCAGCTCGGGAAGCGGGGTGCCGAAAAGCTTACGCGCGCTCTGCGCCAACAGCTGCTGCGCCGCAGGATTCGCGTAGTGAACGGCCAGGTCGTCATCGACCAGTAAGATGCTGTTGATTAACGAGTTAAGGGTCTGCCCAGCATCGGGCAGCGCGCCTGTTGCCATTTAGCAGTCTCCTGAAAAGGCTTGCACCGTTTTAGTGCATTATAGCTTTTTACGGGTAAAAAGCGCGGAAGATCAGGTTGTTGGTGGAGAAAAAAGCCCATCCTGAGATGGGCTGAAAGTTTCCACGGCAACTCAATTCCAGATTATCGCGCCAGCATGTGACGCGACCTTATCGGGAAAGTACAACTCAAAACGTATTAGACGCTGTAGTACAGTTCGAACTCAACCGGGTGCGGAGTCATGCGAACGCGGTCGTTCTCTTCGGTGCGCAGCGTAATGTAAGCGTCGATCGCTTCATTAGTGAATACGCCACCTGCCGTCAGGAACTCGCGGTCTGCATCCAGTGCGTTCAGTGCTTCTTCCAGAGAACCTGCAACCTGTGGGATCTCTTTCGCTTCTTCCGGCGGCAGGTCGTACAGGTTTTTGTCCATTGCTTCGCCCGGGTGGATCTTGTTCTTGATACCGTCAAGGCCAGCCATCAGCAGTGCAGCGAAGCACAGGTACGGGTTAGCAGCCGGGTCCGGGAAGCGCACTTCGATACGACGCGCTTTCGGAGAAGCAACCACCGGAATACGGATGGAAGCAGAGCGGTTACGGGCAGAGTAAGCCAGCATAACCGGCGCTTCGTAACCCGGGACCAGACGCTTGTAGGAGTTGGTGGTCGGGTTAGCCAGGGCGTTGATCGCTTTAGCGTGTTTAATGACGCCGCCGATGTAGTACAGCGCCTGCTCAGACAGACCCGCGTATTTGTCACCGGAGAACAGGTTTACGCCGTTCTTGGACAGGGACATGTGGCAGTGCATACCGGAACCGTTATCGCCGAACATTGGTTTTGGCATAAAGGTCGCGGTCTTACCGAAGCGGTGCGCAACGTTGTGAACCACGTATTTGTAAATCTGAATCTCATCCGCTTTTTTGGTCATGGTGTTGAAGCGGGTTGCGATTTCGTTCTGGCCAGCGGTTGCCACTTCGTGGTGGTGCGCTTCAACGACCAGACCCATTTCTTCCATGATCAGACACATGGTAGAACGGATGTCCTGAGAAGAATCTACCGGAGGAACCGGGAAGTAACCGCCTTTCACGCCCGGACGGTGACCTTTGTTACCACCTTCATATTTGGTGGAGGAGTTCCATGCGCCTTCGATGTCATCGATAGCGACGTGGGAACCGGAGATGGACGCGCCGAAGCGGATGTCGTCAAACAGGAAGAACTCTGGCTCTGGCCCGAACAGTACGGTGTCTGCGATGCCGGTAGAACGCAGGTACTCTTCAGCGCGTTTCGCGATGGAGCGCGGGTCGCGGTCGTAGCCCTGCAGGGTGCCTGGTTCCAGGATGTCACAACGAATAATCAGGGTAGATTCTTCATAGAACGGGTCGATGAGAGCGGTAGATGCGTCCGGCATCAGAACCATGTCAGATTCGTTAATGCCTTTCCAGCCACCGATAGAGGAGCCGTCAAACATTTTGCCTTCTTCAAAGAATTCGGCATTTACCTGATGAGCAGGAATCGTGACGTGCTGTTCTTTACCTTTAGTATCGGTGAAGCGCAGATCGACAAACTTCACTTCATGTTCATTCAGCATCGTCAAAACGTGTTCAGCGGACATACTTTACATCTCCCGGATTTGTCATTGTCGTCGTGGTAACGAGGTCTTCAATCACTGCTTAAAAGTGGCGTTGTTGCCGTGAAATATATAAAGCGAAATCTGTGCCAACTTTTAAATCACCCCCAAAAGGCGTTATCATGCGCACCATAGTGCAAAAGGGCTGCACCATGATAGCCTTATTGCACCATTATAGTGCTTACACGCGAGCGTTGAGCACCATATTGGTGCAAATTGTGATTAGGTGCCCTTTTTATGCTCCGTGAAAGCGATCACAAAGAAACTCTGCGATACTTGTTTGCGGAGGATCTCTGTGATCCTGTTTTGTAGTGCGATTAATCCGTGTACAATAACGCGCTATTTCTAATGCCCGAGGCAAAGTTGTGATCGAAAATTTGCGTAACATCGCCATCATTGCTCACGTTGACCATGGTAAAACTACCCTGGTTGATAAGCTGCTGCAGCAATCCGGTACGTTCGACGAGCGTGCTGAAACTCAAGAGCGTGTGATGGACTCCAACGATTTGGAGAAAGAGCGTGGGATTACCATCCTCGCAAAAAACACCGCTATCAAATGGAATGACTACCGTATCAACATCGTTGATACCCCGGGGCACGCCGACTTCGGTGGTGAAGTTGAGCGCGTTATGTCCATGGTTGACTCCGTGCTGCTGGTAGTTGATGCCTTCGATGGCCCGATGCCGCAAACGCGCTTCGTGACCAAAAAAGCATTTGCTCACGGCCTGAAGCCAATCGTTGTCATCAACAAAGTTGACCGTCCGGGCGCGCGTCCTGATTGGGTTGTTGATCAGGTCTTCGACCTGTTCGTAAACCTTGACGCGACCGACGAACAGCTGGACTTCCCTATCATCTACGCTTCTGCGCTGAATGGTATCGCGGGTCTGGATCACGAAGACATGGCTGAAGACATGACCCCGCTGTACCAGGCGATTGTTGACCATGTACCGGCACCTGACGTTGACCTTGATGGTCCGCTGCAGATGCAGATCTCCCAGCTGGACTACAACAACTACGTTGGCGTTATCGGCATCGGCCGTATCAAACGCGGTAAAGTGAAGCCGAACCAGCAGATCACTATCATCGATAGCGAAGGCAAAACCCGTAACGGTAAAGTCGGTAAAGTACTGACTCACCTGGGTCTGGAGCGTATCGACAGCACCCTGGCGGAAGCGGGCGACATTATCGCTATCACCGGTCTGGGCGAGCTGAACATCTCCGACACCATCTGCGACCCGCAGAACGTCGAAGCGCTGCCGGCACTGTCCGTCGATGAACCGACCGTATCTATGTTCTTCTGCGTTAACACCTCTCCGTTCTGTGGTAAAGAAGGTAAGTTCGTTACCTCTCGTCAGATCCTTGACCGTCTGAACAAAGAGCTGGTGCACAACGTGGCGCTGCGCGTTGAAGAAACCGCTGACGCTGATGCGTTCCGCGTTTCTGGCCGTGGTGAACTGCACCTGTCCGTTCTGATTGAAAACATGCGTCGTGAAGGTTTCGAACTGGCGGTATCCCGTCCGAAAGTTATCTTCCGCGAAATCGATGGCCGTAAACAAGAGCCATACGAAAACGTAACGCTGGACGTCGAAGAGCAGCACCAGGGTTCTGTCATGCAGGCACTGGGCGAGCGTAAAGGCGACCTGAAAAACATGAATCCGGACGGTAAAGGCCGCGTACGTCTCGACTACGTGATCCCAAGCCGTGGTCTGATCGGCTTCCGTTCAGAATTCATGACCATGCCCTCCGGCACCGGTCTGCTGTTCTCCACCTTCAGCCACTACGACGATATCCGTCAGGGCGATGTGGGCCAGCGTCAGAACGGCGTACTGATCTCCAACTGTCAGGGTATAGCGGTTGCGTTTGCACTGTTCAGCCTGCAGGACCGCGGTAAGCTGTTCCTGGGCCACGGCGCAGAAGTTTACGAAGGCCAGATCATCGGTATTCACAGCCGTTCTAACGACCTGACCGTAAACTGCCTGACCGGTAAGAAACTGACCAACATGCGTGCATCTGGTTCGGATGAATCAGTTATTCTGGTTCAGACTATCATCATGACTATGGAACAATCTATGGATTTCATAGATGATGACGAACTGGTAGAAGTGACTCCGCAGTCTATGCGTATCCGTAAGCGTCACCTGACGGAAAACGACCGTCGTCGCGCGATGCGTGGTGAGAAAGAAGAGTAATTTACGCTCTTCTTATCCTCTAAAACCCTGCCTTATGGCGGG
>NZ_JBKDZH010000027.1:0-2058 GCF_047971185.1 Kluyvera sp.
CCACCATCTGGGTAGCGATACCCGCGTGGTCGGTACCGGCCTGCCACAGGGTGTTTTTGCCCTGCATGCGCTGGTAGCGGATCATGGTGTCCATGATGGTTTGCTGGAAAGCATGACCCATATGCAAACTGCCGGTGACGTTCGGCGGCGGGATCATGATGCAGAAGGACTCTTTGCTTTCGTCGCCGTTAGGCTTGAAATAGCCCTGCTTTTCCCAGTGCTCGTAAAGCGGCTGTTCGATATCTTGTGGGTTATATGTCTTTTCCATTATTTCCAGGTTGCCGTATTCAGGTTAAAACCAGCCACGCGGTAGGCTTTATAGCGTTCGCGTGCGAGTTGTTTCAGAGTTTCTTCGTAAGGGACGAAGTCTACCACTTCTGTGAAAGCGGTGGCAAAATCTGCAAAATTTACCCGCAGACTGATCAGGATATCCCGTGGGCTGCTGTTGCGCTTTTGCGGCCAGGCTATCTCTACCGGCGCGCCGCCTCGTGGGCCTTCGCCCGCCAGGTTATGCGGCACAAAACTTTCCGGAGGACGGCTCCACAGGGCTTCATCCAGGCGAATGGCCTGCTGCTCGTCTTCGCAGGCGATCAGCACGCGCTTGCCCGCGCGCCAACGTTCTGCGGCAATTTCACACACCAACTGTTCGACGGCGCTAAGCTCGTCAACGGTGGTGTCATTGTCCAGAAGATAGAACGTCGCATTCTTCATATATGGGGCTTCTTGTGATGGATTTAAATACAAGGCCGGGTGACCCGGCCTTATTGCCTGATGGCGACGCTCGCGCGTCTTATCCGGCCTACAGCGTGCAGATTTGTAGGCCGGATAAGCGCAGCGCTATCCGGCATTCACACATTACTCTTCGCCGTTAAAACCCGCGCGGTTCAGCAGGAACTGCGACAACAGCGCCACCGGACGACCGGTTGCGCCTTTGGCTTTCCCGGAACGCCATGCGGTACCAGCGATGTCGAGGTGCGCCCAGTTGTACTTACGGGTAAAGCGCGCCAGGAAGCAGCCTGCGGTAATCGCACCGCCAGGACGGCCGCCGATGTTGGCCATATCCGCGAAGTTAGACTCCAGCTGTTCCTGATACTCATCACCCAGCGGCAGACGCCACGCTCGGTCACCTGCTTGTTCGGACGCGCCGATCAGCTCGTGCGCCAGCGGGTTATGGTTCGACATCAGACCGGTAATGTGGTGGCCCAGCGCAATTACGCAGGCGCCGGTCAGGGTTGCCACGTCAATAACCGCTTCTGGCTCGAAACGCTCAACGTAGGTTAAGACGTCGCAGAGTACCAGACGGCCTTCGGCATCGGTGTTCAGCACTTCAACCGTCTGGCCAGACATTGTCGTCAGCACGTCGCCCGGACGATAGGCGCGACCGCCAGGCATGTTCTCACAGCCTGCCAGCACGCCGATGACGTTGATTGGCAACTGCAGTTCCGCCACCATGCGCATTACGCCATACACTGCCGCCGCTCCGCACATGTCGTACTTCATCTCGTCCATGCCTTCAGCCGGCTTGATGGAGATACCACCAGAATCAAAGGTGAGCCCTTTACCGACCAACACAATCGGACGCACGTCTTCGGACGGACTGCCTTTGTACTCAATCACTGACATCAGCGATTCATTCTGCGAACCGTGACCGACGGCGAGGTAAGAGTGCATTCCCAGCTCTTTCATCTGCTGTTCGCCGATGACGCGGGTGACCACATTCTTGCTGTAGCTGTCAGCCAACTGACGCGCCTGCGAGGCTAAATAGGCGGCGTTACAGATGTTTGGCGGCATGTTGCCGAGATCTTTCGCGGCCTTAATACCGGCGGCAATGGCCAGACCGTGCTGAATCGCACGTTCGCCGCTGGTCAGTTCTCGGCGGGTTGGCACGTTGAAGACCATTTTACGCAGCGGGCGGCGCGGCTCGCTTTTGGTGGTTTTCAGTTGATCGAAGCTGTACAGCGTCTCTTTGGCCGTCTCGACAGCCTGACGCACTTTCCAGTAGTTATTGCGGCCTTTGACGTGCAGTTCGGTCAGGAAGCAGACGGCTTCCATTGAGCC
>NZ_JBKDZH010000028.1:0-4130 GCF_047971185.1 Kluyvera sp.
AGTTTGAAAACGGCAAGTACGACGTGAAAGACGTGGGCGTGGATAGCGCTGGCGCGAAAGCGGGCCTGACCTTCCTGGTTGACCTGATCAAGAACAAACACATGAACGCGGATACCGACTACTCCATCGCCGAAGCGGCCTTTAACAAAGGCGATACCGCGATGACCATCAACGGTCCGTGGGCGTGGTCTAACATCGATAAGAGCAAGGTGAACTACGGCGTGACGCTGCTGCCAACCTTCAAAGGCAAGCCGTCTAAACCGTTCGTCGGTGTTCTGAGCGCCGGTATCAACGCCGCGAGCCCGAACAAAGAGCTGGCGAAAGAGTTCCTCGAAAACTACCTGCTGACCGACCAGGGTCTGGAAGAAGTGAACAAGGACAAACCGCTGGGCGCGGTTGCGCTGAAATCCTTCCAGGATCAGTTAGCGAAAGACCCGCGTATCGCGGCCACCATGGATAACGCCCAGAAAGGCGAAATCATGCCGAACATCCCGCAGATGTCCGCATTCTGGTATGCCGTTCGTACCGCAGTGATCAACGCCGCCAGCGGTCGCCAGACCGTCGATGCAGCGCTGAAAGATGCGCAGGGCCGTATCACTAAGTAATACCTGTCGTTCCCTCTCCCGGTGAGAGGGAAACACTCCCCCTCTCCCTCAGGGAGAGGGACGGGGTGAGGGTTGTTTAAATCGCTGTAGAGGAAGATCCCCATGGATGTCATTAAAAAGAATCATTGGTGGCAAAGCGACACGCTGAAATGGTCAGTGATTGGTCTGCTGGGCCTGCTGGTGGGTTACCTTGTAGTTTTAATGTACGCACAAGGGGAGTACCTGTTCGCCATCATGACGCTGATCTTAAGCTCAGCGGGCCTGTATATTTTCGCCAACCGTAAAACCTACGCCTGGCGCTACGTTTACCCTGGCATGGCCGGGATGGGGCTGTTCGTCCTGTTCCCGCTGATTTGCACCATCGCCATTGCTTTTACCAACTACAGCAGCACCAACCAGCTGACCTTTGAGCGCGCTCAGCAGGTGCTGATGGACCGCACCTATCAGGCGGGCAAATCCTACAACTTCAGCCTTATCCCGGCGGGCGACGAGTGGCAGCTGGCCCTCACCGACGGTGCAAGCGGTAAAAACTATCTCTCCGACGCCTTTAAAATTGGCGGCGAGCAAAAGCTGTCGTTAAAAGAGACCGAAGCGCTGCCGACCGGCGAGCGTGCGCCGCTGCGCGTGATTACCCAGAACCGTCAGGCGCTGGGCCAACTGACCGCCGTACTGCCGGATGAGAGCAAAGTCACCATGAGCTCGCTGCGCCAGTTCTCCGGCACCCAGCCGCTCTACACCCTTGCCGACGACGGCCTGCTGACCAATAACCAGAGCGGCGTAAAATATCGTCCGAACGGCGACATTGGTTTCTACCAGACCGTTAACGCCGACGGCAGCTGGGGCAGCGAGAAGCTGAGCCCGGGCTACACCGTGGGTATCGGCTGGGACAACTTCACCCGCGTCTTTACCGACGAAGGGATTCAGAAGCCGTTCTTCGCCATCTTCATCTGGACGGTCGTCTTCTCTATTCTGACGGTGATCCTGACCGTGGCCGTCGGCATGGTGCTGGCCTGCCTCGTCCAGTGGGAATCGCTGAAGGGCAAAGCCATTTACCGCGTGCTGCTGATTCTGCCGTACGCCGTACCGTCGTTTATCTCGATTCTGATTTTCAAAGGGCTGTTCAACCAGAGCTTCGGTGAAATCAACATGATGCTGAGCGCGCTGTTCGGTATCAAACCAGCCTGGTTCAGCGACCCGACCACCGCGCGTTCGATGATTGTTATCGTCAACACCTGGCTGGGCTATCCGTACATGATGATTCTGTGCATGGGCCTGCTGAAGGCGATTCCGGACGACCTGTACGAAGCCTCGGCAATGGATGGCGCCGGTCCGTTCCAGAACTTCTTTAAGATTACGTTCCCGCTGCTGATTAAGCCGCTGACGCCGCTGATGATCGCCAGCTTCGCCTTTAACTTTAACAACTTCGTGCTGATTCAGCTGTTGACCAACGGTGGCCCGGACCGACTCGGCACCACCACGCCAGCCGGTTATACCGACCTGCTTGTGAGCTACACCTACCGCATCGCCTTTGAAGGCGGCGGCGGCCAGGACTTCGGTCTGGCGGCGGCGATTGCCACGCTGATCTTCCTGCTGGTAGGCGCACTGGCCATCGTGAACCTGAAAGCCACGCGTATGAAGTTTGATTAAGGGAGACAACGAACATGGCTATGGTACAACCCAAATCTCAGAAACTGCGTCTCTTAACCACGCACCTGCTGCTGCTGATCTTTATCGCGGCAATCATGTTCCCGCTGCTGATGGTTATCGCTATCTCGCTGCGTGAAGGTAACTTTGCTACCGGCAGCCTGATCCCAGAAAAAATCTCCTGGGAGCACTGGAAGCTGGCGCTGGGCTTCAGCGTTGAGCATGCCGACGGCCGCGTCACCCCGCCGCCGTTCCCGGTGCTACTGTGGCTGTGGAACTCGGTGAAAATCGCCGGTATCACCGCCATTGGCATCGTGGCGCTCTCTACCACCTGTGCCTACGCCTTTGCCCGTATGCGCTTCCCGGGCAAGGCCACGCTGCTCAAAGGGATGCTGATTTTCCAGATGTTCCCGGCGGTGCTGTCGCTGGTTGCCCTGTACGCGTTGTTTGACCGTCTGGGCCAGTACATTCCGTTTATCGGCCTCAACACCCACGGCGGCGTGATCTTCGCCTACCTCGGCGGTATTGCGCTGCACGTGTGGACGATTAAAGGCTACTTCGAAACGATCGATGGTTCGCTGGAAGAAGCGGCCGCGCTGGACGGCGCGACCCCGTGGCAGGCCTTCCGCCTGGTACTGCTGCCGCTCTCCGTACCGATTCTGGCGGTGGTGTTTATCCTGTCGTTTATCGCCGCCATTACCGAAGTACCGGTTGCATCGCTGCTGCTGCGCGATGTGAACAGCTACACCCTGGCCGTAGGTATGCAGCAATACCTCAACCCGCAAAACTACCTGTGGGGCGACTTTGCCGCTGCGGCTGTCCTCTCCGCCATCCCTATTACCGTGGTCTTCCTGCTCGCGCAGCGTTGGCTGGTAAACGGCCTCACGGCCGGCGGCGTGAAGGGCTAAGTTTTCATCAGCAATGCCACTGCTATTATCCTCAACTTGTACGACCCCTAACTTGTGACTGTTTGGCGCTCTACGGAGCGCCCTTTTTTTTGCAGGGATGTCTTCCCGGAGTCGGCATAAATGCCTCGTCCGGGCTACCAGGCCCGTAGTCCGGCCAGGCGCAGCGCCGCCGGGAAACCGCTACTCCCGCTTCAACCGCTTTGAGTTACACAGCCACAGGGTGATCACCAGCAGCAGAATGGCGGCAGAATAAATCAGCACGTCCAGCGGCGACTTATGGTCGACGATAATCAACCGCACAATCGCGGTAATGCCGATGTAGACAAAGTAACGCAGGGGGAAATGGAAGCCTGACTGAAAGTACTTCACAATCAGAGCGATAAATTCGAAATAGAGGAAGTAAACCACCAGCCCCTCCACCAGCTCATACTTGCTGGTGCGTTCCGGCGCGAACAGCACGTCAGCCAGATGCAGCGTCTCTTTACCGAGAAAAACGATCAGAATCAGACCAAGGCTGAGCAGACCCAAATTCAACACGGTCTGCAAAATGGTGGAGATAAACTCTACGCGTGGGCGAGTCAGTGACGTCATGGCTAGCACCTCTTTCGCTGGGCCGGGATCCCTGTATAGCGCAAAAACGTGATCCAGATCTAGTTTTTATCGCCATCTTTTCGCCGTTGTCCTCAGCAACGGATAAAAATTTGTCGGATAAGGGAGTAAATTTTTCTACGCTATGCTTATCAGTAGCGCCTCTTCCTGCCGCGCTACACTTAAGGAGAACGTTTTTTATCAGAGGGATACTATGCACTCACTCCGCCAGGTCGCCATCCGCAATGTGGTACGCGGCGACAACGTCGTCATTTATGAACCCGCCAATCTTTACGACTGCACGCTAGGTAACAACGTGTTCGTCGGTCCGTTTGTCGAAATCCAGGGCAACAGCTGGATCGGCGACGAGACTAAAATCCAGTCA
>NZ_JBKDZH010000029.1:0-38414 GCF_047971185.1 Kluyvera sp.
CGTAGGCGCCAACGGTTGGGTCGATGATGCAGTTAGAAGTCATCACGATTGGGCCAGGGACGCGGGCGAATTCAACCTGCTGGTTCTGCCAGCCGCTGCCGGAGTTACCGTTTAGGTGTTTGAACTTACGCAGTTCCGGATAGCCGTGTGCTGGCAGCATTTCACCGTGGGTATACACGTTCACACCGGTGCCTTCAGTCTGCTCAAGCAGGTTGTACAAAGAGTACAGGTCGTGACCGGAGATCAGGATGCATTTACCTTCGGTGGCTTTAACGTTGACCTGAGTCGGCGTCGGGTGACCGTATTTAGTGGTTTCACCGGCGTCCAGAATGCTCATCACTTTGAAGTTCATCTGGCCGATTTCCATAGAGCACTCAAGCAGAGCGTTCATATCGGAAGGCCAGGTACCCAGCCACGCCATGATTTTGTGGTACTGAGCGTAGATATCGTTGTCGTACTGGCCGAGAACGTGCGCGTGTTCCATGTAAGCTGCCGCACCTTTCAGGCCGTACAGGCACAGCAGGCGCAGGCCGAGAATGTTCTCGCCAATCGTCGCTTTGTCTTTGTTCGGGGTAAATTCCGCCGCCTGCTTTTGCAGGTCGCCCAGATCGTCGCTCACCAGCTGCAGGTCAGCCATTGGGTTATCGACGGTGGCATTAGCGTCTTTAGCCAGGCACTGTGCTTTCAGCGCGTCGCGCAGGGCGATGGCTTCGCGCGCATAGCCGACGATACGCGGGGAGTCGAAGTTAACGTTGGTCAGGGTAGAGAAGAACGCGCGCGGGGCGAAGTTATCAACGTCGTGGTTGATGATGCCGTATTCACGTGCTTTCACCGCCCATGCGGACAGACCTTGCAGAGACGCAATCAACAGATCCTGCAGATCGGACGTTTCAGCCGTCTTACCACACATACCCTGAGCGTAAGAGCAGCCGTTCCCTGCCGGAGTACGGATGGTTTGTTCACATTGCACACAAAACATGGGTCACACCTTTTTAAAGTTATATTTAATATACATGTTTAAGGGTAAGCCTGAGTTTCAGCCTTGAAAAGGCATTTTTAGTGCAACTTAAAGGGAGGTTGATTTAGCGCAATTTTGGCGGCAGCGAAGGCTACCGCCATGGAGGTATTATGCGGTGAAGAACGCCATCATCAGCGGCACCAGCAGGCTAAGAATAAAACCGTGAACGATGGCCGGTGGCACCATTTCTACGCCGCCGGAGCGCTGAAGCACCGGGAGAGTAAAGTCCATTGAGGTCGCGCCGCACAGGCCGAGCGCGGTAGAGCGGCTGCGGCGAACCAGGCCGGGAATCAGCATAATCGCCAGCAGCTCGCGCGCCAGGTCGTTAAAGAAGGTAGCGCTGCCGATAACCGGGCCGTAGGCATCGGTCAGCAGAATGCCGGACAGCGAGTACCAGCCGAAGCCGGAAGCCATCGCCAGACCGGTTTTTATCGGCAGACCCAGCAGAAACGCATTAATCACCCCAGCGACCATTGAGCTGGCCACCACCACCAGCGCAATCACCATGCCGCGACGGTTGAGAATAATTTGTCGCAGGGTCATGCCGCTATTTCGTAACTGAATGCCGACAAGGAACAGCAGGAAGATGAGCGTATATTCGCTGGCATCGGTGGCGTGCTGTAAAAATGAAAGCCCGCTCAATCCAAGGACAAAACCGGCAATAACCACAAAGCACAGCTTTAAGGATTCCAGCGCCATCGCGAGGCGCGAGGGTAATTTTTCCTGATGATGCGGATGCCCCCACGGCAGCACTTTTTCCAGCCACAGCAGCGCCGCGATATTGCACAGCACAATAACCACAATGCTAATAGCAGAATAATGGAAGATGGATAATAGATTGGCCGCCAGATTATCCAGAAAGGCTAGGCTGATCCCCATAAAGAAGAGAATCAGATAAACAATCCAGCTTAACAGGCGATTAATCAGCTGTAATGTGCCGCGGTGGGCAAGGGGAATCAGGTAGCCGATAACCAGCGGCACCAGAATGATGAGCAGTCCCGATAACATGACGAACACGGTTCCTTGTCGTTTTTAAATCGCGCACCGACACTACCGAAAACCGCATACCGAGTAAAGCAATGATGTCATTGGCAACGCCCCAAATTCGGGGCGTTGCACCTCACTGGGCTTTACGGCACGATCGCCGAAGCCCGTGACTCAATTATTTCTTTTCCAGCAGGGTGCGGTAAATCACGCCGCCGAGGATACCGCCAATAATCGGCATCACCCAGAACAGCCACAGTTGATCAAGCGCCCAGCCTCCCTGGAAGATTGCCACCGCGGTGCTACGCGCCGGGTTAACGGAAGTGTTGGTCACCGGGATGCTGATCAGGTGAATCAGGGTCAGCGCCAGGCCGATAGCGATCGGCGCGAAGCCTGCCGGGGCGTTTTTATCGGTCGCGCCGTGAATCACCAGCAGGAAGCCGCAGGTCAGCACGATTTCAATCACGATAGCGGACAGCATGGAGTAGCCACCCGGTGAATGTTCGCCGTAGCCGTTGGAGGCAAAGCCGCTGGCCGCCGCGTCGAAGCCCGCTTTACCGCTGGCAATTAAATACAGTACCGCTGCGGCAATAATCCCGCCGACAACCTGCGCGACGATATAGCCGATCACTTCTTTCGCCGGGAAACGACCGCCAGCCCACAGGCCGAGCGTCACCGCCGGGTTAAAATGGCCGCCAGAGATATGGCCAACGGCATATGCCATGGTGAGAACGGTTAAACCGAACGCCAGCGCGACGCCCGCAAAACCAATACCTAATTCCGGGAATGCCGCCGCCAGAACGGCGCTACCGCAACCACCAAATACCAGCCAGAAGGTACCGAAGCACTCTGCAGCCAATTTTCTAAACATAACCACCTCGAATTAAAAATTATTATCGTCATAAAGGGTGACGACTGAATATATCCCTACCAAAAAGAGTGGCAGGCATAGTCCTCATTATTTTAAAAACGAACGTCATCCTTTAACCAGTTAAATAAGTCGCCGAACTTTGATACAAAACAATGTGGTGTTATTCCTTAAGCAATTCATTCTTTGAAGTAGAGTGTAGTGCATTATTTTCGGAATAATCGGGGAAGGTGATAGAGAGCGCACTTTATCACTTTCAGCGGTTAATAAAGCATCACCCTGTCCGAAAGCGGGCGGCCAGTCGGTGCCAGGGGCGGCGCATACCGCTATACTGCCGATAACAAAGGATGTCAGCTAGCGTATTACGGAGGAGTTATGCTTCTTGAGCGCACCGAAATTGCAGGGTTTCGCGGCATTAACCGTTTATCGTTAATGCTGGAGGAGAATAACGTCTTAATCGGCGAAAACGCGTGGGGTAAATCGAGCCTGCTGGATGCGCTGACGCTGCTGCTTTCCCCGCACGAACCGCTGTACCACTTCGTGTATAATGATTTTTGGTTCCCCCCCGGCGACGTACAGGGGCGTGAACACCATCTGCATATTATCCTGACGTTCCGCGAGAACGAACCGGGCCGCTACCGTGGGCGGCGCTATCGCGGGCTCTCCGACTGCTGGACGCTGTGCGATGACGGCTATCGTCGCATTTTCTATCGGCTGGAAGGCGAGCTCGCCGCCGACGGCAGCGTGCTGACGCTCCGCAGCTTTATCGATAGCGATGGTCAGGCGCTGGATCTTGACGATATTGACGCCCAGGCGCGCGAGCTGATTCGCCTGATGCCGGTGCTGCGCCTGCGCGACGCCCGCTTTATGCGGCGGATCCGTAACGGCACCGTGCCAAACGTGCCCGATGTGGAAATTACCGCCCGCCAGCTTGATTATCTCTCCCGCGAGCTGGTCACCAGCCCGCAGAATCTCAGCGACGGCCAGATCCGCCAGGGGCTGGCGGCGATGGGGCAACTGCTGGAGCACTACTTCTCCGAGCAGGGATCCGGGCCAGCCATCCAGCGGCTAATGCGCCGACGCTCTAACGATGAGCAGCGCAGCTGGCGCTATCTGGATCTGATCAACCGCATGATTGATAAACCCGGCGCACGTAATCATCGGGTGATCCTGTTAGGCATGTTTTCAACCCTGTTGCAGGCCAAAGGGACGGTCAGGCTGGATAGAGACGCCCGCCCGCTGCTGCTGGTGGAAGACCCGGAAACGCGGCTGCATCCGATTATGCTGTCGGTGGCCTGGAGTCTGCTGAATTTGCTGCCGCTACAGCGCATCGCCACCACCAATTCCGGCGAGCTGCTGTCGTTGACGCCGATGCAGAACGTCTGCCGCCTGGTGCGCGAGTCCTCCCGTGTGTCGGCCTGGCGGCTGGGGCCAGAGGGGATGAACGCCGAAGACAGCCGCCGCATCTCGTTCCACATTCGTTTTAACCGCGCCTCGTCGCTGTTCGCCCGCTGCTGGCTGCTGGTGGAAGGCGAAACCGAAACCTGGGTGATCAACGAACTGGCGCGCCAGTGTGGCCACCACTTCGACGCCGAAGGGGTGAAGGTGATTGAGTTTGCCCAGTCCGGGCTCAAGCCGTTAATTAAGTTCGCCCGCCGGATGGGCATTGAGTGGCACGTGCTGGTCGATGGCGATGAGGCGGGGAAAAAATATGCGGCGACGGTGCGCGGCCTGCTGAATAACGATCGCGAAGCTGAACATCACCATTTGACGACGCTGCCGGCGCCGGATATGGAACACTTTATGTATCGCCAGGGGTTTGCCAGCGTTTATCACCGCGTCGCGCAGCTGCCGGAAAATATCCCGATGAATATGCGGCGGGTGATCACCAAGGCGATTCACCGTTCGTCCAAGCCGGATCTAGCGATTGAAGTGGCGATGGAAGCAGGGCGCCGCGGTATTGAAGCCGTTCCGCCCCTGCTAAAGAAAATGTTTTCCCGCGTCGTCTGGCTGGCGCGCGGGAAGGCCGATTAACGCTGAATGGTCTCGACAATTTGCTGCTGGAGCGCGTCCAGCAGCGCGTAGCGGCGGCGGTACTCCGCGCGCTTCTTGCTGGCAATCTCTTCCATGGTTTTACGCGGCAGCGCCAGCGGTAAAACATAATCTCCTTCGCCGTCGGTCTGCGCGCCGAGCGACTCCCAGAAACTGTTGTAGTCCGCATGCAGCTTGTCGCGTTTCTTACGACGGTAGCGCAGGCTGCGGTAGATGTGCGTTTCGTTGCTGACGGCGCGGACGTGCTCGACGGACAGCAGCGAGCCCAGCGTTAACAGCGCGTCCACCACCAGGCGTTTCGGGAACAAACCGTGACAGGCTTTGGTGGCGCTTTGAATCAGCTGATGCGGCACGTCGGCTTTCGCCCCCTGTAGACCCCCGACAAACAACGTATTCACCCCGTTGTACTGGCACAGCGTAAACGTCAGCTCCGCCAGCACGGTGTGGCTTTCATCGTGGAAGGTAATCGTCGCTTCCCCTTCTTTGTCCAGCATCGCGTCAGCGCATAGACGAAGAGTGTACAGCTCTTCGTTTTTACCGTTGAGGGTGGCCAGCAGTGCGCCGCGGGGGGGGAGATAATGGGCAGCGACGTTTTCCGGCAGCTGCGCCAGCATCTGCTGGTAGTGCCAGCACAGCGCATCAATCGTTTGCTGGTGATTCAGGTGCGTGCACAGCCACGGACGGTGCAGGCGGCACGGCAGGCCGGGCTGAACGTTAAGGATCTGCATCAGCTGCGGCTGTTTTGCCAGGCTGCTCAGCAGCCTGCCGGTCATTCGCGGGGTGCTCAGCGAACGCAGCAGGAATTTACGTCGGTAAGCCGGGTTTTTCCATGCGCGGCCGGGCGCAAGCGTGCCGGTCGACAGCAGTCGAAAAAGGTGCCAACTGGATTCAGGTTGTGGATGCGTGGAAGCAGAAAGCTCGACAAGGCTCGACATAGGAAAAATCTCATTACAGGGAGGTTTTGCCTATTTAAGCAACGGAATCTTCAACGCTATTTCAACAAATGCAAAGAATGTGAAGATTTGTCTTTGTTGATGAATCGTTTAGGTTTGTTCGTGTCCGTTTTCTGGCGGTTTCTCCACGCCGCTCGGGCGGCGTGGAGAAAAAACGTATCAAGGCTGGCTGAATAAGCCCGACATCTGGGCCTGAATGGTATCCATCAGCTCATAGCGACGGCGATACTCCGCGCGTTTTTTACTCGCAATTTCAGCGATATCTTTGCGGACGATGGTCACCGGGATATGGTAATAGCCCTGATTATCGCGCTCACCGCCTAGCGCTTCCCAGAAAGTGTCATAATCAGAAAGGATCTTTTTGTTCTTATCCTGGTAACGTTCGCCGCGGAAAATATGCACGTCGTTGCTCACGGCCAGGATCTGCTCCACGTGCAGGCGTTCGGCAAAACGGCAGATGGCTTCCATCACCAGACGTTTCGGGAACAGGCCGTGGCAGGATTTAGTCGCATTCTGGATAGCCTCGTGCGGTAAATCGCGTTTGCCGCCCTGTAGACCGCCAATAAATAGCGTGCGCTGGTTCTGGTAGTCCAGCAGGGTAAAGGTCATCTCCGCCAGCACGTCGCCGTCGGCGTTGCGCATCAGAATGGTGCTATCGCCTTCTTTATCCAGGTTAACCTGCATAGTCAGCTCAAGGGTAAAGGTGTCACCATTTTTACCCTCCATCTGCGCCAGCGGCAGGGCCTGCGTATTCAGGTAGGCGGTTAACTCTGCTGAGGACATCGCCTCCGACAGCAGCGTATAGTGGTAACGCAGCGCGTCCAGCACCTGATGGCGGCTAAAGTTGACCGCCAGATACGGGCGGTGCAGGCGCACCGGCAGGCGCGGCTGGCGCGTGAGCAGTGCATCCAGATGGGACCATTGCGACAGTTCGCTCATCCATTCGCGGCTCAGGCGCGGCATCAGTAAGGAGCGCAGCATAAACTTCCGACGGAAGCTGCGCTGGTCCCAGTATTCACCGGGACGCCATTGCCCGCTAAACAGGCTAAAAAAGAGGCTGAGGGCGGAGGAGTGGCGGGAAGATTCGAATGAATTTTCGCTGAGCTGTGACATGGTTTACTATCCAGAATTGCATATGAGTGACGATTTTAACATCACCAAAGTGAATCAATGAGCGGCGTGGGGTTTTTGCTAAGACTTTTCTCAGTTTGTTTAGCTTGTGTTGAAGTTTGACTTCACATTCTGTCGAAATTTTGGGGATTTCAGGAATTTATGATCATCAAGGGAAAATTAAAAAAACGGTACTGGCTGGTGCTCGTCGCGATTATTGTGGCGCTGATTGCCGTCTGGAAAATGCTCAATGCGCCGTTGCCCAATTATCAGACGCTGATTGTGCGTAAAGGCGCGCTTGAACAGAGCGTGCTGGCCACCGGTAAGCTCGACGCGCTGCGCAAAGTCGACGTCGGCGCGCAGGTGAGCGGGCAGTTGAAAACCCTGTCGGTGAATATTGGCGATAAGGTAGTAAAAGATCAGCTTTTAGGGGTGATTGACCCGGAACAGGCAGAAAACCAGATTAAAGAGGTCGAAGCCACGCTGATGGAGCTGCGCGCGCAGCGTAAACAGGCGGAAGCGGAATGGAAGCTTGCGAGCGTGACCTTTTCCCGGCAGCAACAGCTGGCGAAAACCCAGGTGGTGTCGCGTCAGGATCTTGACACTGCGGCTACCGATGTGGCGGTGAAGCAGGCGCAAATCGGCACCATCGACGCGCAGATTAAGCGCAATCAGGCGTCGCTCGATACCGCCAAAACCAACCTCGACTACACCCGCATCGTCGCGCCGATGCGCGGCGAAGTGACGCAAATTACCACACTGCAAGGGCAGACGGTGATTGCCGCCCAGCAGGCGCCGAACATTCTGACGCTGGCGGATCTCAGCACCATGCTGGTGAAAGCGCAGGTCTCCGAAGCGGACGTTATCCATCTGAAACCCGGGCAGAAAGCGTGGTTTACGGTGCTTGGCGACCCGCTGACGCGCTACGAAGGGACGCTGAAGGACATCCTGCCGACGCCGGAGAAAGTTAACGATGCCATCTTCTATTACGCCCGCTTTGAGGTACCTAACCCGAACGGCGTGCTGCGCCTGGAGATGACCGCCCAGGTGCATATCCAGCTCGGCGGCGTGAACGATGTCCTGACCATTCCACTGTCGGCGCTGGGCGATAGCGTGGGGGATAACCGTTACAACGTGCGTCTGCTGCGCAACGGCGAAGTGAAGACGCGCGAAGTGGTGATTGGCGCGCGTAACGACACCGACGTTGAGATTGCCAAAGGACTGGAAGCAGGCGACGAGGTGATTGTCGGAGAGGGTAAAGCCGGAGCGGCCAAATGACCGCGCTGCTTGAACTGACCGATATCCGGCGCAGCTATCCTTCCGGTGACGGTAGCGTCGAGGTGCTCAAGGGCATCTCGCTGCACATCAACGCTGGCGAGATGGTGGCGATCGTCGGGGCCTCTGGTTCGGGCAAATCGACGCTGATGAACATTCTCGGCTGCCTGGATAAGCCCACCAGCGGCACCTACCGGGTCGCGGGAACCGACGTGGCGACGCTGGACGGCGATGCGCTCGCCGCGCTGCGCCGCGAACACTTTGGTTTTATTTTCCAGCGCTATCATCTGCTGTCGCACCTGACGGCGGCGCAGAACGTGGAAGTTCCGGCGGTGTACGCGGGCGTGGAGCGCAAGGCGCGGCTGGCGCGGGCGAAGCAGCTGCTGCAACGCCTGGGGCTGGAAGACCGCGTGGATTATGCGCCGTCTCAGCTTTCCGGCGGCCAGCAGCAGCGGGTCAGTATCGCTCGCGCGCTGATGAACGGCGGCCAGGTGATCCTTGCCGATGAACCCACCGGTGCGCTCGACAGCCATTCCGGCGAAGAGGTGATGGCGATTCTCCATCAGCTTAAGGAGCAGGGGCACACGATTATTATCGTCACCCACGATCCGCAGGTGGCGGCGCAGGCGGAGCGGGTGATTGAAATTCGCGACGGCGAAATTATTCATAATCCCCCGGCGCGGCAGACGACGGTGGCAGCGCGCCAGCCGGTTACGCAGAACGCCTCCGGCTGGGGGCAGTTCAGCAACAGCTTCCGCGAGGCGCTGTCGATGGCCTGGCTGGCAATGGTGGCCAACAAAATGCGCACGCTGCTGACCATGCTGGGGATTATTATCGGTATCGCCTCGGTGGTGTCGATCGTGGTGGTGGGCGATGCGGCCAAGCAAATGGTGCTGGCGGACATTCGATCTATCGGCACTAACACCATCGATGTCTATCCGGGTAAAGATTTCGGCGATGACGATCCGCAGTATCAGCAGTCGCTGAAGTATGACGATCTGCTGGCGATCGAAAAGCAGTCGTGGGTCAGCTCGGTGACGCCGTCGGTGTCGAAAAACCTGCGCATCCGCGCGGGCAATATCGACGTGGCCGCCAGCGTGCAGGGCATCGGTCAGCACTATTTTAACGTCTATGGCATGATCTTCAGCGAAGGCAATACCTTTAATGATGTCCAGGCCGCGGAACGCTCGCAGGTGGTGGTGCTCGACAGCAACACGCGCCGCCAGCTGTTTCCCAACAAGGCCAGCGTCGTGGGGGAAGTCATTCTCGTTGGTAATACCCCCGCGACGGTGATTGGCGTGGCGGATGAGAAACAGTCGATGTTCGGCAGCAG
Source organism: Kluyvera sp. (assembly GCF_047971185.1). Lineage (GTDB taxonomy): Bacteria > Pseudomonadota > Gammaproteobacteria > Enterobacterales > Enterobacteriaceae > Kluyvera. The sequence continues at coordinate 9,594 of NZ_JBKDZH010000029.1, forward strand.
CAAGATCCTGCGCGTCTGGCTACCGTACTCGACGATGTCCGGGCGGGTGATGGGCCAGGCGTGGCTGAACTCCATTACCGTCAGGGTAAAAGAGGGTTACGACAGCAGTCTCGCCGAGCAGCAACTGACCCGGCTGCTGAGCCTGCGTCACGGCAAGAAAGATTTTTTCGTCTGGAATATGGACAGCGTCTTGAAAACGGCGGAACGCACCACACATACATTACAGCTGTTCTTAACGCTGGTGGCGGTGATCTCGCTGGTGGTCGGTGGTATTGGTGTGATGAATATTATGCTGGTGTCGGTCACCGAACGTACCCGGGAAATCGGCATCCGGATGGCGGTCGGCGCGCGGGCCAGCAACGTCCTGCAGCAGTTTTTGATCGAGGCAATTCTGGTGTGTCTGGTGGGCGGCGCGCTGGGCGTGACGCTGTCATTGATGATTGCGCTGCTGCTTCAGCTGGTGCTGCCGGGCTGGGAGATTGGCTTCTCGCCGCTGGCGCTGCTGACGGCGTTTATCTGCTCGACCCTCACCGGCGTGCTCTTTGGCTGGCTACCGGCGCGGAACGCGGCGCGCCTCGACCCGGTGGATGCGCTGGCGCGGGAATAATGGCATAAAACAGATGAAAAAATGCCAGTCAGAAGGACTGGCATTTTGACAGCGGGATGTACACAATGGGGCAGTAAACTAGGCGGCTGTTTCTGCTTCCACAGGGATAATCACGCTAGCATGATTACCTTTCGGCCCCTCGTGGACATCAAACTGGACGGCTTGTCCGGCTTTTAACGTTCTGTACCCATCCATCTGGATGGTGGAGTAATGGGCGAAGATGTCCTCGCCACCGCCTTCCGGGCAAATGAAACCGAACCCTTTAGCATTGTTGAACCACTTAACAGTACCCATTTCCATACTTCGACATCCTTCGTAACTCTTATACGTTTATAAGTAGATGGAATGAACCGCTGGTGGAGTCAGGAGTTGTTCAAAACCTCACCAACTCTCGCCTGTACAATTTAGATATTTCGCACAGTGCGTCAAGCGTTTGAGGAGGGCTGAAGGGGAAAAATGCATCAAAATTTGAAGCAGTTAACGCTATTGACGGGAATGTGACAGAGTTCGCTAATGACAGCTATAGGTGATAGTTATCTATGATCTACAGTAAATTGAGAGCCTGTATGCACATGAACGCTGGGTCCCGTGGCAGGCGAAATGAATCATCGATTTCGTCAATAAAACGGACCGACGTGTACACGGCCTCGTCAGCAGCATGTGATGACAACGACGATGATGACTGACAATGAGTAAGACCAGAGACTGGCTGGACTTCGACCAGCTTGCGGCAGATAAACTTCAGGATGGGCTTAAACCCCCGTCAATGTATAAAGTGATATTGGTCAATGATGATTACACTCCGATGGAGTTTGTTATTGACGTGTTACAAAAATTCTTTTCTTATGATGTAGAACGCGCAACACAGTTGATGCTAACGGTTCACTATCAGGGTAAAGCAATTTGCGGTGTTTTTACGGCAGAAGTCGCCGAAACCAAAGTTGCGATGGTGAATCAGTACGCGAGGGAGAACGAGCATCCGCTGCTGTGTACGCTGGAACAAGCCTGATACAGGCATGAAAATTGGGGGAGGTGCCTATGCTCAATCAAGAACTGGAACTCAGTTTAAACATGGCTTTCGCCAGAGCGCGCGAGCACCGTCACGAGTTTATGACCGTGGAGCATCTGTTGCTGGCGCTGCTCAGCAACCCATCAGCCCGTGAAGCGCTGGAAGCGTGCTCGGTCGATCTGGTGGCGCTGCGTCAGGAACTCGAAGCCTTCATCGAACAAACCACGCCGGTTCTGCCGGTCAGTGAGGAAGAGCGCGAAACGCAACCGACGCTCAGCTTCCAGCGTGTTCTGCAACGCGCGGTCTTCCACGTCCAGTCTTCCGGGCGTAGCGAAGTGACCGGCGCCAACGTTCTGGTGGCCATTTTCAGCGAGCAGGAGTCGCAGGCCGCCTATCTGCTGCGCAAACATGAAGTGAGCCGCCTTGACGTGGTGAACTTCATCTCTCACGGCACGCGTAAAGACGAGCCAAGCCAGCCTTCCGATTCCGGAAGCCAGCCACCTAATGAAGAGCAAGCAGGCGGGGAGGAACGTATGGAAAACTTCACCACCAACCTTAATCAGCTTGCTCGCGTCGGGGGCATTGACCCGCTGATTGGCCGCGACAAAGAGCTGGAGCGCGCCATTCAGGTATTGTGCCGCCGTCGGAAAAATAACCCGCTGCTGGTGGGGGAATCCGGCGTGGGTAAAACGGCGATTGCCGAAGGTCTGGCATGGCGTATCGTACGCGGCGACGTGCCGGAAATCATGGCTGACTGCACGATTTATTCGCTGGATATCGGCTCGCTGCTGGCGGGCACCAAATACCGTGGCGATTTTGAAAAACGGTTTAAGGCGCTGCTGAAACAGCTGGAGCAGGATACCAACAGTATTCTGTTCATCGACGAGATCCACACCATCATCGGTGCGGGTGCGGCGTCGGGCGGCCAGGTTGATGCCGCAAACCTGATTAAACCGCTGCTCTCCAGCGGCAAAATTCGGGTGATGGGCTCGACGACTTATCAGGAGTTCAGCAATATCTTTGAGAAGGACCGGGCGCTGGCGCGTCGTTTCCAGAAAATCGATATTACCGAACCGTCGGTAGAAGAGACCGTGCAGATTCTGAACGGCCTGAAGCCGAAATATGAAGCGCACCACGACGTTCGCTATACCGCTAAAGCGGTGCGTGCGGCGGTGGAGCTGGCGGTGAAATACATCAACGATCGTCATCTGCCGGATAAAGCGATTGACGTGATTGACGAAGCGGGCGCGCGGGCGCGTCTGATGCCGGTGAGCAAGCGTAAGAAAACGATCAACGTGGCGGACATTGAATCCGTGGTGGCGCGCATTGCGCGTATCCCGGAGAAGAGCGTCTCCCAGAGCGATCGCGATACGCTGAAAACGCTGGGCAATCGCCTCAAAATGCTGGTCTTCGGCCAGGATAACGCCATCGATGCGCTGACCGAAGCCATCAAGATGAGCCGTGCCGGTCTCGGTCACGAGCATCGTCCGGTGGGGTCCTTCCTGTTTGCAGGCCCGACCGGGGTGGGTAAAACGGAGGTCACCGTTCAGCTGGCGAAGGCGATGGGCATCGAGCTGCTGCGTTTCGATATGTCGGAATATATGGAACGCCACACGGTGAGCCGCCTGATCGGCGCGCCTCCGGGATACGTTGGTTTCGACCAGGGCGGCCTGCTGACCGATGCGGTTATCAAGCATCCGCACGCGGTGCTGCTGCTGGATGAAATCGAGAAAGCGCACCCGGACGTCTTTAACCTGCTGCTGCAGGTGATGGATAACGGTACGCTGACCGATAACAACGGGCGTAAAGCCGATTTCCGTAACGTGGTGCTGGTGATGACCACCAACGCCGGGGTGCGTGAAACCGAGCGTAAATCGATTGGCCTTATCCAGCAGGACAACAGCACCGACGCGATGGAAGAGATCAAAAAGATCTTCACGCCGGAGTTCCGTAACCGTCTGGACAACATTATCTGGTTCGATCATCTCTCTACTGAAGTGATCCATCAGGTGGTGGATAAGTTCATCGTCGAGCTGCAGGTTCAGCTGGATCAGAAAGGCGTGTCGCTGGAAGTGAGCCAGGAGGCCCGCAACTGGCTGGCCGAGAAGGGTTACGACCGGGCGATGGGCGCGCGTCCGATGGCGCGCGTGATTCAGGACAACCTGAAAAAACCGTTGGCCAACGAGCTGCTGTTCGGTTCGCTGGTGGATGGTGGCCAGGTCACCGTGGCGCTGGACGCCGAGAAGAACGAGCTGACCTACGGCTTCCACAGCGCGCAGAAGCATAAGCCGGAGGCGGCGCACTAACCGCTGAAGATCTGAACGAACAAAACCGAGCTGGCGACGGCTCGGTTTTTTTTTGCCTCATGCGCGAACATGAGATGAATTGATACATGATGATGTGCCTGACCGAGCGCAATCTGCTAATTCTGCATGCCTTCAAACAAGGAGGATTGCACAATGAAACTCAGCCCGCTCACCCTGAGCCTGACCCCGCTGTTATCGGCTACGGCTTTTTCGGCCAATGCTGCACCGCAGGCCCATGTGGTCTGCGCTTATCACCATACGCTTGGCGACGACGCCATCATGATGTTTGGCAAACCCAATCAGGCCATGTGGCACGATTTCTTTGGCAATGCGCACACTGACGCGGTATCCACTTACCAGACGCTGCGCGCGCAGCCTGACACCACCTGCGACAACAAAGCCGACAGCTCTGCCTACTGGGCGCCGACCATGAAGCTGCCGGATGGTCAGATTGTCACGCCGGCCTATCAGAAAACGTATTATCAGACGACAAACGTCGAGCAGTATCCGCTGCACCCGTTCCCGGCGGGCCTCGAACTGCTGGCGGGCGATCATCACGGCTCCGCGCCGAGTTCGCGCATTACCTTCTTATGCGCCAACGGCAAAGGCTATAGCAACAAAGCCGGAGAGGTGTGCGGGCTGCGCAAGGCGGGCGATGGGGTCCAGTTCAACATCGGTATTCAGTTTCCCAACTGCTGGGACGGCGTGAATCTGAAGCCGGGCCATGGCCACAGCAACGCCGCGTATGACGTTAACGGTGCCTGTCCTGCAGATTTCCCGGTTAAGCTCCCGACCGTCAATATGAACATTGCCTGGGTACTGCCGCAGATCACCTCCCTCGACACCGCGAAGATCCAGCTATCGATGGATCCGGTGATGCGCGACGGCGCGCGTGAAGAGCACTGGGGCAGCATTTATACCGCCCATGCCGATTTTATGAACGGCTGGACGGTGGAGGGGGCGCGATATATGACCGATCATTGTATGAATCAGGGCATCGACTGCGGTACTCAGGTTCCTTATGGTTTCTCTACCCTCGCCGAGAATGCGGTAGTCAGCAGCGCTGAGCCCGACGCCAGCCATCCGACGCCGGATAACCTCTTCATCAGCGACAACTGGCAGAACGGTGGCCGCACCCATCACCCGGAGACGCTAACGCTGGTGAAATTCGCTATTCCACCGCTACCGAAAGACCAGGATGCTTCGCTGTTTAAATACAAGCTGCGGCTGTATGGCGCGAAAGTTGAGAGCAACGGCGCGGATCAGATTTTCTTCTATCCGGCCAGCAACGACTGGAACGCGGACAGCGTGACCTGGAATCACCGTCCGGCCTGTAACTATAAATCGGATACCCAGCTTTATTTGAATGCATCGCGCGAGTACCGGATGGTGGACGTCGATAAAGCGGTACGCAAAGCGTTGGCGGAAGGGAAAACGGAAATTTCGTGGTATATCGGCGGTGACCGTCAGGGCAACCATTATCAGTTTGAACCCGCCTCGACGAAACAGGAGCCAATACTGATGCTGACGGGTTTTAAATCTACGCCGCAGGTGTAACACGGCGGGAAGAAAGCGTTAAAAAAATGCCCTGCATAAGCAGGGCATCATTTATTCGGCAAATGGCGAGGCGATATAACGCCTGGCGCTCATTATCTGCGGTGATTAGCGACTACGGAAGACAATGCGGCCTTTGCTCAGGTCGTACGGGGTCAGCTCAACAGTCACTTTGTCGCCCGTCAGGATGCGGATATAGTTTTTGCGCATTTTACCGGAGATATGTGCAGTAACCACGTGTCCGTTTTCCAGTTCTACGCGGAACATGGTATTAGGTAACGTTTCAAGAACGGTACCCTGCATTTCAATATTGTCTTCTTTGGCCATCTAATCCTCTGGGGTATCACTACCGTAATTTGAACCGGCAAGATAATGCCGAAGTTCATCATGTAAGTAAAGAATTGTCCGTCTTAATCGGCGAAAGTCGTTTTTGCGCATTACCCTTTCACCACACCAGAACAGCGTGTGATGGGCGCGAACCAGGCCGGAAATAGCAGGATAAACGTGGGCGTTATCTGACTCGAACGATTCCCAAACGGCGGCGGGGCAAAAGGCAGAAGCGACTCTCGTCGGCAATTATATCATCCTGATGGAAATTGTGCTGAAAACATTTACGCTTCAGGCGAAAAGAGCAGCCTGGGCACCCAGAATTTATCCTCGAGCGTCTGCATGCGTAGCGTATTCAGATGTTCAAGGTAGTCACGGCGGGGGATCTCTATCGCGCCCAGAGACGCGGTGTGGCTGTTTAACACCTGGCAGTCAATGAGTTTGCCGCCTGCATGGCTAAACGCCTTACAGAAGACGTACAGCGCCGTTTTAGAGGCGTTCTCTGCGCGGCTGAACATCGACTCGCCGCAGAATAGCTCGCCCATGGCGACGCCGTACATGCCGCCGACCAGCGTGTCACCCTGCCAGACCTCAATCGAGTGTGCGTGGCCTAGCTAGTGTAGCCGATGGTAGGACTGGCTGATGCCGGTGGTGATCCACGTGCCTTCGTGGCGATCCTGCGCGCAGCCCTCGATGACCTGGCTAAAGGCATAGTTGAGCGTGACGCGATAGGGGGAGTGGCGGTGAAAGCGCTTCATGCTGCGGCTGAGGTGAAACTGTTCTGGCCACAGTACGGCGCGCGGATCCGGCGACCACCAGAGGATCGGATCGCCGGGCGAGAACCACGGAAAGATCCCGCGCTGATAGGCCATCAGCAGACGCGCGGGGCCAAGATCGCCACCGAGCGCCAGCAGCCCGTTAGGTTCACGTAATGCGCCCTCTGGGGAGGGAAAAGCAATCGAATGACGAGAAAGCTGCACAAGGCGCATGTCGCGATAACCCCACGAAACTAAGTTAACTCAATCATAGTCTACAGACGCTGTTTGAACTGGTAGTAACGACCTTGTTTTGCCAGCAGTTCTGTATGATTACCTTGCTCAATAATTTGCCCGTTGTCCATGACAATTATCCGATTAAATCGCGCCAGCCCGCGCAGGCGGTGGGTGACCATCAGCAGCGTTTTTTCGCGCATCACGTCGGCCAGCAGCTCGAGAATCTGGCTTTCGGTGGTGGCGTCCAGCCCTTCGGTGGGCTCGTCCAGCAGCATCAGCGGCGCATCGTGCAATAGCGCGCGGGCAATACCCAGACGGCGCAGCTCGCCGCCAGACAGCTGACGGCCGCCTTCGCCCAGCCAGCTGTTGAGCCCGGCGTCTTCCAGCAGCTTCTCCAGCCCGGTACGGCGCAGTACTTCGCTGATCATGTCATCGCTGGCATCCGGTCTGGCCAGCAGCAGGTTGTCACGTAGCGTGGCACTAAACAGATGCACGCGCTGCGGTACCAGGCTCATGGTCTGGCGTAACGTCTGCTCATCGAACTGATTAAGCGCAATATCGTTGAGCAAAATGCTGCCCTGCTGCGGATCCCACGCGCGGGTCAGCAGTTGCAGGAGCGTTGATTTGCCGCAGCCGGTGCGCCCGAGGATAGCGATATGTTCACCTGCTGCCACGTGCAGCGAGAGATGTTCCAGCGCGGGTTGAGCCTGCTCTGGATAGGTGAAGGCGACCTCCTTCAGCGTCAGCGCGACCTGCTGCGGACGCACGCTGGCGTGTTGCGGAAAGGTCACTTCCGGCTGCTGCTCGATGATCTGGCTTACCCGCAGCGCCGAGGCGATCACCTGGCCCAGATGCTGGAATGCACCGGTTACCGGCGCGAGGGCTTCAAATGCCGCCAGCGCGCAGAAGACGAACAGGGCGATCAGCGCGCCCGGCTGGAGGTTATCCCCCACGCCGCCAGCGGCCAGCCACAGCATCGCCACCACCGCGATGGCGCCGATAAGCAGCATCAGCGCCTGCGATAGCGCGGTCAGCTCGGACTGGCGGCGTTGGGCATCGTGCCAGTTAAGCTCGGTCTGCTCCATCTGTTTACGGTAGCGATCGCTGGCGTTGAAAATAGTGAGCTCGGCCTGGCCTTGCAGCCAGCCAGTGACTTGCTGGCGGTACTGGCCGCGCAGAGTAGTCAGCTGCTCGCCGGTGGGCTTACCGGCGCGATAAAACAGCGGTGGCAGTATTAGCAGCGTGGCGAGCATAATCCCGCCGAGCGTCAGCGCCAGGCCGACGTCGAGCAGGCTGAGCCCAGCGGTGACCACCAGAATTACCACCAGCGCGCCGACCAGCGGAGAGATGACCCGCAGATAGAGATGATCCAGCGTATCGACATCCGCCACCATGCGGTTGAGCAGCTCGCCCTGACGAAAACGGGCCAGCCCGGCAGGGGAGAGCGGCAGCAGTTTGCTGAAGGTGAACACGCGCAGGTGCTGCAACACGCGGAAAGTGGCATCGTGGCTGACCAGACGTTCAAAATAACGTCCGGCGGTACGGATAATCGCCGCGCCGCGCACGCCCGCCGCAGGCAGCATGTAGTTAAACGTGTAAGCGCCCGCAAACCCGACTACCGCCGAGGCGGAGAGGAACCAGCCGGACAGCGTCAGCAAGCCAATGCTGGCGAGCAGTGTCACAATCGCCAGAACTACGCCGAGGCTTAACAGCCATTTATGGCGCTTATAGAGCGCCAGATAAGGCAACAGTGCGCGCATTTAGATCTCCTCCTGACGATTGGCCAGCAGGCTGGCAAAAACGCCGTTGGCGGCCACCAGCTGTGAATACGAGCCTTGCTCGATAATCTGGCCGTTTTCCATTACCCAGATAGCGTCCCACTCGCTAAGGCCTTCCAGCTGGTGGGTCACCATCAGCGTGGTTTGCTGGGTAGAGGCTTCGCCTAGCGCCTGCATCACGCGCTGTTCGCTATGAGCATCCAGGCTGGCGGCAGGTTCATCAAGCAGCAGCAGGCGGCAGGGGGCAAGCAGGGCACGGGCGACGGCGACGCGCTGCGCCTGGCCGACGGAGAGGCGCGCGGACTGCTCGCCTACTGCGGTGTCGATGCCGTCGGGAAGCTGCGGCAGAAACTCATTGACCCACGCTTTTTCCAGCGCCTGATGCAGCTGCGCGTCGCTCGCTTCCGGGTTGCCCAGCAGCACGTTCTCGCGCAGGGTGGCGGCCGGCAGCTGTGGGTTTTGCCCCACCCAGCTCATCAACCGATGCCAGGCTTCCGGCTGGAGGTGGCGCAGTTCAACACCGTTGACCTTCAGCGAACCGCGGTAGGGCAGGAAACCGGCCAGCGCATTGAGCAACGAGCTTTTACCGGAACCGCTTTGCCCCACCAGCACCGCGCGTTGCCCGGCGTTAAGCGTGAAGTTGAGCGGGCCGACGAGCATTTTGCCTTCCGGCGAGGTGATAAACAGATCTTTCGCGCACAGCGAAACCGGCTCGCTGGTCTCCAGCACCTGCTCACCTTGTTCCGGGTGCGCCAGCGGCGCTTCCAGGAAGGTTTTCAGGCTATCGGCCGCGCCGACCGCCTGGGCTTTCGCGTGGTAGAAGGTGCCTAAATCACGCAGCGGCTGGAAGAATTCAGGGGCCAGAATCAGCGCCAGGAAGCCGGAAGAGAGCGTGACCGCCGCGCCGTAGCTGCCAAAATTCAGTTCGCCAAGATAAGAGAAGCCGAAATAGACCGCGACCAGCGCAATCGACAGCGAGGTGAAAAATTCCAGCACGCCGGAGGAGAGAAACGCGAGACGCAGCACTTCCATAGTGCGGTGGCGAAAATCCTGCGAGGCTTCGCGGATGTTGTCGGTCTCGGCCGCGCCGCGCCCGAAAATACGTAAGGTGTCCATGCCGCGTAGACGGTCAAGGAAGTGGCCGCTCAGACGCGCCAGCGCCAGGAAGTTGCGGCGGTTGGCGTCGGCGGCCCCCATGCCGACCAGCGCCATAAACAGCGGGATCAGCGGGGCGGTGGCCAGCAGTATAAGTGCCGCCACCCAGTTAGACGGGAAAATGGCGACCACGATCAGCAGCGGCACGCAGGCGGCCAGCGCCATCTGCGGCAGGTAGCGGGCGTAGTAGTCGTGCATGTCGTCAATTTGTTCAAGGATCAGCGTTGCCCAACTGCCGGCCGGTTTGCCCTGGATCCACGCCGGACCCGCCTGCTGTAATCGGTCCAGTACCTGACGACGGATCTCAAAGCGAATTTGTTGCCCGGCATGAAAACCGACCCGCTCGCGTAGCCATACCACCCACGCGCGGAGGACGAACACCAGCACCAGCTGAATAAAGGGCATCAGCAGCGCTTCGCGCGGAATGCTCTCCATAATCATATGGTGGAGGATACGGGCCAGCAGCCAGGCCTGAGCAATAATCAGTACGCCGCTGGCAAAGCCGAGCAGGCGGGATAGCATCAACCAGCGGCGAGACAGGACGCTTTGCTGTTTGAGCCAGCGGGTGAGTTCTTGTTGGCGACTTTTATTCATTGGGCGCTTAGCAGGTGGCTTATAGATAATGGTTTCAGTTATAGGCGCGGCAATGTTACATCGCAGAAAAAATAAAGGCGACTTATCGTCGCCTTTTTTACTTTTGTTACTGACTTGTAAAGATTATTTGCACGCGTCGGCCAGACCGTCGAGGTAGCGTTCCGCATCCAGCGCCGCCATACAGCCGGTGCCCGCAGAGGTGATTGCCTGACGGTAAATGTGGTCCATGACGTCGCCCGCAGCGAACACGCCCGGGATGCTGGTCTGGGTGGCGTTGCCGTGGATACCGGACTGCACTTTGATGTAGCCGTTTTCCAGCGCCAGCTGGCCTTCGAAAATCGCCGTGTTCGGGCTGTGGCCGATAGCCACGAACAGGCCCGCGACCTCCAGCGACTCAATGTCATCGCTCTCGGTTGAGCGCAGACGTAAACCGCTCACGCCCATCTGATCGCCGGTCACTTCTTCCAGCGTGCGGTTAGTGTGCAGCACGATGTTGCCGCTTTCCACTTTATCCATCAGACGCTTGATCAGGATTTTTTCCGCGCGGAAAGCATCACGACGGTGGATCAGGTGCACTTCCGCCGCAATGTTGGACAGATACAGCGCTTCTTCTACCGCCGTGTTGCCGCCGCCAATGACCGCGACTTTCTGGTTGCGATAGAAGAACCCGTCGCAGGTTGCGCAGGCGGAAACGCCGCGGCCTTTGAACGCTTCTTCCGACGGCAGACCCAGATAGCGGGCAGACGCGCCGGTGGCGATGATTAACGCATCGCAGGTGTACTCGCCGCTGTCGCCGGTGAGGCGGAACGGACGGTTCTGCAGATCGACGCTGTGAATGTGGTCAAAAATAATCTCGGTTTCAAATTTGGTCGCATGCTCGTGCATACGTTCCATCAGCAGCGGACCGGTGAGATCGTTCGGATCGCCAGGCCAGTTTTCCACCTCGGTGGTGGTGGTCAGTTGACCGCCTTTTTCCAGCCCGGTAATCAGTACCGGTTGCAGGTTTGCGCGTGCAGCATAGACCGCGGCGGTGTATCCCGCAGGTCCAGAACCAAGGATTAGCAGCTTACTGTGTTTGGCCGTGCCCATGAGATCCCCATAATTGTTGGCAGACATTGTTTGGGATTGTAGGGAATTTGTAGACGTAAAAAAAGAGCGCAGCGATTTTGTTAACGATATGTGTAATAGAGTGAGCCGATTGATTGTTTATTTTAACATCAAAAAATATAACTATTTCTACTGCCCGCCGCCGGATTATAAGACGATTACATGTGAATCAAGCCCGCGTGATAATGAATATCTGGCATGTTGTACTAAAAAAAGATGTTTTGCTTTGACAATCACCTGTGCTTTTGCGACAACATTCAAGGAAGAAGAAAAGCAGTGTTTCGCGTGTGGTGAATTTTCATGCACGCAAATGCCATTTTTACCCGGATCACTGAAATCTACGTATGGTGTGGACAGACACCATACGTGATGTCGGAGGGTGGCCGCGAGGCGCCGGGGCTTCTCATACGCAACCCCTGGGATATACGACGTTGCAGCAACAACGGCGTATTGAAAACGGGAGAAGGCTCTGAACAGTGAAGTGCACAGAGTCAAGACAGGAGTAGGGAAGGAATACAGAGAGACAATAATAATGGTAGATAGTAAAAAACGCCCTGGCAAAGATCTCGACCGCATCGACCGCAACATTCTGAATGAGCTGCAAAAAGATGGGCGTATTTCGAACGTCGAGCTTTCCAAAAGAGTAGGACTTTCTCCGACCCCGTGCCTTGAGCGCGTACGTCGTCTGGAACGACAGGGTTTTATTCAGGGCTATACCGCGCTGTTAAACCCGCATTATCTGGATGCATCGCTGCTGGTATTTGTTGAGATTACTCTGAATCGCGGTGCGCCAGACGTGTTTGAACAATTTAACGCCGCCGTGCAAAAACTTGAAGAAATTCAAGAGTGTCACTTGGTTTCCGGTGATTTCGACTACCTGTTGAAAACCCGCGTACCGGATATGTCGGCTTACCGTAAGCTTCTTGGCGAGACCCTGCTACGCCTGCCAGGCGTCAACGACACCCGTACTTACGTCGTGATGGAAGAGGTCAAGCAGAGTAATCGTCTGGTAATTAAGACCCGCTAAAACGGAACAGGTGCAAAATCAGCGTAGTTTGATTACACTCCTGTTAATCCATACAGCAACAGTGTCGGCGCAATCTGGCACTGTTGTCCGTTTTAGCATTTGGCACCTGGAGAGCCTTTCTTGAGCCAGGAATATACAGAAGACAAAGAAGTCAAACTCACAAAACTCAGCAGCGGACGCCGGCTCCTTGAGGCGTTACTCCTTCTATGCGCCATTTTTGCCGTCTGGCTAATGGCAGCACTACTGAGCTTCAATCCTTCCGATCCCAGCTGGTCGCAAACGGCCTGGCACGAACCTATCCATAATTTGTGCGGCGCTCCCGGCGCGTGGCTGGCCGACACGCTGTTCTTCATCTTTGGCGTGATGGCTTACACCATTCCGGTGATTATCATCGGCGGCTGCTGGTTTGCCTGGCGACATCGCGCCAGCGAAGACTACATCGACTATTTTGCCGTATCGCTGCGCCTGATCGGCGTGCTGGCGCTGATTCTGACCTCCTGCGGCCTGGCCGCTATCAACGCCGATGATATCTGGTACTTTGCGTCCGGCGGCGTGATTGGCAGCCTGCTCAGCACCGCGCTACAGCCGATGCTGCATAGCAGCGGCGGCACCATTGCCTTATTGTGCATCTGGGCCGCGGGCCTGACGCTGTTTACCGGCTGGTCCTGGGTCAGCATTGCCGAGAAAATGGGCAGCTGGATCCTCAATATTCTGACCTTCGCCAGCAACCGTACCCGTCGCGACGATACCTGGGTCGATGAAGAAGAGTACGAAGACGACGAGTATGAAGACGAAGGCGACGCGGAGCAAAGCACGACGCGCGAATCTCGTCGTGCCCGAATTCTGCGCGGTGCGCTGGCGCGCCGTAAACGTATTGCCGAAAAATTTGCCAATCCGATGGGGCGCAAAACCGACGAAGCGCTGTTTTCTGGCCGCCGGATGGATGAGCCGGAAGAGGGGGCCCGCTATGCGGCCCAGGTGGATCCCGATGATGTTCTGTTCTCCGGTGCCAGCGCGACGAGCGCGGCGAAGTACGATGAATACGATCCGCTGCTAAACGGCCATTCCGTGACCGAACCGCTCGCCGCCGCCGCGGCCATTGCCCCGGCCCCGACCTGGGCAACTGACCCGTCTCAGGTCGCTGCGCCCGTGGGCGAGCAGCCTCCTGCTGCGCCGGGCGTGGAGTGGCAGTCCGTACCGACGCCGGTTCCCGTCGAACCGACAATTGCGCCTGCGCCGGAAGGCTGGCCGCCGGTACAGCAACCGCAGTACGCTCAGCCTCAACAGCCTGCTTACGAACAGCCTCAACAGCCTGCTTACGAGCAGCCGCAGTACGCGCAGCCTCAACAGCCTGCTTACGAGCAGCCGCCGTACGTGCAGCCTCAGCAGCCTGCTTACGAGCAGCCGCAGTACTCCCAGCCTCAGCAACCGGCTTACGAACAGCCGCAGTACGCGCAGCCTCAGCAGCCTGCTTACGAGCAGCCGCCGTACGTGCAGCCTCAGCAGCCTGCTTACGAGCAGCCGCAGTATGAACAGCCTCAACAGCCTGCTTACGAACAGCCGCAGTACGCGCAGCCTCAGCAGCCTGTTTACGAGCAGCCGCAGTATGAACAGCCTCAGCAGCCTGTTCACCAGCAGCCGTACGCGGCTGAGCCAACGCCTGCCGTTGAGCCAGAACCGATTGTTGAAGAAGAGGTGAAACCGGCCCACCGTCCACCGCTCTACTACTTTGAAGAAGTCGAAGAAAAACGCGCGCGTGAACGTGAACAGCTGGCGGCATGGTATCAACCGATCCCCGAGCCTTTAGCGCCCGTTGAACAGCGTGCCGCATCGATGCCTTCTTCATCGGCGCCGGTTTCCGTGCCTGAACCTTCTGCCGCCGTTGCTCCGGTTGCGGCGAGCGTCCGCCATGCTTCGACTGCAGCGAGTACCGCTGCAGCCGCAGCGGCGTCAGCCCCGTTGTTTAGCCCGGCCGATGGCCCGCGTCCGCAGGTCAAAGAGGGCATTGGCCCGCAGCTGCCGCGCCCGAACCGCGTTCGCGTGCCAACGCGCCGCGAACTGGCCTCCTATGGCATTAAGCTGCCGTCGCAGCGTATGGCCGAAGAACGCGCCGCGCGCGAAGCCGAACGTTATCAGCATGACGACGACGTAAACCTGAGCGACGATGAAGCCGATGCGCTGGAACAGGATGCGCTGGCCCGCCAGTTTGCGGCGTCCCAGCAGCAGCGCTACGGTGAGTCGCACGTTGACGATTATGCCGAGGAAGAAAACGACGCCGATGCTGCGGCAGAAGCCGAGCTGGCCCGCCAGTTCGCCGCTTCGCAGCAGACGCGCTATGCCAGCGAACAGCCGGAAGGTGCGCATCCGTTCTCACTCGACGATTTCGAATTTTCACCGATGAAAGCGCTGGTTGACGATGCGCCGAAAGCGCCGTTGTTTACCCCAAGCGTGACGCCGGAGCCTGAGGCACCGCAGCAGCAGTATCAACAACAGCCGCCGCAGCATGTCCAGGGCTATCAGCAGCCGCCTCAGCAACCGCAGTATGCTCAGCCGCAGCAGCAGCCTCAGCAACCGCATTATGCTCAGCCGCAGCAGCAGCCTCAGCAATCGCAGTATGCACAGCCACAGCAACAGCCGCAGTACGCGCCGCCGCAACAGCACGTGCAGCAGCCGGCTACGCCGCCGCAGGAGAGCCTGATTCACCCGCTGCTGATGCGTAACGGCGACGACCGTCCGCTGCAAAAGCCGACCACGCCGCTGCCGTCGCTGGACTTACTGACGCCACCGCCGACGGAAGTCGAGCCGGTTGATACCTTTGCGCTGGAGCAGATGGCGCGCCTGGTGGAAACGCGTCTGGCGGATTACCGCATCAAAGCTGACGTGGTGAACTACTCGCCGGGGCCGGTCATCACGCGCTTCGAGCTGAATCTGGCACCGGGCGTGAAGGCCGCGCGTATCTCCAACCTCTCGCGTGACCTTGCACGTTCGCTGTCGACCGTCGCCGTGCGCGTGGTGGAAGTGATCCCAGGCAAACCGTACGTCGGCCTCGAACTGCCGAACAAAAAGCGTCAGACCGTCTACCTGCGCGAAGTGCTGGACTGCGATAAGTTCCGCGATAACCCATCGCCGCTGACCGTGGTGCTGGGTAAAGATATCGCCGGTGAACCGGTGGTGGCCGATCTCGGCAAGATGCCGCACCTGCTGGTGGCCGGTACGACCGGTTCCGGTAAGTCCGTCGGCGTGAACGCCATGATCCTCAGCATGCTGTACAAAGCGCAGCCGGAAGACGTGCGCTTCATCATGATCGACCCGAAAATGCTGGAGCTGTCGGTTTACGAAGGGATCCCGCACCTGCTGACGGAAGTGGTCACGGACATGAAAGACGCCGCCAATGCCCTGCGCTGGAGCGTCAACGAAATGGAACGTCGCTACAAGCTGATGTCGGCGCTGGGCGTGCGTAACCTCGCGGGCTACAACGAAAAAATTGCCGAGGCTGCCCGCATGGGCCGTCCGATCCCGGATCCTTACTGGAAACCGGGCGATAGCATGGACGCCACCCATCCGGTGCTGGAAAAACTGCCGTATATCGTTGTGCTGGTGGATGAATTCGCCGACCTGATGATGACCGTCGGTAAGAAAGTGGAAGAGCTGATCGCGCGTCTGGCGCAGAAAGCGCGCGCCGCGGGCATCCACCTGGTGCTGGCGACCCAGCGTCCGTCGGTCGACGTGATTACTGGCCTGATCAAGGCCAACATTCCGACCCGTATCGCGTTTACGGTGTCCAGCAAAATTGACTCCCGCACCATTCTCGACCAGGGCGGCGCGGAATCCCTGCTGGGGATGGGCGATATGCTGTACGCCGCGCCGAACTCGAATACGCCAATACGTGTTCACGGCGCGTTTGTGCGCGACCAGGAAGTCCACGCGGTGGTCCAGGACTGGAAAGCGCGCGGTCGTCCGCAGTATATCGACGGCATCACCTCCGATAGCGAAAGCGAAGGCGGCGGCGGTGGCTTCGACGGCGGCGAAGAGCTGGATCCGTTGTTCGATCAGGCGGTGAACTTTGTGACCCAGAAGCGTAAAGCCTCTATCTCCGGCGTGCAGCGTCAGTTCCGCATCGGCTACAACCGTGCGGCGCGTATCATCGAACAGATGGAAGCGCAGGGGATCGTCAGCGAGCAGGGGCATAACGGCAACCGTGAGGTGCTGGCACCGCCGCCGTTCGACTGATTGCAAAGATGGGTAAATAAGTAAAAATTCAGTATTTTCTTCTGTCGCCGCTCGGGACGAAGTCTTAGAGTGAGTGACAGAAGCTCTCCTGGCGGGAGTATGAGGCTATTTAAGGAATAACAATGAAAAAGATCGCGATCACGTGTGCATTACTTTCCAGCTTTGTTGTCAGCAGCGTATGGGCTGATGCCGCCGGTGACCTGAAAAGCCGCCTGGACAAAGTCAGCAGCTTCCACGCCAGCTTCACCCAGAAGGTGACTGACGGTAGCGGCAACGCGGTGCAGGAAGGTCAGGGCGATCTGTGGGTGAAACGCCCGAACCTGTTTAACTGGCATATGACACAGCCGGATGAAAGCGTCCTGGTTTCCGACGGCAAAACCCTGTGGTTCTACAACCCGTTCGTGGAACAGGCAACCGCCACCTGGCTGAAAGACGCCACCGGCAATACGCCGTTTATGCTGATTGCCCGTAACCAGGCCAGCGACTGGCAGCAGTACAACATTCAGCAGAACGGCGATGATTTCGTGCTGACGCCGCGCGGCAGCAACGGTAACCTGAAGAAATTCACCATTAACGTCGGACGTGATGGCACCATCCATCAGTTCAGCGCCATCGAACAGGACGATCAGCGCAGCAGCTATCAGCTGAAATCGCAGCAGAACGGTTCGGTGGACGTATCCAAATTCACCTTTACACCGCCGCAGGGCGTGACGGTGGACGATCAGCGTAAGTAAGAGGCATGCGTGGGCAACCTGTCGCTCGATTTTTCAGATAACACCTTTCAACCACTGGCCGCGCGTATGCGGCCAGAAAACTTAGCGCAGTATATCGGCCAACAGCACCTGCTGGCGGCCGGTAAGCCGCTGCCCCGCGCCATCGAGGCCGGGCACCTGCATTCGATGATCCTCTGGGGGCCGCCGGGTACCGGCAAGACCACGCTGGCGGAAGTGATTGCTCGCTATGCTAACGCCGACGTTGAGCGCATTTCAGCCGTTACCTCCGGGGTGAAAGAGATTCGCGAAGCCATCGAGCGTGCGCGGCAGAATCGCAACGCCGGGCGACGCACCATTCTGTTCGTTGATGAAGTCCATCGCTTCAATAAAAGCCAGCAGGACGCTTTCCTGCCGCATATTGAAGACGGCACCATCACCTTTATCGGCGCGACGACCGAAAACCCCTCCTTCGAGCTGAATTCGGCGCTGCTTTCCCGTGCGCGTGTTTACCTGCTGAAATCGCTCACTACCGACGATATCGAGCAAGTACTCACTCAGGCGATGGAAGACAGCGCGCGCGGCTACGGCGGCCAGGATATTATCCTGCCGGATGAAACGCGCCGTGCGATCGCCGAACTGGTCAATGGGGATGCGCGCCGGGCGCTGAACACGCTGGAAATGATGGCCGATATGGCCGAGCTTGACGATGCGGGTAAGCGCGTACTTCAGCCACAGCTGCTGACCGAAATTGCCGGCGAGCGCAGCGCCCGTTTCGATAATAAAGGCGACCGTTTCTACGACCTGATTTCCGCCCTGCACAAATCGGTGCGCGGCAGCGCGCCGGATGCGGCATTGTACTGGTATGCGCGCATTATCAGCGCCGGCGGCGATCCGCTGTATGTCGCTCGCCGCTGCCTGGCGATAGCCTCAGAAGATGTAGGCAACGCCGACCCGCGGGCGATGCAGGTGGCGATCTCCGCCTGGGACTGCTTTACCCGCGTCGGCCCGGCCGAAGGGGAGCGGGCGATTGCGCAGGCGATTGTTTACCTGGCCTGCGCGCCGAAAAGCAACGCCGTGTACACCGCGTTTAAAGCGGCGATGGCCGATGCGCGCGAACGTCCGGATTACGACGTACCGGTGCATCTGCGCAACGCGCCGACTAAGCTGATGAAAGAGATGGGCTACGGGCAGGAGTATCGCTACGCCCACGATGAGCCGAACGCCTACGCCGCCGGTGAAGAGTATTTCCCCAGCGAAATGGCACAAACGCGCTACTATCACCCGACGAATCGGGGTCTTGAAGGCAAGATTGGCGAAAAGCTCGCCTGGCTCGCTGAACAGGATCAAAATAGCCGCACAAAACGCTACCGCTAGCCCAGTCGTTGCGGTAATGTTGTCAACGTACCTCTGCGACCACGGGCTGTGGTCGCATACTCCACTTTCAATTCGATAAGCATAGGATAAGCATGCTCGATCCCAATCTGCTGCGTACAGAGCCAGACGCAGTCGCAGAAAAACTGGCACGCCGGGGCTTTAAGCTGGATGTAGATAAACTTCGCGCTCTCGAAGAGCGTCGTAAAGTACTGCAGGTAGAAACTGAAAATCTGCAGGCAGAGCGCAACTCGCGATCGAAATCCATCGGCCAGGCGAAAGCACGCGGGGAAGATATTGAGCCTTTACGCCTGGAAGTGAACAAGCTTGGCGAACAACTTGATGCCGCAAAATCTGAACTGGACGTTCTGCTGGCAGAGATTCGCGATATCGCGCTGACCATCCCGAACATTCCGCACGACGACGCGCCGATTGGCCGCGACGAAAGCGACAACGTGGAAGTTTCCCGCTGGGGCACGCCGCGTGAATTCGACTTCGAAATTCGCGACCACGTCACGCTGGGCGAAATGCACAGCGGCCTGGATTTTGCCGCCGCCGTGAAGCTGACCGGTTCACGTTTCGTCGTGATGAAAGGCCAGATTGCCCGCATGCACCGCGCGCTGGCGCAGTTCATGCTGGATCTGCACACCGAACAGCACGGCTATAGCGAAAACTATGTGCCGTACCTGGTTAACCAGGACACCCTGTACGGTACCGGGCAGCTGCCGAAATTTGCCGGCGATCTGTTCCATACTCGTCCGCTGGAAGAAGAAGCAGACAGCAGCAACTATGCGCTGATCCCAACCGCAGAAGTGCCGCTGACCAACCTGGTTCGCGATGAAATCATCGACGAAGACGATCTGCCGATCAAAATGACCGCGCACACGCCGTGCTTCCGCTCTGAAGCGGGCTCTTACGGCCGTGATACTCGTGGTCTGATCCGTATGCACCAGTTCGACAAAGTTGAGATGGTGCAGATCGTGCGTCCTGAAGATTCCATGGCGGCGCTGGAAGAGATGACCGGTCACGCGGAAAAAGTCCTGCAGCTGCTGGGCCTGCCGTACCGTAAAATCATTCTGTGCACCGGTGACATGGGCTTCGGCGCGTGCAAAACCTACGACCTCGAAGTCTGGGTTCCGGCGCAGAATACCTACCGCGAAATTTCTTCTTGCTCGAACGTCTGGGATTTCCAGGCGCGTCGTATGCAGGCTCGCTGCCGCAGCAAGTCTGACAAGAAAACGCGTCTGGTCCATACCCTCAACGGCTCTGGCCTGGCGGTCGGGCGTACGCTGGTTGCGGTGCTGGAAAACTACCAGCAGGCAGACGGCCGTATCGAAGTCCCTGAGGTACTGCGTCCTTACATGAACGGACTGGAATATATTGGCTAAGCGCCAATAGTTCGAAAAAAAGCGCCGCAAGGCGCTTTTTTTATATCCCTCTTGATACTGAACAATACCTCTCCTGGCCGAACGCTTAATACTCACTTCGAAGTAACAACAGCATATAACACTATAATAATAGCATTTCGTTATATATATAACTATATAGCGAGCTTTGTTTTCCAATGTAAGCAACGAAGTGAGTGTCCATGAAAACTGAAACCCCCGATGCTTTACTGGCAGCCGAGGTCAGCCGCCGTGGTTTAATGAAAACCACGGCCATAGGTGGCCTGGCGATGGCCAGCAGTGCGTTTACGCTTCCCTTCAGCCGTCTGGTGAACGCGGCGGATACGCTGGCCCCGGCAACCGCCGCCGAGCGCGTCACCTGGAGTGCGTGTACGGTTAACTGTGGCAGTCGCTGCCCGCTGCGCATGCACGTTGTCGATGGCGAGATTAAATACGTAGAAACCGACAATACCGGTGACGATAACTACGACGGTTTGCACCAGGTGCGTGCCTGTCTGCGCGGCCGCTCAATGCGCCGTCGCGTCTATAACCCGGACCGTCTCAAATACCCGATGAAGCGCGTCGGTAAACGTGGTGAAGGTAAATTCGAGCGTATTAGCTGGGAAGAAGCCTTTGATACCATTGCCGATAATATGAAGCGCCTGATCAAAGATTACGGCAACGAATCAATCTATCTCAACTACGGCACCGGTACCCTCGGCGGTACGTTGACCCGTTCCTGGCCGCCGGGAAAAACGCTGATTGCGCGTTTGATGAACTGCTGCGGTGGTTACCTGAACCATTACGGTGACTACTCCTCCGCGCAGATTGCCGCGGGCCTGAATTACACCTACGGCGGCTGGGCCGATGGCAACAGTCCGTCCGATATTGAAAACAGCAAGCTGGTCGTATTGTTCGGCAACAACCCTGGCGAAACGCGTATGAGCGGCGGCGGGGTGACTTACTATCTGGAGCAGGCGCGGCAGAAATCGAACGCGCGGATGATCATTGTCGATCCGCGCTATACCGATACCGGCGCGGGCCGTGAAGATGAGTGGATCCCGATTCGTCCGGGTACCGATGCGGCGCTGGTTTCCGCGCTGGCGTGGGTGATGATTACCGAAAATCTGGTCGATCAGCCGTTCCTCGACAAGTACTGCGTCGGCTACGACGAGAAAACGCTGCCGGCCAGCGCACCGGCCAATGGCCACTATAAAGCCTACATTCTGGGTCAGGGGAGCGATGGCACGGCGAAAACGCCGGAGTGGGCATCCACCATCACCGGTATCCCTGCCGATCGTATCGTCAAACTGGCGCGTGAAATCGCCAGCGCCAAACCGGCCTATATCTCTCAGGGCTGGGGTCCGCAGCGCCACGCTAACGGCGAAATCGTCACTCGCGCCATCTCCATGCTGTCGATTCTGACCGGCAACGTTGGTATTCATGGCGGCAACAGCGGCGCGCGCGAAGGTTCTTATGAAGTGCCGTTTGAGCGTATGCCAACGCTGGAAAACCCGGTCGAAACCAGCATCTCCATGTTTATGTGGACCGATGCGATCGTTCGCGGTCCGGAAATGACGGCGCTGCGCGACGGCGTGCGCGGTAAGGACAAACTGGACGTGCCGATCAAAATGATCTGGAACTACGCCGGTAACTGTCTGATCAACCAGCACTCCGAAATTAACCGTACGCATGAAATCCTGCAGGATGACAAGAAGTGCGAAATGATCGTGGTGATTGACTGCCACATGACCTCATCGGCGAAATACGCCGATATCCTGCTGCCGGACTGCACCGCTTCCGAGCAGATGGACTTCGCGCTGGATGCCTCCTGCGGCAACATGTCCTACGTTATTTTCACCGATCAGGTCATCAAACCGCGCTTCGAGTGCAAGACCATTTACGACATGACCACCGAGCTGGCGAAACGCATGGGCGTAGAGCAGAAGTTCACCGAGGGCCGCACTCAGGAAGGCTGGATGCGCCATCTGCATGAACTTTCTCGCCAGGCGGTGCCGGAGCTGCCTGATTTCGATACCTTCCGTCATCAGGGCATCTTTAAACAGCGCGATCCTGAAGGGCATCACGTGGCGTACAAAGCGTTCCGTGAAGATCCGCAGGCGAATCCGCTGACCACGCCATCGGGGAAAATCGAGATCTACTCCGAGGAGCTGGCGAAAATCGCCGCCACCTGGGAGCTGCCGGAAGGCGATGTGATCGATCCGTTACCGATCTACACCCCGGGCTTTGAAAACTATAACGATCCGCTGGCGGAAAAATTCCCGCTGCAGATGACCGGCTTCCACTATAAGGCGCGCGTGCACTCTACCTACGGTAACGTCGACGTGCTGAAAGCGGCCTGCCGTCAGGAGATGTGGATCAACCCGCTGGACGCGAAGAAACGCGGCATTGCCAATGGCGATCGCGTGCGTATCTTCAACGATCGTGGGGAAGTGCATATTGAAGCCAAGGTGACGCCGCGCATGATGCCGGGCATCGTTGCGCTGGGTGAGGGGGCCTGGTATGACCCGGATACAAAACGTATCGACCAGGCGGGATGCATTAACGTGCTGACCACTCAACGCCCGTCGCCGCTGGCGAAAGGCAACCCATCGCATACGAACCTTGTCCAGGTTGAGAAGGTGTAAGGAGTAACCGATGACCACCCAATATGGCTTTTTTATTGATTCGGCACGCTGCACCGGCTGTAAAACCTGTGAACTGGCGTGTAAAGATTACAAAGACTTAACCCCGGACGTCAGCTTCCGTCGTATTTACGAATACGCGGGCGGCGACTGGCAGGAGGATAACGGCGTCTGGAACCAGAATGTCTTTGCCTATTACCTGTCCATCGCCTGTAACCACTGCGAAGACCCGGCCTGTACCAAAGTGTGTCCGAGCGGCGCGATGCACAAACGCGAAGACGGCTTTGTGGTCGTTAACGAAGATGTTTGTATCGGCTGCCGTTACTGCCACATGGCCTGCCCGTACGGCGCGCCGCAGTACAACGCCGCCAAAGGCCACATGACCAAGTGCGACGGCTGCCATGAACGCGTGGCTGACGGTAAAAAACCGATCTGCGTCGAGTCCTGCCCGCTGCGCGCGCTGGACTTTGGCCCGATTGAAGAGCTGCGCCAGAAGCACGGCACGCTGGCGGCCGTTGCGCCGCTGCCGTCGGCGCATTTCACCAAACCGAGCATTGTGATTAAACCTAACGCCAATGCACGTCCGTGCGGCGATACCACTGGCTACCTGGCCAACCCGAAGGAGGTGTGAGATGGGAAGTGGATGGCATGAATGGCCGCTGATGATCTTCACGGTCTTTGGGCAGTGCGTGGCCGGTGGTTTTATCGTACTGGCGCTGGCGCTGATGAAAGGGCAGCTGTCGCGTGAGCAGCAGCAGTGCGTGGTGTTGAGTATGTTTGCGCTGTGGGTGCTGATGGGCATTGGCTTTATCGCCTCAACGCTGCACCTTGGCTCGCCGATGCGCGCGTTTAACTCGCTGAACCGCGTGGGGGCGTCCTCGCTGAGTAACGAAATTGCCAGCGGCGCGATTTTCTTCGCCGTCGGCGGTATCGGCTGGCTGCTGGCCGTCACCAATAAGCTCTCCTGCGCACTGCGTAGCGTCTGGCTGGTGGTGACGATGGTGCTGGGCGTGGTCTTCGTCTGGATGATGGTGCGCGTGTATAACACCATCGATACCGTACCGACCTGGTACAGCATCTGGACGCCGCTGAGCTTCTTCCTGACGCTGTTTATCGGCGGCCCGCTGCTGGGCTACCTGCTGCTGTGCTGGGCGGGTGTCGAAGGCTGGGCGCTGCGCCTGCTACCGGTGGTGAGTCTGGCGGCGTTGGCGGTCAGCGTGGTGGTGTCCCTGATGCAGGGTGTTGAGCTGGCTTCTATCCACAGCTCTATCCAGCAGGCGTCGGCGCTGGTGCCGGACTACGGTTCGCTGATGGCGTGGCGTGTGGCGGCTATTACGCTGGCGCTGGTGTGCTGGGTGGTGCCGCAGCTGAAGGGCTATCAGCCCGCGCTGCCGTTACTGAGCCTGGCGTTTGTGCTGGTGCTGGTCGGTGAGATGATTGGCCGCGGCGTGTTCTACGGTCTGCATATGACCGTCGGCATGGCGGTGGCCAGCTAAGTCTATAAGTGCCGGGGCGGCCCCGCCCTGGCACTTTTTGTTCATGAATTTTTTCGACCGATCCCTTCCGCGTTATTTTCCCTGTTTCTCAATAAAAACAAATAAATAGTTTTATCTAATGAATTTGTGCCGTTGTGCTGCATAAGAAACATCAATCGTCGCGCCACAAAGCGCCTTCTGGCGTAAATCAGGTGGATTGACAATGTTTTTGGCGGTGGCATGATGCGCTCGAAATCACTCTATCCTCACGGTTTTTAGCCCATGTCGACCTATACTCGCCCAGTGCTGTTACTGCTCTGCGGCTTACTTTTATTGACTCTGGCGATCGCGGTATTAAACACGCTCGTCCCGCTGTGGCTCGCCCATGAAAATCTGCCAACCTGGCAGGTTGGGATGGTCGGGTCGTCCTATTTTACCGGTAACCTGGTTGGTACGATGCTGACCGGGCGGTTGATTAAGCGCCTGGGCTTTAACTTCAGCTATTATATTGCCTCGCTGATTTTCGCCGCGGGCTGCGTGGGGCTGGGCTTTATGGTGGGCTTCTGGAGCTGGATGTTCTGGCGCTTTATCGCCGGCGTCGGCTGCGCGATGATCTGGGTAGTGGTGGAGAGCGCGCTGATGTGCAGCGGTACCTCACGCAACCGTGGCCGTCTGCTGGCGGCCTATATGATGATGTACTACATCGGCACCGTGCTGGGGCAGCTGATCGTTAGCAAACTGCCGACCGACATGGCGACCATTCTGCCGCTGATGACCGGGGTAGTGCTGGCCGGTATTCTGCCGCTGCTGTTTACTCGTATTCTGAATCAGAAGGATGAACAGCAGGATGAGAGCGCGCGCGTCTGGCCGATGTTCAAGCTGCGTCAGGCGCGCCTTGGCGTCAACGGCTGCATTATTTCCGGTATCGTGCTGGGTTCGCTGTACGGGCTGATGCCGCTCTATCTGAACCATCGCGGCGTCAGCGATTCCGGCATTGGTTTCTGGATGGCGGTGATGGTCAGCGCCGGGATTCTGGGCCAATGGCCGATTGGCCGACTGGCGGACCGCTATGGTCGTTTGCTGGTACTGCGCGTCCAGGTGTTTGTCGTCATTATCGGCTGTATGGGGATGTTAAGCCAGGCGATGATGGCGCCCGCGCTGTTTATTCTGGGCGCTGCGGGCTTTACGCTCTATCCGGTCGCGATGGCCTGGGCCTGCGAGAAAGTGGAACACCATCAACTGGTATCGATGAATCAGGCGCTGCTGCTGAGCTATACCATCGGCAGCCTGGTCGGCCCAACGCTAACCGCGATGTTGATGCAAAACTATTCCGATAACCTTCTGTTTATTATGATTGCCGGGGTGTCGTTCGTCTATCTGATGATGCTGCTGCGCAAAGCCGGGCATCATCCTACCCCCGTGGCTCACGCCTGATTTTCCGGCGCGTTATCGGCCTGATAACGCGCCTTCCCGCCACCGCCGCTATACTGTTTCACGTTGCGCTGCTTTTATGCGCCACGGTGAGCGAGCCTATAACCTGCTGACTTCCACGCGATTAACCCGATTAAATGTGCGGGATGTTGGAGTTTTGCACTGCTACGTTATCCTTTTTGGCTGAGTGCTCGCATAATCATCCGTCGAAAAATAACGCATTTGCGAATAATAACATTCAAGGAACGGATTTTATGGCAAGCGAACAAGAGAAACAGCTGCGATGGTACAACATCGCGCTGATGTCTTTCATTACGGTGTGGGGCTTTGGCAACGTCGTCAATAACTACGCCAATCAGGGTCTGGTGGTTGTTTTCTCCTGGCTGTTTATTTTTGCCCTGTACTTCACGCCCTATGCGCTGATTGTCGGCCAGCTCGGTTCCACCTTTAAAGACGGCAAGGGCGGTGTCAGTACCTGGATTAAAAACACCATGGGGCCGGGGCTGGCGTATCTGGCGGCCTGGACCTACTGGGTGGTGCATATTCCCTATCTGGCGCAGAAGCCGCAGGCGATTCTGATTGCCCTCGGTTGGGCGATTAAAGGTAACGGCTCGCTGATCACCGAGTACGGTGTTGTCGCGCTTCAGGGCTGCACGCTGGCGCTATTTGTCTTCTTTATGTGGGTAGCCTCGCGCGGGATGAAATCGCTGAAGCTGGTGGGCTCTATCGCCGGTATCGCGATGTTCGTGATGTCGCTGCTGTACGTGGTGATGGCGGTGACCGCCCCGGCAATCACCGAAGTGACCATCGCTACCACCAATATCACCTGGCGTACGTTTATTCCGCATTTTGACTTCACCTACATCACCACCATTTCCATGCTGGTGTTTGCCGTCGGCGGCGCGGAGAAAATCTCGCCGTACGTCAATAATACCCGCAATCCGGGTAAAGAGTTCCCGCGCGGGATGATCTTCCTCGCCGTGATGGTGGCGGTGTGTGCGATTCTCGGTTCGCTGGCGATGGGGATGATGTTTGACTCTAACAATATTCCCGACGACCTGATGGCCAACGGCCAGTATTACGCCTTCCAGCGCCTGGGTGAGTACTACCACATGGGCAACAGCCTGATGGTCATTTACGCCATTGCCAATACGCTGGGGCAGGTGGCCGCGCTGGTTTTCTCTATCGATGCGCCGCTGAAGGTACTGCTGAGCGATGCCGACAGCCGCTATATTCCGCAGAAGCTGTGCCGCACCAACGCGTCGGGCACGCCGGTGAATGGTTATCTGCTGACGCTGGTGCTGGTGGCGCTGCTGATTATGCTGCCGACGCTGGGGATTGGCGATATGAACAACCTCTACAAATGGCTGCTTAACCTGAACTCGGTGGTGATGCCGCTGCGCTATCTGTGGGTGTTCGTGGCGTTTATTGCGGTCATCCGGCTGGGGAAAAAATACCACTCTGAGTACGTCTTCATCCGCAATCGCTCGCTGGCGATGACCGTGGGCGTATGGTGCTTCCTGTTTACCGCCTTTGCCTGCCTGACCGGCATCTTCCCGAAAATGGCGGCCTTCACGCCGGAATGGGCCTTCCAGCTGTCGCTGAACGTGGCAACACCGTTTGTGCTGGTGGGGCTGGGGCTGATTTTCCCGCTGCTGGCGCGTAAGAATCAGTCTTAAAAAAAGAAAACCCGGCGTTAAGCCGGGTTTTGCATGATGCGATGAAAGGGCATAGTGCTTAGTACATCACCTTATGCCCGTACTGCTCCAGAATGCCTTTCACGCGCTCCATGGTCTCTTTCTTCGGTGGCTTCACGCCGTCGAGCTTATACTCTTCGCCCATGGCTACCCATTTGTGCTTGCCCAGCTCGTGATACGGCAGCAGTTCGATTTTCTCGACGTTGCCCATATCGCGGGTAAATTCGCCCAGGCGGTGCGCGGAGTCGTCATCGTCTGACCAGCCCGGTACCACCACGTAGCGGATCCAGACTTTGATGTCTTTCTTCGACAGATACTGTGCGAACTCCAGCGTACGGTGGTTAGAAACGCCAACCAGGTTCTGGTGAATGTCGTCGTTCATCTGCTTGAGGTCGAGCATCACCAGATCGGTCACTTCCAGTAACTCGTCGATGACCGGATCGTAGCGGCGGACAAAACCGTTGGTATCGAGGCAGGTGTGAATGCCTTCCTGCTTACAGGCGCGGAACCAGTCGCGCACAAACTCGGCTTGCAGGATGGCTTCGCCGCCGGACGCGGTGACGCCGCCGCCGGACGCATTCATAAAGTGGCGATAGGTGACCACTTCTTTCATCAGTTCTTCAACGGTGATCTCTTTACCGCCGTGCGTATCCCACGTATCGCGGTTATGGCAGTACAGGCAGCGCATCAGGCAGCCCTGGAAGAAGGTAATAAAGCGGATGCCCGGGCCATCAACGGTGCCACAGGATTCAAAGGAGTGAATGCGACCAGTTACAGACATTGCAGTGTTATCTCCAGTTCTTCCCTGCGTCCGGCAGGGTGACGATCATTATTTCAGGCCGTCTTGAGTTTATTTTGCTTGTTAACCTGATTATAGAAGTTAGCAGGCAAAATAGGCTCGGGAGAGCGAGGGGCAGTTATAAGAAAGGCCCCACTGACGTGGAGCCTTTATTGTACGCTTTTTAAATCGCGATTTCAGTCAAATCCATTACATGGACTGAGTGAAGGTACGGGTAATAACGTCCTGCTGCTGTTCTTTAGTCAGGGAGTTAAAACGTACTGCGTAGCCAGATACGCGGATGGTCAGCTGCGGATATTTGTCCGGGTTTTCCATCGCGTCGAGCAGCATTTCGCGGTTCATAACGTTAACGTTCAGGTGCTGACCGCCTTCGATAGACGCTTCGTGGTGGAAGTAACCATCCATCAGGCCTGCCAGGTTAGTTTTACGAACGTCGTCGTCTTTACCCAGTGCGTTCGGAACGATAGAGAAGGTGTAAGAGATACCATCTTTAGCGTAAGCAAACGGCAGTTTAGCAACGGAAGTCAGAGAGGCAACAGCACCTTTCTGGTCACGACCGTGCATCGGGTTAGCACCTGGTCCGAACGGCGCGCCAGCACGACGACCGTCTGGGGTGTTA
>NZ_JBKDZH010000030.1:0-61673 GCF_047971185.1 Kluyvera sp.
GCCTGAGTACAGTCCCGAGACGTTTGTTATCAACAATCTGCCCCTGGTCGACACAGGCCAGCTTATCAAATGCCTGGCACTTAAGGCTCCGGTGCCCATAGTGGAAGGCGAGGGTGCCATCGGGATAATCCAGTACTTTAATTTTTTCACCGGCAAGACGGCTATTTTCTTTTGTTGGGTCCATGAGATAAAGGATCTTATCGTACTGGAAGGTCAGTGATTTCGACACGGTACGAACATCATGCCAGGCAAAGATGTCTCTTAATTCATCGGGGCTTTCCTGCACCGGACGATGCAAATCTTTGGGGAACTTAGCCGGTCGTGAAAACCGGCTGTTAAAGTCAGCGATGAAAGTGGCAAGCCAGGCATTTGCGGCCTCAATGCCGCTTATACCTTCCAGACGCATTTCTTTGATCAGCCGATCCTGAAGTGTCTGATTCGCACGTTCCACGCGGCCTTTAGCTTCAGAGCTGTTGGCACAAATAAGCTCGATTGCCAGGTCATAAAGCACACGTCCGAACTGGGTAACGGTGGTATTGCGTTTCTGCGGACCACTGACGCGAAATATTGCGTGTTTGTCACTGTACAGCGATACCGGCTTCCCATGCTGCTCGATGTATTCCCGGGTTGCCAGCATGTAGTCAAAGGCTGTTTCTGCCTCGCTGAACCGCAAATGCATCAGACGGCCGGTTGCATCATCGATAAAGACCAGCAGGCAGCATTTTGGCGCACGGCCTTCAAACCAGTCATGGTGGGAGCCGTCGATCTGGATAAGTTCACCCAGACAATCACGCCGATGCCGGGGCTGATAAACCCGTGACTTACGGCGAGCATGTGGGACCCAGAGTCCGTCAGATGTCCTCCAGTTGCGGACGGTCTCGATTGAAAGCCGGATATTATGGCGCTCTCTGAGCTTTTCTGCGGCCAGTGTGGGGCCAAAGTCACTGTAGTTTTCACGTATCAGCGTGAGCACGCGTAGTTTTAGCGATTCGGTCAACCGGCGGTTGCTGGGCTGGCCACGTTTGCGGCTGACAAGTCCTTCAGCACCAGAAACCCGGTAACGATTTATAAGCCGTTGCGCCTGACGTTCTGAAATGCCAAGCTGTGAAGCTGCATCGCGACGACGTAGACGCTTTTCACAAACTGCTTGTATCACCGGTAAACGGTGGATCTCTTTATCTGACATGGTCACCAACATGCGTTGAGTCCCTTAGAATTGCATTCAGTTTAGCTTACTCTAAGGTGACATTTCTATTTGGATAAAAAGTGACATTACAAAATGGTTCTAACAACCCTGGTGCGCATAATGTATATTATGTTAAATCGCCTATGATGGTAATTAACTTCATAACTCACCACCGCTCTCATAAAAATCAATAGATGCCTCTTCCCCACTCTCTGTGCGCTACGTAAAATCTATGCTTTAACGTGGGCAACCGGCCATCGGAATTCACGTAACGCCCCCATAAAAAAACCGGCCATCGTAGCCGGTCTAATTTTGCACACTTGTCATCTTTAGTCGCTGCGTCAACGCGTCTTCACCGACAAAGACCTCCAGTTACCGCCCGTGAAACATTTTTACCGGTTGCCCATTTTCCATTTCCACTATCAGGCGTGTTGGTTGCAACTTTTCAATCACTAACTGCTGCGAGAACTGCTCAATCAATTGATGTGATTGCGCAGTTTGTTCTCGGTGCGGTGCTAAATGCAGGGTTATCCATTTTTTCAATAGCACTTTATTAGCGTTCGTGGCGTTACTGGATTCTGTGAATGATGATATCCCGGCGATGCGCTGATGCTGAATCTGTGCAACCCTATCTAAGTCCCGTGTAAACTCTTCTATGTCATCTTTAATGCTTTGCTCTCGCTCCGTTTGCAGCGAAGCATCTTCCTCAAAAAGCGCAACTAACTTCAGCGCGCAGATACGTACTGATAACGCCATTTTCCATTCTGTGATGTGTCTTTGTAGGCTCTGTTGACGTTTCTTGATTTCACGGGTAATCCCATCGGTACCAAAGTAATCAGGATCAACACAGTTCTCAATTTCGTTACCGGTAGAGATGACATCCTTACGTAAATGTGCCTGAATAGCGCTGAATTCAACTTCAAAATCCTCCAGCTTCTGACGAACAACGCTCAATTTTCTACCTGTCGCTACTACGGAGGATACCTGGCGCAAATATTTAATCGCAGCGTCTAATTTTGATGCACGATCATTGCTTTGATAATCTGCGATTTTTTTTACGTCTTCAGAAATGGCGACAAGTTTCTCATTGATATCTGCAAGATGTTTTTGCGCCAGTAATATTGACGCCGTTTGCACCAATAAACCAGTATTGATCAGATTACTCAGCTTGTCCGCATCCATGAGAACGGCATGTTCTTTTATCTTGCCGTTATCCCCTAAACTGAAAGCACGGAATCCCACACCATCTTTAGCTTTAGCCAGCGGACCATCAATAATGACCTCCATATAGTTGTGTTGGGCGACATGATGAGAGGTTAAAGCGGAAGGTAGCGCCTGTAATAAAGGGCTAAGCGTGGAAATATCTGAGATACTCCCCTCTTTAAGTGGTTCACCTTCGGCAAGCGCATCAGGAGACAGCACAGAAATAGCGAGGACAGGACGTTGAGGATCATCACCAATTAGCCATTTCTCTGGTAAATTATTCATTATCTTTCCTCTACAGGCGTGCCGCATTGTGGGCAAAACTTGATACTTTCATCAATTTGATGGTTGCAGTTATCGCAAAGAATTCGGCTATTTTTCATACGAATCCAGGCAATTTGGACAATACAAGGCAATGTTACCCTAAAGGCAGGGCTTGCCAGATCGTACGCGCTGTATAGCCCGGTCAACGCGATGCCTATGGGCCCCGCAAGGACTCCAAGCATACGGCCAGCACCGAAATTAGCCACCATCGGAATAACGCGGCCAGCTGCCATTGAGGCCACAGAACTCGCAACAAGCGCTGTGATCTGGTATGCCGCTATTCCGCTGATACCAATCCGCGGCAAAAGTGCCTCCAGGCTACCTGGGGATTTCATGCCAAGACTATCGAGAATAGCTTTTCTCTCTGCTACGCTCATTTTCTCCCATGCATCCTCAAAGACTTTCATGATAATTGAGACTTCTTTACCTGCAAGCGAAGTCGATTTTTTTACGGGGATCTTCAGGCGAGCGCTCACGTCATCGACAATTTCAGCATAGTCCACGCCGTTTCTGCGAAATAGATTGGCGAAACTGTTGCCGCCATACAGTTGCAACTCGCGGATCAATACGCACACCGTGTCTTCATCAATCTCGTTTAACTCTTTAGCGCTAACTAAGAGCGTTTTCACACTGCTGGAAAGGGAAAGACGACCTTTACCGTTATCTGTAATGTAGTCAATCAGCAGATCGAGATCGCTTTTATCGGCGCTCAAAAGCAATTCAACTAGTGGCTTGTCATTTCTAATATCAATATTACTCATCGGTTTTCCTTGAGTGCCTCCAGCAGTCAATCAGGCAGCACAGCTTTATGACAAATTTCCTATAACATCGACCTTCTAGCGCTTAGCTTTAGCACTATAACCCTATTTCTAATTATTTCTACGGAGGGTAAACTTATCAATATTTCAACTAGATAGCCATTATTACGACAGGGTCATGCTGCATAAATATGATGTAAAACAACTCTCAAGACTATGCTCGGGATTTTCTGATAATAAAATCGTATCCCTCAATTCCGCCATCAGCACAGCAATCCGCGTTGCCGGGTCCGCGCCTTTCTTGTACTCTTCCCCCCGCTAAATTTCATCAACGACGGACGCTCATGACTGCGCATACCTCTAAAGACCCTTTACACGGCGTGACCCTGGAAATGCAGGTTAACGCGCTGGTCGCCCGCTACGGCTGGGATCGGTTGAGCCAACTGATCAAAATCAACTGTTTTAAGAATGACCCCAGCGTGAAGTCCAGCCTCAAATTTTTGCGCCGTACGCCCTGGGCGCGTGCGGAAGTTGAAGCCTTATATCTCGACGCGTTACACGACGAGGTTGAGGTGACGCCGGCAGAACCGGCGTTCGATCCGTGGGCGAATAGCCGCGCTAAGCGCTGATGCGTACTCGCGGTTTGCCCTAAAAACCGTTGTGATATCAGACCGCGACCGACGCGCGCTGGCGTCG
Source organism: Kluyvera sp. (assembly GCF_047971185.1). GTDB lineage: Bacteria > Pseudomonadota > Gammaproteobacteria > Enterobacterales > Enterobacteriaceae > Kluyvera. Next base: position 4,168 of record NZ_JBKDZH010000030.1, read on the forward strand.
GTCATTGTCTTTACATAAAGAATTTCACCGCCTGCTGCAGCGTGGTTGCGATGCCCCACAGCAGCGGCACGCTGACGGCCAGCCAGCTTGCCGTCATTAACAGCGTCGACGGCTGAGCCTCCCAGGTCAGTTGAGCGTTTTTATTGATGGTATACAATCCCTTCGCCTGCTGCTGCTGTTCGGCGGTCATCGCGTATTTCTCCGGCAGCGGCCGCACCAACTGGTTGCAGATAAAACCGACGACCAGCAGGCCGGTCAGCACCATCAGCGTAATGTCATACACCCGCTCGGGCGTCACGCCGTGCGCCAGCTGATATTCACGCAGATAGTTCACCAGCACCGGGCCGCTGATCCCCGCCGCCGACCAGGCGGTCAGCAGCCGCCCATGAATGGCCCCTACCATCTGTGAACCAAAAACGTCGGCAAGATAGGCCGGAATGCTGGCAAAGCCCCCGCCGTACATCGAGATAATAACGCACAGCGCGCAGACGTAGATCGCCACGTAGCCGCCATGGTTGACCAGCGGCAGCGTGCCGTACAGCACCGCACCCAGGCAGAAAATGATCGCAAAAGTCATTTTGCGCCCGCATAAATCAGAGACCGATGCCCAAAAGAAACGCCCCAGAATATTAAACAGGCTCAGTAAGCCGGTGAATCCCGCCGCCATGGTGGCAATGCGCTTTAGCTGTTCGCTATTCAGCGCATACCAGTTCAGGTCGAGCGACAGCAGTTTACCGGCAAAGATCTCCTGCAACATCGGCGACGCCATGCCGAGGATGCCAATACCTGCGGTAACGTTCAGCCACAGTACCAGCCATAGCAGCCAGAACTGCGGCGTACGGCAGGCCACGCTCACGTGAACCTGAATCGTTGAATGATGGCGGATCGTGTTCTGCGCTTTTTCTCCCGACGGGTGCCAGCCCATCGGCGGCAAGCGGTAGCCAAAGGTACCGCAGAGCATAAATAACGCGTAGATCGCCGCCAGCGCCAGGATACTTTGCCACACGCCGTTACCTTCCGGGCCGGCAAAGAAATTCATCAGCGCGTTGGCTAACGGTGCACCCACCAGCGCCCCGCCGCCAAAGCCCATAATCGCCATCCCGGCCGCCATGCCGCGTTTATCAGGAAACCAGCGCAGCAGCGTGGAAACCGGGGAAATATAGCCAAGCCCCAGGCCGATCCCGCCGATCACACCGGCCCCTAGCCACAGCAGCCAGAGCTGATGGAAATAGATCGCCACGCTGGATAGCAGCAGCCCTCCGCACCAGCACAGCGTCGCTACAAAGCCCACCAGCCGTGGCCCCACCTTCTCCAGCCAGCTTCCCCACAGTGCTGCCGAACAGCCGAGAAACACAAAAAACAGCGTATAGGTCCACCCCAGCATGGAGATCTTCCAGTCGCAGTCGCGGGTCACCAGCTGCTGCCAGAAGGAGAGGTTAACTGGACATTGTAAGTGCTCACTAACACCAATGAGCTGCGACATCGGCAGCCAGTAAACGGAAAACCCATAGGCCATACCGATACAAAGATGGACGGCCAACGCGGCGGGCGGCACCAGCCAGCGGTTAAAGCCCGGCCTGGCGATAATCCGTGGTTTGGCAAAAAACTCGCGCAGCGGTGAAACCGGTGCGGTGGCGATGTTTTCATTCATTTGCGCCATATTCCTGTCCTTTTCATGTGTAATGGCCGACGAACGCGCCGTCGGAGACAGGAGGTAAAAGGCAAGAAAGGTGCCACTCGCTCAAAATACGAACAGAAATGACGACTGAAGCGAGCAAGCAGCAGCGGAATAACAGCACAAAAAACCGGCTACGGTCGGTGAAATTATGACCGGGCATACAAACGAGATGATAATGTCGATTTTGATAAACGTCGCTCTCAGAGTGATACGACAGCGACGTTGGTCTCCGTAGGCGGATCTAGATAACGATCAGATCGTATTTTTTGATCTTGCGATACAGCGTGGCAATCCCGATGCCCAATTCGTCTGCCGCCTGCTTTTTATTGCTATAGCGGCTTAAGGCATCGCGTATCATCTGCCGTTCCATCTCTTCAAGCCCGGTCACGCCCTCCTCTTCTTTCGCGGCCCTGACTGCCGTGGTGCCAGGAGCCTCCACGCGTTCGCCGGTTTTACCGCTGCTGACAAGGTTTGGCGGCAGCAGCGAGACGTCAATCACCTCACCGGAAGGCACTACGTTAACCAGATACTCCATCAGGTTGCTCAGCTCACGAATATTGCCCGGCCAGCGATAGCTCTTCAGCAGCGCAATCACCTCCGGCGCGACGCCCGGATAGACCAGCTCCAGCCGACGGGTATGCAGGTGCAGGAAATAGTGAATCAGCAGCTCGATATCATCCTGGCGTTCACGCAGCGGCGGCAGCCGTAGCGGAATCACGTTAAGCCGATAGTAGAGATCTTCGCGGAACTTACCGTCGGCGATAAACTGGTCGAGATTCTGATTGGTGGCGGAAATGATACGAATATCCACCGGAACCGGATGACTGGCCCCGACCGGCTGGATCTCGCGTGACTCAATGGCGCGCAGCAGCTTGGCCTGCAGCGTGAGCGGCATATCGCCAATTTCATCCAGAAACAGCGTTCCGTGATTAGCGGCCTGAATCAGCCCCGTTTTCCCGTTGGCCGACGCGCCGGTAAATGCCCCTTTCACGTAGCCGAACAGTTCGCTTTCCAGCAGCTGTTCCGGAATCGCGGCACAGTTAATGGCAATAAACGTCTTATCTTTGCGATCGCTCAGCTTATGCACCGCACGGGCAACCACCTCTTTACCCGTCCCGCTTTCCCCGGCAATCATCACGCTTGAGGGGCTGGGCGCAACGCGGGTAATCAGCTTCTTTAACTGCCGCATCGGGCGACATTCGCCGACCATCTGTTCTATCTGCGGCCCTTCCTGCGGCGCGGCGATCTCCGCCGACGAGTGCGACTGATGAAACGCCATCAGGAACAGCCACTGGTCCTGGATGGCATGCAGCTGGCCGATAATCAGTTCTTTCTTATCATCAATAGAAATGACGTGCTGAACGTGGCCGCGAATAAAGTTTTGTGCGAACGTCAGCGGCCGAAAATGAATCTCTTTACCCACCATATTCCCCTGGGTGGCCCCAAGGATTTTTAACGCTGCCTGATTAACAAATTTGACTTTTTGCTCCTGACTGACAACCAGCACTCCCTGGTCCATATTGTCAAGCATCGTTAAAAACATTTTCTGGATATTGTCGCTGCCGCTCTGATCTTCAAGTAAACGGGAGACAAATATGGAAGAGACGTGACGGACATAATCGGAAAACTCGGTGATGTTATCATTAATTCTTTCCTGCTGATCGCGCGTCAGGGCAATCAGACTAATAACGCCCACGCACTGTTCCTGATAAATCACCGGCGTGCCAAGGAAGGCTTTTTCTTTACAGGTCTCCTTACTCTCGCAGCCCTTACAAAGAGGGTCAAAGCGCGAATGGGTTACCACTTTTTCCTTCTTTGTTTCAATAATGTAACGAAGAAGTCGCGAGTCTGTATTTAATTTCCGGCCAAGGAATTTACCGTAGCTTCCCGTACCGGCCACGCGGCACAGGCTATTGTCGACAATTTCAACCTCAAGCTGGAGAACGCTGGAGAGCATGCGGGCAAATCGTTGAATTGTCGGCTGAATCTGCATCAAGATCGATGACGAACTGGAAGGTATCATAATATCACTCACTGAAAGCTAACTGGGTGAACGACAACGCTTATTTCTCTACGATGATACTACCGCAGCCCTTAGCAACAATTGATGCAGGTGCTTTCTCTTTTTGGATTATTAAATCAAATATGGAAGTGGTATCACATTTTTATATCAATGTGATAATTTTCACGCTGAATTTTATCAAATTGGTGCACTTCTCTGATTGCGGCCTATTAATATCGCCAGCAAAACACGATGTATAAATAAACATATAGCGAAATGGTTGGCCGCTATTTTTGATACGCACCTATCCTGCTGGTCCTTTTTCGTGATATCCATCGCATAATTCTGCCGTTTTATCCGCGGTCAATCGGCTCCTTTTGATATTGGCACGCTTATTGTTAGTGAAATACCAGCGCTGGCATTTGCCGCAGCGGTAACCAGCAATCAATAAGCCGTCATTCACGACCAGGATTGAAATATGAAAACTGTTAACGAACTGATTAAGGATATCAACACCCTGAATTCTAATCTGCATGAGAAGGATTTTCTGCTGACGTGGGAACGCAGGTGCTGGACGTCGCGGAAGCGTTAAAAACCCTGCGTGCGGAAAATATTGCCACCAAAGTGTTTAACAGCGGGCTGGGAATTTCGGTATTCCGCGACAACTCTACCCGTACCCGCTTCTCCTATGCCTCGGCGCTGAACCTGCTCGGGCTTGCGCAGCAGGATCTCGACGAAGGGAAATCGCAGATTGCCCACGGTGAAACGGTGCGTGAAACTGCCAATATGATCTCCTTCTGCGCTGATGCGATTGGTATTCGCGACGATATGTACCTTGGCGCGGGCAACGCCTATATGCGTGAAGTGGGCGAAGCGCTGGACGACGGCTACAAACAGGGCGTGCTGCCGCAGCGCCCGGCGCTGATTAACCTGCAATGCGATATTGACCACCCTACGCAAGCGATGGCCGATCTGGCGTGGTTACGTGAACACTTTGGTTCGCTGGAGAATCTCAAAGGCAAGAAAATCGCCATGACCTGGGCCTATTCCCCAAGCTACGGCAAGCCGCTGTCCGTGCCGCAGGGCATTGTCGGCCTGATGACCCGATTCGGTATGGACGTTACCCTCGCCCACCCCGAAGGCTACGACCTGATCCCGGACGTGATTGAAGTCGCGAAAAACAACGCCAAAGCCTCCGGCGGCAGCTTCCGGCAGGTGACGGATATGGCGGAAGCCTTTAAAGATGCCGATATCGTTTATCCGAAATCCTGGGCGCCGTATCAGGTCATGGAGCAACGCACGGAGCTGCTGCGCGCGAACGATCATGACGGCCTGAAAGCGCTGGAGAAAGCCTGCCTGGCACAGAACGCCCAGCACAAAGACTGGCACTGTACCGAAGAGATGATGGCGAAAACCCGCGACGGTGAAGCGCTGTATATGCACTGCCTGCCGGCGGATATTACCGGCGTGTCCTGTAACGAGGGCGAAGTCACCGAAGCGGTGTTCGAAAAATACCGTATCGCCACCTACAAAGAAGCTAGCTGGAAGCCGTACATCATCGCCGCCATGATCCTCTGCCGCAAATACGCGAAGCCGGGCATGTTGCTGGAGCAACTGCTGGGTGAAGCGCAAAAACGCATCAAATAGCCACCTCCGCTGGCCTGCGGGCCAGCATCACTCCCCGTATGACGAATAAGGACAGTGTATGTCTGCTTTCTCACTGAAAATGGATATTGCCGATAACCGTTTTTACACCGGCGAACGTTCGCCGCTGTTTTCGCGCCAGCCTGCGCAACAGGCGCGCCGTTTCCATCAAAAAATTCGCGGCTATCAGCCAACGCCGCTGCACGCGCTGAATGAGCTGGCCGCCCTGTTTGGCGTCCACAAAATCCTGGTGAAGGATGAGTCACAGCGTTTTGGCCTTAACGCTTTCAAGATGCTCGGCGGCTCTTACGCGATAGCGCAATTACTGTGTGAAAAGTATCAACTGGATATCAATGAACTTTCGCTCGACGGCCTGAAATCACGCATCAAAGAGAAGATGACCTTCGCCACCACCACCGATGGTAACCACGGGCGCGGCGTCGCATGGGCCGCGCAGCAGCTGGGGCAAAACGCGGTGATTTACATGCCGAAAGGGTCGGCTCAGGAACGCGTCGACGCCATTCTGCGTCTGGGCGCGGAATGTATCGTCACCGACATGAACTATGACGATACCGTGCGCTTCACCATGCAGACGGCGCAGAAAAACGGCTGGGAAGTGGTTCAGGATACCGCGTGGGACGGCTACACCAAAATCCCGACCTGGATTATGCAGGGCTACGCCACGCTGGCCGATGAAGCCGTTGAACAGATGTCAGCGATGGGCATCGCCCGCCCGACGCACGTTTTCCTGCAGGGTGGCGTTGGCGCGCTAGCAGGCGGCGTTCTCGGCTACCTGGTAGACGTCTACGGCGCGGAGAATCTGCACTCCGTCATCGTTGAGCCCGAGCTGGCCGACTGCCTCTACCGCTCCGGGGTTAAGGGGCAAATCGTCAACGTCGGCGGCGATATGGCCACCATCATGGCGGGCCTGGCCTGCGGAGAACCTAACCCGCTGGGATGGGACGTTCTGCGCAACTGCGCCAGCCAGTTTATCTCCTGCCAGGATGCGGTTTCCGCGCTCGGTATGCGGGTGCTGGGCAACCCGATCGGCCACGACCCGCGCGTCATTTCCGGGGAGTCCGGCGCGGTCGGCCTTGGCGTGCTCGCCGCCGTTCACTATCACCCACAGCGCGACGCGCTGATGAACAAACTGCAGCTGGATAGCCACTCCGTGGTGCTGATCATCAGCACCGAAGGCGACACCGACGTGAAGCACTATCGGGAAATTGTCTGGGAAGGCAAGCATCCGGCAGCGCAATAAATCCAACCCATTCAGAACTGGAGAACATCCTCATGGCTAAGCATATTCCTTTTAAACTGATCGTTGAAAAAGCCAACCACTACCAGCAGGACATGACCCGCTTCCTGCGCGACATGATTGCCATCCCGAGCGAAAGCTGCGACGAGAAGCGCGTGGTGCACCGCATCAAAGAAGAGATGGAAAAGGTCGGTTTCGATAAAGTGGAAATCGACCCTATGGGTAACGTGCTGGGTTATATCGGCCACGGCCCGCGTCTGGTGGCGATGGACGCGCATATCGATACCGTGGGCATCGGTAATATCAAAAACTGGAGCTTCGACCCGTACCAGGGCATGGAAACCGATGAACTCATCGGCGGGCGCGGCGCGTCTGACCAGGAAGGTGGAATGGCATCCATGGTCTACGCCGGCAAAATTATCAAAGATCTGGGGCTGGAAGACGAATACACCCTGCTGGTGACCGGTACGGTGCAGGAAGAAGACTGTGATGGGCTGTGCTGGCAGTATATTATCGAACAGTCCGGTATTCGTCCGGAGTTTGTGGTCAGCACCGAGCCGACCGACTGCCAGATCTATCGCGGCCAGCGTGGGCGCATGGAGATCCGCGTTGATGTCTCTGGCGTCAGCTGCCACGGCTCCGCGCCGGAACGCGGCGACAACGCTATCTTTAAAATGGGGCCGATTCTCAACGAGTTACAGGACCTCTCCCACAAGCTGGGCAACGACGAATTTCTCGGCAAGGGCACCCTCACCGTCTCGGAAATCTTCTTCACCTCGCCAAGCCGCTGCGCGGTCGCCGACAGCTGCGCCGTGTCCATCGACCGCCGTCTGACCTGGGGCGAAACCTGGGAAGGCGCGCTGGACGAGATCCGCGCCCTGCCTGCGGTACAAAAAGCCGGCGCGGTGGTCTCAATGTACAACTATGACCGTCCATCCTGGACCGGGCTGGTGTACCCGACCGAGTGCTACTTCCCGACCTGGAAAGTGGAAGAGGATCACTTCACCGTACGCGCGCTGAGCAACGCCTATGAAGGTCTCTTCGGCAAAGCGCCGGTAGTCGATAAGTGGACCTTCTCTACCAACGGCGTCTCGATCATGGGCCGTCACGGCATTCCGGTGATTGGTTTTGGCCCGGGCAAAGAACCTGAAGCCCATGCGCCTAACGAAAAAACCTGGAAGCCTCACCTGGTCACCTGCGCCGCGATGTACGCCGCTATTCCGCTGAGCTGGCTGGCCACCGAGTCACTGTAGTCCGCTATTCCTCCCGCCGTTCGCGGCGGGAGTCTGGAGTTTATATGCGCGTACTGATTAAAAACGGCACCGTCGTTAACGCCGACGGACAAGCCAGACAGGACCTGCTGATTGAAAACGGCCTGATTAGCCAGCTGGCCGAAGAGATAACCGTTGAACAACCCTGCGAAGTGATTGACGCCAGCGGCTGCTACGTGATGCCCGGCGGCGTGGATGTGCATACCCATTTCAATATTGATACCGGCCTGGCCCGCAGCTGCGACGATTTCTTTACCGGCACCCGCGCGGCGGCCTGCGGCGGCACCACTACCATTGTCGATCATATGGGATTTGGCCCGGCGGGCTGTCGTCTGCGCCATCAGCTGGAAACCTACCACGGCTACGCCGCCTACAAAGCGGTGATCGACTACAGCTTTCACGGCGTGATTCAGCATATTAACCACGCGATCCTCGATGAAATTCCCATGATGGTCGACGCGGGGATCAGCAGCTTCAAACTCTATTTAACCTACCAGTACAAGCTGAGCGATGACGACGTACTTCAGGTGATGCGCCATCTGCACGCCGCCGGCGCACTGACCACCGTGCACCCGGAAAACGACGCGGCCATTGCCCGTAAACGCTCGGAGTTTCTGGCGCAGGGAAAAACCGCGCCGCGCTATCACGCCCTGAGCCGGCCGCTGGAGTGCGAAGCGGAGGCTATCGCCCGCATGATTAACCTCGCGCAGCTCGCCGGTAACGCGCCGCTGTACATTGTGCACCTGTCGAACGGGCTGGGGCTGGAATACCTGAAGCTGGCCCGTTCGCGTCATCAGCCGGTATGGGTGGAAACCTGCCCGCAGTATCTGCTGCTCGACGATCGCTGCTATGAACGCGAGGATGCGCTGAAGTATCTGCTCAGCCCGCCGCTGCGCAACGCCAGCAATAACGACGCGCTGTGGTGCGGGGTGAGCGACGGCGACATCGATGTAATGGCCACCGACCACTGTGCCTTTTCGATGGCTCAGCGCCAGCATTTATCCAACGGTGATTTTAGCCGCTGTCCGAACGGCCTGCCGGGGGTGGAAAACCGTCTGCTGCTGCTGTTCTCTCACGGCGTAATGACCGGACGCATTACCCCCGAGCATTTCGTTGCGCTCACCAGCGCCAACCCGGCGAAGCTGTTCGGCCTGTGGCCGCAAAAAGGCGTGCTGACACCGGGGGCAGATGGCGACGTGGTGATTATAGATCCGCGCCGCACCACCACCATTCGTCACGAAATGCTGCACGACAACGCCGACTATTCGCCGTGGGAAGGCTTTATCTGCCAGGGCTCGATTCGCCAGACGCTATCGCATGGCCGGGTGATCTTCAGTAACGGGACCTTCAGCGGCGTCGCCGGTCAGGGCCGTTTTCTGCGCCGCGCGCCCTTTTCTTCCGCTGCCCTTCCCATAAGCGGCATGCCATCTTAAAGAGAGGATTTCATGAGTAAAAAAATCGTACTCGCGCTGGGCGGAAACGCACTGGGCGACGATCTGGCCGGGCAAATGCAGGCCGTTAAACAAACCTCACAGGCCATCGTCGACCTGATTGCACAGGGTCATCAGGTGGTGGTAACCCACGGTAACGGCCCGCAGGTGGGCATGATCAACCTGGCGTTTGAAGCCGCCGCCAAAACCGATGCCCATACCCCGATGCTGCCAATGTCGGTATGCGTGGCGCTGAGTCAGGGCTATATCGGTTATGACCTGCAAAACGCGCTGCGCGAAGAACTGCTGTCGCGCAATATGGATATTCCGGTCGCCACGCTGATTACCCAGGTAGAGGTTGACGCCAACGATCCGGCGTTCAGTAACCCTACCAAGCCTATCGGTTCCTTCTTCAGCAAAGAAGAGGCGGAACAGCTGGCCCAAAAGGGCTACATCCTGAAAGAGGACGCCGGGCGCGGATATCGCCGTGTGGTCGCCTCACCACAGCCGATTGATATTGTTGAAAAAGAGACGGTGAAGGCGCTGATGGATGCCTGCCACGTAGTGATCACCGCCGGCGGCGGCGGGATCCAGGTGATCCGCGAGGGGAATCATCTACGCGGAGCCAGCGCGGTCATTGATAAAGACTGGGCTAGCGCGAAGCTGGCGGCGATGATTGATGCCGATATGCTTATCATTTTGACCGCGGTAGAGAAAGTGGCCATTAACTTTGGTAAGCCCAACGAGCAGTGGCTGGATAAACTCACTTTAGGCGATGCCGACCGCTTTATTGCCGAGGGCCACTTTGCCAAAGGCTCTATGCTGCCGAAAGTGGAGGCCGCAGCCTCCTTCGCCCGTTCCCGTCCTGGGCGTAAAGCGTTGATTACTGTGTTGAGCAAAGCGAAGGAAGGTATTGAAGGTAAAACCGGCACCATTATTGAAGGATAAAACCACCAAATAACGCCGGGGCCAGGCTTAGCACCGCCCCGGCGTTGGCTTATGCAGCAATCGTGCTGCGATTCTGCTGTTTAATGCGCTGATTTGTCAGCGTCATCAACGCCTCCAGTACGCCACCGCCAATCGCCCTCGCCTTATCCGATACGCTGGTGTAGTCCGCCTTATCGCCGCGGGGGTCGATATCGCTGATTTTAAAACCAATATCCACCACCAGACCATCGTTCAACAGCCCGCGCACCATGCCGCTGAGGGGTGCCCGAATCTCAGCCTCGCCGACGGTGGCAATGACATCGCCCTCGTTGACGATGTCGCCCAGCTTCACGCAAGCACGCATGATGCCCGCGCCCGGTGCGCGGATCACCCGTTTGGCGGTATGACCCATAATGTTTCCCGGTACGCCGGTGTTGTCCTGCGCGCGGCCCTGGTAGATAACCTGCCCCAGCCAGTGGCCACGGTTGGTTTCAATCACCGCGTGACAGTCGGTACCGGCGCAGAAACCCGGTCCCAGCGCAATCACCGACGGCGCCAGCCCGCAGTGGGTGCCCAGATTTTCTTTGGCGAGGATCGCATCCACCACGCAGCCAGGATTCAGCTCGCGCAGCGATTCACACAGCGGATCAACCAGTACCGGAATCGCGCCGTTATCCGCCACCCGTATCGCCTCCTGAACGGAATCCACGCGGCGCGCGGTCACGCCCTCTACCGTCATTTCTCCGTCAAACACCGCCTGGACGAAGGCCACGGTGCGGCGGATGACCGTCGGTTTTTCCACCTCCAGCATCACCACCTTAAACCCGGCGTGCCACAGCCGCAGCGCCACGCCCGTCGCGATATCGCCCGCCCCGCGAATGGCTACCCGCAGCGGCTGCGTGGGCGAGTCGCTGGCCATCATCAGCCCGCCGGGAGCGTGATTTTTGACCTGTAAGATCTCCGCCAGCACGCTGATGGCGATTTCATTCGGCGTCTCTGCGCCAATGTTGTAGCCCACCGGCGCGTGTAGCCGGGCAATATCCGTCTCGGCAACGCCGTTTTCGCGCAGCTGGCGTAAAAAAACCTGTACCTTGCGACGGCTGGCCAACAGACCCAGCCAGGCAACCGGCTGAGTGACCAGCTTATCGAGCGCTTCGCGATCCTGGTTATTGGTGGCGATCAGCACATAGTTATCCGGCTGCACGGCCAGCTTCTCAACGGCAGCGCCAAAGCTCTCAGCGTGGACCAGTTGGGTTAACGGCGGGAAACGCTCGGGATTGAGGCTTTCCGGGTAAATATCCGCCACCGCGAGTTCAAAGCCGAGCAGCGCGGCGCTATGGGCTACCGCACGATTGACATGCCCGGCGCCAATCAACACCAGCCTGGGGCGCAGACCGTGAACGCTGATATACACCGACATCGCGCCGCCGCAGTCCGAGCCCACCGCATCGGCCCCGGTGCGCGCCATTCGGCCATGAAACATGCGCGAGGCCTTTTCACGCAGGGCATTGAGCGCTTCATCAATCACCCGGCGCTCGACCATGCCGCCGCCGATGGTACCCACAATGCTGCCATCATCGCGTATCAGCATCTGCGCGGAATGTCGGGGAGTGGAGCCACGGCTGTCGACGATCTGCGCCAGCGCGAACGGACGATTTTGTGCTTCGAGTCTTGCCGCTTCTGAGAAAATATTCATAACAACCTCAAATGGATATCCCTTCATTACCCCGGAATGGAGTCACTTTCTCACTCGTCTGCGCGTAATCGCCGGGTGCGACTGAACCGAACCGGCCCAGATGGCGTCGACGTCCTTTCTCATTATCATATCGCCAGGCGGCAAATTCTCATTTTGAGAAAGTTGGTTCAGCAGCCAGATACGCCGGCAGCCCGTCGGCGCGCCTTTGAACGCCCCTTGCGGATGCTGTACCAGGCGATGCAGCATCGGCCACGTCAGCGCCTCATGCGCTACGGCACCGGTGATGCGGGAAAAAAGTGGCCAGCGGTGGACAGCGGCTGGCCCAATCGGTTTTCCGAGCATCCCTGCCCCTGTAATGGCAACTACGCAACAACAGGATTGAGGGATGCAAGGTTCGTGCACATCCGGCGCTTTAAGTGCAAAACCGTGAGCGCCGTCAGCTTCTACCAGCACCACGTCCACCCGACCGCTCGCCATCAGCGCGTCCAGCTGGGCTGGCGTGAAGCCTCTGACCTTTCCTTCCCCCGGTAGCCAGGCTGAAAAACACGCCTGTAGCGGCCGCTGCCACACGGCGGCGGGCAGCGCCAGCGGGTCGCGACAGAGCGTCACCGGCAGCGCGTGGGGGACAAACATGTGGGTGGTGGTGGTCAGCAGCACGCGTCGCCCCGCCTGCTGTAACAGCTCGGCCAGCCAGAATAAGGTGCTGGTTTTGCCGCCCGCTCCCACGGCGGCAATCAGTAAAGGGCTGGCACTGGCGTTTAAATCACATAACAGCTCGTCAACGTGCGGTATATTTTCCATATTGCGCGTAATCCCTATATTCAGGAGCAAAAATGCAGGTCGATTGTATTATTACCGCCGCGGGGCTTTCTTCTCGGATGGGGCAATGGAAAATGATGTTACCCTGGCAGGATGGCACAATACTTGATGCAAGTATTAAAAATGCGCGCCGTAGCTGCTCGCATATTATTTTAGTGACCGGCTTTCGCCATCCGGAACTCGCGGCACGTTATTCTTCGGTCCCTGATCTGGCGCTGATTTATAATCCTGATTTCCGCCAGGGGCTCTATTCCTCGGTGAGGGCCGGTATTCAGGCATTACGCCATGAGTACTGTTTTATCACCCACGGCGACCTGCCATGCCTCGACGATGACGTGTTTAATGATCTGTGGCAACAGCGCTTCGACGGGACGCTGATGCCGTATTACGCGGGGGTTCCCGGGCACCCCATTCTTACGTCCAGCGACAATTTGCGGCGCTGTTTACGCGGCACGCGCCACAGTTCGGTACGCCAGTGTTTGCTGACCGGCCCCTATCACCAGCTTGCGCTCAATAATCCCGCGATCGTTCTCGATATTGATACCCCGGAAGACTTCACCCGGCTTAATAACGGTGAGAATAAAATATGGCGTAAATGATATTATCACTTTGATAGGTGACCGTCTTTTTTGAGAAATAAACACAGAGCCTTCAATTGAGTGATTTTAATTCGCATTTACCAACCGTAGCGCCCTTCATTACGCCGTTTTAACTTTAGACCTCCCTCACATTTTTACACCAATTCCGTCCGGCTTCCTGATATCTGGTGTGATTGTTGCTGACCTCCCCTTATCCGTCGGAATTATCGCAATACCGACCACGTTGATTTAACAGGTAAGTCTAAGGAGAGGATTATGGGCGATATCATGCGTCCCGTTCCGTTTGAGGAACTCTTAACGCGTATTATTGATGAATACCAGAATCATCGGTCGATCTTTGGTATTCCGGAGCAGCAGTTTTATTCCGCCAACGCCCCGCATTCGGTGAGCGTGTTTGGGGAAACCTGCGCCACGCCGATTGGCCCGGCTGCCGGGCCGCATACCCAGCTGGCGCAAAACATTATTACGTCCTGGCTGACCGGCGGACGGTTTATCGAACTGAAAACGGTGCAAATCCTCGACCGTCTGGAGCTGGAAAAGCCCTGTATCGACGCCGAAGATGAATGTTTCAATACCGAATGGTCCACCGAGTTTACCCTGCTGAAAGCCTGGGATGAGTACCTGAAGGCGTGGTTTATTCTGCACCTGCTGGAGGAGATCCTGCCGCTGACGCCGGTCAAAGACGGCAAGTCGTTTATCTTCAATATGAGCGTCGGCTATAACCTCGAGGGTATCAAACAGCCGCCGATGCAGCAGTTTATCGACAATATGATGAACGCTGGGTCACAACCGAAATTTGCCCAGTACAGCGACACGCTGAGCCGCTGGCTGCGACAGCATCGGCCAGACAAAGCCGCGCTGGTGAGCCGCATTCCGGCAAAACTGGTGCAGGGTGTCACGCTCTCTACCATGCACGGCTGCCCGCCGGACGAAATTGAAGCTATCTGCCGCTATATGCTGGAAGAGAAGCAGCTGAATACCTTCGTAAAACTCAACCCGACGCTGCTGGGCTTCGCGCGAGTACGCGAAATACTCGATACCTGCGGCTTTGGCTATATCGGCCTGAACGAAGCGTCCTTTGAACACGATCTGAAAATTGGCCAGGCGCTGGAGATGCTCAAACGCCTGATGGCGCTCGCGAAAAGCAAGAATCTTGGCTTCGGCGTGAAGCTGACCAATACCCTCGGTACGGTGAATAACAAAGGCGCGCTGCCGGGCGACGAAATGTATATGTCCGGGCGCGCGCTGTTCCCGCTATCAATCAACGTCGCCGCCCTGCTGTCGCGCGAATTTGATGGCAGGCTGCCCATTTCCTACTCCGGCGGTGCCAGCCAGCTTAACATTCGCGATATTTTTGAAACCGGTATTCGTCCGATCACCATGGCCACCGATCTGCTGAAGCCCGGCGGCTACCTGCGCCTGAGCGAGTGCATGCGCGAGCTGGAACAGGCCGACGGCTGGCAGATGACGCAGGTCGACGTGAAGCGCCTGAATGCGCTGGCGGAAAAAGCGGTCAGTATGGAATATACCCAGAAGCACTGGAAGCCGGACGACCGCATTGATGTCGGTGAAAAGCTGCCGTTGACCGACTGCTACGTCGCCCCCTGTGTCAGCGCCTGTGCGATCAAGCAGGATATTCCCGAATACATTCGGCTGATGGGCGAACAGCGCTACGTCGATGCGCTGGAGCTTATCTATCAGCGCAACGCGCTGCCGGCTATCACTGGCCATATCTGCGACCACCAGTGCCAGTACAATTGTACGCGCCTCGACTACGACAGCGCGCTCAATATTCGTGAACTGAAGAAAATTGCCCTCGAAAAAGGCTGGGATGACTATCAGCGCCGCTGGCATAAACCCGCCGGTTCCGGCACCCAGCACCCGGTAGCGGTGATTGGCGCGGGGCCGGCTGGCCTGGCGGCGGGATATTTCCTTGCCCGAGCAGGTTACAGTGTCACGTTATTTGAACGCGAAGCCAACGCGGGCGGCGTGGTGCGCAACATCATTCCGCAGTTCCGCATTCCCGGCGAGCTTATCCAGCAGGATATCGACTTTGTGGTAAGCCACGGCGTTAACATTGTCTACGGCTGCGACCCACAGCTGACGGTAGAAAAGCTCCAGCAACAAGGGTTCCGCTACGTGCTGGTCGGCACCGGCACCGATAAAAACAGCGGCGTGACGCTTCATGGCGATAACCCGAACGTGCGTAAATCGTTGTCCTTCCTGCGGGATTATAACCGCGGTGATAACCTGCAGTTAGGTAAGCACGTGGCCATCATCGGCGCGGGTAATACCGCAATGGACTGTGCCCGTGCGGCCCTGCGCGTGCCGGGCGTAGAGCAAGCCACCATCATCTACCGCCGCTCGCAGCAGGAGATGCCCGCCTGGCGCGAAGAGTATGAAGAAGCGGTCCACGATGGCGTCACTTTCCGCTTCCTGAATAATCCGGAGCGCTTCGATGCCGACGGGACGCTAACCGTGCGGGTCATGGCGCTGGGCGATGTAGATGAAAAAGGCCGTCGCCGCCCGGTTGAGACAGCAGAAACCTATACGCTACAGGTCGACACGCTGATTACCGCCATCGGCGAACAGCAGGACGGCGAGGCGCTGGCCGCGATGGGGATTCCGCTGGACGCGAACGGCTGGCCGGAAGTCAACGCCGACGGGGAAACCCGCAAACCCGGTGTATTCCTGATTGGCGACGTACAGCGCGGACCTTCTTCGATTGTTTCCGCCATTGGCAATGCCCGTCGGGCGACGGACACCATTCTGGCGCGGCAGAATATCCGCAGCCACCACGGCGACAAACGCTGGAATAATGTCGATCCTGCCGAGGTGTACCGGCGTAAAGGCGCGATTGTGGTCGCCAATGTAGGCAAAGACGATCGCGACGCCTTTGTCGCTCAGGAAGCCGCACGCTGCCTGGAATGCAACTACGTGTGCAGCAAATGCGTAGACGTTTGCCCGAACCGCGCCAACGTGTCGATTGCCGTCCCGGGATTCGAAAACCGCTATCAGACCCTGCACCTCGACGCTTACTGCAACGAATGCGGCAACTGCGCCCAGTTCTGCCCGTGGCAGGGCAAACCGTACAAAGACAAAATCACCGTCTTCAGCCTGCCGCAGGATTTCAGCAACAGCAGCAATCCAGGCTTTCTGGTCGAGGGGAATCGCGTCCATATTCGTCAGAATGAACAAACCTGGCTGCTGACCCTCGACGACCATGGGGAGTTCAATCAGATACCACCGCAGTTGAACGCCATGTGCCGCATCATCAGCCATGTCCATCGTCATCATCACTATCTTCTGGGGGCCGTTGAAGTATGAGCCAGTTACTGCTGAAAAATGCCACCATCGCCCAACTCTATCCGGCAATGGTGCAGGAAAATGTCGATATCGTGATTGAAAATACGGACATCATCGCGGTTGGGCACGATCTTTGCCATCACTACCCACAGGCAACAGTCAAAGAGATGCACGGCAAGTTGGTGATGCCGGGGATGGTCTGCTCACATAACCACTTCTATTCGGGATTATCGCGCGGTATCCAGGCCAATATCGCCCCGAGCCCGGACTTTATCTCCACGCTGAAAAACCTATGGTGGCGGCTGGACCGCGCGCTGGATGAAGAATCGCTGTACTACAGCGGGCTTATCTGCGCCATGGAGGCGATTCGCAGCGGCTGTACGGCGGTCATCGACCATCATGCCTCACCAAACTACATTGCCGGCTCGCTGAGCCAGCTGCGTAACGCCTTCCTGAAGGTGGGCCTGCGCGGCATGACCTGCTTTGAAACCACCGATCGCAACGGCGGCCAGCAGGAGCTGCAGGCCAGCGTGGAAGAAAATATCCGCTTTGCTCGCGAAATTGACCGCGCCCGGGAAGCGGGAAAAGAGCCCTACCTGGTTGAGGCGCATATCGGCGCGCACGCGCCGTTTACCGTTACCGACGCGGGCTGCATATCCACGCGGCGGAGGACAGCTACGACGTGTCCCATAGCCATCATCACTACGCGAAGGATCTGCTGGTTCGCCTCGCGGAGTTTGAGCTGCTCGGCCCTAAAACGCTGATCGCACACGGTCTGTATCTCTCCGACGCCGATATTGCCTTACTCAATGAACACGACGGTTTCCTGGTGCATAACGCGCGTTCAAACATGAATAACCACGTGGGCTATAACCACAAGCTCACCGCCTTCCGCAACCTGGCGCTGGGCACCGACGGCATCGGTTCCGATATGTTTGAAGAGCTGAAGTTCGCCTTCTTCAAACACCGCGACGCCGGTGGCCCGCTCTGGCCAGACAGCTTTGCCCGGGCGCTCAGTAACGGCAACACCCTGCTCAGCCGCAACTTCAATGCGCAGTTCGGCCGTGTTGCTGCGGGATATAAAGCGGATCTGACCATCTGTGATTATCTGCCGCCTACCCCGTTAATGGCGGAAAACATCGCCGGGCATATCGCCTTTGGTATGGGAGCCAGCAGCGTGCACAGCGTGATGGTCAACGGCGTGATGGTCTTTGAAAACCGTGAGTTTACCTTCGACTGCGAGCCGATTTTTGCCGAGGCGCGTAGGGTGGCGGCGAAGATGTGGAAACGGATGGATGGACTAGACTGATCCACAACGTCAGGCCCGGTCGCGCACGCTGACCGGGCCAACAGACTAAATCTTATAAAACAGCGTGTTGGTCGCAATGGGCGACGGCACAAAGCCAAAATATTGGTAAAACTCGCGGGCCTTATCATCGATGGCGTGCACCATCACCGCTTTAATACCGACCTGATCGGCCAGGCTGCTCACCCGCATTACAGCATCGCTGAGTAACCATTTACCGAAGCGGTGCCCTTGAGTACAAACATCGACGGCCAGACGTCCCAGTAAAATGACAGGCACCGGATCCGGCATATTTTGCCGTAGGCTGCGACCCAAATCGACATGGCTGACGGATCCTGTGGCAATCGAATAATAGCCCACCACACGCTTCGTTCCTTCCAGACAGATAACAAACGTGCGTGACGCATTCAGAGCCTGGTTTTTCATGGCGCGGCGGCGGAGCCAGTCGCTCAGCACATCATTTCCACAATCGAAAGGCTGCAGTATATGCGCTTCTGTCAGCAGTTCAGGTGCCGTAACGCCTATTTCCATTCAGGTTTGACATCCTGCAAACGCTGGCGCCCTTCACGATTTTGTACCGGGGCTTCCAGTTGTTCAATGAACGCCTGATAACGGGCATCGTCCAGCACGAAGACGCGCTGATCCAGAATAATATTCTGCGCCTCATGTACTGCATGTTCGACAATAAAATCGGTTCTGTTCTTGCTGACCAGGCTCGCGGCGTAATCAATGACCGCACGTTCTTCTTCAGTCACGCGCACGTTAATCTGTTTATCGCGCGTCGATTTACGGATGGTATTGTGCATCGTACCCTCCTTAGGTAACAAATTGCTATACAGCGATAGTATACGTGATGGGTAGCAAATTGCTATACAGATCGTGACGCGTGGCCGCCGGGGAAACCCGTTATCCCCGGCAATCACGTCAGAATGCGGTGGTGACCTTGCGCTGCTTTTGCATTGCCGCCAGCGCCTCGCCGGTGATTTTGCTTAACGCTGAGGTTGGACAGACGTCAATACAGGCCGGGCCGCGCTCGCGCCCGTGGCAGAGATCGCACTTCACAATGGTGGCCGACTGACTTTTGCTCACCGCTACGCTAATCACGCCAAACGGACAGGCTACCACGCAGCTCTGGCAGCCGATACAGCAGGAGTCATCGGCTTCCACCCGTTCATCCCCCATGCTTAATGCGCCTACCGGGCATGCCCCCACGCAGGGAGCATTTTCGCATTGATGGCACATGACCGGCACGCTAAGCGTATCCAGCCGCAGCACCGTTAAGCGCGGCGCGAACGCCGCGTGTTCTGTGGCATGCTCCAGTGCGCAGGCTATCTCACAGGTGCGACAGCCGATACAAGCCGCTGGATTTGCCATGATAAAGCTCGTCATGCCACCTCCTTGCTGTTAAACAGCGTTAGCATTTCACTGGCCGCCTGACGCCCCGCCACCATCGCCGTGACCACCAGGTCAGCGCCGTGTACCGCATCGCCGCCGGCAAAAATCTTGTCGTTACTGGTTTGCGTCGTGCCGCGACCGCTGCCGCCGGTGCGAATTTGCCCCCAGCGATCCAGCTGTACGCCGTGGCCGCGCAGCCACGGCATATCGTGTGCCTGGAACCCAAATGCCATGATCAGCACATCCGCCTGGAGCTCAAAGCCGGAGCCCACAATCGGTCTTGGGCGGCGACGGCCATCCGGCCCCGGCTCGCCCATGTCGGTGCGGATCATACCAACCGCGCTAACCTGACCCTTGCGGTTGCGCTGGATATACTGCGGCTGGACGTTGAACTGGAATTCCACGCCTTCCTCCCGCGCGTTAACCACCTCTTTTTTAGACCCCGGCATACTCAACTCATCGCGACGATAGGCGCAGGTCACGCTCGCGGCCCCGCGGCGTACAGCCGTGCGCAGGCAGTCCATCGCCGTATCGCCGCCGCCGAGCACCACTACGTGCTTGTCCTGAATATCAATAAGCGGATACTCCGCGCTCTCTTCCAGCCCCATCACCTCGCGGGTGCTGGCGATCAGGAACGGCAGCGCCTGGATCACGCCCGGCGAGTCTTCACCTTCCAGCCCCGCCGCCATCAGGCCATAGGTGCCGACGCCCAGGAACACCGCATCGTAGTTGGCGACCAAATCGTTAAAGTCGACGTCGCGCCCGACCTCGTGGTTCAGATGGAACTGAATGCCCATTTCGCTGAAGATCGTCCGACGCACGCCGAGAATCGCTTTATCCAGTTTGAAGGGCGGGATGCCGAACGTCAGCAGCCCGCCGATTTCCGGATGCTTATCAAAGACATCAACCTGCACGCCGGCGCGCGCCAGAATATCGGCGCAGCCCAGCCCTGCCGGCCCCGCGCCAATAATGGCGACCCGCTCCTTGCGCGGCGTCACGTCAACCACCTGCGGGCGCCAGCCCATCGCCAGCGCGGTGTCGGTGATGTAGCGCTCGAGATTACCAATTGCCACCGAGCCGCCCTCATTTTTCAGCGTACAGGCCCCTTCACATAAACGATCCTGCGGGCAGACGCGGCCGCAAATTTCCGGCAATGTGCTGCTCTGGTGGCACAGCTCGGCCGCTTCAATGATTTTTCCTTCATTCACCAGGTGAATAAAATCCGGAATGTGGTTATGCAGCGGGCAGGTCCAGTTGCACCAGGCCTTCTGCGCGCAGCTCAGGCAGCGCTCGCTCTCATATTCCGCTTCTGCGCAGCCCAGGCCGTAGTAAATCTCCTCGAAATGCGTTTTGCGCAGCGCGGCGTCGACCTTTTTCGCCCCCACGCGCGGAGGTTTGGCGAGGAACATTTCGCGATGGCTCCGCTGGCGCGGCTGCACCGGCTGCCCGAGCACGGTACGCGTCTGGCGCTCACGGCGGATTTTTTCGAGCTGTTGCTCATCCATCAGGCGCAGCGCCTGCGTTGGGCAGGTAGCCACGCAGGCCGGCTGCCCGCTGGGATGTTCACTGCACAGGTCGCATTTTTGCGCCAGCTGCGGCGCGTCCTCATTGGCAGCGACCATTTCGATAGCCCCGAACGGACAGCTGATGACGCAGTTTTTACAGCCAATGCATTTTTCCTGCTTCAGCTGAATGCTGTTATTCGCGAAATAGAGCGCCTCGGTTGGGCAGGATGCGACGCAGGGGGCGTCATTGCAGTGATGGCAGGTGGAGGTACGGCTCTCTTTGCGGTGGAAAACAACCTGAATACGCGGCATGAAATCGCGTCGCTGTAGCGGCCAGTTATCCTGATGATGGGCGGTAACGCAGGCAACCTCGCAGGCATGACAACCAATACAGCGGGTGGCATCAGCCACAATAAATCGGTTCATTGGCTTCCCTTTTATTATTCAGATATTCATCAAGGGTCGCGATGCAATATTCAGGCACGTTTTTAGTTTCACGTCTGCTGGGGTTATTTTTTGCGATACAGGTCAAAAAAACCTGCCTGAAATACGATAACCTCCATAAAATCAGTTAATTAATAATTACTCTCATTTAACTTCTTCAGCGCTTTTTTATCTAATTCGCTATCACTATGAGAGATAAATACTCTCATAGTGATAGCCCGCCATTTACCGTCTTTCTTTCCCGCGTCGCTTCCTCGAATTTATATCCGGCAAGTCGTGACTGCATTCACAAAAATATTCTTTGCTTCTCTTAACGGTTAATTCTGGCACAGCTTACGCATAGTTATCGCCGTGCGCGCAACACGCTGATGACGACATCAGTTCAGGGAGGCAACCGCCTTCGAATCGTAACTTTCGCGCTGACTAAGGCGAAAGTCGTACAGGAGATAACCACTTCATGAAAGATTCTGCCATTCCTGCCTCACGCTCGACGGCATCAACCGCGCCGGTCGATGAGGTTTTGCCAATTACGCAAATGATTCTCTACGGGCTACAGCACGTGCTGGTAATGTACGCCGGCGCGGTGGCCGTTCCTCTGGTGGTGGGCAACGCCGTTGGCCTGCCCGCCGAGCACATTATTCTGCTGATCAGTGCCGACCTGTTTATCTGCGGCGCGGCCACCATCGTGCAGTCGATGGGGATTCGCCCCTGGCTCGGCTGCCGTTTGCCGCTGATTCAGGGCTGTACCTTCGCCGCGCTGATCCCGATGGTGCTGATTGGCAAAGAGTACGGCATCGGCGCCATTTCCGGTTCGGTGATCGTCTCGGGGATCTTTATCCTCTGCTGCGCGCCGTGGATTAGCCGCCTGATTCGCTTCTTTCCCAAGGTGGTGATGGGCGGTATCGTCACGCTGATTGGGCTGTCGATCATGCCGGTTGCCGGCGGGTGGATCGGCGGCGGAAGCAGTGAGATGGAAGGCTTCGGCGACCTGTTTTCCCTGCTGATGGCTGCGATCACGCTGGTCATCATTCTCAACCTGTACACCTTCGCTACCGGGGTGGTCAAAAACACCGCGGTGCTGATCGGGCTGATTATTGGCACCATTCTCTGGAGCTTCTTCAAACCGCTCGACTTTCATCTGGTGAACGCTACCCCGTGGCTGCACCTGCCGTCGGTGATGCAGTTTGCCCGGCCGGAGTTTCATATCGTACCCGTCGCCCTGCTGTCGATGGTGATGGTGGTGGTGATGGTGGAAACCATGTCCTCCATTATGGCTACCGGCGATATTGTCGGTAAGAAAGTCGATGCCACCATGCTGCGCAACGGTCTGAACACCTGCGGGCTGGCCACCACCATTTGCGGTTTCTTCAACCTCTTCCCCTACGCCGCCTTTGCGCAGAACGTCGGATTAATCGGCCTCACCGGCGTACGCAGCCGCTTTGTGGTGTCGGTCTCCGGGGCAATTCTCATTTTGATGGGCGTGTTCTCAAAAATGGCCGCGCTGGTGGTGCTGATCCCCAAACCGATCCTCGGCGGTGCCGGGATCGTGATGTTTGGCATGGTCGCCGTCTCCGGTATTCGTACCCTGGGACAGGTCAACTACCGTAACAATAACAACGGCATGGTGGTAGCGCTAACCCTCGGCCTGGGCATGATGCCGGTGCTGGTGCCCAACCTGTTTACCCAGTTCCCGCCGATGATGCAGCTGTTCCTGCACAGCGGTATCACCATCGGGACGCTCACGGCCATCGTTGCCAACCTGACGCTCAACGGCAGCGTGCCGTTGCGTATTTCACACGATATTCCGGAACCCGACCCGCTGCCGCCAAGCGCCGCGGCGCGAAATATGGCGGTACGCACCGTGCGTATGTGGCTGCTGCTGCGCAAGGTGCAGAAGGGTCAACAGCCGCAGCACAGCGCGGGGGAATGATGCAAAACCGGCTTCTTCTGGCGCTGCTGGCGCTGGCGTTAATGACCATTCCCGCCGTCCAGCAGGCCATTGCCTTTGGGGTCAGCAGCCGCTTTGATTTTGGGCTGCTGTTTTAGGATGTCACCATTATCTGGAGAGTCATGATGAAGAAAGTGACTACCGTCTGTCCGTACTGTGCCGCTGGCTGCAAGCTGCAGCTGGTGGTTGAGGACGGGCAGATCGTACGCGCCGAGGCGGCGATGGGCAAAAATAACCAGGGTACGCTATGTCTGAAAGGCTACTACGGCTGGGATTTTGTCCACGATACCCGCATTCTGACGCCGCGCCTGCAAACGCCGATGATTCGTCGCCAGCGCGGCGGCAGGCTGGAAGCGGTGTCGTGGGATGAGGCGCTGGATTACGTCGCCACGCGGCTTAGCGAGATCAAAGCGAAATATGGCCCTGATGCCATTCAAACCACCGGTTCTTCGCGGGGTACGGGCAACGAAACCAACTATGTGATGCAAAAATTCGCCCGCGCGGTCATCGGCACCAATAACGTTGACTGCTGCGCGCGCGTCTGACACGGCCCTTCGGTTGCAGGTCTGCACCAATCGGTCGGTAACGGCGCTATGAGCAATGCCATCACCGAAATTGATAACAGTGAGCTGGTGTTTATCTTCGGCTACAACCCGGCAGATTCTCACCCTATCGTCGCCAATCATGTGCTTAATGCCAAACGAAATGGCGCGAAAATTATCGTTTGTGACCCACGGCGGATCGAAACCGCCCGGGTTGCCGATATGCATCTGGCGCTGAAAAACGGCTCTAATATCGCGCTGTTAAACGCCATCGGCCATGTCATTATTGCGGAGGATCTCTACGACAAATCATTTGTGGCCCAGCGTTCTGAGGGCTTTGAAGAATACCGTAAAATCGTCGAAGGCTATCCGCCGGAGTCGGTTGAAGAGATTACCGGCGTCAGCGCGCAGGAAATTCGTCAAGCGGCGCGGATGTACGCCAACGCGGGAACGGCGACGATTCTGTGGGGCATGGGCGTCACCCAGTTCTACCAGGGCGTCGAAACCGTGCGCTCGCTGACCAGCCTGGCGATTCTGACCGGCAATCTGGGGAAAGCAAGCGTCGGCGTCAACCCGGTTCGCGGGCAAAATAACGTTCAGGGGGCCTGCGATAT
Source organism: Kluyvera sp. (assembly GCF_047971185.1). Classification (GTDB taxonomy): domain Bacteria; phylum Pseudomonadota; class Gammaproteobacteria; order Enterobacterales; family Enterobacteriaceae; genus Kluyvera. Next base: position 28,552 of record NZ_JBKDZH010000030.1, read on the forward strand.
GGGAGCCCTACCGGATACCTATCCGGGCTATCAGTTCGTGAAAGTGGCCGAAAACCGCGAGAAGTTCGCCAGGGCCTGGGGCGTCGAGAGCCTGCCTGCGCATACCGGCTATCGCATCAGCGAGCTACCGCATCGTGCGGCACATGGAGAAGTCCGTGCGGCGTACATCATGGGGGAAGATCCGCTGCAAACCGATGCCGAGCTGTCGGCGGTGCGCAAGGCGTTTGCGACGCTGGAGCTGGTGATTGTGCAGGACATTTTCATGACCAAAACCGCCGCCGCGGCCGACGTCATTCTCCCTTCGACATCGTGGGGCGAACATGAGGGCGTTTATACCGCCGCCGACCGGGGATTCCAGCGCTTCTTTAAAGCGGTGGAGCCGCAGTGGGATCTGAAAACCGACTGGCAGATCATCAGCGAAATCGCCACCCGGATGGGTTATCCGATGCACTACCGCAATACTCAGGAAATCTGGGATGAGCTGCGGCATCTGTGTCCGGATTTCTTCGGCGCCACCTATGAGAAAATGGGTGAGCTGGGGTATGTGCAGTGGCCGTGCCGGGATGAATCACCGGCAGATATGGGAACCTCATGGCTGTTTGCCGATCGCTTCTCCACGCCAAACGGGCTGGCGCAGTTCTTCACCTGCGACTGGGTAGCGCCGATCGACAAATTAACCGAGGAGTTTCCGATGGAGCTCTCCACGGTGCGCGAAGTCGGCCACTACTCCTGCCGTTCGATGACCGGCAACTGTTCGGCGCTCTCTACGCTGGCGGATGAACCGGGCTACGCGCAGATCAACACCGCCGACGCCGCGCGTTTAGGTATTGTCGATGAGGCACTGGTGTGGGTAACTTCGCGTAAGGGGCGGATTATTACCCGGGCGAAAGTGAGCGACAGGACGAATAAAGGGGCGATTTATATGACCTACCAGTGGTGGATCGGCGCCTGTAACGAACTGGTCACGGAGAACCTTAGCCCCATCACCAAAACCCCGGAATACAAATACTGTGCGGTACGAGTAGAGGCGATTGCCGATCAGGCGGCAGCTGAACGCTATGTTGTTGAAGAGTATGCGAAGCTCAAAGCACAGCTGCGGGAATGCAGCGAGAGTCACGCGTAACCGGCGTTGGGGAGGTTTCAACCTCCCCGGCGCGCCATACCCGCGTTATGACTTTAAGGCGTGGTGGATAGAATCAAGAATCGGCTGGTAGCCGGTGCAGCGACAAATATTCCCTTCCAGTACATCCTTCAGCTGTTCATCGCTCGGCTGCGGCACTTCTTCCAGCAGCGCGGTGGTACTGACCAGTACGCCCGGCGTACAGAACCCGCACTGCACGCCGCCTTTCTCCACAAAGGCTTTCTGCAATTTTTGGGTGATCGGGTTATCGTTTAACCCTTCAAGGGTGGTGATTTCCGCCTCGTCGCACTGCTCCGCCAGCACCAGGCAGGAACAGACCGCTTTGCCGTCCATCATCACCGTACAGGCGCCGCATTCACCTATAGAGCAACCTTCTTTGGTTGCGGTGAGCTTCAGCGTGTTGCGAACTAAATCCAGCAAACGCATATTGCCTTCTACTTTGGCTTCCACCAGTTTGCCGTTGACCTTCACTTTAATGGTACTCATCGTTTTATCCTCGACAGGGCGCCAGGCGCCCTGCTTTCATTGATTATTGAGCGGATGCCTGCGCCATCATGTCGCGGAACATGCTGACAAATACCGGCTGCTTATAGGCGGCGGACCAGCGTTTGCCAATGGCGGCGTATATCAGCTTATCCAGCACCTCGCAGGCGCTATCAATGGTTTGCGGCGTGATGCGCTGCCCCAGCAGACAACGCTCAACGTCGAGCAGACGCTGCGGTTTGCTGAACAGCGCACCGTCAACCAGGCGACAGTAGCTGACGGTACCGTCAGCGGCGAACTCCAGCAGCGCGGTTAAGCTCTGACGAGTAATGTTCAGCGCGTTGCGTCGCCCCAACTGATGGTAGAAACCCTGCGCTTTTGGATGCGCTGGCGGCGGGAGGATCACGCGGGTGAGCAGCTCATCCGGCTGACGTTGGGTTTTGTAGCCCGAGAGCAGGAACTCGGCCAGCGACATGCGCCGCGTCGCGGTATGGGAACGCAGTTCAATACTGGCCTCGTAAAGAATCGATGGCGGAATCGAGTCACCGCACGGCGCGGCATTGACGATATTGCCGCCGATGGTGGCGCGGTTACGAATCTGGTGAGAGCCAACCGTGTGGCAGGCCTGCACCAGCAGCGGATAGCGTTCGCGCAGCAGCGGATGGCGGGTAATGCGGTTAAACGTGACCGCCGCGCCGATAGACACTTCATGGCTTTGCGGATCTTCCGTCACGCCGGTCAGCTCGCTAAGGCGGGAGATATCAACCAGCTTCACCGATTTGGTTTGCAGACGCCCCTGTACGATCACGTCGGTCCCGCCCGCAATGGCCGTGACACCGTCACTTTTAAGCAGCGCCAGCGCCTCATCGAGACTCTTCGGCCGCGTCACCGTGACGTCGGTGAGCCGCAGCACCTGCTTTTTGTTCTCCTGCTCAATCATCAGTTCGCTCTGGCGCGCCGGTTTTTTCAGGTTATAGCCGAGGATCACCTGCTCCAGCGTCAGCGGCAGTTTGTTAAACCGCGTGCCTAACGCGAAACTGACGGCGTTATTGATGGCGGCGGCCGCCAGTTCGGTAGCCGGTTCGCCGATCCCTTTTGCCCCCAGCGGCCCCGCTTTATCCGGGTTTTCCACCCCGATCACCGTAATGGTGGGAATGTCCTTAATGGTCGGCAGCAGGTAGCTGTCAAAGTTCTCCGACTTCACCTGCCCGTGCTCAATATTGAAATCCTCCAGCAGCGCGTAGCCGAAGCCCTGCGCGACGCCGCCGCACACCTGGCCTTCAAATCCAACCGGGTTGAGCACCTGCCCGACGTCATGCGCGGCGGTCACGTGCAGCAGGTCGGTTTTACCGGTGCTGATATTGACCCGCACTTCCGCCACCTGGCAGCCATACACCCAGGTGAAATACGGGCTGCCGCAGCCTTTTTCTTCATCCCAGTGGATCGGCGGCGGCACAAACCAGCCGTACTCGGTGAGGCTGACGCTGGCCCATTTGGTTTTATTGACCGCATCTTTAAACGCTATGCGCTGGCTATCATCCTGTTTATTGATGATAAACCCGTCCTGCCAGCAGGTATCTTCAAGGCGCGTAGCGCCGATGGTCTCGCCGACGACGCTGAGAATGCGCCGCTTAATTTTCTCCGCAGCGTCCAGAATCGCCCCGCCGCCGACCATTGTCCCGCGCGTGGCGGCCGTTGAGCCACCGTCGCCAATCACCGAGGTGGGCGGTTCGCTGAAATGAATATCGCTTATCGCAATCCCGAAGGCTTCAGCGGCGATCAGCGACATGGTGGTCTGTAGCCCCTGGCCGTTTTCCGACACCGACGTGGAGAGGTTCACGCTACCGTCCTCGTTGACCTGAATCAGCGCCGTTGAGGTATCCACCCCTTCCGCACCGATGGAGCAGCCGCGGTAGCTGAGCGCTAACCCAATGCCGTAGCGGTAGACGCCGCCTTGCTCGTTCAGCACGTGGTAATGCTTGCGCTTGGCCATAAACTCCGCCGAGGCGGCGGCCTTTTTCAGCACCTCGTGCGCCGACACCGTGTGCTGATCGAAAACCTGGCCGGTTACCGACGTATCACCCTGACGTAACGCATTGATTTCGCGTATTTCAACCGGTGATATGTTCAGATACTCCGCAATTTCATCCATCAACGATTCGTTGGCATAGACCACCTGCGGCGAGCCAAAACCGCGCATCGCCGAGGTATAGCTGTTATTGGTGTACACCGCCTTCACATCGATATGAACGTTGGGGATCGCGTACGGCCCCGCCGCCTGTACCGAAGAACGCCAGGTGACAAACGGCGATGAGGCCGCATAGCCGCCGCTGTCGGCCAGAATATCGATTTTCATCGCCTGGATACGCCCGGCGTCGTTCAACCCAACTTTGTATTTCATTTTGTACGGGTGGCGCTTGCAGCTTTCAACGATCGACTGTTCGCGGGTATAGGCGAATTTTATCGGCTTCCCGGTCAAGCGCGTCAGCAGCGCCGAACGGCAGGCCAGATGGTCAATCACATCATCTTTACCGCCAAACGAGCCGCCCATGACCGCGCGTTTGACGTTAATCTGGCTCTGCGGGCAGCCCATAAATTTGGCCACAAAGCCGCGCACCCGGTGCGGGTTCTGAATGGAGCCGGAAATAATCAGGCTGCCGTCGGTCGGGTCCAGCCAGGTCAGCACCACTTCCGGCTCAATGTAGGCGTGTTCCTGGAAGCCCACTTCATATTCTCGTTCAAGGATATGCCGCGAGTCGGCAAATCCTTTTTCGATATCGCCTTTGAGGGTGTGGTGATGCGCGGCAATATTGTCCTCGCGCTCCGGGTGAATTCGCCGCGCATCCGGTGCCAGCGCCGCTTCCACGTCGGTCAGCGGCGTATACGGCGTGTAGCGTACGCGGATTTTGTCGGCCGCTTCGCACGCCGCCTCATAGGTGGTTGCGGCGACAACGGCGATGACGTCGCCGTGAAAGACCACCTCATCTTTCACTATCGGCAAGTAATCTTTAACGATAACGCCCACCACCGGCGTGCCGGGAATATCCTGCCAGGTCGCAATCCTGACCACGCCGTCGACCGCCAGCGCGTCGCTGAGATCCAGCTCTTCAATTTTACCCGCTGGAATATCCGCATAGCGGCAGACGCCGTAGAGCATATCCGGCAGCGTAATATCATCGCCGTATATGGCGGTTCCTTTGACTTTCGCCATTCCATCCACGCGTCCTGGCGACGCTGAACGCAAAGCACACATAACGTTCCCCTTATTATCAATCCTGTAAGTAGCCCACGGGAAAAGCCCATCGCTACGTACAAATCCAAGATTTGTGCCAGAGATCAACGACGTGGCCGTCAGGGTTCGTTTTTGTGATTGTGCACGCGTAAAAGCAGCACCGTTGCGTGAAATATGTCCAGCAAAAGCGATGATGGGTGAGAATGATTCCCGTGCAGCATGGCTTTTATCAAAGTAATAATCGCTTTTTATCAAAATAATAATGGCTTAACGCGCGCAGACCGGACAGGGATTGTACAGAGAGCGTAAACGGCCGGCTAAGCGATTGACTTCGCCGCAAATAGTACGAAAATGTTCTCCACTCGTGACAACCCGAATAACGGCACCTATGACTTCCAGCTCCTCTCGTTTTTCCCGCCTCTCCACCCTGAAAAAGGCCAGCGCGCTGATCGTCGCCGCGCTTTTATTAGCGAGCTGTGATTCTAAGCAGTCAACCACGCCCTCCTCGACCGTGAAACCGGGCACCACGCAGCAGAGCAATCAACCGATGCGCGGCGTCTGGCTGACGACGGTCTCTCGCCTGGACTGGCCGCCGATAAGCTCCATCAATGCGCCTAACGCCACCCTGCGCGTTGAACAACAGCAGGCCGCGCTGCGGGCAAAACTCGATAAGCTGAAAACCCTCGGCATCAATACCGTTTTTTTCCAGGTGAAGCCGGACGGTACCGCGCTGTGGAAGTCTGACATTCTGCCGTGGTCGGATGTCATGACCGGTAATATTGGCGAATACCCGGGCTACGATCCGCTGCAGTTTATGCTCGACGAAGCGCACAAACGCGGCATGAAGGTCCACGCCTGGTTCAACCCGTACCGGGTTTCCACCAATACTAAGCCGTCGACGGTCACCGCACTGAATAACACCCTGTCGATGACGCCGCCCAGCGTGTTTGTGCTGCATCGCGACTGGATCCGCACCGCCAGCGACCGTTTTGTGCTCGACCCGGGCATTCCGGAAGCGCGCGATTGGATCACCAGCATCGTGGCGGAAGTGGTGTCCCGTTACCCCGTCGACGGCGTACAGTTTGACGACTATTTCTATACCGAAACCGCCGGTTCCTCGCTGAACGACAGCATCACCTTCCGCCGCTACGGCCAGGGCTTTGCCTCCAAAGCGGACTGGCGTCGGCACAATACGCAGGAGCTGATCGCCCAGGTCTCCCGCACGATTAAGCAGTTGAACCCGAACGTCGAGTTTGGCGTGAGCCCGGCGGGCGTCTGGCGTAACCGTTCGCACGATCCGGCAGGCTCCGAGACGCGCGGCGCGGCGGCCTATGATGAATCCTATGCTGATACCCGTCAGTGGGTGCAGCAAGGGCTGCTGGACTACATCGCTCCGCAAATTTACTGGCCGTTCGCCCGCGATGCGGTTCGATACGACGTGCTGGCAAAATGGTGGGCCGACGTGGTGAAACCGACCAATACGCGCCTTTACATCGGTATTGCGCTGTATAAAGTGGGCGAACCGTCGAAAAATGAGCCGGACTGGACCATCGAAGGCGGCGTGCCGGAGCTGAAAAAGCAGATTGACCTCAATGAATCAGCCGCCAACATCAACGGCACCATTCTGTTCCGCGAGGGTTATCTTGAAAAACCGCAAACGCAGCAGGCCGTCGATTATTTAAAAAGCCGCTGGGGCAATTAATATCCACAAGGAATCAGCCACTACTGGCTGGTTCCTTTAATAAAAGTCGTTATAAGTTACATACGTGTGAAGCACCGTCATTAATATCTTCTCATTCAGCGGTTAATAAGAAAAAAAGCTTGCAGCCGCCGTCGTACTCCCCGTAGTATCGAAAACGAACATGATGAATACATAATATAAAAATAACCCTACCTCACAACATTCCATTCCCATTTGGATAATCAATAATTCGCCATTAACGTTCGCGTTATTCTCGATATATATGAGTACTATGACTAAAGACACCAACATATCTCGTCCTCAATGGACGAAAAAGGACACCATCTGGATGATGGGTGTGTATGGCGCTACCGTCGGAGCAGGCACGCTTTTCCTGCCGGTAGAAATCGGCACGCGCGGTCCGCTAGTCTTTATTCTCCTGCTGCTGCTCGCTTTCCCGCTGTCGTTAGTGCCGCACGTGCTGATTTGCCGCGTTTTTATGCGCGACAACGCCGGGCACGAGCATAATGACCGCACGCTGCCGCTGTTCGGCTCGTTTTTCGGCGCCAAAGGCCGTCAGGCGATGAAGCTGTTCTTCTGCGTGGCGCACTATCCGGTGACGCTGGTCTATGCCGTCTCGCTGATTAACGCCCTCGGTCATTTTATGAATGAACGTTTACACATCACTGGCATCAACCGCGCCGCCCTGACGCTGGTCGTGCTGGCCATTCTGCACCTCGTCCTCAGTAAAGGCCGCGATAAAGTGGTCAGTACCCTGAGCGCGCTGGCGCTGCCATTCGCCATGGCAATTATCGTAGTGGCCGCGTCGCAAATTCCGGCGTGGAACATTCACAATATCACCCACGCCTGGCAGCTGACGCACACTACCTCCGTGGGAAGTTCGCTGAAAGATATGTGGTTAACGCTGCCGCTGATCGCCTTCTCTCTGTGCTCCGCACCGTTGATTCCAGCGCTGGCGTCATGGTATCGCGAGCCGGGTAACGGCGGCGAAAATCAGTCCATTCGCGTGATTCGTCGCGCCTACGGTCTGATCTTCTTCAGTATTATCTTCTTCGTGCTGAGCTGCATTTTAAGCACCCCGCGTGAAACCTTTGAAATGGCGAAGGCGCAAAACCTGAACGTGCTGTCGGTGATTGGCGGTAATGACGGGATGAATGTGATGATCTATCTGGCGCCACTGATTGCAATTCTGGGGATGACAAAATCATTCCTGGGGATTTCGATGCCGGTGGCCGAAACGTTCAACGTTCTGGCCACCGATCTGTTCCGTATTAAGCGCACCAGCCATATTAAACAGATTAAATTAATGATTTCGGCCTTAATGTTTATTGTCACCTCAGTGGTGGTTTATATTAACCCGGATGTGATTAATATGATCGAAACGCTTTGCGGGCCGTTAATCGCCATATTCCTGTTTATCATTCCAACCTGGTTAATCTTTACCCGCGAGGCGCTCAAACCTCTGCGCGGCGCTATTTCCGTGATGGTGATGGCAAGCGGTATTCTGACGGTATCAGCCCTGCTTTACGGCATGTTCTGAATATACATCAGCTTAAAGATGGCATAGCGCGCTATGCCATCCTCACCGATTAACGATAGACGTACATCCCACCTTCGGTTCCACGGCTGAACAACACCTGCCAAAGCTCAATATCACGGGCGCGGAAAGCACCGGCGCAGGCACACAGATAGTAGTTGAACCTACGGCGGAAACGCGGCGTATAGCGCACTGCCAGATCGGGCCACGCCTGGTTAAAACGCTGGTGCCAGGCCATCAGCGTTTTGTCGTAATCGCTGCCGAAATTATGCCAGTCTTCCATAATAAGCCGTGATTCACTGACGCTGGCAATCTGGCGAATTGACGGCAGGCAACCGTTCGGGAAAATATACTTGTTGATCCACGGGTCGACGTTTACCCCGGTTTCATTGCTGCCGATGGTATGCAATAAAAACAATCCGTTCGGTTTCAGGCAGCGATCGACCACACGAAAATAGGTGTCGTAGTTTTTGGGGCCAACGTGTTCGAACATTCCCACGGAGACGATGCGATCGTAGGTTTTATCCAGGTCGCGATAGTCCTGTAGCAGTATCGTGACGTCCAGCCCTTCGCCGCGCTGCTGGGCCATTTTTTGCTGTTCCTGTGAAATGGTCACGCCCTCCACGCTAACGCCGTAGTTTCGCGCCGCATAGGCTGCCAGGCCGCCCCAGCCGCAGCCGATATCCAGCAGCCGCATACCGGGCTTCAGCCGCAGCTTTTCACAAATCATCTTCAGCTTGGCGTTTTGCGCGTCTTCCAGCGAATCCGCTTCACGCCAGTAGGCGCAGGAATACTGCATATGCGGATCGAGCATACGGGAGAACAGATCGTTGCCAATATCGTAGTGTTCTTTACCGACAATCCAGGAACGGCGGCGAGACTGGAGATTAAACAACCGTGCGCTCGCAACACGCAGAATATCTTTCAGGTTGCCCGGCATCTGTTTATCCAGTTTAGCTTTCAGAATTTTACAGAACAGAATATCCAGCCGCTCACAGTCCCACCACCCATCCATATAACTTTCACCAAAGCCTAAAGAACCTTGCTGGAATACGCGCTTAAAAAAGTCGGCGTGATGAACCTGAATATCCCAGGACCGGGAACCGTTAATCTTAATATCCGCCTGCTGGAGCAGCTCGTTCGCCATCCGTGACCAATTATCATTCAATTCTTCAACATTTATTACGTCTGAGCAAACCGTCGCCATAATCTTAATCCATCTTCAAGTCAGTATATTCTGCGTGAGATTATCATTGATAACATGATGGTATGTATTATGATGTGAGGACATAATTTATCGAGTAGACGTCATAATGTTCGACGAACGCCCTCCTTTTTCTACCGTGCAGCCTAAAAAATGGTTTTCATCGCAGGACGATTCGATGAAAGAGCTGCCGCAATCGGTTTACTTTCGCTCCTACGTGCTGGAAGCCAACAATCATGTTGCCGATCACAGCCACGCCTTCGCTCAGTTCCACTTTGCCCGTACCGGCAGCATGCGTATTGATGTCGCGGGAAAATGCTGGGTCATCCCGGCCCACTACGGGATCTGGATCCCGCACAATATCACGCACGCGGTGTGGGCGCTGGATGATGTGCATCTGGAAAGTGTGGATATCGAACCTGCGTTTTTACCCGAGCCGATTAACGACTGCAAAATGGTGGCAATCAGCGATTTTGTCCGCGAGTTTATTCATTATGCCACCACTAATACGCCGGAACGTTATGATATGGCCGGTAAGGAAGGTCAGTTGGTGAGCGTGCTGCTTGATGTGATTTTGCAACTGCCGGAGGTAGAACTGATGCTACCGTGGCCGCATAATGCCGCGCTGATAGAAGTATGCCGGACGATTCAGGAATCACCGGCGCTGGAGCATTCGATGGAATATTGGGCCGACCATCTGGGCATGTCAGCCCGTACTTTTTCCCGTCATTTCAAAAAAGAGACCGGGCTTCCGTTTAGCGCATGGAAGCAGAAAATGCGTATTCTGGAGTCGGTGATGCTGCTAAAGAAAAATAAAAATGTGACCGCCGTTGCGCTGGAAGTCGGTTATTCCAGCACGGCGGCATTTAGCTATGCTTTTCGGCAGGCATTCGGCGTACCGCCTTCCAGTTACTAATGAATCGGTTTACTTCGCGGGTTATATTTATAGATAAAAGCGCTCGATCTTCCGGTCATCAGCTGGACCTCTTTAATACTGTATCCCTGCTTGAGCAATTGCTGAATGTGTATTTTGTCACGCTCAACGAGCTGTTTTTTCTCACTCCCCGCCAGCGCCACAGACGGTGATTTTATTTGCAAATGTAAATGACAGGCATCTATTTTTTCGGATGCCAGGCGGCACTGTGTTTTATCTGCGTCAAAATGCGTAGAAACTTCCCGCCAGATGCGCAGCGCACGACGGTAAAAACCCTTCGTTTCGTTAAGTTGGGCAAGCACGATAAGTGCATTAACTTCTGCGGACATAATCAAAGACCCACGAATGAATGAATAGTACGCGTATACGCTGTGGCTCACTTCATTTGTATGATAAATACAAAAATGCCTCACTGTCTATGCCTCACCCGCGCTATTTCTATACTGATTTTTCATACTTGCCATGCCTGAAAGGCATTGTTCATCCCTCGGGCCGCCATATTGGCCCAATACCATCGAAAACTGGCTTTCAGCCAACGGCAGTTTTTTATCGATCCCGCATACTGTCTTCACTCCCCCATAATATGGAAGATTTTGACGATGAACATTACGCAAATACGTAACGCCACGCAGTTGATAACTTACGCTGGTAAACGCTTTCTCATCGACCCTATGCTCGCCGCAAAAGACACCTATCCTGGCTTTGAAGGCACCGCGCGCGCGCAGATTCGTAACCCAATGGTCGAGCTTCCGGTCGCTATTGATAGCCTGCTGGACGTGGATGCCATCATCGTAACGCATACCCATCTCGATCATTGGGATGACGCCGCCGCTGCCGCAATTCCGAAATCGATGCTGATTTACGTCCAGAATTCCGGTGACGAAGCGCTGCTGCGTGCTCAGGGCTTTACCGAGCTGCGTCTGCTTTCCCAGAGCAGCCATTTCGGCGATATTATGCTAATCAAAACGAGTGGGCAGCATGGCTCTGATGCTGCATATGCCGTGCCTGAGCTGGCCGAACGGCTGGGCGAAGCCAGCGGTGTGGTTTTTCAGCATCCTGATGAAAAAACGCTCTATCTGATCGGCGATTCAATCTGGACAGCCGGTATCGAGGAGAATCTGCGCCATTATCAGCCAGAGGTCGTTATCATGAACACCGGCTGGGCGCATATACTGGGATTTGGGCCAATCATCTTTGGTAAAGAAGATCTCCTGCGGGTTCATGCCCTGTTACCTCAGGCGCAAATCGTGGGTACGCATATGGAAGCGGTCAATCACTGCCTGGTTACGCGTCGCGCATTGCTGGAATATGCGCGTGATAATCAGATATCGGATTTTGTAAGCGCCCCCGCTAATGGTGACACTGTCACGTACTAAAATGAGATAATGTTATGACCACCACCTCGGTTGCCATCGTCGCCAGCGAAGGCTTCAGTACTTTCCATTTCTCTGTGCCGCTAATTTTGTTCGGCGACAGCGCCAGCAGTGAAAAACGCTTCACGCGCTATATCTGTGCTGAAACGCCGGGGATGGTCTGGTCAAAAGAAGGAACGGCGGTGATGGCCGACGCAGACTTCTCAACCCTTGCCCAATGTGAAATTGTTATCGTGCCCTTCTGGCATGATGTGGATGAAATACCTTCACCTGCATTACTGAAAGCATTAACAACCGCACGTAATAACGGCGCCACGCTGGTCGGCCTGTGCCTTGGCACCTTTGTATTGGCGTATGCAGGGTTGCTCGATCGCCACCGTGCGGCCACCCACTGGGAGTATGAAAAAGCGTTTGTGCGGCTTTTTCCGCACGTCAGTCTCGACGTTAATGTTCTGTATACTGACGACGACGGGCTGATCACCTCCGCCGGTACCGCTGCGGCGCTGGACTGCTGCCTGTATGTGATTCGCCAGCGTTTTGGCACCCGCGTAGCCAACCAGATCGCCCGGCGTATGGTGACGCCGCCGCACCGGGAAGGCGGCCAGGCGCAGTACATTGAGCAAGCGGTGCCGCAAAATACCAGTGACAGACGCATCAACGAGTTACTGGAATTTTTACAGCAGAATCTGGAGCAACCGCTCAGTATTGATGCACTTGCCGAGCGGGCGGCGATGAGTCGTCGCACCCTGACCCGCCACTTCCAGAAGGCTACCGGCATGTCGATTGGCGAATGGATCATGACCGAACGCCTGCGGCGTAGCCAATCGCTGCTGGAGAGCACCCAGCTTTCTATTGAACAGGTCGCGGAACGTTCGGGATTTCAGTCATCCATCACGTTTCGACAGGCCTTTCGTGAAAAAATGGGGGTCAGCCCCGGCGAGTGGCGTAATACGTTCCAGGGGTGAAGCGGCCAATGTTATCCACAGAAACGGTGCACAACCTTGTGGGTAATTAGCCTAAAAGCCGTTGATTATTGGGATGTTGAGGCATTGAACAAGGGCGCAGCAGGTCCCACGCCCGTATCGGTGGTTTAGGCTATGCCCGCTTCAGCTTACCAGCTGAAGGAACGAACCAGCGACAGGTCCCAGGCGGTCGCAAACAGCGAAATGAACAGAATGAGGTTAACGGCAGTTTCGATTCGCTTTTCCATTTTGATTCTCCTTATGTCGGTGCAACCATTAAACATGGAAAACCTTAATGATTTATTCTGCATGTTCGGTTTAAAGTCTAACACAATATCGTACGTAATCATCCGCAGCGATGAATTCATCATAAAGCTTACGAGCAGGATTATGAATACGCGTATGCCAGTAGAAACGTGACCACCCCTGCTCTTTGGCCTCATTTAGCACGAATTGCATGAGCTGGCGGGCAATTCCCCGGCCGCGGTACGCCGGGTCGACGAATAAATCTTCCAGATAACAAATGGGGGACGTCACCCAGGTGCCTTCGTGCAAGACGCACAGCGCAAAGCCGACCACCTGCCCATCCACGACGGCGACCCGGCCAAAAATTGACGATTCGGGATCCAGCACCCGCTGCCAGGTCCGTTCCGTGACCTCATCCGCCAGCGTGCTGCCGTAAAAATCGTTATAACCTTTCCATAGCATGAGCCACTGGGCTTTATCTTCGGCCTGAATCGGACGGTTAACAACGGTCACGGGCTACCCCTTAGCTGAGTTGATAGTACTTATCGACGGTGAGGCGCGCGGGTATCTGGGTGGCATCGTTCATTTGCAGCAGATCGATCTCGATGGCATTACAGATAGCATCCAGCGGTAAGTCATTATTTTCCAGACCGAAAGGTTCTTCAAGCTCTTCCGCCAGCGTATCCAGCGAAATAAAGGTGTATGAGATCAGCACCGAAACAAATGGCGTCATGTAGTGCAAATCGACGACCAGCGCGAACGGCAGCATGATGCAAAACAGATAGACGGTACGATGCAAAATCAGCGAATAGGCGAACGGCACCGGCGTGTTGGCAATACGTTCACAGCCCGCCAGCACGATAGACATGTCGTTGAGACGAATATTCAGGCTGTGGAACAGAATATCCGACAGCTCGCCTGCCCGGCGCCGCTCCGCCAGCCAGTCGCCCATAATCAGCAAAATGCGGTTTGCCGGAGACTGCGCGGCCATCACCTGATTAAGGTGCTGCTCGCTGAGATATTTTGCCAGCACGGCGCGCGCGGGCTGGCGGCGTAAGGTCAGGCGAAGACAGTGGGCAAAGGCGATTTGCAGGCCGACAAATTCACTCACATGGGGATCGTTATGCAGGGTATTTTTGACCTCGCGCAGCAGAGAGCGCGATGCAATCATCAGCTGCCCCCACAGCTGTCGCGCTTCAACGTAGCGCGAATAGCAGGCGTTATTGCGAAAGCCAAGAAAGATAGCAATGGCGACGCCGAGAATACTGAACGGCGCGACGGTCAGCTTCACGCCAAGCGATGAATACCACGGCAGAATGAGGATCACCACTATCGACAGCAGAAAATTGAGCAGTAAGCGTGAGAAGATTTTCGGTAGTACCGACCCATGCCACACAAAAATGCGCGCCAGCCAGTGCTGGTGAGGACGAACGATCATATTTATATCAATCAGGTTAATAAGTTGTGTATTAAACGTGATCTTCATCATGTATTCAAGCGATAGCCAGGCAGGAATGGTATGATCTGCTCGCGAAATTTTTACTGGCAGGCCCCTTTTGCTCGATGTTTCAGGGGGATAAAGCGCTAGTAAAATATGTATGTTGTAACTAATTAAGATGCAGACTCTCATGGCTGATGTGCTCTGCTGCACTAGCCAATAAAAAACCCGGCGAGTGCCGGGTTTGATAATGTGCTTAGCGTGTGATTAGCACAGCGGCTGTACCGCTTTACGCATACCCTGAGTCAGAATCGCGTCGAGGTCGGCGGAGATCTGTTCGACCAATCCGGAAACCTGTGTAAGATCTTGCTCCCAGTGTTCGCTGACGGACAGTACCGCTTTCACCAGATCGGTAGTGCTAATCTGCTGGTCGCGATGCTGCGCCCACAGCTGCTGATAGCGGTCGATCCAGTGCGCATCATCCTGCACCGGATACGCTTCACCGTTGCGTTCTGCGCGGTAGAAAGCTATCAGCGCCGCCAATGCGAAGGTTAAACGTGCCGGCAGCTTGCCGCTCGCCTTCTGCCCCGCCAGCAGCTGCGGCAGGATGCGGGTACGGAATTTGGTCATACCGTTCAGCGCGATAGACAGCAACTGGTGTTTAATGTACGGGTTACGGAAACGGCCGGTTACCGCGCTGGCAAAGGATTCCAGCTCGTCTTTCGGCAGATCCAGCACCGGGATAATCTCCTGGTGAATCGCTTTTTCAACGAATGCGCAGATTTCCGCATCGTTCATCGCTTCGCCCACGGTATCAATACCGGCCTGGAAGGCCACCGGCACCAGCGCGGTGTGCGCACCGTTAAGGATTGCGACTTTACGCTCTTTATACGGTTTGATGTCGTCGACAATCAGCACGTTCAGCGCCAGCTTGTCCAGACGCAGCTCGCTAGCCAGTGATTTTGGCCCCTGAATAACGAACAGGTAGAAGTGTTCCGCGGTATCGAGGAAGCCATCTTTATAACCCAGTTCCGCTTCCAGCTGAGCGGCTTCATCACGCGGATAGCCGGTCACGATACGGTCAACGAGGGTTGAGCAGAAGGCGTTAGACTCGTTCAGCCAGGTCATGAATTCTGCCGGCAGCGCCCACTCCTGCGCGTAGCGAACCACCAGCTCATGCAGCGCTTCACCGTTATAATCAATCAGTTCACAAGGAATGATTACCCAGCCTTTATCCGCCGCACCGTTGAAGTGGCTGAAGCGTTCGAACAGCAGACGCGTCAGTTTCGCCGGGTAGCTAACGGCCGGCGCGTCGTCGAACTTGTCGCCCGCGTGGTAGCTAATGCCCGCTTCGGTGGTGTTGGAAAACACAAAACGCATGTCCGGGTTATGAGCCAGCTTGAGGAACTCGGCATAATCGTTATAGGCGCTGATTTCACGGTTGACGGAACGGATCAGACGCGCATCGCTCACCGCTTCACCCTTCTCATTCAGACCACGAATAATAGTGGTGTACAGGCCGTCCTGAGTACTGAGTGAAGGCGGGAAGTCGCTGGCAATCGGACGAACGATCACGACGCCTGAATTCAGGTCGGTTTTTTCGTTCAGCAGGTCAATCTGCCAGTCAACAAACGCGCGCAGGAAGTTTCCTTCGCCAAACTGGATAATACGTTCAGGGTATTGGGCACCGGGGAAATCATGGCGGTTCAGTGTTTTCACAATGGGTTCCTTTCTGGATTAGTCATACAGCCTGCTCAATTGGTCTAATAACTTATCAGATTTTCCGCTTATGAAACCCTGTTTTGATCAAAACTGCGAGAATAAATAGTGAGTCTATAAAAATTTGTAAAAAATCGAGGTCGCCGTGAGCGCGCCGTCTGGCATAAGGGCATAGCGCGGCACTTCGCCCACTTTCTGCCATCCACAGCGCTGATAGAAGTTCTCCGCCCCGCTGCCGGTGGCGGTATCCAGCACCAGCACGTTTTTCCCCGCATCGGCCGCGACCGCTTCCAGGCGCTGCATCAGCGCTCGCGCAATACCGCTGCGACGGGCGCGCTCGTGCACCAGCAATTTTGCGACATCGGCGCGATGCGGCTGGTTTTCCGGCTGATCGATAATCAGCTGCACGGTGCCGACGATCGTCTGGTCGACATCTTTGGCCACCAGCACAATGCGTTCACCCCGCGCCACGCTGGCAGCCGTACGCTGCCAGAACGCCAGCGCAGTCTCGTGATGAAAAGGCAGCATGAAACTGACAGACGCACCGCCGTTAACGCAGTTGGCCAGTACGTCAGACAACGGCGCAAGATGGGCGAGAATATCGGCGTCAGAAAAGGTATGCAGGGTGAACGATGCGGTCATGATGGTCTCCTGAAAATGAAACTATCACTATTGCGTTAACTTATTGATAACACAATACAGAGGATCATCGTATTTTCTTATCATGCGCTAATGCGCAAAGATCTGGTTCTTACCGCGACGTTTTGCCTCATACAGCGCGCTATCCGCCGCCTGCAGCCAGTCGGACACCTCCAGCATTTCCGGCAGCGCGTCGGCAATACCGATGCTTAGCGTCAGCGTCTGGCGATGGTCCGGACGCTCTGTCACCACCGCGGTGGCATCCATAATACGCTGGGCAATCGAGCGCCCCTCCTCCAGGCTGGTATCGGGAAGCAGGATCACAAATTCATCGCCCCCTAAACGCGCGGGGGTATCGGTTGCGCGCGTCGCCATCTGCAAAATTTGTGACACCGTTTTGAGCATCACGTCGCCAACCTTATGGCCGAAGCGATCGTTAATCTCTTTGAAATTATCGAGATCGATAAACATCAGCAGCGAATGGCCGCAGTTTTGCTTCAGCCGAATCAGCTCCCAGGCGATGCGCTGCTCCAGCAGCCTACGGTTGGCGATGTCCAGCAGCGGATCGAGCATCGCAATACGTTCCAGCTCCAGGCTTTTCAGGCGCAGCTTGACGGCAATGCCGTCGGTCAGCAGGCTGAGCGCCAGTACGTAGAGGGAGATCAGCGGCAGCGTGGCCAGCATGGTGCGCTGGCTGACGTAGCCGTTAAATGGCATACCGCTCAGCGCCCAGCTCACGGCAAAGCAGGCCAGCAGCATTACCGCGGCGCGGCGCATCAGCGCTTTTCCGCCAGCGGAAAGTCGGTCGGTGAGCAGGATCGTCGCGATCGTCACCGACGGCAGCGGGTTCACGGCCATCATCGCTATCCAGAAGCCGCCCGCTCCCGCATCCCACAGCAGATTTTGCTGTTCCACCTGGCGCGGGATCGGCGAGCGCATCGCGCGGACATAGGCCACCGTTGGCCAGATGAACGCATTCATCGCCAGCAGAACCTGCAAAAATTTTGGCTGGTGATGCTCAATGAGGACCGACAGGATAGGCAGAAAACAGAGGAAGGTGCCGAGCATCCGCATCAGATACATCCGTCTGACAAACCGGGTTCCCGCCACCCCATTATTCGTAATAAGTTTGTCAAAACTGTTCATAGCGTAAATTATTCCGACACGATGCCAGCGCTATCATATTGAGCGCGGTATGTCGAATCAAGCTATCAAAATAGATAGCTTTTCAGAATAAACTTAGGCGTGCTAGCGAGCGCGATGATTCATCTGGATGACCAGCCAGTGGTGAATAACGCCCACAATATAACGCTGTTGCTCGGCGCTCAGCGCCTGCCCCTGAGGAATATGGTGCCACTTTTCCAGACAGCCGCGGCAGCAGGTGGCGGTGGCGTGCTGGGCAATAAACACCGGGTGACCGCGCATAGGCGTCTGTTTACCGTCATTTTTCGGCTGTGCGGGGGCCAGACGCCCGGCGATAAAATCGGCCGCGTGACTATCAATCACCTCCGGGCCTTTATCGATACAATACTGCCGCTCTTTGACGCCAAGGCGAAAACGGCTGCGGAACGTTGAACGTTGCAGCCGCGCAAACAAACTGTCGAGGGTATCCATCAGTAAACCGAACGTCCTATCTGCTGCGTGAGTTTTTCCAGCGCCGCCACGCCCGCCAGCGAGTTACCCGCCTCGTCCAGCGCCGGGCTCCAGACGGCAATCGCCATTTCATGGGGCACAATCGCCACCACGCCGCCGCCGACGCCGGATTTCGCCGGTAACCCCACCCGCCAGGCAAATTCACCGGCGTTCTGGTACATGCCGCTGGTCGCCATCAGCGCATTCACCTGCCGCGTCTGCATTGGGGTGATCACCGGCGCATCAAGGTGCGGCGCCCGCCCCTGGTTGGCGAGGAACAGAAAGGTCTGCGCCAGCTCCACGCAGTTCATCTCCAGCGCGCAGTAATGGAAATAGTTTTGCAGTACCGTCGCCACGTCGTGGTGGAAGTTACCGAACGATTTCATCAGCCAGGCGATGGCCGCATTACGCGCCGAATGTTCAAACTCCGAGCGCGCGACCTGTGCGTCATAGCCAATGTTCGACACGCCGCTCAGCTTGCGCACGATCTCCAGCATACGTTGACGCGGCGCGCTCAGTCGCCCTTGCAGCATGTCACAGACCACCAGCGCACCGGCGTTAATAAACGGGTTGCGCGGAATACCCTGCTCAATCTCCAGCTGTAACAGCGAGTTAAACGGCTGACCGGACGGATCTTTGCCGACGCGCGACCAGATCTCCTCAGCCTGATAGTGATTCATCGCCACTACCAGACTCAGGACTTTAGAAATCGATTGAATAGAGAAACGCTCGCTGGCGTCGCCGGCGCTAAAATGCTGGCCGTCGATGGTGCTGATGGCGATTCCCAGTTTTTGGCCGCTGACGCAGGCCAGCGCCGGAATATAGTCCGCCACTTTCCCCTGCCCAACCAGCGGCCTGACGTCGTCGAGGATCGACGCCAGCATGGCATTATTGATAACCGTAGCCACTTACCACTCCTTGCCCACAGGCTATTTTCGGCCTGGGAGTATAACAGAGCGTAAGGGCTACGTCGTTTCGCTTATCGGCGATCTTTCCATACCGTTTGCACGTTACAGAACTCGCGCAGGCCGAAATGCGACAGCTCGCGGCCAAAGCCGCTTTTTTTCACGCCGCCGAACGCCACGCGCGCATCGCTGGCGCTGTAGCCGTTGATAAACACGCCGCCACACTCCAGCTCGTCGGCAAAGCGCTGCGCCTGTGCCGGATCGGCGGTGAACACCGTTGCCGAAAGGCCAAACTCGCTGTCATTTGCCAGCGCCAGCGCGTGGTCGGCATCGCGCGCGACGGTAATCGCCGCCACCGGTCCGAACATTTCCTGGCGGAATGCGGTCATCGTTGGCGCAACGTCAGCCAGCACGGTTGCCGGGTAATAGTTGCCTTCGCCGCTCAGCAGCTCGCCGCCCAGCAGCAGCGTCGCCCCTTCGTTTACCGTGGCCATGACCTGACCATGCAGCTCATCGCGCAGGTCGAAACGCGCCATCGGGCCGAGATAATTCTCTTCATCGCGCGGATCGCCCATTTTCAGCGCCGATACGGCCGCCACGAACTTTTCGGTAAACTGCCCGGCGATGCCCGCTTCAACGATAAAGCGCTTCGCCGCCGCACAGACCTGCCCGGTATTCTGATAACGGCCAATCACTGCCGCCTGCACCGCGGTGTCGATATCCGCGTCGTTCAGCACGATAAACGGATCGGAACCGCCCAGCTCCAGCACGCATTTTTTCAGCGCCGCGCCGGCCTGTGCGCCAATCGCCTTGCCCGCTCGTACGCTGCCGGTCACGGTGACCGCGGCGATACGCGGGTCGTTGATAATCTGCGATACGCCGTCATTGGTCGCATTCACCCAGTTAAAGACGCCGGCCGGTACGCCCGCCTGGGCAACGATGTCGCCAATCAGCGCCGCGCAGCCCATCACGTTCGGGGCGTGCTTAAGCAGGTAGCTGTTGCCCGCCAGCATAATTGGCACAGCGCCGCGCAAAACCTGCCACAGCGGGAAGTTCCACGGCATGACCGCCAGCACCGGCCCTAGCGGGCGATACTCAATTACCGCCTGCTGGTTTTCCACCTGGGTGGCCTCGGTTGCCAGCATCGCCGGGCCGTGTTCGGCATACCAGTCGCACAGGTGGGCCGATTTCGCCACTTCACCGCGCGCTTGTTTAATCGGTTTGCCCATTTCGCGGGTAATACACTGCGCCATCTCTTCACCGCGTTCACGCAATACGCGGCCAATCGCGCGCAGCGCGTCGGTGCGCTGGGCAACGGATGCCTTGCGCCACTGACGAAAACCTGTGTCGGCCAGCGTAATCGCCAGGTCGACATCGGTAGAGGACGCCCACGGCAGCGCGGCGATGGTTTCGCCGTTCGCCGGGTTAACGGAGACGGCATGGGTAGCAGGTGAAGTCATCTTTTTCTCTCTGATTGATTGCATCATGGTGATATCCTCGCCTACTCTTCCGTTTATGAAAACTGAATAATATTAACCTGACCATTCACAAAACGAGAACGCAATGGATTTAACCCAGCTGGAGATGTTTAACGCCGTCGCCCAAACCGGCAGCATTACCCAGGCCGCGCAGAAGGTCCACCGCGTGCCGTCGAACCTGACCACCCGCATTCGCCAGCTGGAAGCGGATCTCGGCGTTGAGCTGTTTATTCGTGAGAATCAGCGTCTGCGCCTGTCGCCGGCCGGGCACAGATTTCTACGCTACAGTCAGCAAATTCTGGCGCTGGTGGATGAAGCCAGAATGGTGGTCGCTGGCGATGAACCGCAGGGGCTGTTCGCCCTCGGCGCGTTGGAGAGCACCGCGGCTGTGCGCATTCCGGAGACGCTCGCGCGCTACAACCGTCGCTACCCGCGCATTCAATTCGACCTGGCCACCGGCCCGTCCGGCACCATGACCGACGGCGTGCTGGAAGGCACCCTGAGCGCGGCCTTCGTTGACGGCCCGGTGATGCACCCTGGTCTTGACGGTATGCCGGTCTATCCGGAAGAGATGATGATTGTCGCCGCGCACGGCCATCCGCCGATTACCCGCGCCAGCGAGGTCAACGGCAGCAGCATCTACGCGTTTCGCGCCAACTGCTCCTATCGACGCCATTTTGAGAGCTGGTTTCACGCCGATCAGGCTACGCCCGGGCGCATTCATGAGATGGAGTCTTACCACGGCATGCTGGCCTGCGTCATCGCCGGTGCCGGGCTGGCGTTAATACCGCGCAGTATGCTGGAAAGCATGCCGGGGCATCATCAGGTTTCGGCGTGGCCGCTGGCAGAGAAATGGCGCTGGCTCACCACCTGGCTGGTGTGGCGACGTGGCGCGATGAGCCGCCAGCTGGAGGCGTTTATTGCGCTGCTTGATGAACCTGCGCCACCACAGGCTTCGTCATAAACACGTCAGATCTTTAACTTATATTGTGGGCTCAGTCTTGCGCTATCCCGTTGTTAACGAGTAGCTTTATCCACTGTTGTTTGTCCATGCAATGGAATAACCATGAACACCAAAGCCCGTAAAGTCATGATCATTGGCGCCGGTAACGTCGGCGCATCGGCCGCTTATGCGCTGCTGAATCAAAATATTTGCGAAGAACTGATCCTCGTCGACCTCAACAGAACCCGCGCCGAGGCCCACGCCCAGGACCTGAGCGATGCCGCCGCCTATATGCCCGGCATGATGACCATCTCCTGTCGCGACGCCAGCGACTGCGCCGACGTCGACATTGCCGTGATTACCGTCTCCGGCGGCGCGCTGAAGCCAGCCCAGACGCGGCTGGATGAGCTGAAAAGCACCGCGAAAATCGTCCACAGCATCGTGCCGCAGATGATGGCCGGTGGCTTCAACGGTATCTTTCTGATTGCCACCAACCCCTGCGATATCATTACCTGGCAGGTGTGGCAGCTGTCCGGCCTGCCGCGCAGTCAGGTGATCGGCACCGGCGTGTGGCTTGATACCACCCGCCTGCGCCGCAAGCTGGCGCAAGATCTGGATATCGGCGCGCAGAGTATTGACGCGTTTATTCTCGGTGAACACGGCGACAGCCAGTTCCCCGTCTGGTCGCACTCTTCGGTGTACGGCTCGCCGATCGAGCAGGTTTACCTGCGCCGTACCGGCCGCGCGCTGGATCGCCAGGCGATGGCCGATAGCGTGCGCACGCTGGGATTCGAGATCTATGCCGGTAAAGGCTGTACCGAGTACGGCATTGCCGGCACCATTGCCGAGATCTGCCGCAATGTATTCACCGGCAGCCACCGCGCGCTGGCGATTTCCTGCATTCTCGACGGTGAATATGGCGTAAACGGCGTAGCGATCGGCGTGCCGGCCGTGCTGGCGCAAAGCGGGGTTCAGCAGGTTATTGAACTACAGCTGGAAGCAGACGAACACGAGAAGTTCGCCCGCTCGGTTGAGGTGATTAAAGAGAATATTGCCCTGCTTCCGTAACAATCCGCCCCGCTTAATCGGCAATGATTAACCGGGGCGTGCCGTTTTCCAGCAGCCGCCGCGTATCGTCGCTTAAATGCGCGTCGGTGATGATGTGCGTCAGCGAGTCGAGATGCGCGATATTAAACAACGACCATGCGCCGTATTTTGAGCTGTCCGCCAGCAAGACGCGGCGCTGGGCATTAGCGATTAAATCTCGCTTCAGCGCCGCCTTTTCTTCCGTCGGCGCGGTGATGCCTTTTTCCAGATCCCAGCCGTTACAGCTGACAAAAGCCAGATCCGGCCACACATTTTGCAACAGCCGCCGCCCGTGATCGCCAATGCATGACTGGCTGCTGTCATCAATACGGCCGCCAATAATCGTCACCTCGATTTGCTTAAATTCGGCCAGAAACAGCGCGATATGCAGATCGCTGGTGATCACCCGCAGCGGCAGATGGGTAATTTGCCGCGCCAGTTCAATCATGGTGGTACCGGCATCCAGCACGATGGCGTCACCGGCCTTCACCAGCGCCGCCGCAGCGCTGGCAATAGCCTGTTTTTCCTGCGGGCTACGCTGCGACTTTTCAACCGTTGTCGGCTGAGAAGGAATAAACCGGTTGAGGGTCACGCCGCCGTGGGTGCGGCTGATGACGCCTTCCTGATCGAGTTTGATCAGGTCTCGACGGATCGTGGCGGGCGACGCATTGGTTGCCGCCACCAGCTGTTCGACAGTCACCAGATTATGGCTTTTTAAAAAGTCCATAATCTGCTCTAACCGGTTATATCCCTTCATGTTATTCCTGTGATATTTGCATGGCGAGCGCAATGGAGGTTGCCATGCTCTCAGACTTCGCTTTACCTGTCCAGGCAATATCAAATGCCGTGCCGTGGTCGGCAGACGTCCGGATAAATGGCAGCCCGGCGGTAATATTAACGCCGTCATAAAAGCCTAACAACTTCAACGGAATATGCCCCTGATCGTGGTACATCGCGACCACCATATCGTACTGCCCCTCGTGGCACTGCATAAACACGGTATCCGGTGGACAGGGCCCGGTAACGTCAATGTCCTCCGCTTTCATCGCCGCGACCGCCGGGGCCACGATGCGAATTTCCTCATCGCCAAACAGACCGTTTTCCCCGGCATGCGGGTTCACGCCGGCGACGGCAATGCGCGGCTGGTGAATACCGACGCGTTTCAGGAAGCGATCCGCCACGCGGATCACCGTCTCCACCCGCGGCTGGCTCAGGGTATCAAGGAACTGGCGCATGGAGATATGGGTCGTAATATGAATCACCTTCAGACGATCGGTATACAGCACCATGGCGTAGTCTTTGGTCTGTGTCAGACGCGCCAGCATTTCCGTATGCCCCGGGAAGTTGTGCCCGCCAAGATGCAGGGCTTCCTTATTCAGCGGCGCGGTAGCAATTGCCTTAACTTCTCCAGCCAGCGCCAGTGCGGTTGCCCGTTGAATACAGCGGTAGGCTAAATCCCCGGCCTGCGCCTGGACCACCCCGGGCTGGAGCGCCTCGGGGTCCGCCAGCGGTTCGTCAATAATATTGATTGTCCCGGCGCTAAACTGCGCCTGGGAAGGATGGTCAATCACCCGCAGCTCGGCATGCGGAGTGATATTCAGCGCCAGAATACGACGTAACGTTTGTACACAGCCAATCACCACCACCGGAGCGCCATTCAGCTCCCCCTCTATCAACGACTTAATAATAATTTCCGGGCCAATGCCCGCCGGGTCGCCCATTGTCACTGCAATGATGTTAGTCACTCATTTTCTCCTCGATAAAATCAACAACTTCGCGCAGCGTTGTCGCACTGCCGAAACCGCCTGCTTTGGTCATTACCGGGCGTTGCCAGCGGCTGCCCAGAAAAAAGCCGTAGGGCACGCACTGCGCCACCCGGCCCGTAATATGAAAACCGGTCGCCTGCAAGCGCGTGGCAACAGCGATGGCCACGTCACCGCCGGACAGGTACAGCGCGCCGGGATGGCAGTGCTCAAGCGCCAGCTCAACAAGCTGCGCGAGGTGGCGGCAAATCTGCTCGCCCAATTGGGCGCGTGGTACCCCATGGCGCTGACACTGTGCGTCTATACCGACGCGGGCTTGCGCGTCCGACGGGGTAGAAACCACGCAGTGATTGCCCTGACGTATCGCCGTCGCAATGGCCTGGGCATCAATAGCGATTTCGCCGGTAAAGGCATGACTAACGTCAATTTCAACGTGCTGGATGCGTGGGCGCGCGCTGAGCGCGGCAATCTGCCGTTGAGCAATTTCACTCATTGATCCCACGACCGCCAGCAGCGGCCCGGACGGGCAACGCTGCACATGTCTTGCAAGCGCTTCGCAAATTCCAGCCGACCCCGCCAGCAGGAGCCGGGTTTTGCTCTGCGCGACGGCGGCAATAATGGCGTCAAGATCGTCATCCGCTTGCGCATCCACAATCAGCACGCGGAAGGTTTCATCCTTCACGGCGAGCGCCTGCGGCAACGTTTCAGCCGTGACGCTCTCGCATTTCATGGTGCTTTGTAGACCGATAAGGGCGGCGATATCCGCCTGCTGCACGGGGGTTTTCGGATCGCTGGAAAACTCGGTATCGGTCAACAGCAACCCGTTGACATAGCACTTGCCTCCATCCGTCACCCGCCCGGCCGCCGGATACGCCGGGGCCAGCACCGCCACCGGGCAGCCCAGCGTACGCATGGCGGCTTCCAGCTCGCTCCCGACATTGCCACGCAGCGTTGAATCCAGCTTCTTAACTATCCAGCAGGGATGGCGGTCGGTCATTACGTCCTGAAGCAAAGACGTAATGCGCAGGGTAGCGTTCGCGGCAGATAAGGCCCGGCTATCGCTGTTGAGGATCAGCGCCTGAGCGCTGCTCTGCTGGCGGGCGTCGAAAGCCACCTCCACCCGCATCCCCACTTCGGCCAGACACACGCCAGCATCGTTGGCGCCGGTAAAGTCATCGGCCAGCACCAGCACACTGTTATCGCAGTGGCGCATCGTTTTTCCTTTTGGCTGTATTAAATGTCGTTAATGATTATATTCAATCGCATTTGATTAAATGTGAGCAAGCTCAAGTTATTAAATGGGCGGATAAATTATAAATTCTCGCCATGATGTGATGAGTACTACGACCTGATTGATTATTTTCAATCATTGCGAGGAGAAAAGAGTGGCAACGATAAACAGCACCGTCATCAGCGGTGCAGGAGCATTCGACGCGCTGGCACCGATGATGGCCGAAAAACAACGCATTCTGCTGGTCACCGACGCTAACGTTGGCGGGCTAGACGCCGCGCTGACGATCCGCACGATCCTCGGAGACGAGGGGCGCGAAGTGCGGGTGATTGATACTGTGCCCGCCGAACCCAGCCAGCACGATATGATGCACATAGTGCAGGCCATCGACGGCTGGCAGCCAGAGATGATCGTCGGCGTTGGCGGCGGCAGCGTACTGGATGCGGCCAAGCTTCTCTCGGTGCTGCTGCATCCCCAGTCACCGGGCCTGGTCGCACTGCTTGAAGGCGTCAAACCGGCGCACAGAATCCCTTCTTTACTGATTCCAGCTACCGCGGGTACCGGTTCGGAAGCCACCCCGAACGCCATTCTTGCCATCCCGGAACAGAACACCAAGGTGGGCATTATTTCGCCTGTTATGCTGCCGGATTATGTCGCCCTGCTGCCCGAACTCACCACCAGCATGCCGGCGCACATTGCTTCGTCAACGGGGATTGATGCGCTCTGCCATCTGCTGGAATGCTTCACCGCCACGATCGCCAACCCGGTCAGCGATAACGCTGCGCTGATTGGCCTGCGCAAACTGCTGGCCAATATAGATGCCGCCGTCACACAACCTCGAAATCTGACCGCGAAACTCGAGATGCTGTGGGCGTCGTATTACGGCGGCGTCGCCATTAACCATGCGGGCACCCACCTGGTGCACGCCCTTTCCTACCCGCTCGGCGGGCGCTATCACCTGCCGCACGGCGTGGCGAACGCCATTTTGCTTGCGCCCTGCATGGCCGTTGTCCGTCCTTATGCGGTGGAGAAATTTGCCCAGGTCTGGGATTTAATCCCCGACGCGGACGCTTCGCTGAGCGAAGAAGCCAAATCGCACGCGCTGGTCGACTGGCTGGCGGCGCTGGTGAAACGCCTGCAGCTGCCCGACAACCTTGTCGCTCTCGGCGTCCCGGCTGACAGTATCGATACACTATGCGACGCCGCGCTGAACGTGAAACGTTTATTGAATAACGCGCCCTGTTGCGTCAGCAAGGACGATGTTCAGGCTATCTACCGCACGCTGTTTCCGGTGCGCTAATCCATTAGGAGTTCATTATGAGTCATCCCATTTCCGGCGTATTAACGGCTATCGTGACGCCCTTTACCGAGGACGGCGCGCTGAATATCGCCGAACTCAAGCGCCAGGTGAACCGCCAGATTGCGGCGGGCAACGGTATTTTCTGCGGTGGTACCAACGGTGAGTTCTTCGTGCTTAATGAAGATGAAAAAGTGGCCGTGGCTGCCGCCTGCGTCGAGGAAGCGGCGGGACGCGTGCCGGTCGTGGCGCATATCGGCGAGGTTTCGACCCGCGAAACCATCCGCCTGGGTCAGCGTATCGCGGCGCTGGGCGTTGATGCCGTGTCGGTGATTACGCCGTGGTTCGTGCCGCTGAAGCAGGATGAGCTGATCGTTCACTATACCGCCATTGCCGACGCGCTGAGCGTGCCGATGTTCCTGTACAACATTCCGGCGCGTACCGGCAACACCATTGAGCCGCAAACCGCGCGTCAGCTAGCCGTTCACCCCAATATCATTGGTATTAAAGACAGCGCCGGAAGCTATGACAGCCGGAAAGGTTTCCTCGACGCCGTGCGCGATGTGGCTGATTTTAATGTCCTCAATGGCCCCGACTCGCTGATTCATCAGGGTTTTGTCGACGGCTGCTCCGCCTGTATTTCCGGGCTGGCCAACGTCGCCGCTGCGGAAATCAACCAAATATGGTCGCGTTTTCACGCTGGCGATATTGCCGGGTCGCGCGAGGCGCAGGAGAGCGTCACCGAGCTGCGTACCGAGCTGTATAAAATCGCCTTCTCCCCGGCGGTAGTGAAAAAAGCGCTACAGGTGATGGGCTATGACGTTGGCGCTAGCCGTTATGCGGTTCAGTTCAGCGCGGAGCAATTACAGCAAATTAAACAGATCTGCCAGCAATACCATTAATTATTGCCATTAACCGCTGCCGGGATTTTTCCCGGCAGCGGTTAACAATCACGATAATTTTAATTTCGCACTGTGTTGTGGCGCAGTGAATTCGATCGACAAATTTAATACAGCATTAAACAACAGTACATCTGAGAATTAGCGAATTCAAATCTGCAAGCCTTGTCTTTATTAAAGGATTTTAGCAATGTTGATATGGTTGTTGGACCCCGATATCTGGTTGACGTTAGTCACGCTTACCTTTTTAGAAATTATTCTCGGGGTTGATAATATTATTTTTCTTTCACTGGTGGTGGCCAAACTACCCGCGGCGCAGCAAAACCTCGCCCGGCGAATGGGGCTTGGCGGCGCGATGATTATGCGCATTCTGCTGCTGGTGTCCATTGCGTGGCTGGCACACCTGACGGTGCCGCTGTTTACGTTTATGCACTTCCCGGTCTCTTTCAGAACGCTGATTTTGTTATGCGGGGGGCTGTTTTTAATCTATAAATCGTGCCAGGAAATCCTCTGCGAAATCCGACAAGAGGAAGAAGCGCATAGCGAAGGACGGAAGCAGCTATCGCTGGCGGGCGCAATTGTCCAGATCATGCTGTTAGATATTGTCTTTAGTCTCGACTCGGTTATTACCGCGGTCGGATTATCGCAGCATATTTTCATTATGATTACCGCCGTTATTATTGCCGTTGGGGTAATGATGTTCGCGGCCAAAGCCATTGGTGATTTTGTTAACGCTACACCATCAATAAAAATACTGGCATTAACTTTCCTGCTGTTTGTTGGCGTACTGCTGGTGGCCGACAGCATGGAAATTCACATTGCCAAAGGCTATCTCTATTTTGCGATCTTCTTCTCGTTAACCGTGGAGATTATCAACATTATTCGCAATAAAAAAACCATCACCGCCTCAAATCAACACAATCCGTTAGCACCACTGGAAATTAACAAATAAAACCCGTTTAAAAATGGAGTCTGATTATGTCTGTAACCCTACTTCGTGACGGCATTATTCGCCCGAATAGCCAGGACATTCGAATTGAAACGGCAATGCTGCCTTCAGCTTGCCCGCAAAATCATGCCGCTAATTTGCTTCCGCTGCCGGACGGTTCCCTGATGTGCGTCTGGTTTGGCGGTACGCAGGAAGGTATCGCCGATATCTCCGTATGGGGATCGCGTTTGCCGCCGCAAAGCCATCAGTGGAGCGAAGCGCAAAAACTGTCCTGCGACGATAGCCGCTCCGAGCAGAACCCTGTGCTGTTTCTCGCCCCGGATAACACCCTTTGGCTGCTGTGGACCGCGCAAATCTCCGGCAATCAGGACACCGCGATCGTCCGCTATCGCCAGTCTCACGACCTCGGTCGCACCTGGGGTGAGATTGCCACCCTACTCGACCAGCCCGGCACCTTTATCCGTCAGCCAATAACGGTGCTGGACAACGGTAACTGGCTGCTGCCGGTGTTCTATTGCCGTACGCAGCCGGGTGAAAAATGGGTCGGCAACGATGACGTCAGCGCGGTGAAGATCTCCTCGGACGGAGGGAAAAGCTGGCGCGACGTGGTAGTGCCGGAGAGCCTGGGCTGCGTGCATATGAATATCACCGCCCTGCCTGACGGAAACCTGATTGCGCTGTTCCGCAGCCGCTGGGCCGATAACATCTATTACAGCCAGTCCAGCGACGGCGGCGAAAGCTGGTCCATCCCTGAAGCCACCGTGCTACCCAACAACAACTCCTCGATTCAGGTCACCACCCTTGCCAGCGGCGAGCTAGCGCTGGTTTTCAACAACATGAGCGCTGAGGGTGCGCTGGAGCGTCGCGCGTCTCTGTACGACGAAATCGACGACGGCGACAGCAGCCGCAAAGAGCCTGAAGCCACCGGCGGAAAAACCGCGTTCTGGGGCGCGCCGCGTGCGCCGATGACCGTCGCCATCTCCGCCGACGGCGGAAAGAGCTGGCCGTGGCAGCGCCATCTTGATGAGGGCGACGGCTATTGCATGACCAACAACTCGCTGGATAAACGTAACCGCGAGTTCTCCTATCCCAGCATCAAACAGGGCCAGGACGGTGCGCTGCATATTGCCTACACCTATTTTCGCCAGGCCATTAAGTACGTCCGCGTGTCAGCAGACTGGGTGAAGGAATCCGCACAATGATTATCGGTAATCTCAATGCCCTGCAGATGGCCGGGCTTCCTGACGACATACGGCAATTGCTTTCCCGGTCAGACTGTTCACTCACGGCGCTTATGGCCCGGGAAGATGGACGCTGGCAGCCGGAGGGCTGTTCCTGGTTTTGCACCATTGGTGACGCGCTGACGCAGCCGGTTGCTCAGCGTCACACCGAATACCACCGGGAATGGGCGGACATTCAGGTCATGCTCACGGGATGTGAACGGATCCGCGCTGGCGTGCACGCCGTCGCGCAGGCCAGCGACGAGGAGCGCAAACCAGACCTGTATATCACCCAACGCTGTCTCCCCACGGTCGACATAACCCTTCAGTCGGGAGATTTCGCGCTATTTATGCCGGGCGAACCGCATCAGGCGCTGTGCCTGGTTGAAGCCCCTGCGACGGTGCGAAAAGCCGTATTCAAGATCCCTCGAGCCATGCTGACAGCATAAAGGAGCCTCTCAATGACAACGGAAATGATTCTGGCACTGGGGATATTGATCCTGATGATCGTACTGATCATGACGGATAAACTTCCTTTTGGCGCCCCACCTCTGCTCGCCTGTCTTCTGCTGGTGGTCTGCAAAGTGTCGACAATTCAGCAGGCCTTTGCCGGGTTCGTCAACTCGACGGTCATCATGCTGGCGGGTTTTATGGTGGTGATGGCCGGATTACAAAAAACGCGCCTCATCAGCAGTATCAAAACGGCTATGATGGTCCACCTCAATCGAGGCGGCTATAAAAGTTATATTCTGCTGCTGATGATCGTCATGCTCGGCGCCAGCCTCGCGGGCACCGGTGCGACGGGATACTACGTGTTAATTCTTTCGCTGATTGCTTCTCTGCCGTACAGCAAGAAACTGCCAACGTCAAAACTGGTCATGCCTTTGGGGTTTGCAACGAACCATCCGCTGATTCCCATTAACGTCGCGTTGTTGTTCGGCGTCACCGTCTCCGTTTTGCAGGCATCGGGGATTAATCAGGAAATTTCGATGATGAAATTCGCCCTGGTTAACCTGGTCATGTCGGCCGCCTATTTTGCCTGGAGCCTGGTGGCCTATCGCTTCTTGCCCGACCACCCCATTGCCGACGCGGACGATAATACCGCGATACAGGAAGACGAAACGGCGGCTTTGCCGGCGTGGAAAGAGAAGTGCACCGTCGGCGCGTTTTTCTTCAGCGTTATCGGCATGATGCTGATGAGTACATTAGGCGATATCGCCTACATTGCGCCGGGGCTGGCAGGCGCATTCTTGCTGTTTATTGGCGTTCTCGACTTCAAAGAAGTCCGGGACCATATGGGGGCACCGGTCATTATCATGACCGCCTGCGTGATTGGCGTAGCGGATGCACTAGCGGGCACCGGCGTCACGGCGATGATCGGTAATGCGGTGGCGGGTGTTCTCGGGACCAACGTATCACCTTTCATCTTCATCCTGATTTTAGCCTTGTTAACCAGCACCTGCGCCACGTTTACCGGCTCAACCATTGGCTCGATTTTCATTTTTGGCCCGATTGGTATCGCGGCCTGTACAGGGCTTGGCCTGAACCCAACGGCGGCCGCTATCGCTATCACCATTTCAGGCTGGAACGGCGGCTATATGCCAATTGATGGTATGCCAGCGATGATCATGGGGATGGGAAAATACAAAATGTCAGAATTCTGGCTTTTCACCGTCCCGATGTATCTGATACGTATCCTCGCCCTGTGCGCGGGTGCCATCTTTATCTTCCCCGTGTAACGCCGCAGCAAAACGCTAACCCGGCCGAGCAGCAGCAACGCCGGGTTAATCGAGAAACACCTTACCCTGCAAATAGGTTCTCGCCTTCCCGCTCATCAATACGCGTTCCCCCCGCCACTCGCAGCGTACATCCCCGCCGCGCGCCGATACCTGGCGAGCAAGCATCTGCGTTTTATCCAGCTTTTCGCCCCAGAAAGGAATCAGCATCGTGTGGGCGGAACCGGTGACCGGATCTTCCCATACCGATTCGCCGGGTGAGAAAAAGCGGCTGACAAAATCATACTCGCCGTCACCGGCGGCGGTGACCGAGACCTTATGTTCAACGGGGATCATCGCGCTGATGTCCGGCGTCAGAGCTTCCACCTGCTGGCGGTTCTCCAGTTCAATAACCCAGGCGCGGCCTTTACGGGCGCTGAGGTAAGCGTTAATGCCTAGCGCTTGTAGCATCGCCTGCGGCGGCGTGGCGGCTTCAGTGGCGCCAGCGGGGAAATCCAGCGTCAGCCAGTCGCCGCTGCGCGTCACGGTTAAGCGCCCGGAGAGCGTATCAAAGTGGATGCGATCGTCCGGATACTCGAGATAGTTAAACACCACGTGAGCGCTGGCCAGCGTTCCATGTCCGCACAGGTTAACCTCATGGCGGGTAGTGAACCAACGCAGCGCGAAGCCGTCCGGCTGCTTGACGACAAATGCGGTTTCCGACTGATTATGCTGTTGTGCCATCTTCAGCAGCAGGTCGTCCGTTGGCCACGCTTCCAGCAGACAAACCGCCGCCGCATTACCGCCAAACGCGCGGTCACTAAAGGCATCAACCATAAAAAAATCAATCTCGTGCATACCATTCCTCGGGGTTGTTGGGGCTTTCTCGCAAACTGACACAAAAACTTAACAACGACAAGTGGGTTTGTTTGTCTTTTAGGTGACACTGTCACATACAAATAAAAATGAGAGGTTAATCACATAATGATTGTATTTGCGGCAATAAGAGCTTTAAGATCGTGCGTCCCTTCTTATTTATCTACCACTCCCGGTGCATTTATTTATGACAACAAACACGGTCTCTCGTCGGATCGCGTGGCTTCGGGTAGTCACGCTGGCTATCGCCGCCTTTATTTTCAATACCACGGAATTCGTTCCGGTTGGCCTGCTGTCAGACATCGCCGACAGCTTTGGCATGCAAACCGCCGAAGTGGGCATCATGTTGACCATCTACGCGTGGGTCGTCGCGCTGATGTCGCTGCCGTTTATGCTGCTGACCAGCCAGATGGAGCGCCGCAAGCTGCTCATCGGCCTGTTTGTTCTCTTTATTGCCAGCCACGTGCTCTCGTTCCTCGCGTGGAACTTCACGGTGCTGGTCGCCAGCCGTATCGGTA
>NZ_JBKDZH010000031.1:0-36131 GCF_047971185.1 Kluyvera sp.
ACTGGGCGTCTTTCACTTTGACCTGAAAGGCTTCGAGTGGTTCTGCGATCTCAGCGGCTAACCGTTCTGCAATCTGATTGAGCAGGCTGAAACGCAGCTGGCGGGTTAAGATGTTAGCTTCCTCTACGCGTTTTGTGAAAGCCGGGCTTCTATTCGCTCGGCCGGGATACAACGTTGCACTACCTTAGCCCGGCCTAGCTAAGCGACACCGGGGCGACACATCCGCTAAGAGAAATACTGCTGCAACAGCGGCGCGTTATTGTTGTCGTGGTTCGACGGCGGCGGCACGATGGCCTGGCTGCGGAACGGGATCACCTGCGCACGGCCGTCCACCTTCACAATCTGATAGAACTGCGGCAGATTGAAGTTAATAAAGCTCGAGCCGTAGGTGAAGCGATCGTGCGACGACGAGTAGAAGCGGCTGACGTCGCGCACCAGCTCCTCTTTGCTGCCCTCACAGTGGTGATACACCTCCGCGCGGTTGCTCTCGTCAAGAATGTAGATATTAAAGCCCTGCTCCTCGCCCGATTCCTCGAAGAAGAACTGGATAATCCCTTCGCTGGCAAAACCATCGACCACCGGCGGTAGCTCGACGTGGTTGGTCTCCACCTGTACCGACAGGCCGTGCAGCTTGTTATGCGAAATCGCGCCGTAGAACTCAATGGCGTTTTCCAGCTTCTGCACCGACACGTTCAGACGCTCAAAGAACAGGCCCCAGGTTTGCCCGGAGACGCGCAGCGCTTTAAAGCGCCCGGTTTCCTGACGGGTGCTGGAAAGGCGCAGTTCAATACACTCGGAGACCAGCTGCTGCACGCGGGTACGAATTAAACCGCGCAGGTGCTGGCTGTAGCAGAACACTTCGACGCTGTCCGGCGGCGCGGCATCCTGGTGCATTTTCCCGAGAATGGTTTTCAGCGCTTCAATCATTGCCTGCTCGCCGTTGAAGTGCAGGGTACGCACTTCGTTCCACGAGTTGCGGTACAGCAGGTCGACGCTGCCGACCAGGCACTTCTGATCTTCGCCAAAGCTGAAGGTATCGAGCTTACGGAAATCAAAGTGCACAACCTGGTTGCGGAAGGCCGCCGTCGGGTCATATTCGAGGTTGACGATAATCGCCAGATGGCGAATTTCACACGGGCTGTACAGCGCTTTCGGCGTCGGCGCCGGCAGACGCAGCGGGAAGTGGTGCGAAACGTCAGCGACCATCTCCTGCAGTTTCGCCAGATCGACAATCCCGTTGCCTTTAATAAACAGGCGCGTGCGTGAGGTCAGCAGGCCGTTAAACCAGGCCCAGGCCACCAGCTTGTTCAGATAGCGGTTATATTCCAGCGGCTGATGGCTGACGATCGATTCCATATTCGGCGCACGGTTGTAGAGATACCAACCCGTACGGTTGGCGCGCCCCGGCGGAACATAGATAAAGGTCAGATTCGGTTCGGAGAGGTCCGGGGAGATCTGCGGGTTCACCAGCGTCACTTTACCCGGCAGCGCTTCAAACGCGGCGTACAGTTTACGCGTCAGCACGCCGATATCCTGCGGGCTGGCGGAAACGCTGAGGTTATTGCGGCGCGCAAAGCGGATCAGGTTACGGTAGCTCTGCATCATCGCATCGAGCAGTTCGTTGTGCGCTTCACGCACCTGGTCGATCTTCCAGTTGGCGCGGTTATCGAGCATCGCCAGACGCTCTTCGCTCCAGCCCCACTCTTTCACCAGCTGGCCCACCACTTCACGACGCCAGCCAACGCAGGCGCGTTCACGGCTGAGCTTTTCGCACACTTTCAGGTAGAAGCAGCGGCGGACGAGGTCGAGACGGGTTTCGTCGTCGATCGCCTTCAGGTAGTCGGTCACCCGCTCCAGCATCATGCAGTAGGCGTCAAGACCGAAAGAGACGATCTCGCCGTCGTGCAGGCGCTGTTTAATGTCTTTCGCCAGCAGGTGCGTGTTGGGGTATTCCCACGAGTAGGCTTCCAGCAGCAGGGT
Organism: Kluyvera sp.; assembly: GCF_047971185.1. Classification (GTDB taxonomy): domain Bacteria; phylum Pseudomonadota; class Gammaproteobacteria; order Enterobacterales; family Enterobacteriaceae; genus Kluyvera. The sequence goes on from NZ_JBKDZH010000031.1 coordinate 1,981, forward strand.
CTTCAGCACCGCTTTATACGGCGAGTCGATACTCTTATACAGCTGCCACAGGCTGGCGCCAAAGTACTCTTCGGCGGAGAGCGAGCTCAATCCGCCGAGGTCAAGCCATTCGTTCGGCGTCAGCACGCCCTGGGCGTAGAGGGTCATCACGTAGTCGTCGTAATGATCTTCCTCTTCGCACGGCACCATATTCCACAGAATACGTTTGCCCGCCAGGCGTACCGCCGTCCGGTAAAATTCATCAAGCAGTAAAATGTGCTGCGTTGAACCGCAGTCTTCCCCGCCCAGGCTGCCGCTTTCGTTATGGCGGAAGCGGTTTTCGTCGATCAGGAAGAAGCTGACTTCTACGCCCAGCGACGCCGCCCAGCTTTCCAGCAGGCTGCATTTGCGCTGTAACAATTGGCGTTCATCATTATCGAGCCACGCCTGGTGACAGACCCAGATATCGAGGTCGGAGGAACAGCTCTGGCCGACGGACGAGGTGCTGCCCATGGTGTAAACGCCGGTAATCGGCAGTTCGCCCTTGGCAGAGATCTGCGGCGGCATGCCGCGATGCAGCTCGAGCTCGTCGAGATAGTGGCGTTGGGTTTCATCAGGCGTGTAGAGGCAGATGCCCTTGGGAACGTTACCGTCAAGGTAACCCGGCATCAGCGGATGATGATAATGTAATAATGTCGGCAGTAGACTGTATACCTGCTGGAAAGCAGGGCCCATGGCTGCAAGCGCGCGATCCACGCGCAGTTGGTTGATGGCATCCAGTCTCTGTTTTAGCGTCTCAATATAGAGGTACAAGACATATCGCCTGATGTTCAAAACCTCGACGTATCTTGAATGGTGCAGGTACGGAGGCTTTAATATTTCAACAAGAAGAACCGTTACCGTTTTTTATCCGTCGTTGTGATTATCGAATTCTGGACAAAAAATGGTTTAAAACGTGATCAATTTAACACCTTGCCGGTTGACCGTAAAGAATGTTGCACTACAACAAGTGTAGCATTGAATGCTGCTGTAAACCCCGGCATACGATCAAGACAGTGCCAGTAATGAACGGTAAACACAACCCCGTTGATGCTTGTCTTCGTTTGGGCTGAAGGCACGTTTCCTGCATCGCGATTTGTTCAGGGTATGAATCCCTGAAAACTAACATCATTAAGGCAACAATGTTAGGATGAACAACGGACGATAGATGACGGTAACAAGCATGTTAGACAAAGTTTTGAGAATTGCCACACGCCAAAGCCCGCTCGCACTCTGGCAAGCGCACTATGTAAAAGAACGCCTGGAGGCTTGCCATCCCGGGCTGACGGTGACGCTTGTGCCGATGGTAACGCGCGGCGATGTGATTCTGGATACGCCGCTGGCTAAAGTGGGCGGCAAGGGGCTGTTTGTCAAAGAGCTTGAGCTGGCACTGCTTGAAAATCGCGCCGATATCGCCGTGCATTCGATGAAAGACGTGCCGGTCGAATTTCCCGAGGGGCTTGGGCTGGTGACCATCTGCGAGCGCGACGACCCGCGCGACGCCTTTGTCTCAAACCATTACGCCTGCATGGACGACCTCCCGGCAGGCAGCGTCGTCGGCACCTCCAGCCTGCGCCGCCAGTGCCAGTTGGCCAAACGCCGACCGGATCTGGTGATTCGCTCGCTGCGCGGCAACGTCGGCACCCGCCTGAGTAAGCTCGACAACGGCGACTACGATGCCATCATCCTGGCCGTTGCTGGCCTCAAACGCCTGGAGCTGGATGCCCGCATCCGCCAGCCGATGTCGCCGGAAGAGTCGCTGCCGGCCGTCGGTCAGGGTGCCGTCGGCATTGAGTGCCGTCTCGACGACGAACACACCCGCGCGCTGCTGGCACCGCTGAATCACGATGACACCGCCATTCGCGTGCGCGCCGAGCGGGCGATGAACACGCGGCTGGAAGGCGGCTGCCAGGTGCCTATCGGCAGCTATGCGGAACTGACGAATGGCGAACTGTGGCTGCGCGCGCTGGTTGGCGCGCCGGACGGTAGCCAGATGGTGTGCGGTGAACGTCGCGGCAAGCCGGAAGATGCCGAGAAGATGGGCATTGATCTGGCCGATGAGCTGCTCGATAACGGCGCGCGGGAAATTCTTGCCGCCGTCTACGACGGAGACGCCGCCGTATGACCATCCTGGTTACCCGCCCCGCCCCGCAAAGTGAAGAGCTCGTCAGCCGTTTGCGCGCGCTGGGGCGAGTAGCCTGGAGTTTCCCGCTGATTGAATTCACCCCCGGCCGCGAACTCAACGCGCTCGGCCATGCGCTTGGCGCGCTCGGCGACGGGGACCTGGCCTTCGCGCTGTCGCAGCATGCGGTGAGCTTTGCCCACGCCCAGCTTCAGCAGCAGCGTCTTCGCTGGCCTGCCGCTCCCCGCTATTTTGCTATTGGCCGCACCACGGCGCTGGCGCTGCATCAGGTCAGCGGGGCCGAGGTGCGCTACCCTTTAGATCGGGAAATCAGCGAAGTATTGCTACAATTACCTGAATTACAAAATATTGCGGGAAAGAAAGCGCTAATTCTGCGCGGCAACGGCGGCCGTGAACTGCTCGCCGAGACGCTGACCGCGCGCGGCGCCGACGTCACGCTGTGTGAATGCTACCAGCGCGGTGCCATCCACTACGATGGGGCGGAAGAAGCCATGCGCTGGCAGTCGCGAGGCGTGTCGACGCTCGTGGTCACCAGCGGCGAAATGCTACAACAACTTTGGTCGCTCATTCCCCTCTGGTACCGGGAGAGCTGGTTGCTCAAATGCCGGCTGCTGGTGGTGAGCGAGCGCATTGCAAAACTGGCCCGGGAGATGGGCTGGCAGGAAATTCAGGTTGCCGATAGCGCAGACAACGATGCGCTGCTACGCGCATTACAATAACTCTCAAAATTGGAAGCCATAATGACGGAACAAAAAGAAAACTCCGCCGTGGTTGAAGACTCCGGGGACGTGGTGAACACCGCGCCGCAGCCCGAGGTTCGTAAGCCAGAAAATGCTGAGAAGAAAAATACCGGCGGGAAAACCAGTCTGGTGCTGAGCGCCGTTGCTATCGCCATCGCGCTAGCGGCGGGCGTCGGCCTGTACGGCTGGGGCAAGCAGCAGGCCGTCAACCAAACCACGACCAGCGATACTCTCGCCAATCAGCTCGTCGCCCTGCAAAAAGCCCAGGATGCGCAGAAAGAGGCGCTGGAAGCCACCATTAAACAGCAGGCCGAACAGCTGGATGCGGCGAAAGCGCAGCAAAGCGAAATGGCTAAGCAGCTGGATGAAGTGCAGCAGAAAGTGGCCGCCATCTCCGGCACCGATTCAAAAACCTGGCTGCTGGCCCAGTCCGACTTTCTTGTGAAGCTGGCTAGCCGCAAGCTGTGGAGCGATCAGGATGTGACCACCGCCGCCGCGCTGCTGAAAAGCGCGGATGCCAGCCTCGCGGATATGAACGATCCAAGTCTTATCACCGCGCGTCGGGCGATTACCGAAGATATCGCCAGCCTCTCCGCCGTGTCACAGGTGGATTTCGACGGCATTATTCTGAAAGTCAATCAGCTGGCCAATCAGGTGGATAACCTGCGTCTGGCAGACAACAATACCGACGATTCGCCGATGGACAGCGACGACGGCGAGCTGTCGGCATCGCTCAGCGAATGGCGCGTCAACCTGCAAAAAAGCTGGCAGAACTTTATGGACAGCTTTATTACCATTCGCCGCCGTGATGAAACAGCCGTTCCGCTGCTGGCGCCGAACCAGGATATCTACCTGCGTGAAAACATTCGCGCCCAGCTGCTGGCCGCATCGCAGGCGGTGCCGCGCCATCAGCAGGAAACCTACAAGCAGGCGCTGGATAACGTCTCTACCTGGGTACGTGCCTACTATGATACCGATGACGCCGCCACGAAAACGTTCCTGAACGACGTCGATCAACTCAGCCAGCAGAGTATCGCCATGGACGTTCCGGAAACCCTGCAAAGCCAGCCGATTCTGGAAAAACTGATGCAGACCCGCGTGCGTAACCTGATGGCGCAGCCCGCTGTTGCTCAGCCTACGGCAGAGCAACCGGCCGCCGCAGAACCTGCGCCAGCCCCAGCGCAAGGAGAGTAATCGATGCTTAAAGTCTTATTACTCTTCGCACTGCTGATTGCCGGCGTGGTAGTCGGCCCGATGATTGCCGGCCACCAGGGCTACGTGCTGATTCAGACTGACAACTACAACATTGAAACCAGCGTGACCGGGTTGGTCATCATCATGATTCTGATCATGGTGGTCCTGTTCGCGCTGGAATGGATTCTGCGCCGCATTTTCCGCACCAGCGCCCACACCCGCGGCTGGTTCGTTGGCCGTAAACGCCGTCGTGCGCGCAAGCAGACCGAGCAGGCGCTGCTGAAACTGGCGGAAGGCGACTATCAGCAGGTTGAGAAGCTGATGTCGAAGAATGCCGATCACGCCGAGCAGCCGGTGGTTAACTACCTGCTGGCCGCCGAGGCCGCGCAGCAGCGTGGCGACGAGGCCCGCGCCAACCAACATCTGCAACGTGCGGCGGAAAATGCCGGTAACGATCTGATTCCGGTGGAGATCACCCGCGCCCGTCTTCAGCTGGCGCGAAATGAAACCCACGCGGCGCGCCACGGTATTGATAAGCTGCTGGAAATCGCCCCGCGTCATCCGGAAGTGCTGCGTCTGGCCGAACAGGCCTATATTCAGACCGGCGCCTGGAGCTCGCTGCTGGATATCATCCCATCGATGGCAAAAGCCAACGTTGGCGATGACGCCCACCGCGCGGCGCTGGAGCAGCAGGCGTGGATTGGTCTGATGGATCAAGCCCGCGCCGATCAGGGCAGCGAAGGGTTGCGTAACTGGTGGAAGAATCAAAGCCGTAAGACCCGCCACCAGGTGGCCCTGCAGGTGGCGATGGCGGATCATCTGATTGAGTGTGACGATCATGACACCGCCCAGCAGATCATCATCGATGGCCTGAAGCGCCAGTATGACGATCGTCTGGTGATGCTGATCCCGCGCCTGCACACCAATAACCCGGAGCAGATGGAAAAACTGCTGCGCCAGCAGATCAAAACCGTGGGCGACCGCCCGCTGTTGTGGAGCACGCTGGGCCAGTCGCTGATGAAGCACGGCGAGTGGCAGGAAGCGAGCCTGGCGTTCCGCGCCGCGCTCAAGCAGCGCCCGGATGCCTTCGACTACGCCTGGCTGGCCGATACACTCGACCGCCTGAAGCAGCCGGAAGAAGCGGCGGCGATGCGCCGGGATGGGCTGATGCTGACGTTGCAGAACAACCCGCCAGCGTAACGCTGGCGCGGAAAAAAGGGGCCAGTCGGCCCCTTTTCTTTTTCTTTCCCCATAAAAAAACGCCTGCTCTTTGTGAGAGCAGGCGCTAATACAGGTTTAATTCGACAACTAATGGGTGCTTCACTCAACGTTATGTCCATGGTGTCTGATGAGGCGAAAGCGACATCTGTCAGTGGACGATAAGCACCGTCAATGGCTCTGCGTCATTCCTGAGTTTATGAGGCACAAGGCGAACATAAGAGATGGAATGAGCATCTACGCGGCGCATTATGTCATAAAATTTTGAGAAATGACATGTCTGGTTAAAGACAATATCGTCTTTTTTAACTCATCAAAAAACATGCCATCGCAGTCATTTCACTTTGCCGTTTTATTTAACCATAATAATAAGCCACGGCAATATATAAATAATAAAACCAGATAACAATATCGGCCTCATTCATGCGGCAAATTATTTAGAAATTAGTAACAATTGATTATTAATCCATTATCGCACCTGCGCTGTCATTATATTTACAGCAGAAGAAATTAAGGTATACGATTCTTCACAGGCAACGCCAGCCGTTGCTGTAATCTTTTATCCATAATTATTAGATAGTTGTTTTAACCTTCTTATCCAAGGCTGTTGTATCTATCAATAATATATTACCTGGAGATTATATAATGGATTTATCTTTCCCACGTAAGCTGCTGGCTGTAGCTATCATTACGGCGCTTCCTGCGTTCGCTAATGCGGTAGATACACCCGCGGTAGCGACAGCTAAGCAAGGTTACTCCGGTTACGATCACCCTAATCAATATCTGGTAAAAAAAGCGACATCTATTGCCGATAATATGATGCCGGTAATGATGCACCCCGAACAGAATAAAGAGGCGCAGCAAAAGCTGGCCGACATCGAGAAAAAAACCGGAAAAAAACCTAACGTTATCATCTTCATTCTCGATGACGTAGGTTGGATGGATGTTGGCTTTAACGGCGGCGGTGTCGCGGTTGGCAACCCAACTCCGGATATCGATGCCGTTGCCAGTCAGGGGTTAATTTTGACTTCTGCTTACTCGCAGCCCAGCTCCTCTCCCACACGCGCCACCATCATGACCGGTCAATACTCGGTACACCACGGGATTCTGATGCCACCAATGTATGGCATGCCCGGCGGGCTGGAAGGGTTAACCACCCTGCCACAATTGCTGCACGATCAGGGTTATGTCACTCAGGCGATCGGTAAATGGCACATGGGCGAAAATGAAGGCTCGCAGCCGCAGAACGTCGGCTTTGATGATTTCCGCGGGTTTAATTCGGTCTCAGATATGTATACCGAGTGGCGTGACGTCAACGTGAACCCAGAAGTCGCGCTAAGCCCATCTCGCTCCGAATACATTAAAAACCTGCCCTTCAGTAAAGATGACGTTCACGCGGTACGAGGCGGTAAACAGGAAGCGATTGCTGACATTACGCCAAAGTATATGGAGGATCTCGATCAGCGCTGGATGCAGTACGGCGTAGACTTCCTCAACAAGATGGCGAAAAGCGATAAGCCCTTTTTCCTGTACTACGGCACGCGCGGCTGCCACTTCGACAACTACCCTAACGCCAAATATGCGGGAAGTTCACCGGCGCGCACATCCTTTAGCGACTGCATGGTTGAAATGAATGATGTGTTCGCCAACCTGTATAAAACACTGGAGAAAAATGGCCAGTTGGATAATACGCTGATCGTCTTCACCTCCGATAACGGTCCGGAAGCGGAAGTCCCGCCGCATGGCCGCACGCCGTTCCGGGGTGCAAAAGGCTCTACCTGGGAAGGCGGCGTCCGCGTCCCCACCTTCGTTTACTGGAAGGGGATGATCCAGCCGCGTAAATCAGACGGTATCGTCGATCTGGCGGATCTGTTCCCAACGGCGCTGGCGTTAGCCGGTAAACCGGGAGCGGAAGTCTCTAAACTGGTCCCCAAAACCACCTTCATTGACGGGGTCGATCAGTCCTCATTCTTCCTTGGCAGCAACGGGCAGTCGAACCGCAAAGCGGAACACTACTTCCTCAACGGCCAGCTCTCTGCCGTGCGTATCGATGAGTTTAAATATCATCTGCTGATTCAACAACCGTATGCCTTTACCCAAACCGGCTATCAGGGCGGTTTCACCGGCGCGGTGATGCAGACGGCAGGAACCATGATCTTTAATCTGTATACCGACCCACAAGAAAGCGAATCCGTCGGCGTTCGCCACATACCGATGGGCGTGCCGCTACAGACCGAAGTACATGACTACATGGCTATCCTGAAAAAATATCCGCCAAAAGTCCAAATCAAGCTCTGACAGCCGCACTGAACCAGCTCGCCGGAAACATCTCCGGCGAGCTGGCTATTTGTGCAATGGGAATACCCGCTGCGCCTTCATGATGTCGCTAGCCGGGCGACCGCTGGCAAGCAGATCGCGCATCGCTTTCAGATACGGAGGCAAATGACGGAAGTAGTGGCGGAAACCTTCACACAGGTAGTTTTGCTCACCACCCTCCGTTGGGATAAAGCGATGCTTAGGGCAGCCGCCCCAGCACGCCCTCAGCACTTCACACTGCTTACAGGCCACCGGCAGGCGGGCAAATTTATCGCACCCAAACTGTTCCTGCTCAGGGGTATCAACCATCTGCGCAAAGCTGTGTTGATGGAGATTGCCGAGCTGGAATTCCGGGTAGACATAGTGATCACAGGCATAAACATCACCGCTGTGCTCAACAACGATTGAGCGCCCGCAGGTGGGCTGATGATGACACACCGCACCGGGCGCGCCGACAAAGTTGGCAAAAGCCCACTCAATGTTCATCACAAATACTTTACCGACGTCGCGCTGGATCCAGCGGTCAAAAGTCGCGGTAAGAAACTCACCGTAGGCTTTCGGGCGAACGGACCAGGCCGTGACCCTCTCTGCTGAGTGCTCACTCCCTGGCCCCTGCAGCGAAAGCCCCACATTAGCTTCCCGCGGGCCAGCCAGGCGCTCGACGACCGGGATAAACTGGATAAATTCCACGCCGGATTCACACAGAAAATCATAAACTTTAAGCGGTTGTCGTGCGCTTTGGCGGTTCACGCAGGCCAGAACATTGTAATCAACACCGTGTTTTTGCAGTAGCGCCAGCGCGCGCATCACCAGCTTGTGCGTGGGCTTGCCGCCTTTTGTCAGACGATAGGCGTTGTGAATCTCCGCCGGGCCATCCAGCGACAGGCCGATTAAAAAACGCTGTTCGCGGAAAAAGAGGCACCACTCGTCATTCAGCAACACGCCGTTGGTCTGAAAACTGTTGCTGATGCGTCGACCCGCGCCATATTTAGCCTGTAACGCCACCGCGCGACGATAAAAGTCGAGCCCCAGCAGCGTCGGCTCGCCACCCTGCCAGGTAAAGGCCACTTCAGCCTGCGCTTCAACGGCGGCAATATAGTTTTTGATGTAGGCCTCCAGCGTCTGGTCACTCATGCGTGAGCACACGTCGGGGTAAAGCGCTTGCTTCTCAAGATAAAAACAGTAGGTACAGTTGAGGTTGCAGTCAGAGCCGCTGGGCTTGGCCATCGCGTGAAACGCGCGGATTGGGATCTGTTGGGGCATCGTCTCGCCATCCTTATGCACGGGAATGCTTCATCATAGTGAAGCATTTCTCAGCGAAAGGGGCGTTTTTTGCGCATGGCGAGAAATTCGGAAATGTGCTTGGAACGGAGAAAACAAAAAACCCCGCCGAAGCGGGGTTCAAAATTGGTCGGCGAGAGAGGATTCGAACCTCCGACCCACTGGTCCCAAACCAGTTGCGCTACCAAGCTGCGCTACTCGCCGAAATACTGCTTTTTGAATTTTTAGTTCAATTCGTTAAAGTCGTGGTGCGAGGGGGGGGACTCGAACCCCCACATCCTAAGGACACTAACACCTGAAGCTAGCGCGTCTACCAATTCCGCCACCTTCGCAAATTCACAACTCTATCAAATAATGGGGTGGCTAATGGGATTCGAACCCACGACAACTGGAATCACAATCCAGGGCTCTACCAACTGAGCTATAGCCACCACTACAAATCTTTTACGCGGTCTAAAAAAAACCACCGCAGCTCCAGCACCGGGTAAATGGTGCGCCCGACAGGATTCGAACCTGAGACCTCTGCCTCCGGAGGGCAGCGCTCTATCCAGCTGAGCTACGGGCGCTTAGCGCCGTTGCGGGGTCGGATAATACGGACTTCCTACCCCGCTGTCTAGTGCCTTTTTAAAGAAAATTATCGTTTGCTCATGGTTTGTGCGTTTTGCTGCTTATTTCTGCACTTTTTGCACTTCAACGCCCTTGCCCATGCCAAAAACCTTATAAACCACGGTTACGATGGCCAAAAACAGCGCGCCCACAAACAGCGACATACGGGTATCGTCATTGATTCCCATGCCAATCAGCACGCAAATCAGGAACGCCATGGTCAAATAGTTGGCCCACGGGAACATAATCGAGCGGAACGGATGGCTGGCAATCGCTTTTTTATGCGCGCGGCGGAAACGCAGCTGGCTAATCAGGATAACAAACCACGGCACCATCCCCGGCAGCACGCTGGCGCTGTAGACGTAGACGAACACCCGCTGTGGGTTAGGAATAATGTAGTTGAGGCACGAGCCAATCAGCAGGATAACGATCGACACGCTCACCCCGGCTGCCGGTACGCCGCTTTTGCTGACTTTCGCCATCAACGCAGGCAGCTGACGATTTTTCGCCAGCGCGTAAAGCATGCGCCCGCAGCTGTACATTCCGCTATTACAGCCAGACAGCGCCGCGGTCAGCACCACAAAGTTGATAATCCCCGCCGCGGCGGTAATACCGATTTTGGCGAAGGTCAGCACGAACGGGCTGCCGTTGGTGCCAATCTCGTTCCACGGGAAGATGGTGACGATAACGAAAATCGCGCCGACGTAGAAAATCAGGATTCGCCACAGCACTTTGCCAACCGCGCTGCGCAGCGTGACCTGCGGATTTTTGGCTTCACCGGCGGTCATGCCGATCAGCTCCACGCCCTGGTAAGAAGCCACGACAATGCACAGCGCCGTCAGGAAGCCCTTCCATCCCCCGGCGAAGAAGCCGCCGTGCTCGGTCAGGTTGCTAAACCCAATGGCGGTACCGCCGTTGCCAAAACCAAAGAAAATGACGCCAAGGCCAATCACGATCATCACGATAATGGTGGTGACCTTAATCATCGCGAACCAGAACTCAATTTCTCCGTACAGTCGTACCGCCGCCAGGTTCGCCAGCGCCACCAGCCCGACGGCAATCAGCGCCGGGATCCACTGCGCCATTTCCGGGAACCAGAACTGGACGTACACCCCTATCGCCGTGATCTCCGAAATGCCAACCGCCATCCACATAAACCAGTAGGACCAGGCGGTGAGATAGCCGAAAAACGGGCTCATATAACGGTGAGCATAAACGGCAAACGAGCCGGTGACCGGTTCGATATACAGCATTTCGCCCATTGAGCGCATGATGAAGAAAACAAATACCCCGGCCAGAATGTAGGCCAGCAGCACCGACGGCCCGGCCCACTTCAGGGTACTGGCCGCCCCCATAAACAGGCCCACGCCGATGGTGCCGCCAAGGGCAATCAATTCGATATGACGGGCTTCCAGACCGCGCTGGAGCTCCGGTTTATTCTCTGCCATAAATCCTCTTGCGTTTGCATAGATATCCGGTCGATGCCGGTTTTATTTTTATAGAAAAAAAGATGTTGTTCGGATGTGGACGTATCAGTAGAAATACGGATACATCGTCAGGGCAGGCGAATGGTTTAACAATTTCGATTAAATGGCAAATATAAATGAGGGATAACGTATCGATATTGTGAATGAATCACGCAGGAAATGCGTGATTCATTGCCAATAACACGCAGACTATTCAGAGGTTATTGGTGTAATGCCAGCGTAAATAGCGCAGCAGACGCAGCTGACGGGTGAGACGACTTGGCTGGGAGAGCAGACGATAAAGCCACTCCAGCCCCAGGTTTTGCCACACCTTCGGCGCCCGTTTGACATGCCCGGTGAAGACATCGTAGGTCCCCCCCACGCCCATATAGAGCGCGTCAGGATAGATCTGACGGCAATCACGCATCAGGATCTCCTGCTTCGGCGAGCCCATCGCGACGGTCACGATTTTGGCCCCGCTGTCGCGGATGCGCTCAAACAGCGCCGGACGCTGCTCGGCGGTAAAGTAGCCGTCCTGGGTGCCCACCAGATTGACGTTCCACCGCTGGCGCAGCTTTTGCGCCGTTTCGGCCAGCACCTCCGGCTTGCCGCCGACAAGGAACACCGGCGTTCCTTCTGCGCCCGCGCGCGCCATCAGCGCCTCCCACAGATCGGCGCCCGCCACGCGCGACACGTTGGCCTGCGGATACTTCTTGCGTACCGATCGCACCACCGAAATCCCGTCGGCATACTTAAACTCTGCGGCGGTAATCAGCTCGCGCACTTCCGCGTTATCTTCCAGCGTCAGCATCTTCTCGGCGTTGATCGCCACCAGCGTCCCCGGCCTCAGGTTGCCGTCCGCGTACAGGTAGTCCAGCGCGTGCTGCATATTGCGCCAGCCAATAAGGTTAATCCCGCGTAGGGCGTAAGTCGGCGCGGTCTGTAAGTCAGCCATTTTATCCTTCTCCAACGTGCGAAGGGCGTGTTAGCCGCTGATGAATCAGCCCCGCGCTCTCAAACAACCAGTACAACAGTTTCGCCACCAGCAAACAGAAGCCAAAGATAACCATAAAGAACACCACGCGAGAGCCGAAAGAGTCCAGCCCCTCGCGCGCCAGCACAATCATGTTGAAAATCGCGCCAAAGCAGAAGCTGTGCAGGATGGCCGACTTATAGCGGTTCGGCTCCTGGTTGCCCAGCATATACAGCCAGTCGAACCATTTGATAATCAGCCCCACCGCGACGGCGCCCAGCGGCACAAACCACACGCCGCCCATCACCACCAGCGAGCCAATCAGCGTCGGTGAGATGGCCAGGCCGGAGTGGTTGTTGAGCACTTCCCAGGTAAAGTAGTTGGCGGTGTTCAGCACGATGCTCGGGCGCGACGGCCACAGCCAGCTGGGGATAAAGACGTAGAAGTCGCGCACCATCGGCGCCAGCCCCTGGAAGTCTATCTTGTCGTAGTTTTGCAGCAGCAGCGCCAGGTTCTCCCACGGCGAGAAGGTATCGCGCGTGAGATAGAGGAAGGTGTAAAACGCCTCGTCGCCGCTGACGTTCATACCGTAGCGCTTCAGCGCCAGCCAGAACATGCCGACGATGCCCAGCACACCCGCCGCAACCAGCATCCACAGCGAAATCCAGCCGCGGATAATGCCGATAAACAGAAAGATCGCAAAGGCGATGATGATATTGGCGCGCGTGCCGCCGACGATGGCATAGGTCAGCAGGCCAAAAGCCACGGTGGCAATCAGGAAGCCAATCCACGCTTTAAAGCCCGGCTTGAGGAAATAGACCACCAGCATCGCCGGAATAAAGAAGTAGAAGAAGCGCTTAAGCGCGACCCCGGACACTTCGCTGGAGAATATCTGGCTGTAGGAATGCAGCTTAAACAGCAGGAAACCGTTATGCAGGAAGAAGGTGCCAACCGTTAACAGCGCCAACCCCATCAGCAGCACCCAGGTAATATGCGTCTCGACCCGATTCATGGTAAACAGCGGGCGGCGCGGTGCCGCCGCATTGGCAGGGCGCAGACGGGTTTTGTAGGTGACGTAGTACACCGCATAGAAACAGACCGAAATCAGCAGCGTTTGCAGCAGGACGTCGGGCGGAGAGACGCCCACACCAAAGCGAAACACCAGCGTGCAGGTCAGCGGGAAGCCGAAGAAGAAGGTCAGCAGAAACAGCAACGAGAAGAATACGTTGAAGTTAAAGCGCACGCGGCGAAACTCGAACCACGTCAGGGTGCCGATAAACAGCGTCGACAGCAGCCAGACGACGAACAGCCCGGTAAACTGCATTTCGCTCATACCGCCTCCCCCGCCGCCAGCCGCAGCGCCCGATGCCACGGCGCCAGATAGTTAGGTTTGAAAAAGGCGATGGCGTTTTTGTCCACCAGCGCCAGCTGACGCTGGGCTTCACGCACCACCGGTACGGTGAGCGCATCATCGGTAAACAGCACCGGAATATTTTGCTCAGCCATGTCCAGCCAGAAGGGGTTCTGACGGTTCAGTACGCAGGGAACGCCTGCCTGAATAAGCAGGCACAGCGTGCCAATGCCCTGCTGGCGCGCAAAAATAAAATAGCCCAAATCGCAGCGGCGCAATAGCGCAAGGTAGGCGTCAAATTCCAGCTTTTCACGCAGAATTTGCACATTTTCTTTGCTAAACAACGCCTGAGCGGCGCTGTCTACCTCGGCAATATAAGCGTCGTTGTTGGCCGGATAACCCATCGGTACAATCACGTTAACCGTGTCGCCAAACTGCTGGTGCACCGCCTTTAGCGCGGCAACGTGCTCGTTGCTGCGATCGCCAGAATTGCCCACCAGAATGGTCAGTTTGCCGTCGCGCGGCGTGGCATCGGCCAGCGAATTGAGCGACGGATCCATACGCGTCGGGAAATAGAGCCGTTCGCCGGGCACCTGCGGGTGCATATTGCCGAAATAGCTCAGGTCGCCGCAGGTGGCGAATACACGCCCCACGCGCCCTTGCGCCTTACGGCGCAGCGGGTAAAACAGGCGGAACTTCAGGCCGCGGGAGACTTCATACAAATCCGCGCCCCAGATATGCCAGCTCACCTGCGATGGCTTGAGGCCACCGCTCAGCAGCGCCAGCCAGATGCCGGTATTAAACTGACCGTGGAAGAAAAATCGCTGCTGACGATTCGCTTTCGCCTTCGCCACTACGGCTTTCGCCAGCGCCGATTTGTCGGCGAATCGTTCAATGATCAGCGAAGGAAATGCGGCCGCCAGGCCGTCGTCCTGGCTGACCACCATAAACTGACGGGCGTGTGCAGGCTCTGCGGCCAGCTCATCGGCAAAAAACCGCAGCACCGTCTGGTTATGATGAGGGATATCCGATCCCAGGATGTGTATCAGTTCGGTCATTGCCGTTTACGCCAAATTAAAAATACGCCGCTACACAGCGTGAAATAAACAATATAGGTCGCCATATAGGCCTGCGCCGCTCCCAGCGCGCCGTGCGCCGGAATCAGCCAGTGCGAAAACGCCGTCAGCAACGTGAACTGGCTCAGCTCCGCCAGAATGTAGAAGCGCAGCGAGGCCTTAGCGATGACTAAATAACCAAAAACGTAAGCGCCTACTTTCAATACATCGCCCACCAGCTGCCACGCGAAGAGGTCACGCATGGCGACAAACTTCGCGGAGAACAGCAGCCAGATAGCAAAGTCACGCAGCAACCAGACGGTCAGGCTCGCGGCGGCTACCGCCGGTAAAACAAACTTCAGCGAGCGGCCAATTTCGCGGGAAATATCCTGCTTCGTCACCAGCCGCGATAATGTAGGTAACAGGTAAACGCTAAACGAAGCGGTAATAAACTGCAGATAAGCGTCAGAGATACTGCTGACGCCCTGCCAGATCCCCACTTCGTCCCAGCTGTAATGCGCCGCCATCAGGTTTCGCATCATCACGTAGGCCACCGGCATGGTTACCGAGGTGATCAGCGCCATCAGGGTAAATTTCCCCAGCTGGCTCGCCAGCGCCTTGTCCCACTGCGGCTTGAGATAGCGCCACGGAATCACCCCGCGTCGGGTCAGCATCACCGCCGCCGGAATGACGATCAGCGCCGGCACCAGCGCCAGCCCCAACAGCGCGCCCTCATAGCCACCCAATTGGTAACAGGCGTAGTAGGCCACCACGCCAATCAGGCTGCCGGCAATCAGCGATAGCGCGTTGCCCGCCGCATCGCGAAAGCCTTTCATCAGCGCCAGCAGCAGGTTGGCCCACGCGATACCCATCTGCACCAGCGCCACCAGCCGGACCAGCCCCTGGTAATGGGTATGACCGAACAGGCCCTGACTTATCGGCGCGGCCGCCAGCAGGAAGATCGCCGCCAGCAGCGTCGAGAACCCCAGCACCATCGCCGAGGAGGTCCCGACCACCTGGCGCAGGCGCGCCGGGTCATCGTGATGCTGGGCGACAAGCTTAGTTACCCCATTAAAAATACCGGCCCCGGCCAGTACGCCAAGCACGGTCACCAGCTGGCGGAAGTTACCCGCCTGGCCGACGCCCGAAGGGCCAAACGACACCGCCAGCAGCTTTACCACCAGCAGGCCAACGCCAATTTTTACCAGCGTGGACGCGGCGGTCCACACAGAAGCTTTTGCCAGTGACATATCAGGCGAAATAGCTCAGCAGCGTGTTAATCACCGTACGCTGATCGACCGTCGACAGGTTGTAGAACAGCGGCAAGCGCAGTAAACGCTCACTTTCTTTGGTCGTAAAGCGGTCTTCGCCGTGGAACTCGCCAAATTTCTCGCCCGCCGGGCAAGAGTGCAGCGGAATGTAGTGGAACACCGCCAGAATCTCGGCCTCTTTCAGCCAGCTTATCAGCGCGCTACGGTCTTCAACGTCGCGCAGCTTGATGTAAAACATATGCGCGTTATGGCCGCAGCCTTCCGGAATAACCGGCAAGTCAATACGCCCGGCTTCGGCCAGCGGCTGCAATGCGTTGTAGTAGTTCTGCCACAGCGAGAGACGCTGTTGATTAATACGGTCGGCGGCCTCCAGTTGCGCCCACAGATAGGCGGCCTGCAAATCGGACATCAGGTAGCTGGAACCGATATCGCGCCAGGTGTACTTATCCACCAGCCCGCGGAAAAACTGGCTGCGGTTGGTGCCTTTTTCGCGGATGATTTCCGCCCGCTCGACCAGCGCGCGATCGTTAATCAGCGTTGCGCCGCCTTCGCCACCCGCCGTGTAGTTTTTGGTTTCGTGGAAGCTGAAGCAGCCAATGTGGCCGATAGAGCCCAGCGCGCGGCCTTTGTAGGTCGACATCACGCCCTGTGCGGCGTCTTCCACCACGAACAGGTTGTATTTCTTCGCCAGCGCCATGATGGTGTCCATTTCACAGGCCACGCCCGCGTAGTGCACCGGCACGATAGCGCGGGTTTTATCGGTGATTGCCGCTTCAATCCGCGTTTCGTCGATGTTCATCGTCTCTTTATGCACGTCGACAAAGACAATTTTCGCCCCGCGCAGCACGAAGGCATTGGCGGTGGAGACAAAGGTATAGCTCGGCATGATCACTTCGTCGCCCGGCTGGATATCCAGCAGGATCGCCGCCATCTCCAGCGACGCGGTGCAGGACGGGGTCAGCAGAACTTTGGCGCTGCCGAAGCGCTGTTCCATCCACTGCTGGCAGCGACGGGTGAAGCCGCCGTCGCCGCACAGCTTGCCGCTGCCCATCGCGGACTGCATGTAATCGAGTTCGGTACCCACTACCGGTGGGGCGTTAAATGGGATCATGGTGTCACCTGTATAGCCAGTACGCGGTGCTGACGACGTTAGCGCCGCTGTGAATATAGCGTTGAAGTGCTGCGGTATTGCCGGCTTGCGTCGCCACCCGTAGCGTCGTTAGGCCGCGAGTATACGCCCAGCGTATCGCAGCCTGCATCAGTTGTGCGCCCGCGCCGCGTCCGGCCAGCAGGCCGATGCGCGCGTCGGAGGCGCTGAGTTCTCGTAGGGAAACAAACGCGCGGATAGCGCCATGCTCGTCACGGAATACCAGGCACTGGTTATCGAAAGTGCCTTTGACCGCGTTTTCTATCCACTGCGCATAGAAACGACCGCTGGCGTCGGGCGCATACCACGGCGCGCGAAAGCGGCTTAACGCAAAGGCCTGTGCTGCCAGCGCGCGTAATGCCGGGATATCCGACTCGATAGCCACCTGCGCCTGCGGGCAATCCACCGACGTGACGGGCAGCGCCAGATCGACCTCGCCCTCCACCAGCTGAAAGCCCAGCGCCTGAAGCGCATCCAGCTGCGCGACCTGGTGCGCGGCAATCTTCGCCTGTACGCGCGACCAGCCCGCCAGCCGTTCAGCGGTCAGCAATGGCGCATCGTCGGCAAAGCGGACGATGGCGCTATTGACGCCAAAAAACTGATTTTCCCACGTCAGGGGCTCAATATTGGCGTGGACGGGCACGGAGCAACTCCAGCAGATATTGGCCGTAGCCGGTTTTCGCCAGCCCGGCGGCGGCGCGCTTCACGCCTTCGTCGTCGAGCCAGCCGTTACGCCAGGCAATCTCTTCCAGACAGGCGATTTTAAAGCCCTGACGTTTTTCGACCGTCTGCACAAACATGCTCGCTTCAATCAGGCTGTCGTGGGTGCCGGTATCCAGCCAGGCAAAACCGCGCCCCAGCAGCTCAACGGTCAGCTTACCGTCGTCAAGATACATCTGGTTGATAGAGGTGATTTCCAGCTCGCCGCGCTCGGAGGGCTTCACCCGCTTCGCGTATTCCACCACGTTATTGTCGTAGAAATAGAGTCCGGTCACCGCCCAGTTCGATTTCGGCTGTTTCGGTTTTTCTTCCAGCGACAGCGCCTGGAAGTTGTCATCAAACTCCACCACCCCGAAACGTTCCGGGTCCATCACCTGATAGCCAAACACCGTCGCCCCTTCGCTGCGTGCCGCGACATGGCGCAGTTTCGGGCTAAAGCCCTGGCCGAAGAAGATGTTATCGCCCAGCACCAGGCACGACGGCTCGCCGTTGAGGAAGGTTTCGCCAATGATAAACGCCTGCGCCAGCCCGTCCGGGCTTGGCTGCTCGGCGTACTGTAGCGAAATACCAAATTCGCTGCCGTCACCCAGCAGGCGCTGGAAGTAGCTTTTGTCTTCCGGGGTGGTGATGATCAAAATGTCGCGGATCCCCGCCAGCATCAGCACCGACAGCGGATAGTAGATCATCGGCTTATCGTAAATCGGCAGCAGCTGTTTCGACACGCCGCGGGTGATCGGATGCAGGCGCGTGCCCGATCCGCCAGCCAGAATAATGCCTTTCATTTGCTTTCCTCCTCCGGGAGATTAACCCTTCAGACCCAAACGCTCACCCTGGTAGCTGCCGTCCTGTACCTGCTTCCACCAGCTTTCGTTAGCGAGGTACCACTGCACCGTTTTACGCATGCCGCTTTCAAACGTCTCTGCTGGCGTCCAGCCCAGCTCGCGGGCGATTTTCGCCGCGTCGATGGCGTAGCGTAAATCGTGGCCGGGGCGGTCGGCGACAAAGGTAATCAGGTCATGGTAATGCGCAAGGCCCTGCGGCTTTTGCGGTACCAGCTCTTCCAGCAGCGTACAGATGATCTCGACCACCTCGATATTTTTACGCTCGTTATGGCCGCCGATGTTGTAGGTTTCGCCAATACCGCCTTTGGTTGCGACGAGATAAAGTGCGCGGGCGTGGTCATCGACGTACAGCCAGTCGCGGATCTGCTGGCCGTTGCCGTACACCGGCAGCGGTTTACCCGCCAGCGCGTTGAGGATGGTCAGCGGGATCAGTTTTTCCGGGAAGTGGTACGGGCCGTAGTTGTTGGAACAGTTGGTGATAAGCGTCGGCAGGCCGTAGGTACGCAGCCAGGCGCGCACCAGATGATCGCTGCTGGCCTTCGACGCGGAATACGGGCTGCTTGGCGCATACGGCGTGGTTTCGGTAAAGAAATCGTCCGTCGAATGCAGGTCGCCATACACTTCGTCGGTTGAAATATGGTGGAAGCGGAATGCCGCTTTGCCCGCATCATCCAGCGTCGACCACCACGCGCGAGCGGCCTCCAGCAGCGTGTAGGTGCCCACGATATTGGTTTCGATAAACGCCGCCGGGCCGTCGATAGAACGGTCGACATGGCTCTCCGCCGCCAGGTGCATCACCACGTCCGGGCGATACTGTTCAAAAACGCGGTTCAGCGCCGGACGATCGCAGATATCCACCTGCTCGAAGGCAAAGCGGTCATCGCCCGCCACCGGCGCTAAAGACGCCAGGTTACCGGCGTAGGTGAGTTTGTCGACCACCACCACGCTGTCGTCAGTGTGGTTGATAATGTGACGCACCACGGCGGAGCCAATGAAGCCCGCGCCGCCGGTAACCAGAATACGTTTCAACGCCAGACTCCTTTGGTATCCACGATGAACTGCTGGGCAACCGCGTCGCCGCTGATAGCCTTAAACTGTGCGTGATCCACCAGCATGACGATCACATCCGCGCTGGCCAGCGCCGTCTCGAGCGATACCAGCGAGCACAGGCCGTCGAGCTTTTTCGGCAGCTGATGAATATTTGGCTCAACCACCAGCGTTTCACCGCTGTGCCACTGGGCGATCAGCTCGGCGATCTCCATCGCCGGGCTTTCACGCAGGTCATCAATATTCGGTTTAAACGCCAGCCCGAAGCAGGCGATTTTCAGCTCGCTGGCGCGTTTGTCGCTGGCGGCCAGGCAGTCGGCGACGTTGGCTTTCACCTTGTCGATCACCCAGAACGGTTTGTGGTCGTTCACTTCGCGCGCGGTGCGGATCAGGCGCGCCTGTTCCGGGTTCTGCGCCACGATAAACCACGGGTCGACGGCGATACAGTGACCGCCCACGCCCGGGCCTGGCTGGAGAATATTGACGCGCGGATGACGGTTCGCCAGACGAATCAGTTCCCAGACGTTAATCCCCTGATCGGCACAGATCAGCGACAGTTCGTTGGCAAACGCGATGTTAACGTCGCGGAAGCTGTTTTCCGTCAGCTTGCACATTTCGGCGGTGCGGGCGTTGGTCACCACGCACTCGCCTTCGAGGAAAATGTTGTACAGCTCGCTGGCGCGCGCGGAGCACACCGGCGTCATGCCGCCAATGACGCGGTCGTTCTTAATCAGCTCAACCATCACCTGCCCCGGCAGCACGCGCTCCGGGCAGTAGGCGATGTTGACATCCGCCTGTTCACCCGCCTGCTGCGGGAAGGTCAGGTCCGGGCGCATCTCGGCCAGCCAGCCGGCCATCTGTTCGGTCGCGCCGACCGGCGAGGTGGATTCGAGGATCACCAGCGCGCCTTTTTTCAGCACCGGCGCAATGGAACGCGCCGCCGCTTCGACATACACCATATCCGGCTCATGATCGCCTTTAAACGGCGTCGGCACGGCGATCAGGTAGGCATCCGCCGCTTCCGGCGTGGTGGTCGCCCGCAGATAGCCGCCCGCCACCGCCGTTTTCACCACCCTGTCGAGATCGGGTTCGACAATATGAATTTCACCGCGGTTGATGGTATCCACCGCGTGTTGATTGATATCGACACCCACCACCTGCTTTTGCCGTGAGGCAAACGCCGCCGCTGTAGGAAGGCCGATATAGCCCAGACCGATCACCGAGAGGGTAGAGAAACTCATAACGTTACCTGATTATTTTTTAATGCTGCCAAAATACGTTCGCATGCCCGGCCATCCCCGTAAGGGTTATGGGCCCGGCTCATCCTTTGATATTCTTCGTCATCGCGCAGCAGGCGCGTGACGTCATCCACAATGCGTTGGCTATCCGTTCCCACCAGCCGCACCGTACCGGCATCGACGGCCTCCGGGCGCTCGGTGGTATCGCGCATCACCAGTACCGGCTTGCCCAGCGCGGGCGCTTCTTCCTGAATACCGCCCGAGTCGGTCAGGATCAGCCACGCGTGGTTCATCAGCCAGACAAACGGCAGATAGTCCTGCGGCTCAATCAGCATCACGTTGTCGATATGGCCCAGAATGCGGTTCACCGGTTCGCTGACGTTCGGGTTCAGATGCACCGGATAGACAATCTGCACGTCCGGGTTGGTCGCGGCGATTTCGGCCAGCGCGTGACAAATTTGTTCAAAGCCCTGGCCAAAGCTCTCGCGGCGGTGGCCGGTAACCAGAATCATCTTTTTGTCGCTGCTCAGGAACGGGTAGCGCTGGGCGAGGTCAGCACGCAGCCGCTCGTCGTTCATCACCCGATCGCGTACCCAGAACAACGCATCAATCACCGTGTTGCCGGTGACGAAAATGCGCTTATCCGACAGATTCTCTCGCAGCAGATTCTGGCGCGAGGTTTCAGTCGGCGCGAAGTGATACATCGCCAGGTGCCCGGTGAGCGTACGGTTCGCTTCTTCCGGCCACGGCGAGTACAGATCGCCGGTGCGCAGCCCCGCTTCCACATGGCCAACGGGAATGCGCTGATAAAAGGCCGCCAGGCTTGCGGCGGCGGTGGTCGTCGTATCGCCATGCACTAACACGACGTCCGGTTTAAACGATTCCAGAACGGGCTTCAACCCCTGCAGAATACGGCAGGTTATTTCGGTTAAACCCTGCCCTGGACTCATGATGTTGAGGTCATAATCCGGAACGATGGAGAAGAGGTGTAGCACCTGATCAAGCATTTCCCTATGCTGTGCGGTGACGCATACTTTTGCCTCAAAATGAGGATCCTTTGCTAGCGCATGGACCAGAGGCGCCATTTTGATCGCCTCCGGACGCGTGCCAAATACAGTCAGAACTTTCACATCGATTCTCTTCTATAGATGAACCGGGCCATAGACCCTTCATCATTGATGGGTATTTACTGCGTGCGGCGACGCGCCAGTGCTACCCCAGCACCAATCAATCCGCCGACAATGCCCCACATCACCATCAGGAATACGCGGCGTGGGCTTGAGCGTTTTACCGGTTCCTCCGGCGTGCGCAAATATCGATAAGCCTGAAAACTCTTCGCCAGCGTCGGCCCCACGTTGAGGGTCGTCAGCATCGCGCGCGCCTGGTCGTACTCCAGGTCGAAGGCGGGCCCGACGGCCTGCAGGTTTTCCAGCCGTGCCTGCAGCATCGGACGCCCCAGTAAAGAAAGCTCGGAGTCCGGTAGTTCTTCCGCCGGCACGTCCGTTACGCTGCGGGTGATATTGTTCTGCTGCGCAATTTTCAGCGCCGCTTCAATGCTGTGCAGACGGCGATTGAAGATGGCCTGAGCGACCTCTTCCTGACGCTTCACCTGCGCTTTGACCTGAATGGTGCGCGCGGCCCACGCGCCTTTCAGCTCATCATTCAGATGCCCGGCAGCGCGTTCGCTGGCAAACGCCACGTACTGACGCAGCAGGTTATTGGCGTCCGGGGCGGTTTCTGCGTTGAGCTTGACGCTGTCGCTCACGTTTTTTTGCGCATCGCCAGGGAGGAACTGAATGTCGTTAATCAGTTCATCCAGCAGCGCGGCATCGGCGCGGGAGTTACCCACCATCCGCTGTTTGTAGTAGTCCGTCTGCGACCAGAAATCACGGCGGGTGTCCCAGGACGCGAGCTGCATGACGAACTCTTTGTAAACTTCATCCATCACCGACGGCGGGGTGGTGGTGGTTGGGTTAACCTTTACGTCCAGGTTGCGCAGGAACTGCTGCTGTGAATAATAACCGCCTAACATGTTGACCGTTGGCCGGTCGGTGATCGCCGTAGAGCTCCATTCCTGTCGGGCGAAAAAGGTATAAATCAGCACCACGGCGGCAAACAGCACCGCAAGGCCGATAATCCAGTGTTTCCCCGACCACAACGCGCGAAACAGGCCACGAATATCCAGTTCATTCTCCGCACTTGATAACCGTGCTTCCGGTAATGGTTGTGTCATTACTACCCCAGTTTTACTTGGTTAATTTTGGATTTTTATCACTGTTACGGCGCATTCTGCGCTTCATGCGCTTAATAAAACGCGCCACTTTCCAGGCTCGCTTAATACAATAGCCGTAAAGACCAAAAGCCATCAGGAACAGGATGAGCATGACCCACTCGGGTACAATGCGGGTGTATTCGGCAGCGACGCCGATGCCGGCAAGCAGCGCGGCGGCGACGGTAATAATCACCAGCGCCTGACGGGAGGTGAAGCCAGCACGCATGATCAGGTGGTGAATGTGCTGACGGTCCGCGGAGAACGGGCTCATGCCCTTACGCAGACGGCGGTACATGATGGCCACCATGTCCATGAGCGGAATAGCGACAATCCACAGCGCGGTAACCGGGCTAATCGGATGATGCGTCCCCTGGGTAGTTTCCAGCAGGATCCAGATAACCGTGAAGCCAATCAGCGTACTGCCGGCATCGCCCATAAACACTTTATAGCGACGCCCCAGCACGCCCAGGTTGAGCATAATGTAAGGCAGGATGGCGGCAATCATGGCAAAACACCACATGGCGAGGCTGGCCTGCCCGTCAAACCACAGGATGAGACCAATCGCGCCAAAGCTGACGCTCGACAGGCCGCCGAGCAGGCCGTCGATACCGTCAACCATATTAAATGCGTTGATAATTGCCCAGACGGCAAACAGCGTCAGGAAGAAGCCAAACGGGCCGAGCACCAGCTCCCACGAACCGAAAATATAGCCCAGGCTGCGCAGGTAAAGGCCCCCGGCCGTCATCATCACAATGCCAATCAGCGCCTGAATAGTCGCACGGATCTTAACGCTGATGTCATAACGGTCGTCCAGCGCGCCAATCAGCACCAGGACGCCAGCACAGGCCAGGTAAAGGTACGCATTAGGGATGTAGTAATTGGCCATCGCAAAAGTTAAGCAAATCCCTGCGTACACAGAGATGCCGCCCACAAGCGGGATAAGCCCCTGGTGACGTTTACGAAAATTAGGTCTATCCACCAAACCGATCTTTTTCGCCACCCTGCGGGCGAAAAAAAGAAATACGGTGGTGAACAAAAAAATACTGGTTAAGTCAGTACCGACGGTCAGTAAACTCACAATTTATACTCGCTGCGAATATTAATAGCGAAAGTATACCCACGATAGCTACTCATCAGAAGAGGAAGGCTGATGATTATTGGGGAAACTCGCCTGATTTATAACCGATTTTGCAAACTAGCTATTATTGTAGCTGTAAACCGCGATTGTCCGCGAAAAAATAGCGATGCCCTATCGGCGAAACTCCTAAAAACAAAAACGCCACACAATTGTGTGGCGTTTGTCGGCGAAAACCGCGTTTTACGAACGTTTCATCATGTCGAAGAAATCGTCGTTGGTCTTGGTCATGGCCAGCTTATTAATGAGGAACTCCATCGCATCGATTTCACCCATCGGATGGATGATTTTGCGCAGGATCCACATTTTCTGCAGCTCTTCAGGCGTGGTGAGCAGCTCTTCTTTACGGGTACCGGAACGGTTGTAGTCGATAGCCGGGAAGACGCGTTTTTCCGCAATCTTACGAGAGAGGTGCAGTTCCATGTTGCCGGTACCATTAAACTCTTCGTAGATAACTTCATCCATTTAAGAGCCGGTATCGATCAGCGCGGTCGCGATGATGGTCAGGCTGCCGCCCTCCTCCACGTTACGCGCAGCGCCGAAGAAACGCTTCGGACGGTGCAGGGCGTTGGCGTCCACACCACCGGTCAGGACTTTACCGGAAGCCGGTACCACGGTGTTGTAGGCACGCGCCAGACGGGTGATGGAGTCGAGCAGGATGATAACGTCTTTCTTGTGTTCAACCAGACGCTTCGCCTTCTCGATCACCATTTCCGCAACCTGAACGTGACGGGATGCCGGTTCGTCGAAGGTGGAAGCAACCACTTCACCTTTCACCAGACGCTGCATCTCGGTCACTTCTTCCGGACGTTCGTCGATGAGCAGAACCATCAGCACGCAGTCCGGGTGATTGTAGGCGATGCTCTGCGCGATGTTCTGCAGCAGCATGGTTTTACCGGCTTTCGGCGGTGCCACAATCAGACCACGCTGGCCGCGGCCGATCGGCGAGGCCAGATCCAGCACGCGAGCGGTCAAGTCTTCGGTAGAACCGTTACCACGTTCCATACGCAGACGAGAGTTTGCGTGCAGCGGGGTTAAGTTCTCGAACAGGATCTTGTTGCGCGAGTTTTCCGGCTTGTCGTAGTTAACTTCATTAACTTTCAACAGCGCAAAGTAACGCTCACCCTCTTTCGGAGGACGAATCTTACCAGAGATGGTGTCACCAGTGCGGAGGTTGAAACGACGGATTTGGCTGGGGGAAACGTAGATATCATCAGGGCCGGCGAGGTAGGAGCTGTCTGCGGAGCGGAGGAAACCAAATCCATCCTGCAGTATCTCCAGCACACCGTCGCCAAAGATATCTTCGCCACTCTTCGCGTGCTGCTTCAGGATGGCAAAAATAATGTCCTGCTTGCGCATACGGGCCTGGTTTTCCAGCCCCATATTTTCGCCGAGAGTGATCAGCTCAGAAACCGGCGTATTCTTTAATTCGGTAAGATTCATAATGGTGTGGGTTCTTAAACTCGGGGTAAATCTCGAACTTAATTTGTGAATGGTATGGCAGGGTCATCCGTGCCTGTTTACGGCCATCAACTCATGTCTGTTCGCTGCCTGGTCACAGGAAAGTACGCAGAGACTGAAACGACAAGACGGAAAGAGTGACAAGCCTGGAATTTTTCAACCTCTGACGTGGCTAAACGCGACGGGAGGTTTGGGTCAAACAAGATTCAAACAAAGGTATGTTTAAAACGAAGTCAAACTTAACTTAGCACGACTAAAGCCGGGCGTCCAGAGTTCCGCTCAATTTAAGAACACTGAACGCCCGAGTCGAATTGCTTACGCCAGGTTAGCGTCGAGGAACTCTTTCAGCTGGCCTTTAGACAGCGCGCCAACTTTGGTTGCAGCTACTTCGCCGTTCTTGAACAGCAGCAGCGTAGGGATACCGCGGATGCCATACTTCGGTGCAGTGCCCGGGTTCTGATCGATGTTCAGTTTCGCAACGGTCAGTTTACCCTGATACTCTTCGGCGATCTCATCCAGAATCGGGGCGATCATTTTGCACGGACCGCACCACTCTGCCCAGAAATCGACGAGTGTCAGCCCGTCAGCCTTGAGTACGTCCGTGTCAAAACTGTCGTCAGTCAGGTGAATAATTTTATCGCTCATATTTAACTCCACAGGAATAAGCCTGGTGTGTTGGTGTAGCATTAACCAACGAGGTGTTGATGTTGACTTCGCCAACAAAGGTTGACGTTATTTCACCGGATACGCTTTCTTAATGCAATAGTAAGCTGATATTCTACCACACTATGAGCAAAACACATTTAACTGAACAGAAGTTTTCCGACTTCGCCCTGCACCCTAAAGTGGTTGAAGCCCTTGAAACTAAAGGGTTTTATAATTGCACGCCCATTCAGGCGCTGGCTTTGCCGCTGACGCTTGCTGGACGTGATGTGGCTGGACAGGCGCAAACCGGTACCGGGAAAACGATGGCGTTCCTGACGTCAACGTTTCATTATCTTCTTTCTCACCCGGCAATGTCTGACCGCCAGGTGAACCAACCGCGCGCCTTAATTATGGCGCCAACCCGTGAGCTGGCGGTACAGATTCACGCCGACGCGGAGCCGCTGGCTCAGGCGACCGGTCTGAAGCTGGGCCTGGCCTACGGCGGTGACGGCTATGATAAGCAGCTGAAAGTGCTGGAGAGCGGCGTCGATATTCTGATCGGCACCACCGGCCGTCTTATTGATTACGCAAAACAGAACCACATCAACCTGGGCGCGATTCAGGTGGTGGTACTGGACGAAGCCGATCGCATGTACGATCTCGGCTTTATTAAAGATATTCGTTGGCTGTTCCGCCGCATGCCGCCGGCCACCCAGCGCCTGAACATGCTGTTCTCCGCCACCCTCTCCTACCGCGTACGCGAACTGGCGTTCGAGCAAATGAACAACGCCGAGTACGTGGAAGTCGAGCCAGAGCAGAAAACCGGCCACCGTATTAAAGAAGAGTTGTTCTACCCTTCCAACGAAGAAAAAATGCGTTTGCTGCAAACGCTGCTGGAAGAAGAGTGGCCTGACCGCGCGATTATCTTCGCCAACACCAAGCACCGCTGTGAAGACATCTGGGGCCACCTGGCGGCCGATGGTCACCGCGTAGGCCTGCTGACCGGCGACGTGGCGCAGAAAAAACGCCTGCGTATCCTTGAAGATTTCACCCGTGGCGATCTCGATATCCTGGTGGCTACCGACGTTGCCGCGCGCGGCCTGCATATTCCTGCCGTGACGCACGTCTTTAACTACGACCTGCCGGATGACTGCGAAGACTATGTACACCGTATCGGTCGTACCGGTCGTGCGGGCGCCAGCGGCCACTCAATCAGCCTGGCCTGTGAAGAGTATGCGCTGAACCTGCCGGCGATTGAGACCTATACCGGTCACTCGATTCCGGTCAGCAAGTACAACCCGGATGCGCTGTTAACCGAGCTGCCGAAACCGCTGCGCCTGACGCGCGTTCGTCAGGGTAACGGCCCGCGCCGCTCGGGCGCGCCACGCAACCGCCGTCGTTCAGGTTAAAAAACGCTATGCACAATGCTACCTCGCTGTACGCAGCTATCGATCTCGGTTCCAATAGTTTTCATATGCTGATAGTGCGCGAGGTGGCGGGAAGCATCCAGACGCTCACCCGCATCAAGCGTAAGGTGCGTCTGGCCGCCGGGCTGAGCCAGGACAACGTCCTGTCGACGGAAGCCATGGAGCGGGGCTGGCAGTGCCTGCGTCTGTTCGCCGAACGGTTGCAGGATATTCCCCCTACGCAAATTCGTATCGTCGCCACCGCGACGCTGCGTCTTGCCGTAAACGCCGATGAGTTCATCGCGAAAGCGCAGGAAATCCTCGGCTGTCCGGTCCAGGTGATCCGCGGCGAAGAAGAAGCGCGCCTGATTTATCAGGGCGTCGCGCACACCACCGGCGGCGATGACCGTCGTTTAGTCGTCGATATCGGCGGGGCCAGCACCGAGCTGGTGACCGGCACCGGCGCGCAAACCACGTCGCTGTTCAGCCTGTCGATGGGCTGCGTCACCTGGCTTGAGCGCTACTTTACCGATCGCAATCTGGCGCAGGAGCATTTCGATGCCGCCGAGCGCGCCGCGCGTGACGTGCTTAAACCGGTCGCCGATGAGCTGCGCCACCACGGCTGGAAAGTCTGCGTCGGCGCGTCCGGTACGGTGCAGGCGTTGCAGGAAATCATGATGGCGCAGGGGATGGACGAACGTATCACCCTCGCCAAGCTTCAGCAGCTTAAACAGCGCGCCATTCAGTGCGGCCGCCTGGAAGAGCTGGAAATTGAAGGGTTAACGCTGGAACGCGCGCTGGTTTTCCCCAGCGGGCTGGCCATTCTTATCGCCATTTTTACCGAACTGAACATCCAGTGCATGACGCTGGCCGGCGGCGCGCTGCGCGAAGGGCTGGTCTACGGCATGCTGCATCTGGCGGTCGATGAAGACATTCGCAGCCGTACGCTGCGCAATATTCAGCGCCGCTTTATGGTCGACATTGAGCAGGCGAACCGCGTGGCACAGCTTGCGGATAACTTCGTCGATCAGGTTGCTAACAGCTGGGAACTAGAGCCGTTAAGCCGTGAGCTGCTGCTCAGCGCCTGCGCGCTGCATGAAATTGGCCTCAGCGTTGACTTCAAGCAGGCACCGCAGCACGCTGCCTACCTGGTGCGAAATCTCGATTTGCCGGGCTTTACGCCCGCGCAGAAAAAGCTGCTCGCCACCCTGCTGCTTAACCAAACCAATACCGTTGATCTGCCGACGCTGCACCAGCAGAACGCCGTACCGCCGCGCGTGGCCGAGCATCTTTGCCGCCTGCTGCGTCTGGCGATTCTGTTTGCCAGCCGTCGCCGTGACGATCTCCTGCCCGCGATTACGCTTGCCGCCGACGGTGAAAATCTGACGCTGACGCTGCCGGAAGGCTGGCTTGCGCACCACCCGCTTGGCCGTGAGATGGTCGATCAGGAGTGCCAGTGGCAAAGCTATATCCACTGGCCGCTGGAAGTTCGCTAAACGTCGTCTGGTTGCCGGAGGACGCTTCGCCGATCCGGCCAACCACCACTCCGTTATGATTTTTTTGCCTTCGCCAGCATTTCACGAATGTTGGCGACGTTCGCCTGCCCTTTGTGCATCCGTTCTTCGGCGGTAATCACCTTCCGCTCCTGCTCCCAAATCACATCATCCTGCGGCAGTTCCAGCAGGAAGCGGCTTGGCTCCGGGCGCACCAGCTCGCCGTACTGACGGCGCTCCTTGCAGAGGGTAAAAATCAGCTCTTTCTGCGCGCGGGTAATGCCAACGTAGGCCAGACGGCGCTCTTCATCGACGTTGTCTTCGTCGATGCTGCTCTGGTGCGGCAGCAGCCCCTCTTCCATCCCTACCAGGAAGACGTACGGGAACTCCAGCCCTTTGGAAGCGTGCAGGGTCATCAGCTGCACCTGATCCAGTTCTTCTTCGCTTTCGCCGCGCTCCATCATGTCGCGTAGCGTGAAGCGAGTGACCACCTGAGTCAGGGTCATTGGCTCTTCCAGCTCGCTGCCTTCCAGCATCTCTGTCATCCAGCTAAACAGCGTGTTGACGTTCTTCATGCGCATTTCAGCGGCTTTCGGGCTAGGCGAGGTTTCAAACAGCCAGGACTCGTAATCAATGCCGTGAATGAGATCGCGCACGGCGGCAATCGGTTCGCGCTCCGCGAGCCGCTGAATTTCCCCCAGCCACTGGGTAAAGCGGGTCAGCGATTCATAGCCGCGCCCGGTGAGCGTCTGGCTCAGGCCCATATCAAAGCTGGCGGTGAACAGGCTCTTGTTGCGAGTCATCGCCCATTCGCCGAGCTTTTGCAGCGTCGCGGGGCCAATCTCACGCTTCGGGGTGTTGACGATGCGCAGGAACGCGCTGTCGTCATCCGGGTTGCTGAGTACCCGCAGGTAAGCCAGCAGGTCTTTAATCTCCGGACGCGAGAAGAACGAGGTGCCGCCGGAGATTTTGTACGGGATGCGGTTCTGCATCAGGAATTTTTCAAACACCCGCGACTGGTGGTTGCCGCGATACAGAATCGCGTAGTCCTTATACTGCGTCTTGTTAACGAAGTGGTGGGCAATCAGCTCACCGGTAACGCGCTCGGCTTCGTGCTCTTCATGATTGGCGCTGAGTACCTTCAGCTCCGGGCCGTAGCCCAGTTCAGAGAACAGGCGCTTTTCAAACACGTGCGGGTTATTGGCAATCAGGATGTTCGCCGCCTTCAGAATACGTCCGGAGGAGCGGTAGTTCTGCTCCAGCTTGATCACCTGTAACGCCGGAAAATCCTGACTCAGCAGCACCAGGTTTTGCGGACGCGCACCGCGCCACGAGTAGATGGACTGGTCATCGTCACCCACCACGGTAAAGCGTGCGCGTTGACCCACCAGCAGCTTCACCAGCTCGTACTGGCTGGTGTTGGTATCCTGATATTCATCCACCAGCAGGTAGCGGATTTTGTTCTGCCAGCGCTCGCGCACTTCTTCATTACGCTGCAGCAGCAGCGTCGGCAGCAGGATCAGATCGTCGAAGTCCAGCACGTTGCAGGCCTTCATATGCGCATCGTACAGACCGTAGCAGTGGGCGAAGATACGATCCCGCTCGCCCTTCGCGCTGGCCGCCGCCTGCGCCGGGGTCATCAGATCGTTTTTCCAGTTGGAGATCGTCGAGATCAGCTGCTGGAACACCACTTTATCGTCTTCGATCAGCCCTTCGGTCAGCTCCTTGAGCAGCGCGGTCTGGTCGGTATCGTCAAACAGCGAGAAGTTCGACTTCATCCCCAGCGCCGCATACTCGCGCTTGATGATATCCAGCCCCAGGGTGTGGAAGGTTGAAATCATCAGCCCGCGCGCTTCTTTGCGCCCCAGCGTTTGCGCGACACGCTCTTTCATCTCGCGCGCGGCCTTGTTGGTAAAGGTCACGGCGGCAATATGGCGCGCCTGATAGCCACAGGCGTGGATCAGGTGGGCGATTTTGTTAGTGATCACGCGAGTCTTACCGGAACCCGCGCCCGCCAGCACCAGGCAGGGTCCGGTGACGAATTCGACGGCTTGTTGTTGTCCGGGGTTCAAACGCATAGGGGGATTGCTCAATCTGTAAACACGGGGGTGTGGATTGTAGCAGAAAGTCAGGCTGAGATTTACCCGTCAAATGGTAAAGTGTTCGGCAGAGATCCTTTGATGAGAATAACCCTATGGCGAAGAGCGCGGCAGCCCTGCACATCCTGGTAAAAGAAGAAAAACTGGCGCTGGAGATCCTCAGCAAGCTGGAGCGCGGCATCAGCTTCGATCACCTGGCAAAACGCTACTCACGCTGCCCTTCAGGGCGTAACGGCGGCGACCTCGGCGAATTTAAACAGGGAATGATGGTGGGGCCATTTGATGCCGCCGTATTCAGCTGCCCGTTACTGAAACCTTACGGACCGGTCAAAACCAAATTCGGCTATCACATCATCAAGGTGCTATATCGCCGATAAGCCATGCTAAAATCGCCAGCCTTATATATTCCCTTTTGAAGGCACGATCATGGCAAAAACAGCAGCAGCAGTGCATATCCTTGTAAAAGAAGAGAAACTGGCACTGGATCTTCTGGAGCAGATTAAAAACGGCGCCGACTTCGGCAAGCTGGCGAAGAAACACTCCATCTGCCCGTCGGGCAAACGCGGCGGCGACTTAGGTGAATTCCGCCAGGGCCAGATGGTGCCGGCGTTCGACAAAGTGGTCTTCTCCTGCCCGGTGCTGGAGCCAACCGGCCCGCTGCACACCCAGTTCGGTTACCACATCATTAAGGTGCTGTACCGGAAATAAACAGCAACGCCTTCTCATGGAGAAGGCGTTTAGTGTTTGCACCCTCTCCCCGTGGGAGAGGGCCGGGGTGAGGGCACCAGCGTGCTCTGTAATTAGCGAAGCGACGCCGGGTTTTTTATTTCTGCGATTGCAACGTCTGCTGGGCGTTATGCTTCATCACATGCGTGCTGATTGCCGCCTGGAACACTTTAAACATCAGGCCATTAATCAGCGTCGTAATGGTAATGACAATAAACGCCGTCATCACCCAATCAATCAGCGCAAAGCCGCTGTTCAGCAGCGCCGGGCGATATACCGCCATCCCGCCAAAGACCACCCAATGGCTCAGGC
The DNA here is from genome assembly GCF_047971185.1 of Kluyvera sp. GTDB lineage: Bacteria > Pseudomonadota > Gammaproteobacteria > Enterobacterales > Enterobacteriaceae > Kluyvera. The sequence continues at coordinate 34,156 of NZ_JBKDZH010000031.1, forward strand.
AATAGAAGCAGTGGAATAAATGCCCCATCAGCGCATTCTTTTTCGCCGTCCATTCGCGAAACGCGGCAAACAGCTCCGTCTGCGTCACCGTCATCGAAATACTGCTCGCCGCCATCGCAATCATCAGGCATGTGGTGAAGGTTTCAATCATGGTCGTGGCCTTTGTCGTTGAAGTAGCTGATAAATTCGCGGCCGATATCCTGCAGCGTCAGGCGTTTAAAGCGATCGAGGATCAACGTCTGCGCATCGGCGAGCGTCTCTGACATCACCCGGTTCACCCCCTGCTCCACCAGACACTGCGGGTTTTCGCTGCGGTTGCCCAGTGCAAACAGGGCCGGTTCGCCGAGCGCCATGTAGATGTCGTAAAGCGTTATATCACTGACCGAACGACACAGCCGCCAGCCACCATGATGCCCTTTCGTAGCACAGACAATGTTGTTTTCCCTGAGCCCGGCAAGCAGTTTACGGATGAATGCTGGATTACCGTCGATAAAGGCGGCCATCTGTTCGGATGTCAGGGGTTTATCCATCTGCTCAAGATGCAGCAGGATGTGCAGCGTCGCTGAGAATGAGTTGTTTGTTTTCATGTAACTTACAATATTACATTAAGGCAATAATAAGCAATGCCGAACGTTATAATTTATGAAAAACACAACATATAATTATGATAAATATAAATATTTATATTTTTTAGCAAAACCATTGATCAAAAACCATCTTATGTTACTTTGAATATTACATGAAATTCATCGTCAACAAACGAGGTGGTTATGCACGACGTTGAGCAAAAGCCAGAAGCATTCTGGGAATCGCATTATGATGCAATGTCCCCGCTCTCCAACGGCATTCCAGGCAAAATATTGGTGCGCTTTATCGAAGGTTTAGCGCCGGGTAAAGTGCTGGAACTGGGCTGCGGACGTGGGGATGATGCGGTCTGGCTTGCAAAGCAGGGATGGCAGGTGACGGCGGTCGACCTCTCGCATCGGGCGATTGAATATGCAGCCGCCAACGCCGAACGTGCTGGTGTCGATATTACCTTCCTGCAATGCGATCTCACTCAGGCATTCCCGGAGGGGGAATTTTCCCTGATCGTCGCCTCGTTCCTCGAGTCACCTCTGGCGTTCGATCGGGTTACGATCTTCCGCGCCGCACTCGATCACATTGCGCCAGGCGGCATGCTGCTTATCACCTCGCACGGCAAAGTTCCGAGCTGGTCAAAGCACGTCCGCCCATTCCTGACCGCGCATGAAGTTCTGGTCTCTCTGGGCCGTTTGCCGCCGGGTTGGGAAGTGCAGTTTTGCGAGGAAGTCTCACGAACGATGACGGGGCCAGAAGGGCAGCAGGATGAGGTATCAGATGCGGTCGTCGCGTTAAAACGCGGATAAAAAACGGCCCGGTAGCGAGGCGCTGACCGGGCCGGATAATAACGAGGTTTTATTAGCCTGCTACTGCAATACGTTTCATATCAGTCATATAGCCACGCAGTTTCTGGCCCACTTTCTCGATAGCATGGCCGCGAATGGCGTCGTTCACGTCGCGCAGCTGCGCGTTGTCTACCGCGCCTTCGGCAATCGCTTTGCCCAGGTCTCCGGTCTGCAGCGTAGTCATGAACTCTTTCAATAGCGGTACGCAAGCGTAAGAGAACAGGTAGTTACCGTATTCGGCGGTATCGGAGATAACCACGTTCATTTCGTACAGACGCTTACGGGCGATGGTATTGGCGATCAGCGGCAGCTCGTGCAGTGATTCGTAGTAAGCGGATTCTTCGATGATGCCGGAATCCACCATAGTTTCGAACGCCAGCTCAACGCCCGCTTTCACCATCGCGATCATCAGCACGCCTTTATCAAAGTACTCCTGCTCGCCGATTTTGCCTTCATACTGCGGAGCGGTTTCGAACGCGGTTTTGCCGGTTTCTTCACGCCAGGTCAGCAGTTTCTTATCATCGTTGGCCCAGTCAGCCATCATGCCGGAAG
>NZ_JBKDZH010000032.1:0-164112 GCF_047971185.1 Kluyvera sp.
CTCGCCCGGGCTACCTTCTTGCACATTTGTAGCCCGGGCGAGCGCAAGCGACCCCGGGAACCCACCGGCTAAAAAACAGACTTCGTCGTCCACACCCGGCTGCGCCAGCGGCGGTACATCAGCATCGCCCGCAGCCCTTCATCAATAATGTAGGCCAGCCACACCCCCACCAGCCCCAGGCCGATATAGACGCCCAGCAGATATGAGAATGGCAGGCTGACAATCCACATTACGATAATGCCGCAGATAAACGGGAAGCGAACGTCGCCGGTGGCGTTAAGACTGCTGATGACGATGATGTTGGTCGCCCTGCCCAGTTCGAGCAAAATCGACAGCATAAACAGCTTTTTGGTCAGCGCGATAATCTCCTGATTCGGGGTAAAGAGCTGCATAATCGGCGCTGCGAGGAGGTAGATAACTACGCTGATAGAAAAGGCCACCAGCAGCCCCAGCCGCCAGCTTTTCACCCCCTGCTGGTAGGCGGCCTCTATCTCTCTGGCCCCCACCGCGCGGCCAATAATAATCTGCGACGCCTGGCCAATCGACATCGCAAACAGCGCCACAAACTGGCTGATGGTCGAGGCGTAGACCTTGGTGGTCAGCGCTTCGGTGCCAAGAAAAGCGATAATGGCGGTCACTACCAGCTGCGACCCAGCGTAAGAGAGGTTTTCCCCCGCCGACGGCAGCCCGTAGCGTAAAATGGCCCCCAGCATTTTGCGCGAACACTGCTGGAGCTTCTGCCAGCGAAAAACGTAGCCGATGTATTTTTTCAGCATCCACGCCGACATCAGCATGCCGATAACGTTAGCAATACACACCGCGATACCGACACCAGTGACGCCCAGCCCAAGAAAACTGAGCTTGCCGTAGAGAAACAGGTAGTTAAACACCACGTTCACCACGCTGACGGTGATCGGCACCAGCATGGCCTGACGCACAAAGCCGTGGGTGCGCAAAATAGGCAAGATTGACGAGTACAGGGCGATAATCACCGAAATACCGCCGATGATGCGGATAAACGGCGAGCCGACCGCTACCAGCTCGTCGCTCAGCCCCAGCATCCGCAGGAAGGCATCGCCAAACAGCACAAACACCAGGCTCATGGCAACGCCGATCAGAAATGCCACCACCAGCCCGTTGGTGATCACCCGCTCCACGCGGCGAAAGCGCTTCGCCCCCAGCAGCTGGGCCACCACTATCTGCACGCCAACGGTGAGAAAACCGTAGAAAATCACCGAAATGGCGAGGATCTGGTTTGCCCCCCCGGTGGCGGCAACCGCCTCATCCGAATAGTGCCCCAGCATAAAAACGCTGACGTAACCCAGCATTAGTCGCAGCAGCTGCTCGACAAATATTGGCCATGCCAGAGTAAAAAGCCCTAGCCGAACCTGACTTTCCGTGCCCGTCATCGCTGACCCACTCCCTTTTTTCAAACCACGCACCCACCCAACGCGGGATCATCAACCTTCTATACCAAAGGCGTCTATCCGAACATTGCGCTGGCTTTCAAAATCAGAAAAACGCACGGTGGTTGGAGGAGATTCCGGGGTAAAATCGTGTTATATCCTGAGCCTATGCTCTGTATGAACACCTTTGGGAGTGAATCAATGAAACCTGTATTACCGGCTCTCGCCCTGTTACTTTCCAGCGGCTACGCGCTGGCGGACGAGTGCGACAACGCCAGCACGCAGGCGGATCTCAACGCCTGCAGCGCCGCGCAGTATCAGGCGGCGGATAAAAAGCTGAATCAAACCTGGCAGGACGTACTGAAGCGCGCCGAACCGGCGCAGCGCGATTTACTCAAGAAGGCGCAAAGTGCGTGGATCACCCTGCGCGACGCCGACTGCGCGTTTATCAGCTCCAGCACCGAGGGCGGCAGCGTGCAGCCGATGGTCAACAATCAGTGCCTGACCGATAAAACCAACGAGCGCGAAGCGTTTCTCGCCTCGCTGCTGCAGTGCGAAGAGGGCGACCTGAGCTGCCCTCTGCCGCCGGGCAACTAGCGTACGCGGATACCGTCGATAATGATCCGCTGGACGTTTTCGACGGTCTGCTGGAAAAACGCCGCATCGCGCAGCGTTTTACCGGTCACCGCCTCCACCTGGGTGGCGAAGTCGGCGTAGTGCTGAGTGGTGGCCCAAATCATAAAAATCAGATGGTGAGGGTCGATGGGGGCCAGCTTACCGCTATTCACCCACGCGGCGATAACCGCCGACTTGTCGGCCACCAGCGTTTTCAAATCGCCGGTCAGTTCGTCCATCACCAGCGGCGCCCCCTGGAGCATCTCCAGACAGAACAGCTTCGACGCCTGCGGGTAATCCCGCGACACTTCAAGCTTGAGACGAATGTACTCGCTTATCGCCACCAGCGGCGCCAGATCTTCGCGGAACGCGCGCAGCGGCGCCAGCCAGATATCAAGGATCTGCTGCATCACGGCAACATACAGCGCCTCTTTCGACGGGAAATAGTACAGCAGATTGGTTTTCGACACCCCGGCCAGTTCGGCGACCTGATCGAGCCGCGTGCCGTGGATCCCATACTGGGAAAAGGTATTGAGCGCGGCGCTGAGAATCGCCTGCTTTTTGGCGCTAACCGCCTGAGAACGTTTGCCGCTTTTCTTTACTGCATCCTGAGCCATACGCCCTCTCCTTGTGATTTCTCCCCTATTTTGCGGGTAGCGCGGCCCTGCTTCAACCGGAAAAAGAAACCGCCGGCATAACCGGCGGTGAGGTGAGACACGGGGTTATCATGCGCAGCTAGCTGCCGCGTTGACTACCATGGCTGTTTTTCCCACCTTTTTTGCCCGCTTCCGAGGCGCGCTGGGGATCGTTTTTAAAGTTCCCGCCGCTATGCTGGCCCCCCTTACGACCTGCTTCTGATGCTCTTTCCCGGTCTTCAGCGAAATTACCTGAACCTCCGCGATGGTTTGCCATTACTGACCTCCAGTTGAGAGAACGACATCGTGCATTACGTAGACGTTGAGCGTCATAACCCGCGATATCACACGGGTAATAGTAAGGGTAGTCGCCACGGCGGCGCGGCACGGTAGCTGGTCATATTTTGACATATCTGCCGTCAGGTTTTGCGCGCCTGCAACCACGCGGCGCCCTAATCGACTCTTATAGCGGGGGAAAATCGGCGGGGAAAAAATGTGTCATTATGCGTCAGTCACTCCAGGCGCTATTTCAGCACGCCAATATAGCGGCCCTCTTTCATCAGTCTGACCTTGCCCGTCCTTTTATGGAACACAACTCGATACGGCCCGTGAACAAACACGTCGGCATCGGCATTATATTCTTCTTTCGCTGCCATCGCGCCGTTCACCGTCACCTTGTCGCCCGTACGGGTGACCGTAACGTCGAAACCGTGATAAACACGCTTTTTGGCAATCTGTGCGTAGTGGGTTACCGCCTGCGCGGGGGCCAGCGACATCGCCAGCAGACTCGCGCCCATCAATATTGCCGCCCCTATCCGTTTGTTCATTCACCTACCGTCGTGATTGTTCCGTCCAGCGCCTATTTTCCCCAAATGGCCCCCGGGCGGCGTTGATAACAATCAACCAAATAAATAGTTAACGCTCAGTATTATTTATCATTGTTATTAATAACTTGTCTTCTGGCGCACAAAAAACGCGCGACCGGCGTTTAAAAAATCAGCAGCCACGTCAGACTGGTGATTTATTGCTGGCACGATGCAGCGAATCTGCCAGCACGGGCTATGCTTAATGGAGCTTGTTACGTAACCAACGAATTTGACACAGGAGAGTTAAGATGAGTGGAAATGCAAGTGTTCTGGTGCTCTATTATTCGATGTACGGACACATTGAAACGATGGCTAAAGCCGTTGCCGAAGGCGCAAATAAAGTTGATGGCGTCGATGTGGTCATCAAGCGTGTACCAGAAACCATGCAAGCTGAAGCGTTTGCCAAAGCGGGCGGTAAAGCGCAGACCGCTCCGGTCGCCACCCCGCAAGAGCTGGCCGATTACGACGCGATTATTTTCGGTACGCCAACCCGTTTCGGCAATATGGCCGGACAAATGCGCACCTTCCTCGACCAGACCGGGGGCCTGTGGGCGTCCGGCGCGTTGTACGGCAAACTGGCCAGCGTGTTTAGCTCAACCGGTACCGGCGGCGGCCAGGAGCAGACCATCACCTCCACCTGGACTACGCTTGCCCACCACGGCATGGTGATCGTGCCGATTGGCTATGCGGCGCAAGAGCTGTTTGATATTTCGCAGGTGCGCGGCGGTACTCCGTACGGCGCGACCACCATTGCTGGCGGCGACGGTTCACGTCAGCCAAGCGAGGAAGAGCTGGCGATTGCCCGCTACCAGGGCGAATACGTCGCGGGCCTGGCCGTTAAATTCAAAGGCTAATTAAGGGAGAAGAGAGATGCCCACACAACAAGGTAAAGCACATCATATTGGTGAATGGGCGAGCTTGCGTAATACCTCACCGGAAATTGCCGAAGCAATTTTTGAGCTCGCAAAGTATGACGAAAAAGTCGCGGAGAAAATCTGGGAAGAAGGCAGCGATGCCGTTCTCGAGCTGGCTTTCAGCAAAACGGATAAAGACTCGCTGTTCTGGGGCGAGCAAACCATCGAACGTAAAAACGTCTGATTGAAACCCACCCACGCCGACGCCGGTCTCCCGGCGTCGGCGTTGTCGTTATGCCACCCGCCGCTGCCAGCCTTTCGCCACCCTTTCCAGCCCGAAACAGAGCACATAGTAGACCACGCCGATAAACACGAAGATCGCCGTCGGGTAGATTTGCACCCGGTTATTGACCTGCCCCGCCACCGTGGTCAGCTCCGGCACGTTGACGATAAAGGCCAGCGAGGTGTCTTTCAGCAGGCCGATAAAAATGCCCACCAGCGACGGCAGCACGTTACGCAGGGTTTGCGGGAGCAGCACCTGCCGCAGACTCTGGCCCGCGCTGAATCCCTGAGTGAGCGCCGCTTCATACTGCCCGCCGGGCAGCGCCCGCAGCCCGGCCAGCACGGAGTGCATCACCGAGGCGGCGGTAAACCACGCCAGCGCTAAGGTCACCGTGACCGCACCGGGCAAATCACTGCCGGTCAGCATAGGCAACAGATACCACAGCCAGAAGATCACGAAAATCAGCGGGATACCGCGAATAATTTCAGCCCACAGATACAACACGCGACGCACCACACCGGGAAAACGCCATGCCGCGCAGGCCAGCAAAATGCCGCCCGGCAGCGCCAGCGCCCCGGCCCCCAGCGCCATCATCAGCGTCAGCGCTACGCCGCCCGGTTCACCGTCGGCAAGTCGCCCCCACAGCAGATAGTCGAGGTTATCAACAATCACCGCCAGATTAGCGTTCATGCTGGATCCCCCCCTGCGCGCCCGCGAGCGGGCCCCGCCGCTTCGCCTGCCCGACCGGCGTTGGACCAAGGCGGTTCAGCAGCAGGCCAAGCGCCACGCCGGTGAACAGATACAGCACGGTGCCGACGGCAAAGGCCTCCAGCGCGTGCGCGTTATAGCTCTCGATCTGCCGCACCTGATAGGTCAGCTCGGCAAAGCCAATGCCGCTCGCCAGCGACGACAGTTTCATCAGGTTGAGATACTGCCCCACCACCGGCTGCCAGGCGTTAGCGAGCGCCTGCGGTAGCAGCACGTGGCGCAGCAGCCCGGCGGTCGAAAACCCCTGCGCCAGCGCCGCTTCCCGCTGCCCGTTCGGCACGCTGTGCAGCCCCGCCGCCACTTCCTCAATCAGAAACGCCGAGGTAAAGACGCCAAGCCCCCACGCGGAGCAGAGAAACTCCGGCGTCAGCCACCAGACGTTGCCCGGCAGAATCGACCAGTCGTGCGCATCGTTGACAAAATCCCGCAGCCCGAGCGGCAAAAAATTCCACGCGGCAAAGTACCAGAACAGCAGCTGGACCAGCAGCGGGGTATTGCGAAACAGCGACACCCAGCAGGCGGTGATGCCCTGCCCCACGCGCCCGCCCGCCAGCCGCAGCAGCAGAAACAGCGCTGCCAGCACACTGGCCAGCGCCATCCCGGCGATCGTCACCCACAGGGTGGTCAGAAAGCCGGAGAGGATCCATTGCAGGGGCTGCCCGCTGAGCACCCCCTGCCAGTCAAAAGGTATCATCACGCGCTCCGCTCCTGATGCAGCGGGTCGAGAACCTTCTGCAAAAAACGCACCGCGCGCGGATGCTGCGGCCGGGCGAAGAACGCCGTCGGCGGCGCGATTTCCAGCACCTCTCCGCCATCGATAAACACCACCCGATCGGCAATTTCGCGGGCGAACTGCATTTCATGCGTCACCACGATCATGGTGATCCCGCTGTGCGCCAGCGACTGCATCACCTGTAGCACTTCGCCGATGGTTTCGGGATCCAGCGCGGAGGTGGGTTCATCAAACAGGATGATTTGCGGCGATGAGGCCAGCGCCCGGGCGATCGCCACCCGCTGCTGCTGGCCGCCGGAGAGCTGCGAGGGCATCGCGTCGGCCTTTTCCGCCAGCCCGACTTTATGCAGCAGCGCCAGCGCGCGTTCCTGCGCGGCATCCCGCGTCCAGCCGTGTACTGACTGCAACGCCAGCATGATGTTCTGCGCCGCCGTCAGGTGGGCGTAAAGATTAAACTGCTGGAAAACAAAGCCAATGCGGCTGCGCAGCTGACGCAGCGCTTTGCCGCTCAGCTGGCGGGTCGGTTTGCCGTCCACCAGAATCTCGCCGCCGCTCAGATTTTCCAGCTGATTGATAAGCCGAATCAGCGTCGATTTTCCCGAACCGGAAGGCCCAAGGATCGCCACCACTTCACCGGGGTTAATCGTCAGATCAATGCCGTTCAGCACCCGATGGCTACCATAATTTTTCACCACCTGACGGAACTCCACGCTGGCGTTCTGTAGATGTGAAAAATCCGCGGCCTTTGCCGCGGAATGAGAGAATAAAGCCGACAGCATCTTATTTTGCTTCTATGGTAAATGAACGCGGCTGCGGGGCTTTGGTAGCGGGACCAAACCAGACATCGTAGATTTTCGCCGCCTCGCCGGATTTCTCCAGCGCCACCAGCTCGTCGTTGACGGCTTTCAGCAGCGCCGGTTCACCTTTCTTCACGCCGACGCCAATTTCTTCTTTGCTCAGCAGGTCCGGCAGAATTTTAAATTTGGCTTTATCCGGCGCTTCGCCCAGCAGGCCGGCCAGAATAGTGCTGTCCTGAGTGATCGCCTGCACGTTGCCGTTACGCAGCGCGGTCAGCGCCAGCGGAATATCGTCATAGGAGAGCACCCGCGCCTGCGGGAAGCGCTGATGCAGCGTCTGCTCGCCGGTGGTGCCCTTCACCGCGCCGATGCGCGCTTTGCTGTAGTCGTCGAGCTTATCGCCGCCGTTCGCCGGCACCAGGAACTGCTGCCCGGTCACAAAATACGGCGTGGAGAAATCAATCACCTGCGCACGTTCCGGGGTGATGGTGATATCCGCCACGATCAGATCCGCCTTACCGGACTGCAGCAGCGGAATGCGGTTCGCCGGGTTCGTCGCCACCAGCTCCAGCTTAACGCCGAGCGATTTGGCCAGCGCTTTGGCGAAATCGACGTCATAGCCGACCAGTTCATGCGTTTTCGCATCGACCGAACCAAACGGCGGGTTGGCGTCGAAGGTGGCGACTTTCACCACCCCTTTCGCCTTAATGTCCGCCAGTTGGTCAGCCTGCGCGGTGAAAGTACTCAACCCGGCGGCCGCCAGGCCAACCAGCAGCGCGAGCCGTGTGAACGTCTGTTTTTGTTTTGCCATTGCCATTCTTGATACCCCTGTTTTTGTTTTGTCTTTTTACGCTCCCACAGCCGCTTCGCCGGAACAAATAACCATTGCTTATTCCTTATAACGAAAAGGGATTTAACGTTACTGTTTGTTATCTAAAGGTAAAATAAGGCCGAATCTGGCTACATTTGCCGGAAAATGGCAATGCTAAGCCTGTTTTCGCATTTCCTTTGGCCGCCATTTTTTGCTGTGATGGGAGGGGTTCTCCGCAGCAGAAAATATGATTTCGTAAGGGGATTGTTGCGGATGGTTACCCGCTGACACAACAATCCGCAAGCGTCATCCACCGTCGCCGCCCTATGATAAGTCCGCTAAAAGCTTAGGGGTTTCCCCATTAACACCGCCCAACGGCGGACGTATTTGCTTGCTTAACGGATAGAAGACAATGATCAAATTTACCCGCACTGCATTACTGGTTGCCACGCTGGCTGGCGCCGCCTTTAGCGCTCAGGCCGCTACGACCGCACCGGCACCGGCGCAGGACCCGATTGTTCAGCATCTGAAGCTGAGCGATGCCCAGGTGGCGAAAATCCAGACTCTGCACCAGCAGCTGGAGAAAAACGTGGAAGGTATCTCGATGAAAGATGTCAAAGACGGCGTCATTATCGACATGATTCAGTCCGGCAAATGGAACGACGCCGCCGTCAAGCAGCAGCTCACCGCCTTCAGCAAGGTTGATCAGCAGGTGCGCTACTACAAGGTGAAATACTACTTTGATTTAAGTCAGGTACTGACCCCGGAACAGCGCAAGCAGGTGCAGAACGACCTGGCGCAGGCGGCAGCAGAGTAACGTCGTTTCCGTTCACGCGGCGGGCCCCCGCCGCGATGTGATGCGCCGTTTATGGCCGACAATACAATGTCTTATTCATACGATAAATTGTGACCTCTCACGCATTACCCGCATTCAATCCATGGACATTCCGTGCGCCTTGATCGCCGTCAAAAATAATCATACCGTCTGGTCGGTATGATCCGGCCATGAATATAGAGCCCCAACACCGCAAAAAAGACCCGGTCCGTTTACATCAGCAGCTGCTGGAATCTGCCGCGATGATTGCCGGTCGCGACGGCATCGCCGCCCTGTCGCTCAACGCCGTTGCCCGCGAGGCTGGCGTCAGCAAAGGGGGACTGATTCACCATTTTCCGAACAAACAGGCGCTGATCTTCGCCCTGTTCGCCCGCCTACTGGCGATTATGGAAGAGGCCATCACCGCGCTGATGCAGCAGGACGGCGTGAGCTATGGCCGGTTTACCCGCGCCTATCTGAACTATCTGGCTGACCTGACGGATACCCACGAAAGCCGCCAGCTGATGGTGCTGTCGCTGGCCATGCCCGATGAGCCGGTGCTGCGCAAGTGCTGGCGCGACTGGATGCTGGAAAAACTGGCGCAGGGCGACGAGCTGGATAACAGCCCCACCGGTACGCTGGTGCGCTACGCCGCCGACGGCATCTGGCTGTCGGAGCTGACGGAAGGGATCACCATGAGCGCCGACCACCGCCGCGCGCTGGTTGACTCGCTTAATAAGATGACGCTTCCCGCGTGAAGCACGGACTGAGGCCGCGATGCGCTACAACATCAATGCCCGTTTTATCTATGATGCCACCGACGGCACCCTGACGCTGCCGCAAAGCGATGAACCGGACAGCCAGCTATCCCTCACCGCCAGCGCCCTGTTTAACTATTTTCTGCGCCATAGCGAGGTTGTCAGCCGCGAGGATGTCCTGAAAAAGGTGTGGGATGACAACGGCCTGACCTCATCCAACAGCAACCTCAATCAGTATCTCAGCATGCTGCGCAAAACTTTTCGTCACTACGGCGTCGATAACATTATCGTCAGCGTCTCGCGCGGCTATTTACAGCGCAACCCCGACGTCATTATCGAACCGCTGGACGACGCGCCGCCCGTCTTGCCGCCGGACATCGTTGCCGAGCCAGCGCCCGTAGAACCCGAAGCGGTCGCCCCGCGTAGCGCCCACGCCCGCGGGATGTGCTGGTACATGGCCGGGGCCTGCCTGCTGGCCATTGCGCTGCTGCTGGTGGCGTTCAGCCTGGTGGGCGTGACGGAAACGCGGCCTATCGCGCTAACCCGCATCAGCCATAGCCAGTGCGAGCTGCTGGCCAGCGATGAAATGCTGCGTTCGGTCAGCGGCGAAGCCTACGGCAAAAACTTCGATGAGGTGCGCCAGCGGCTGAACGTGGCCTGTAAACCGGGCGAACGTTTTCTCTTCTTCTACGGCGATCGGCTGGAAACCAACGGTCTGGGGCGCGTGTTCCTCGCCCACTGCGCCATGCACGAGGATAATCCGTTCAGCTACTGCGATAACTACTTTTACTACTCCTGGAAGCCGTAATGAGACTCGCGCCGCGTACGTTCTTTGCCCTTTGCGTTCTGGTGTTTATCCTCGCCGCGGCGTTCAGCGCCTGGCGGCTGCTGCCTGACGACCACGCGGGAATGATGAGCTGCTCCACCAAAGGCATCATGCGCTTTGAGAACATGGATAAAGAAAACGTCAACGGCAACATCCACTTCAACTTCGGCGCGCACGGTAAGGGCTCGATGGTGGTCGAAGGGTATACCGACTCCGCCGCCGGCTGGCTGTACCTACAACGCTACGTCAAGTTTACCTACAGCAGCAAGCGGATTTCCGCCACCGAACGCCACTACCGCATCAGCCAGTGGGCGTCGAGCGCCTCCTCCATTGACGAATCGCCGAACGTGATTTTCGATTACTTTATGCGCGAGATGTCCGACAGCCACGACGGGCTGTTCCTCAACGCCCAAAAGCTTAACGAGAAGGCCATACTGCTCAGCTCCATCAACTCGCCGCTGTGGATTTGCACGTTGAAATCCGGCAGTAAGCTGAACTAACGCCGTTAATCAAAAAAGACCATCCCTTTGTAGGGACGTTCCCGACAGGCTGCCAGATCACTCACCGCCAGCGTCAAATGATTCAAGCCGCTCAACATCGCTTGTCCTCCAGTCGTTCAACCCCAGCGGCAAACTGTGATCTGCCGCGCATGCGCGTTTGGCCTCACCGATTCATCGGCTAAAAAGCGCATTTTTTGCGTTTAGGCTGGGTGATAAAACCTGAGCCTTGCTACACTTCGCCCCGCACTATGTTACCCCTTTCCTGTAATGATTTAACAATTAAAAAACATTTCCCGCGCGACGAAAAAAACCACTCAACGCAGCCTTATCGAAGACCAAATCCACCCCAGAAAATCAGCATATATAGATAAAAATGACGACTAAAAAGACTAAATGTCAGAGCTATATCCTAAATACATCAAACAATCAGATTTAAGTTCCACCACAGCAATCAGCCCCTATAGTGACTTTCGAACGCCGCAGCCGTGGGTTAACGCCGTGACACGGCCGGTTTTCCTTAAATCACAACCTGTTCTGAGGAGACAGCCATGGGTGATGCATTAGGGCTTATCGAAACCAAAGGTCTGGTGGCCTGCATTGAGGCAGCGGATGCGATGTGTAAAGCCGCTAACGTCGAGCTGATTGGCTATGAAAACGTCGGCTCCGGCCTGGTCACCGCGATGGTGAAAGGCGACGTCGGCGCGGTGAAGGCGGCGGTGGATTCCGGCGTCGAGTCCGCGCAGCGCATCGGGGAAGTGGTGACGTCGCTGGTCATTGCGCGTCCGCATAACGACATCAACAAAATCGTCATTAAACACAAGGCTTAAGGCCAGGAGAACGCAAATGGGTGATGCATTAGGTCTGATTGAAACCAAAGGTCTGGTGGCCTGTATCGAAGCGGCGGATGCGATGTGTAAAGCCGCCAACGTGGAACTGATTGGCTATGAAAACGTCGGCTCCGGGCTGGTCACCGCGATGGTGAAAGGCGACGTCGGCGCGGTGAAAGCGGCGGTGGATTCCGGCGTTGAGTCCGCGCAGCGCATTGGCGAAGTGGTGACCTCTCTGGTTATCGCCCGCCCGCATAACGACATCAACAAGATTGTCGCTCACTACAAAATTGCCGAATAACCGGAGAGAACATGATGAAAGAAGCGCTTGGCTTAATCGAAACCAAAGGCCTGGTGGCCTGCATTGAAGCGGCAGATGCGATGTGTAAAGCCGCCAACGTTGAACTGATTGGCTATGAAAACGTCGGTTCCGGGCTGGTCACCGCGATGGTGAAAGGCGACGTCGGCGCGGTCAACGCCGCGGTGGACTCCGGCGTCGAAGCGGCAAAACGCATCGGTGAAGTGGTCACCTCCCGCGTGATTGCACGCCCGCACAACGATATCGAAAAAATCGCGTCGCAGCATAAAGCATGACCTGACAGGGCGCGCCCCGTCTGCACTCTTTTCGTCTGATGAAGGATAGACTCATGATTGAACTGGATACCGATTTGCTCTCTCGCCAGAACGCGCGAGAGCTGGTGCGCAACGCCAAAAAAGCGCAAGCGGTAATGGCCACCTTTTCGCAGCAGCAAATCGACGCCATCGTGAAGAACGTGGCCCAGGAAGCGGCGCACCACGCCGAAGCGCTGGCGAAAATGGCCGCGGAAGAGACCGGCTTCGGCAACTGGCAGGATAAAGTCCTGAAGAACCGTTTTGCCTCGCTGCGCGTTTACGACGCCATCAAAGATATGAAGACCGTCGGCATCATTCATGACGATCAAGAAAAAAAGGTGATGGACGTGGGCGTGCCGCTCGGCGTGATCTGCGCGCTGGTGCCGTCAACCAACCCGACCTCGACGGTTATCTACAAAACGCTGATTGCCCTGAAGGCCGGTAACGCGATTATCTTCTCGCCGCATCCGGGGGCGCGTCAGTGCAGCTGGAAGGCCATCGAGATTGTGAAACGCGCGGCCGAGGCCGCAGGTGCCCCGGAGGGAATCGTCGACGGCATCACTGAGCTGACGCTGGAAGCCACCTCCGAGCTGATGCACAGCAAAGACGTGTCGCTGATTCTGGCAACCGGCGGTGAAGGCATGGTGCGCGCGGCCTACGCCTCCGGCACCCCAACCATCAGCGGCGGCCCGGGTAACGGCCCGGCGTTTATCGAGCGCAGCGCCGATATTCACCACGCGGTGAAAGATATCATCACCAGTAAAACCTTCGATAACGGCGTGATCTGCGCCTCTGAGCAGTCGATCATCGTCGAACGCTGCATTTACGACGACGTTCACCGCGAGCTGGAAGCCCAGGGCGCGTACTTTATGAACGAAGGTGAAGCGGCGAAGATGGCGGCCCTGCTGCTGCGCCCGAACGGCACCATCAACCCGAAAGTGGTGGGCAAAACGGCGCTCTATTTAAGCCAGATGGCGGGCTTCTGCGTCCCGGCCAGCACCCGCGTGCTGATTGCCGAGCAGACCACCGTTTCACATACCAACCCCTACTCCCGCGAAAAGCTGTGCCCGGTACTGGGTCTGTACGTGGAAGAGGACTGGAAGGCGGCCTGTCACCGCGTGATGGAGCTGCTGACCAACGAAGGCCTCGGCCATACGCTGGTGATCCACACCCGTAACCAGGACGTGATTCGCCAGTTCTGCCTCGAAAAACCGGTGAACCGCATTCTGATTAACACCCCGGCGGCGCTTGGCGGCATTGGCGCGACCACCAACATCTCTCCCGCGTTGACGCTGGGCTGCGGTGCGGTCGGCGGCGGCTCCAGCTCCGATAACGTCGGGCCGATGAACCTGCTGAACGTCCGCAAAGTGGGCTACGGCGTGCGCTCTATCGACGAGCTTCGCGCACCGGGTAGCCGCGTCGAGCCGCAGCCGACCATCGCCAGCCAGTCGGTCGATCCGCGCCGCAGCATCCTCGACGACGCGCGCTTCACCTCCCCTGCTCCGACCCCGGCCAGCGCCGCGAGCGATAACCGCTTCGCCAGCGCGACGGCGGACGTCGAAGGCGACATCAGCGAACAAAACGTGGAGCGCGTCATCCGCCAGGTGCTTGAGCGCTTAGGCAAGTAACGCATTGATATAAGGCGATAAAAACGATGATTCTCGCAAAGGTAACCGGACATGTCGTCGCCACGCAGAAATGCGATGAGCTACGCGGCAGCAACCTGCTGATGATAACCCAGCTGGATGACGACCAGCAGCTCATGAAGAACCGTACCTGGGTGGCCGTCGATAGCGTCGGCGCAGGCATGCACGATGTGGTGCTGGCGGAAGAGTACTTCGCGCTTAACAAGGATCGTTACAAGGCGATGTCGGTGGTTGCCATTGTCGAGAACGTCTTTCGGGACGCCTGAGGAGTGAATAACCCAATGAGTGAATTTTTGCTGAAACCCCGGATCCGTTTTGGTCAGGACGCCCTTGCCGCCCTGAACGACGTGCCCGCTCAGCGCGCGCTGCTGGTCACCGACCAGGCGATGGTTAAGTTTGGCCTCGCCTCCCGGGTCACCGACATCCTGCGTCAGCGCGGTATCGACATCCAGATCTGGGACGACGTGGTGGCCGACCCGGATATCGCCACGGTGGTGCGCGGTATGAAGCAGATGGACAGCTGCGCGCCGGATCTGGTCGTCGCGTT
Source organism: Kluyvera sp. (assembly GCF_047971185.1). Classification (GTDB taxonomy): domain Bacteria; phylum Pseudomonadota; class Gammaproteobacteria; order Enterobacterales; family Enterobacteriaceae; genus Kluyvera. The sequence continues at coordinate 14,299 of NZ_JBKDZH010000032.1, forward strand.
GGGCGGCGGTTCGGTGATTGACGCCGCCAAAGCGGTTATTTTCGCCCTGGCGCAAACCCGTCCGGACGCAGGCCGCCAACGCCCGCAGTTTGTGGCGATCCCCACCACCAGCGGTACCGGCTCGGAAGTCACCAGCTTTTCGGTGGTGAAGGCCCACGCGGAAAAACTGGTGCTGGTCGACCCGTCGCTGCTGCCGGATATCGCCATCCTCGATCCTACGCTGGTGGCTTCGGTGCCGCCCGCCATCACCGCCGATACCGGGATGGACGTGCTATGCCACGCGCTGGAGGCCTACGTCTCTACCGCCGCCAGCGACTTTTCCGACGCGCTGGCCGAGAAAGTGGTGCAGCAGGTGTTTGGCTATCTGCCCACCTGCTGGCGCAACGGCCACGACCTGCTGGCGCGGGAAAAAATGCACAACGCTTCCTGCATGGCGGGTATGGCGTTTACCAACGCGTCGCTCGGCATCACCCACAGCCTCGCCCACGCGCTGGGCGGCGTATTCCGCGTGCCCCATGGCCGCGCCAACGCCCTGCTGATGGGGGCCGTGGTGGCCTGGAACGCCGACTATCAGGGCCAGTGCGACACCGCCGCGGCGCGCAAGTACGCCCGGCTGGCCCACCTGCTGGATCTGCCGGCGAGCAGCCCGCGCGAAGGCGTTACCAGCCTGCTGGTCGCCATCGAGACGCTGAAAGAAGAGATGCAGATGCCTGCGGGCATTTGCGCCACCGGCGTCGATGCGGCCGATTTCGAACAACGGCTGACAGAGATGGTTGGCCAGGCGCTGCGCGATGGCTGCACGCCAACCAACCCGCGTGCGCCCGACGCGCAGGCGCTAACCGAACTCTATCGCCAGGCGTGGCGCGGCAACGCCGCCCACTGCCGCTGAGAACAAGAACTGGAGAACCTTACCTATGGCACACTACAGCTTAACGCCGCGCGTCAAAGTGCTGGCTGAACGTTTACTCTCGCAAAAAAGTACCCTGTGTACCGAGCACGCCGCCGTGCTGAGCGCGCTGGATGGCGATATCGCCGGCGTTCCTGCCGCGGTGAAACCGGCGCGCCGCTTCTATGAACTGATGCGCCAGCTGCCGCTGACCATCAGCGCCGATGAGCTGATCGTCGGCAACCAGACCCGCAAGCCGCACGGCGCGATTTTCCACGATGAAAGCGCCGCGCGCCGCCCTTCTGCATTTCAGTTCCTGAATCTGAACAGCGACCTCGACTCCCCGGACTACAAGCTGGTGGTGGAAAAAGGCGTGCTGGCGATTAAACACCAGTTGGAAGAGAAAACCCGTACGCTGGGCAGCGCGGTCAGCCGCAGCGGCATAGATGAAGTGAACGGCTGCCGCGCCGCCATTTACGCCTGCGATGCGCTGATGGCGCTGGCGCAGAATCTGGCCAACAGCGCCGAACAGCTCGCCGCCGCAGAAACCAACGCCTACCGCAAGGCCGAGCTGCTCGACAGCGCCGCCATTCTGCACCACGTTCCGGCACATCCGGCGCGCAGCTTTAAAGAGGCCTGCCAGGCGTTTTACCTGTTCCAGCTGGCGCTCCAGCTGGACAACGGCAGCTACGCGGTCAACCCGGAAGGGGCCGACAAGGCGCTGCTGCCGTACTATCAGCACGATATCGCCAACGGCACCCTGACCGAAGCGCAGGCCTACGAGATCGTCGAATGCCTGTGGTTCAAGCTGGCGGAGCTGAGTGAAGTTCGCGCCGCCTGCGCGGTTGACGGTTATCCGATGTTCGACGCCCTGCTCCACGGCGCGAGCCTGGAAAACGCGCGTATCAATGAACTCTCCGCCATGTTCCTCAGCGCGCAGCAAAACCTTAGCGCCCTGCACCTCCCGGTGCGTCTGTTCAGCGGCGAGCAGAAAGTCGCCGCCGCACCGTTCGCCGCCAGTTGTGAAACCGCCAGCGTTGAAGGGCTGACGCCGCGCATGCAGCGCCTGCGCAACCACTATCTGACCGTGCGCCCGAGCGTCTCCATCTACCGCGCGCTGGCCTTTACCGAAGTGGTGAAAGCCAACCCGGGCATGCCGACCATTCTGCTGCGCGCCAAAGCCTTCCGCCACGCCTGCGAAACCGCGCCGATTCTGATTCAGGACGACGAGCTGATCGTCGGCCATCCGTGCGGCAAGCCGCGCGCCGGGGCCTTCTCGCCGGATATCGCCTGGCGCTGGGTGCGCGACGAGCTGGATACCATGAGTACCCGCCCGCAGGATCCGTTTGAGATCAGCGAAGAAGACAAAAAAACCATCCGCGAAGAGATCGTGCCGTTCTGGGAAGGCCGCTCGCTGGATGAGATCTGCGAAGCGCAGTACCGCGAAGCCGGCGTCTGGGCGTTCAGCGGCGAAACCTTCGTCAGCGACCTCTCCTACCACCAGATCAACGGCGGCGGCGATACCTGCCCGGGCTACGACGTGCTGCTGTTCACCAAAGGCATGAACGGCATTAAAGCCGACGCCGAGGCGCATCTTGCCTGTCTGAGCATGGAGAATCCGGACGATATCGACCGCATTTACTACTACAAGGCGGCGATTGAAACCTGCGAAGGGGTGGTTAACTACGCCCACCGCATCGCCGCCCGCGCCCGTGAACTGGCAGCGCAGGAGCAGAATCCTCAGCGTCGCGCCGAGCTGCTGACCATTGCGGAAGTGAACCAGAACGTTCCGGCCAATCCGCCGAAAACCTTACAGGAAGCACTGCAAAGCATCTGGACGGTGGAATCACTGTTTGAAATCGAAGAGAACCAGACCGGCCTGTCGCTGGGCCGCGTTGACCAGTACTGCTACCCGATGTTTGAAGCCGATATCCGCGAAGGCCGCCTGACCCACGACGCCGCGCTGGAGCTGGTGCAGGCGTTCATCATCAAGTGCGCCGAACTGATGTGGATGTCCAGCGAGCTGGGGGCGAAATATTTCGCTGGCTACCAGCCGTTTATCAACCTGACCGTCGGCGGTCAGAAGCGTTCCGGCGGCGACGCCTGTAACGACCTGACCTATCTGATTATGGACGCCGTGCGCTTTGTGAAGGTGTATCAACCGTCGCTGGCCTGCCGTATTCACAACCAGTCGCCGCAGAAGTACATGGAAAAAATCGTCGACGTGGTGAAAGCGGGCATGGGCTTCCCGGCCTGTCACTTCGATGATTCACACATCAAGATGATGCTGCGTAAAGGCTTCGATTTTGAAGACGCCCGCGACTACTGCCTGATGGGCTGCGTGGAACCGCAGAAATCGGGCCGCATCTACCAGTGGACCTCTACCGGCTATACCCAGTGGCCGATTGCCATCGAGTTCGTTTTAAACCGTGGCCGCATGGTGCTGTTCGATAGCTATCAGGGTCTGGACACCGGCGACCTGCGAGATCTGCACACCTTCGACGCGTTTGACGCGGCGGTGAAAAAACAGATTGCCCATATCGTCCGCCTGTCGGCCATCGGCACGGTTATCAGCCAGCGCGTACACCGCGACGTGGCGCCGAAACCGCTGATGTCGCTGCTGGTGGAAGGCTGTATGGAAAAAGGCAAAGACGTGTCGGCGGGCGGCGCGATGGTCAACCACGGCCCGGGGCTGATTTTCTCCGGTCTGGCGACCTACGTCGACTCCATGGCCGCGATCCGCAAACTGGTGTTCGAGGATAAGAAATACACCCTCGAGCAGATGCGCGACGCGATGCTGGCGAACTTTGAAGGCTTTGAAGCGCTGCGCCGCGACTGCCTGAACGCGCCGAAGTACGGCAACGATGACAACTACGTTGACCAGTACGCGCTGGATATCACCGAATGGACCGAGCGCGAGTGCCGTAAGTACAAGATGCTCTACTCCACCCTGAGCCACGGCACCCTATCGATCTCCAACAACACGCCGATCGGCGAGCTGACCAACGCCACGCCGAACGGTCGTCTGGCATGGATGCCGCTGTCTGACGGTATCAGCCCGACCCAGGGCGCGGATAAGCAAGGCCCAACGGCGATCATCAAGTCGGTAAGCAAAATGAACGTTGAAACCATGAACATCGGCATGGTGCACAACTTCAAGTTCCTGCAGGGGCTGCTGGATACCCCGGAAGGCCGCCACGGTCTGATTACGCTGCTGCGCACCGCGTCGATTCTGGGCAACGGCCAGATGCAGTTCAGCTACGTCGATAACGAGGTGCTGAAAAAAGCGCAGCAGGAGCCGGAGAAATACCGCGACCTGATCGTCCGCGTCGCGGGCTATAGCGCCTATTTCGTTGAATTATGTAAGGAAGTTCAGGACGAGATCATCAGCCGTACGGTGATTGAGAAGTTCTGATAAGACGGACCGCAGCAGGACAAGGAAGTCCAGTGTTTTCAGGAGGCAAGCGTGACAGCAACGACAGAATTAACCGGGCGCATTTTTAACATCCAGAAATACTCCATCTACGACGGTGACGGTATCCGCACGCTGGTGTTTTTCAAAGGCTGCAATATTCGCTGCCCGTGGTGCGCCAATCCGAAAGGGTTGAGCAGCCAGTTTCAGGTGATGTTCTCGCAGGATAAATGCATTAACTGCGGCGACTGCGTCAGCGTCTGCCCGGCAGGCATTCACTATCGCGCGGAAGAAAACGGTGCCATGAAGCACTTCGTCAACCGCAACAAAGACTGCATTGGCTGCCGCAAGTGTGAAGAAATCTGTACCCAGCACGCGCTGGATATTATGGGCAAAGACGTCACCGTCAGCGAACTGATGGACATCATCATGCAGGACTATGACTTTTACATTTCCTCCGGCGGCGGCGTGACCATCGGCGGCGGTGAGATGAGTCTGCAAACCGACTTTGCCGTCGCCCTGTTCAGCGAATGCAAAAAAATGATGATCAACACCGCCATAGAGACCCAGGGCACCACCCCGCTGGCGAACTACCAGAAGCTGGCGCCAGTGACCGACACCTTCTTGTTCGACATCAAGCAGATCGACAGCGATCACCACAAGACACTGTTCGGCATTGGCAATGAAGGGGTACGCCGCAACCTGGAGTGGCTGGTCGATTCCGGTGCCAATGTGATTGTGCGTATGCCGCTGGTGCGCGGCTATAACGATTCGTGGGAAGCCATTACCGGGGCCATCGACTACGTCCAGAAGCTGGCGAAGCGCGGCAATATTCGCCGTATCGATATGCTGCCGTACCACCAGCTGGGGCGCAAAAAATACGAGCGTCTGGAAATGCCCTACCCGATTCTCCAGGACCCGACCTACAGCGTGGAAGAGCTGAATAAGCTCGAAGATTTCTTCGCCCAGTTTGATTTTGATATTCGCTTAGTTCGTCATTAAAGGAGCCGATAATGAAAAGTTTAGGCGTCATTGAAACACGAGGATTAGTCGCCGCCGTTCAGGCCGTCGACGCCGCCTGTAAAGCCGCGGGCGTGGCCTGTATCGGCTATCGCAAGGTGGGTTCAGGGCTGGTGAGCGTCTGCTTTGAAGGCGAGATCAGCGCGATTCATACCGCCGTTGAGCGCGGCGTCGCGGTGGCCAAAGCCAGCGACCCGCAGGCCACATCGCTGGTGATTGCCCGCCCGGAACGCTGCGTGGTGGATGCCCTCAGCAACCTGAAGGGCCACCCGCCGCGCGCCGCCGTCCCGGCCGCCACCGTGTCCGAACCCGTCGTCGCGGCCCCCGCCACGGAGGCTCAGCCCGCTGCGCCGGCACCGGCCATTGATGAGAAAAACGCCGCCAACAAGAAAGGGAAAAAGGCATGATTGACGCCGTGCTACAGGAAAAAATCACCGCCCGGCTGACCGAGTCTGCGCCCGCCATCCCGGTCGGCATCTCTAACCGTCACGTGCATCTGTCGCAGCCGGACGTTGAGGCGCTGTTCGGCAAAGGCTATGCGCTGACGCCGTTTAAGCCGCTGCGCCAGCCCGGGCAGTTTGCCGCCGAGGAGTGCGTGACGATTGTGGGCCCGAAAGGTTCGCTCACCCACGTGCGCGTGCTCGGCCCCACTCGCCCGACCACCCAGCTGGAAGTGTCGCGCGCCGACTGTTTCGCGCTGGGCATTCAAGCGCCGGTCCGCGAATCCGGCCAGCTGGAGAACGCGGGCAGCGCGCTGCTGGTCGGGCCGAAAGGCCACGTTGAGCTACATTCACAGGTGATCTGCGCCTGGCGGCACATTCATATGTCGCCGCAGGACGCCCGCCAGCTGAACGTCAGCAACGGCCAGAAGGTGCGCGTGTGCAGCCACGGCGAGCGCCAGCTAACGTTTGATGAAGTGGTGGTGCGGGTGCGCGAAGATTTCGCCCTTGAGTTCCACATCGATACCGAAGAGGCCAACGCCGCCGGGTTGAAAAACGGCGCGCAGGTCACGCTGATTCGTTAACGGAGGCCATGATGACCGAGCAACAGACCGAGCGCCTGGTGGCGTACATCCTCCAACGCATACAGCCACCGGTGCTGGTGATGGTAACGGCGGCGGAGGGGTATCGCCATGAGATTTGCCAGCGTCTGGCGCGCTGCGGTGAGCGGCTGCATCTGGCGCTGGACGGCAACCTGCATGACGCTGAGCGCTGGCTGGCCCTCGGCGAAGCGCAGCCTGCGGAGATCTGGCAGCATGCGTTACCCTCCGCGCCCTACAAGGCGCTGCTGCTGCCGTTTCTCGACGTCCCGCTGGCACACGATCTGCTCAACGGTACGCTGCACAGCCCGGTGGCTCAAAGGGTGCACGACGCGCTGCTGGCGGGCATTCCGGTGCTGGCGCTGCGCTATCTTTGTGACCCCCACAGCGAGCTGAACGCGCTGCGCGGCGTCGCGCATCCGGGCTATGCGGCGCAGGCCAGCGCAACGCTGGAGCGGCTGGCAGCCTGCGGCGTGACGCTCGGCACGCTGAACGAGCTGCTGGACAGGCTGGCAATTAGCGCGAAGCCGCAGGCCGCCGGTGAAAGCGCGCGGCGTTATCTGACCGTCACAGATATCGTGAATAATCCCGGTTTGGCCGATTCACCCGATGCGCTGCTGACCGATGCCGCCGTCGATTTTATGAAAGCACAGAAAAAAATAACCTTACCTCGATAACACACCCTGGAGTGTAGATATGTCTTCAAAAACAAAATGCTGGCTATGGATGCTGCTGGTTATCCTGTCTGAAACCTCGGCCACCTCAACGCTTAAGATGTTCGACTCCAGCGAAGGGATGACCAAAACCCTGCTGCTGGCGCTGATCGTGGTGCTTTACTGCATCTGCTACTACTCGCTCTCCCGCGCGGTGAAAGATATCCCGGTCGGTCTGGCCTATGCCACCTGGTCGGGAACCGGCATTCTGGTGGTCTCGACGCTGGGCATGGCCTTCTACGGGCAGCATCCGGATACCGCCGCGATTATCGGCATGGCGATCATCGCCAGCGGCATCGTTATCATGAACCTGTTCTCAAAAATGGGTCACGAGGAGGCGGAAGAGACGCCGCCGACGCCGGTTTCCACCCTTGATAAAAATATCGCCAACTAACGCAAAAGGAATCGCTCATGTTTAATCTCGGATTTTTATGGCTGGCGCTGTCTATCGGCTCCGAAATCACCGGCACCTCGATGATCAAAAAAACAAATGGTTTCAGTAAGCTGGGCCCGTCGGTACTGGTCGTTTGCGCCTACGCGCTGTGCTATTTCGCGCTGACTCGCGCCATGAGCACCATCCCGGTCGGCGTAGCCTACTCGCTGTGGTGCGGTTTTGGCATCGTGGGGGTCACCATCTGCTCGATGATCCTCTATAAGCAGAAGCCCGACCTCCCGGCTATCTTCGCCATGCTGCTGATCATCAGCGGCGGCATTATTATGAACGTCTTCTCCGGCATGTAATATTCCCCGGCCTTCCCTTCTGCGGGAAGGCCATTACCGCATTACCCTCCTCAATTATTCCCAGCACATAAAGGAAACAACACTTCCTATTAATTCGGAATTTATCCTTCCCCAAAAAAATCATTGACGGCAATATGTAAATCCGACGAAACATTCTTGCGCAACATCATCATCGATGAAATAAATTCATTTTTTATAGTTTTAATTTATAACGAAATAGAATTTAACCTCGCACTAAAAAACAAGATAACTCACTGTTTTAAAAAGAATCAGCAACACTCAACAAGGTAATAAAAGATCGTTTTCACCAATCAATAATTGGATATCGATCGTTCTCGCCTGGCTTATCATAAATATCACTTACGATCGGTTTGAACGATCAATAGGAATTAGTTCAATCGCCTTTGACAATGATATTTACAGGTTGTAACATTCGCCACCGTTAATAAATGGCCGTATTCTCGCGGCCCCATCAATCTACATAGAAGAAGCGGAAAATAGTCTTTCCGCCCTGGTTAATGCATTCATTGAACGAATAAAATATTGTTCTTGCACGAATGGAATTATCGTTTTTGCTTTTGGAGAAAGCTGTGATCCGGAACCTGAATTTCCGCCGTCCCATCAATACCTGCTTCCTGATAACGGCTATTGTTCTCTCGATCGCCTGCGCTTCGGTGCTGGCCATTCAGTGGCATGAGGTCAAAACGACCTCGCAACGGCAGAATTTGCGCTACCTGCAAAATCTGGCCTCCTATACCGAGAAGTATCTTGCCGGCTATGAGAGCATACTGGATGAAACCATCAGGCAGCTTGCCAGCCATACCCAGGGGAAGATTCGCGGGGATGACGTGCTCCGCCACTGGTTATTTGAACGCTACAACACCATGCCTGACACCCGTTCACTGGTTTATGCCGATCTTGAGGGGCGCTTCGTGCGCCTGCCCAACGTGGTGCTGAACGAGCACACCCAAAAAGAGCTCGATCCACGCGATAAGATCTGGTTCACCGAAGCCATTCGCGATGATTTCGATAGCACGCACTACACCAGCAGCCGGGATATTTTTGATAACGGTATCAGTACCCTCACGTTGTCAAAAGCGCTGATTAACGGCGAGGATGGGAAAAAGCTTGGCGTGCTGGCGGTGCGCCTGAATCGGGAGTCCACAACCGACATCCTCAGCTCCGCACGCTCTCCGCTACCGGGCAAGAAGTGGATCACTGATGTTAACGGTAAGCTGATAGCCAGCGAGGACGGGGCCATCAATCCGCTGGCGCTGGCCGAAGTGGCGCGCAGACAGAATCACCCGAACCCTTACTTTTACCTACCCGACACCGACAAATGGTATTTCTACAGCGCCATTGGCGATACCGACTGGATTCTGGTGCATGAGGTACACAATCGCGATTTAAACTCGCTGGTGCTCACCCGCAGCCTGAACGTCATTTACTGCCTGATCTTTGCCCTGCTGGCGCTATTGGTGTGTTGGTGGATGGTGCGGCTGTCCCTCAACGCGCTGTACATTCGTATCGCTAACGGCATCCGCAACGGTTCAATTGAACAAAAAGCCGCGGAGGTGCTGCTGTATGAAGAGATCCACAACACCAGCGTGCAGCAGGAGACGATTAAAAACGAAGCGCTAACCGATGGCTTAACCGAGCTGAAAAATCGGCGGGCTTTTGACAACGATATTGAATTCCTGCAGCAGTCCAGCGATCTACGCCTGGCGATCGTCGATATTGATAACTTCAAGGCTATCAATGACACCTACGGTCACGCGGTGGGTGATATGGTGCTCAAAACCGTATCCGATATCGGGCTACGCCTGCGCGGGCTGGATAACATTACGCTCTACCGCTACGGCGGCGAAGAGATCGCGGTGCTATTTCAGAACATGGGCATGGAGGAATCGCGAGCGTTCCTTGAGCGCTGGCGCGTCGCCTGCGAACAGCGGCGCTTCCGTGAAGCCAACCTGCGCGTAACCTTTAGCGGCGGTATCGCGACAAAAGGCACTATGAGCGTGGAAGATACGCTGATTCAGGCCGACAGACGGCTATATGAAGCCAAACACGGCGGCAAGAATCGCATCGTTGACGGCGCGGAGGCGTACGCCTGATCGTATCCGCGTTTCCCTAAAATAGCCTGCTATTAATATCGTATTTTTCTATTACGTATTTGTAGCAGGTTTTATTGTTTTATTTTTAGTAAAACACTAAACAGTGATTACAATCACACCATAAGCCGCTCCTTACCTTTCTTTTTATCAATAAGCCGATCCCTACGACAACTTTGAAACATCGTGCCAGTTATTGATAAATTGAATGTCTTTTTGTGAACGTCGTCGTCGAAATAACTTGTTACACCAATTAACCTAACATCGTTAAAGTCATTATTCGCCGTCTTTTAACCTCGGACGGTTATTACTCTTTTATTCGTATTAATGGATATTAATAAGTGTCTGGAGAAGGAACATGAAGCTGACGAAAACCCTGTTAAGTCTGTGTATTGGTTCGACGTTATTACTGACGGCGGGTTCAACCCTCGCCCAAACGCTGCGCGCCGCGGACGTCCACCCGGCAGATTATCCCAACGTGGTGGCGGTGAAGCATATGGGTGAAAAACTCAGCAGCGCCACCCAGGGACGGCTGGATATTAAAACCTTCCCCGGCGGCGTGCTGGGGGATGAAAAGCAGATGATTGAGCAGGCGCAGCTCGGCGCGATTGATATCATCCGCGTCTCCATGGCGCCGGTTGCCGCCATTCTGCCGGAGATCAACGTCTTCACTCTGCCCTATATTTTCCGTGATGAAAACCATATGCACCAGGTGCTGGACGGCATGATTGGCCAGGAAATTGGCGACCGTCTGACCGGTAACAGCAAATCGCGGCTGGTGTTCCTCGGCTGGATGGATGCCGGCACCCGTAACCTCATCACCAAACAGCCGGTCGCCAAACCGGACGATCTGAAAGGCATGAAAATTCGCGTGCAGACCAGCCCGGTGGCGCTGGATACGCTGAAGGCGATGGGCGCTAACGCCGTGGCGATGGGCACCAGCGAGGTCTTCAGCGGTATGCAGACCGGGGTGATTGACGGGACTGAAAATAACCCGCCAACGTTTGTCGCTCATAACTATTTACCGGTAGCGAAAAACTATACCTGGAGTAAACACTTTATTATTCCTGAACTGTTTTTATTCTCTAAACCAAAATGGGATAAGCTGAAAAAAGAAGATCAGGAATTAATTCTCAAGCTCGCCAAAGAAGCCCAGGCCGAACAGCGCGAGCTGTGGCAAGCCTATAACGAAAAATCTCTTGAAACCATGAAGGCCAACGGCGTTCAGTTCCATAATATCGATACCGAATATTTTTATAACGCCACTCAATCCGTGCGCGATAAATACGGTAAAGACCACCAGGATCTGATCAAGAAAATTCAGGATGTGAAGTAATACTTCAGGCGGATGATACATTCATCCGCCTGCGCCTTCGTATTAATTCGAGGTTACGATTATGGATGAACGCTATTCGTCAGCGATGGATATTATCTATCGTCTCTCCATGTGGATTGCCGGGCTGGCGCTGCTGGTCATGGTTGCTGTTATCCCCGTCGGTATTTTCGCCCGTTACGTGATGAACAGCGCGCTGTCCTGGCCGGAACCGGTGGCTATTTTATGCATGGTGACCTTTACCTTTATCGGCGCGGCGGTCAGCTATCGCGCCGGTTCGCATATTGCCGTCAGCATGGTCACCGACCGTCTGAGCGAAGGCGCGCGCCGCGTGTGCCTGATCCTCGCCGACCTGATGCTGATGGCTATTAGCCTGTTCATTCTCTGGTACGGCAGCCTGCTGTGCTACGAATTGTGGGAGCAGCCGGTGGCCGAATTCCCGCTGCTAACCGCCGGAGAAAACTACCTGCCGCTACCGATTGGTTCCGCTATCACGCTGCTGTTTATCATCGAAAAGCTGTGGCGCGGCCCGCAGTATCAGCGCCCTGTCGTCATGCTGGGCTCCACCAGTTAACTCCCCAAACACGAGAAAAGGAAAGCAGATGGACGCATTTATTCTGGTCTTTACGCTCGGCATTATGCTGGCAATTGGGGTACCGGTGGCCTTCGCGGTAGGCATCAGCGCGATTATCGGCGCCTGGTACATTGATATCCCGCTGGAAGCGGTGATGATTCAGCTCACCAACGGGGTCAACAAGTTCTCCCTGCTGGCCATCCCGTTCTTTATCCTGGCCGGGGCCATCATGGCGGAAGGCGGCATCGCTCGCCGACTGGTGAACTTTGCCTATATCTTCGTCGGCTTTATTCGCGGCGGGCTATCGCTGGTTAACATCGTGGCCTCGACCTTCTTCGGCGCCATTTCCGGATCGTCGGTCGCAGATACCGCTTCTATCGGGTCGGTGATGATTCCGGAGATGGACAAAAAAGGCTATCCGCGCGACTTTGCCGCCGCGGTCACCGCCAGCGGTTCCGTTCAGGCAATTCTGACGCCGCCCAGCCATAACTCGGTCATCTACTCGCTGGCGACCGGCGGCACTGTCTCCATCGCCGCGCTGTTTATTGCCGGTATCCTCCCCGGCCTGCTGTTGAGCTTTACCCTGATGGTGATGTGCGTCGGCTTCGCCCACAAGCGCGGCTACCCGAAAGGCGAACGCGTGCCGTTCCGTCAGGCGCTGAAGATTTTCGTCGACACCCTGTGGGGTCTGATGACCGTGGTCATCATTATGGGCGGGATCCTCTCCGGCATCTTTACCGCCACCGAGTCGGCGGCCATCGCCTGCCTGTGGTCCTTCTTCGTCACCATGTTTATCTACCGTGACTACAAATGGTCCGAGCTGCCGAAGCTGATGTACCGCACGGTTAAGACCGTCACTATCGTGATGATCCTGATCGGTTTTGCCGCCGCCTTTGGCGCGATCATGACCTACATGCAGCTGCCGGCGCGCATCACCGAGGCGTTTACCAGCATCTCCGACAACAAATACGTGATCCTGATGTGCATCAACATCATGCTGCTGCTGATCGGCACGCTGATGGACATGGCGCCGCTGATTCTGATCCTCACCCCGGTCCTGCTGCCGGTGACCAGCGCCCTGGGCATCGACCCGGTGCATTTCGGTATGATTATGCTGATTAACCTCGGCATTGGCCTGATTACGCCGCCGGTGGGTTCGGTCCTGTTCGTCGCCAGCGCGGTGAGTAAACAGAAAATTGAGCAGGTGGTGAAGGCGATGCTGCCCTTCTACGCTATCTTGTTCCTGGTGCTGATGCTTGTGACCTATATTCCCGCCATTTCGCTGTTCCTGCCGAAACTCTTCGGCGTGATGTAACGCCCCCGAGGGAGCAGAACGCCTGCTCCCTCCCCTCCGCATATAGTATGACAAATTATGTTTATTTTGTGACCTCGCGAACAACTTATGACCTTACCACTGGCTGACGGCCAATCAATCGCGTTATTTTCCCCCGCAAATAGTCATACTAATAGACAAAATACGGAGATGCTTGATGACGCTCGACCGCTCCCTGTTCCTCTCACCTTCTGATATCACCGCGCTACAGGCGCACTTTACGCGCGATACGCCGCCCGGCATCACGCTGCGCGACCAGCGCCAGCAGCTGGAAGCCTGGCTGGCGCGCCCGCAGTGGATCCCCGACCACGGTGAAGGCGGCGGCCCGGAGCATGCCCAGCACAAATACAATTACCAGATGATGGATCTCGCCGGGCTGCACTGGCTGCTGAGCGGCGACGTGCGCTACCGCGACGGGCTGCTCGCGCTGCTGCGCGGCTATGCCGACATCTATCCTACGCTGGGCAGCGCCACCAGCCGCGACAGCAACCCGCCGGGCAGGCTGTTCCATCAAACGCTCAACGAAGATATGTTTTTACTCTACGCTGCCGGGGCGTGGGCCTGCGTGAAAGGCGCGGCCAGCGCCGACGATCGCGCGCATATCGAGGAGAATCTGCTGTGTCTGATGGTGCGCGAAGCCATCACCGTCCACAGTGAGACGTTCGATATCGTCCACAACCACGGCATGTGGTCAGTGGCCGCCATCGCGCTGTGCGGCCTGGCGACCGATCACCCCGAGTGGGTGGAAATCGCCCTGCACGGCAAGCGGCGCGACGATGTCAGCGGCGGCTTTTACGCCCAGATTAATCAGCTGTTTTCTGTCGACGGCTACTATACCGAGGGGCTTTACTACCAGCGTTTCGCGCTGCGCCCCATGCTGCTGCTGGCCGCGGCGCTTGACCGCTGCCAGCCGGAGCGGGAAATCTGGACCTACCGCGACCGCCTGATCCAGCGCGCCTGCACCACCCTGTTCGAGATGGCCTTCCCGGACGGCACCCTGCCCGCGCTGAATGATGCGTCCAAAACCATGAACCTGCGCGATGAAGGCGCGCTGATGGCGGTCAGCCTGTGCCGCCAGCACTATGGCCCATCGCCTCAGCTGTCGGCCATCGCGCGCTATCAGCAGGCCTGCTGGCCGTGCCGGGGCGCGCTGCTGCTCAGTGAAGACGCGCCGGAAGAGGTCGCGCCCCGCCCTTCACAGCTGATACGCGACGGCGTCGACGGCGAGTGCGGCGCGGGCGGCATTCTGCGCGCGCAGCCCGAGGCACAGTCAGAGAGCATGGCGCTACTCTGGTGGGGCGGCCACGGCAATATTGCCGGGATGCACAGCGCCCTCAACCACGGCCATTTTGACGGCCTGCACCTGAGCTACTTCACCCGCGGGCACGAAATCCTGCAGGACTACGGTTTCGCCCGCTGGGTTAACGTCGAGCCAAAATTCGGCGGCCGCTACGTGCCGGAGAATAACGGCTACGCCAAGAAAACCGTGGCCCACAACACCGTGGTGGTGGATGAAGGTTGCCAGAATCTGGGCGATAAAGAGCGGGCGGCGGCGCGTTGTGGCCACACCCACTTCTTTAGCGGCAGCGGCCCGCATCAGGCGATGAGCGCCTTTGCCGATGACTACTGGCCAGGGGTTAACCAGCAGCGCACTGTACTGCTGCTGACGCTGCCGCAGTGCGAACGCCCGCTGCTGGTCGATCTGTTCGCGCTGTACAGCGACAATCGCCATCAGTATGACTATTGCCTGCACACGCTGGGGCAAATCATCCACTGCAGCCGCGAGCTGACGGCGGAACGCACCCGCGCGCCGCTGGGCGCATCGCAGGGCTATGAGCACCTCTGGCGCTGCGCCGCCGCCGGGCTCCCCGCCGCCGCCAGCGCGCAGTTAAGCTGGCTTTACGGCGACGGCTTCTACACGCTGACCAGCGCCATGCTGCAGCCCGGCGAGCTGATTATCGCCCGCAGCGGCGCCAGCGATCCGGCGTTCAACCTGCGCGAAGAACCCGCGTGGCTGCTACGTACCCACGCGCAAAACACGCTGTTTGCCAACGTGCTGGAGTGCCACGGCGAGTTTGACGAGTCGCGGGAAGTCTCGCGCCAGGCGCGGGGGAACGTAAGGGAGGTGGTGATTGAGGAGCACAGCGCGACGCAAACGGTGGTGGCGATCGCTTTCCATCAAGGCGAGCCCTGCCGGATAACGGTGGATAACCGCCGCGGGCACGGCGGGTTTAGCGTGGCGTAATCAGAGGCGGTGTTTACTGGCGTCCATCATACCGAGGGACGCCTGGAACGCCGCCTCCGCATCGCCGGCCATAATCGCTTTATAGATGCGCTCATGGTCGTCAAGACACATGCCGCCTTCTTTTGAGGAGTGGCTGATAAACCATTTGAACACCGTGGTCAGCACGTTGCCAAACGGCTGATAGAAGCAGTTACCGGACGACATAAAGATGATACGGTGAAAGCGCGTATCGGCATCGACCCACTGTTCGGCGTCAAAATCCTGCGCAATGCGGCACATCTCTTCCCACGTCTGGGACAGCGCAATGCACTGCTCGCGGGTGGCGTTAATCGCCGCCAGCCGCGTGGCGTGCGGCTCAATCACCCGCCGGAACTCGAGAAACTGCTGGTACATTTCCAGCGTGCCTTCCATGCCGCTCAGCCACTCCAGCAGCTGTACATCAAGAATATTCCAGTCGGTGCGGGCGCGAACGCGAGTGCCGGTTTTCGGCCGCGATTCCAGCAGGCCTTTGGACGACACCAGCTTCAGGGCCTCGCGCAGCGCGGTGCGGCTCACACCGAGCTGTTCGCACAGCTCAACTTCGGCCGGTAATACGGTGCCGGGCTGAAGCTGTCCGGAAAAGATCTTGCGGGCAATGTCGCTGGCAATCAGGCCGTCCAGGCCTCGCTGTGTCGTCGTAATCGTCGTGAAGTTCATGCTTTTGTCATACCTGAACAAGAATTATGGCTCAGTGTAACATAGCCAGGCGCGTCGATTAGCGCATCCAGCGCAATTTTATCGGGTTTTTCCGTACATTTAACCATCACTCACGCCGCCAATATCGCATTTAGTCATACTAATAAAGATCGCTTTTACGCCAGTTTGTTTAATTATCCAACGAAGATCACAAGTAACGCCGTATAAAACGCCAAACATTGAAGTGGATCGCAAAACGGCTTACGCCGATTTTATTAGTCATACTAAATGACAAATAATGCCTCATCTCCTGATACAACAAGCGAGTGTGGACAGAATGGATATCAACATTATTGTGATGGTGGTGTACTTCGTACTGATGATCGCCATCAGCTACGCGTTCAAGAAGATGGGTACCGGTTCGGCAAGCCACTACTTCCGCGGCGGCGGCAGAATGCTGTGGTGGATGGTGGGCGCGACGGCCTTCATGGCGCAGTTCAGCGCCTGGACCTTCACCGGCGCCGCCGGTCAGGCCTATCGCTACGGTTTTACGGCCATCGGCGTCTTCGCCGGTAACATTATCGGCTACATCGTCGGCTGGTGGTGGTTCGCCACCCGTTTTCGCCAGCTGCGCGTCGATACCCCTACTCAGGCCATCAGCCAGCGCTTTGGCCCAAAGAACGAACAGTTCTTCACCTGGATCCTGATTCCGCTGAGCATCCTCAACGCCGGCGTGTGGCTTAACAGCCTGGCGGTGTTCGCCAGCGCGGTCTTTAAGTATGACTTAACCCTAACGCTGTGGATCACCGGGCTGGTGGTGCTGCTGATCTCACTGCTCAGCGGATCGTGGGGCGTGGTGGCGAGCGACTTCGTGCAGACGCTGATTGTCGCCATTATTTCGGTGGTCTGCGCGGCGGTGGCGCTGTTTAAGGTCGGCGGCCCGGTCAGAATGGTCAACGACTTCCCGTCCGGCTTCTTTACCGGCCCGGACACCGGCCCGCACTACATCCTGATCCTCATCGTCTGCTTCGCCTTCTTCTTTGTGAAGCAGCTGCAAAGCTTCAACAACCTGCAGGACTCCTATCGCTACCTGAACGCCAAAGATAGCGCCAACGCCAAAAAAGCCGCGCTGTTCGCGCTCGCATTGATGTTCTTCGGCACGCTGATTTGGTTTATTCCGCCGTGGGCGACCGCCATTCTCTACCCGGACATGGCCCAGTCGCACCCGGAGCTGGGGAAAAACGCCACCGACGCCGCCTATCTGGTCTTTGCCGAGCGCGCCATGCCGCAGGGGACCGTCGGGCTGCTGATGGCCGGCCTGTTTGCCGCCACCATGTCGTCAATGGATACCGCGCTTAACCGTAACTCGGGGATTTTCGTGCGCAGCTTCTGGACACCGGTCGTCAACCGCAATGAACCCAAAAGCGAGCACTACCTGCTGCGCGTCGGCCAGACGGCGTGCATCGTCAACGGCGTGCTGGTGATTCTGGTGGCGCAGTATATGCAATCGCTGCAGGAATTGAGCCTGTTCGACCTGATGATTCAGGTGGGAACGCTGGCCTCCGCGCCGATTATCGTGCCGCTGTTCTTCGGCATGTTTATCCGCAAAACGCCGGACTGGTCGGCGTGGGGCACGGTGGTCTTTGGGCTGATTGTCTCGTACGTCATCACCCACTGGATCACGGTGAAAGACGTGAGCGACGCGCTGGCGCTGACGCTCACCAACCGCGAGCTGAAAGATCTGTCGGCGGTGTGGAATATTTTCTGTCACCTGGTGTTTACCGGCGGCTTCTTCTGCCTGTCGACCCTGTTCTACCGCGAACCGGGTAAAGCGCGCGCGTCGGTGCTCGCCACCTTCTTCAGCAACATGGAGACGCCGGTGTATGCCGACCATGAACAGGACGGCTTCGACCGCCTGCAGCGCAGCAAAATCGGCAAAATTTCACTGGCGATGGGCGTGTGCATGCTGCTGATGATCCTGATTCCAAATCCATTGTGGGGACGTCTGCTGTTCCTGCTCAGCGCTGCCGCCATCATGCTATTTGGCTACGTCCTGTGGCGCAGCGCCTCTTCTGATTCTTCAACCCAAGGGAGCAACTATGTTTACCGACCTGAAAAATAAACGCGTATTGATCACCGGGTCCAGCGCAGGTATGGGGCTGGCCGCCGCGCTAGCGTTCGCCCGCCAGGGGGCTAAAGTCGGCATCAACAGCCACGCGGCGTCGCCGGAAATTGCCGACACTCTGGACCTGCTGCGCCAGCACGGCGGCGAGGTGGAATTCTTCCAGGCCGACGTCACCCGTTCAGACGACTGCGCGCGCCTGGTGGAGGCGTTTGTCGCCCGCTTTGGCGGCCTTGACGTGTTGATAAACAACGCGGGCGGCCTTGGAGGCCGCGCCAATCTGGAGGCCATTGACGACGCGTTTTACGAGCGCGTGATGGACCTCAACGCCCGCTCGGCGCTGATGATGACCAAATTCGCCATCCCGCACCTGCGCGCCTCGGTGAAGGCCAGCGGCAAAACCAGCAGCGTAATCGGCACCGGTTCAATTGCCGCGCGCGAAGGCGGCGGCGTGGGCGCGGGAATTTATGCCGCTTCGAAGGCGTGGCTGCACGATATTCATCGTAACTGGGTAAAAGAGTTCACCGCCGACGGCATCCGCTTCAATATCGTCTCGCCGGGCACCATCGACACCGCATTTCACGACGGTAAAAGCGACGAGCTGCGGGCAAAAATCGCCGCCACGATTCCGATGGGCCGCTTCGGCTACGCCGAGGAAGTCGCGCCGGCGTTCCTGTTCTTCGCTTCCCACGCCTGTAGCGGCTATATCACCGGGCAGATTCTGGACGTTAACGGCGGCCAGATGGCGCCATAATCGGTAAAAACGCCCCTTCAGTTCATCCTGAAGGGGTATTTCTCATCAAGCAAACATCTGAAATTCGCTGAAGAATAGGTGTAATATTTATATTGCTATAGTCTGTAGGCCCTTACCAACGATATAATCCCCCCTGACGGTAAACTCGCTTATTAACCCCAATCAAACGCCAGGGAATTATGATGACCACGCAGCGTCTGGTGAGCCTGATCACGGGCGTGCTGATTATCTTAATCGTTCTGCCCATCACGCTTAGCCTCTGGCTAGCTCACCGCCAGGCCCACGAACTCTTTGACCAGGAGCTGAACGCCTACGCCGAGCGCGTGGTCGCACGTTCTGAACGCGTCAGGCAGCAGACGCGTGCGGCGCTGGAGGAGGTCAGCCGCTTTGAGGGCGAAACCTGTAGCGTGGCGCATTTGCGGATGCTGCAAAAGGTGTCCTATATCCATCAGTATGTGCAGAGCGTGTTTTACCTGGATAACGCAAGCCATCCCTGCGCGATGCTGAACAACCCGCTGGCCGAAAAAGTGCCGGGTTCCGAGTTCATCGCCCCCGGCGGCTATCAGGTCTGGCTGATCTCACGCCACGATCTGCAAACCGATGACAAAATGATGGCCGTCAGCAATGGTCACTATATGGCCGTCGTGGATCCCGACTCCTTAATCGATGTGCTGCCGCATCCTGACTACCCCATTCACGCGGCGTTAATCAGCGAAAAAGATCATCAGGTGCTCGCCAGCAACGTCCCGCTCGACCGCGATTTCTGGCTAAAAAATCTGCATTATTTTACCTCTGAACTCGAAAAAGACGGTACGGTGTACCGCCAGCAGCATCTGCCGACGGTCGGCGCGATTCTGCTCACCTGGTCATCCCAGCAGCCGCTGGAGTCCAGCCTGCACCGCCAGCTGGCCATGTGGGTACCGCTGGGCATTCTTCTGAGCGTATTCGCCGCGTTTTTGATGCTGCGCCTCCTGCGGCGGCTGCGATCGTCGCATTACCGGATTCTTGACGCGATTCAGGCGAAAGAGATAACCGTCCACTATCAGCCGGTGGTCGACCTGCAAAGCGGTCGTATCGTCGGCGCTGAAGCGCTGGCCCGCTGGCAGCAGCCGGACGGCAACTGGCTGGCGCCGGATATTTTCATCCCGCTGGCCGAACAAACGGGCGTGATTAACCAGCTCACCGAATACATTATTTGCTCGGTATTTGACGATCTCGGCGACTGGCTGGCGACGCATCCGCAGCAGCATATTTCGATTAATTTCGCCGCCGCTGACCTGTGCTCAACGCCCCTGCCTGCGCTGCTCCAGCAGAAGCTCACGCAGTGGCAGGTGGCGCCAAAACAGATTGCCATCGAAATTACCGAACGCGAACTGGTGACGCCTAAAACCGCCTGCCCGGTGATTCAGGCCTACCGGGAAATCGGTCACACTATCTATATTGATGACTTTGGCGTCGGCTATTCGAGCCTCAGCTATTTGCAGGATCTGGACGTCGACACGCTGAAAATCGATAAATCATTCGTCGATACGCTGGGGCATAATCCGGTGACCGAGCACATTATTGCGATGGCGAAATCGCTGGCGCTGACGATGGTCGCGGAGGGTATAGAAACCACCGCCCAGCGCGACTGGCTCTTAGCCCGCGGCGTGCAGTCCGGGCAAGGCTGGCTGTACAGCCCGGCGCTGCCGAAGACGGAATTTATCCACTGGGCGAACGATAACCTCCAGCAGCACCCACGCTAGTGGTGATACGCCAGGGTCTGGGCGTGAAGCGGGCCTTCGGAAAGCTTCTGGCAGCGCTGTAGCGTCTCTGTACCCGCATAGCGATAGAAAAATTCGCCGCTACGGCTGCGGTGAATAAGCCTATCGCCATTGCTAAAGCTCACCACCTCGACGCCATTTTGCGTACGATGGCCCGCCCCCACTTCGTAATGCCCCTGCCACAGTTCCGAAACATGATCGTAGACGTGAAGCGTCACTTCAATAAAGCCGCGCGAAGGGCAATTCAGATGCAATGCCGTTGAGTTAAAATTAAGCGCTAAGGCCGAGGGAGAAATAAAAACAAACGATAATAATAACAGCAGATTCTTCATTATTTCAGAACAAACAGACTCAAAATGAGACATTACGATAACGTTGCGAGGAATAATATTTATTTGCTCTGACGCAATAAAAATGAAGAAACAGCTCTCGAAAGTAAAAAATTAAATATAAGCGGAAATAAAGTTTCCGCTTATTACCTATATACAGTAATTTTATTTCCGCTCATTAATTTTCGCGGGATGATCGGTTGCAGGTTCAGCGCCACCATCAGGGAATAACCGTTGGCGCAACGTGGCGACTTCGGTTGGGTTACCTAACAGACCACGCTGCTTCAGCGCGGGGATCACCCAGCGGGCAAAATCTTCAAAGCATCCTGGCGAAAGCCACTGCGCCAGATTGATCCCGTCGGTGTCACTCTCCGCCAGCCAGCGTTCAAGCTGTGCGGCCACGCTGTCACCGCTGCCCACAAAGGTTTTTTGCCGCCCTAATCCCTGCTCGGGGTGGAAGACTTCACGCAGCGTTTTGCTCGGCTGCCCGTCCTCGCCGGTCACCATTTTCAGCAGCGAACGGTTAGAGTTAGTCTGCTGCCAGGCCAGCGGCGCATCCAGCGAATGACCGGAGAGGTCAACCCCGGTACTGGCCCCGTAGTGAATCAGCGCACCTTGTAAATCGTACCGTGCGCGCCGCTCGGCATAGCGCGCCTGCGCATCCTGTTCGCTCTCCCCGGTAATCACCGTCACCGCGCTGATAAACTTAATTGCCCCTGGGGCGCGGCCTAGCTCCGCCGCCCGCGCCTTAATCGCCGCCACCTGTCGGCGCACGCCGCTGGCGTCCAGACCGGCGACAAACACCACTTCCGCATGCCTGGCCGCAAAATCAATGCCGCGCGGCGAACCGCCGGCCTGGAAAATGACCGGCGTGCGCTGCGGGCTGGGCTCAGAAAGATGGGCATCCGGCACCGAAAACCAGCGCCCGCGATGGTTGACCGCATGGACTTTCTGCGGGTCGCTATAGATCCCCGCCGCCTTATCGCGCTTCAGCGCCGCCCGCTCCCAGGAGCGTTGCCACAATTTATAGCTCACGGTCAGAAACTCATCGGCGCGATCGTAGCGCTCATCGTGATCCATCTGTTTATCCAGCCCGAGATTGCGCGCCGCGCTCTCCAGCTGCGAGGTCACCACATTCCACGCAATGCGCCCGTTAGTCAGATGATCGAGGGTGGTAAATTTGCGCGCCAGCAGGTACGGCTGCTCATAGGTGGTGGAGACCGTGATCCCAAATCCCAGCCGCTGAGTCTGTGCCGCCATGGCGGAAACCAGCAGCAGCGGGTCAATCAGCGGCGACTGGATCCCCTGCGCCAGTGACGCCGCCGGGCTGCCCTGCCAGCTATCAATCAGCCCCAGCGCATCGGCGATAAACAGGCAATCAAATCCGTTCTCTTCCAGCAGCCTCGCCAGCCCCACCCAGTATTCAATATCGGTGTAGCGATAGCTTTGGTCCTGCGGATCGCGCCACATGCCGTAGTTGATATGGGATACCGCCGCCATCGTAAACCCACTGAGAATTATATTATTGCGCATAGTGTTTACCGGAATAAAAAGAACTGACCATAAATAAAACAATTTTTATCGACAATGATTAAATCCGGCAAACCAAAGCCAAAAACTGCAAATAAGAAAAGCAGAAAACAAAATCACAAATGCGTATTTATGCTCTTTTTTATCCAGTGCTAGTATCGCCGTCAGACCTGATACGCCTACAAAAATCTCAGGCAACTAGTTAAAACACCTGCATTTGCACATCGGACATCGCTATGAAAAATGATAAATTTGCATCCGGGATATCATTATCTCGCCGTAAGCTATTACAGCTCACCGCCATTTCCACCACATTAATTATGGGATTAGGATTACCCGGTTTATCATTTGCTGAAGATAGCGACGAAAAAGCCCGCTATGGCAAAACATTAATTATTGGCCAGGCGCTGGAGCCAACGCTTTACGATCCTAACCGTCAGTATTCTTACGAAACCTATCGGGTAGACAAGCATATTTACGAGTCGCTGGTAGCTGAAGATCTCTCGGTTCCGGCGGCGCAGGGAACGCCGCCTATCGTCCCTGGGCTGGCAACCCACTGGGAAGTCAGCGAGGACGCCACCGTCTACACCTTCCACCTGCGTGAAGGGGTAAAATTCCACGACGGTACGCCGTTCGACGCCGAAGCGGTCCGCTTTAACGTGCGCCGCTTTACCGACCCACAGTTTGAATACTTCGACGCCCGCTCGCAGGCCACCATGGCTCAGGTTTATCGCGACCTGAAAGCGATTGAGGTTATCGACCCGCTGACCGTCCGCTACACCTTCAACCAGCCTTTCCCTGATTTCCTGCGCTTCCTGCCGCAGGGCAACTGGGTTTCCGGCATTTTCAGCCCGGCGGCGCTGAAAAAATGGGGCCAGGACGGCCTGGCGGAACACCCGACCGGCACCGGGCCGTACCGCTTTGTGCTGCGGGTTCGCAACGACCGCACCGAACTGGTACGTAACGACGACTGGTGGGGGAATAAACCGTATATGGAACGGCTGATCTTCCGCCCGATTCTCGACGGCAGCACCGGCGTCAGCGCGTTACAGTCCGGCCAGGTGGATATCCTGTCACGGACCCCGACCGACGCGGTCGACCTGCTCTCGCAGAGCGGCTACACGGTGCATGACAGCACCGAAGCTAACCAGCTGTTCCTCGGTTGGAACTTTGCCAATAAATATACCCGCCAGCTGGCCGTGCGCCAGGCGGTGATCAAAGCCATCAACCGTGAAGAGCTGGTGAAGTCACTGCTGAACGGCCACGCGGTGGCGAGCTACAGCATTCTTAACCGCTCTAACGAAGCCTTCCTCGCCGAGCAGAAAGACTATACCTACGACCCGGAAGGGGCGAAAAAACTGCTGGCCGATGCGGGATACCAGCCCGGTGAAGTGAGCTTCACCATTATCACCTACGACCAGAACCAGCCGGTTATCGAGTGGATCCAGCGCGATCTCAGCAAGGTGGGCATTACCGTGAAGGTGGTGTCGCAGGAGTGGATCACCTACAGCTCGCACCTGGCCAACCTCGCCGACGACACCGGCCTATTCACCATGGAATGGGGTCTGATCACCCCGCAATGGCTAAACGTGGCGTGGAAAAACTACGTGGTTTCACGCGGTAAAGGCGAAAAGGTCATTACCGACGTCGAACCGTTGATCGCCGAGGCCAGCGTCACCACCGACCGCCAGAAGGCGCTCACGCTGTGGCACCAGGTCAATCAGCAGTTCCAGCAGCAGGCGGCGTTCGTTCCGCTGCTTGAGCTAAACCGCGTGTTCACCTCGTCGCCTGCCGTACAGGGCTTTAACGTCCCGGCGCAAAACTTCTACGACCTGACCCGCGTGTGGTTGAAGCCATGATCCGCATCATACTGCTTCGCCTGGCGCAGGCCGTACCGCTGCTGTTTGTGATCTCGCTGCTGGTATTTCTGATTGCCAAGCTGGTGCCCGGTGACCCGATCGCTAACGCGCTGGCCGGGCAGCTCTCCACCGAGGCGATTGAGCAGATCCGTCACGTGTACGGGCTGGATAAACCGGCGGCGGTGCAGTACCTGATGTGGCTGAAAAATTTGTTCAGCGGCGACTGGGGCACGTCGCTGACGCTACGCGCACCGGTGGTGGAGGTCCTGAGCGGAGCCTTCGCCAACACCGCCATTCTGACCGGGGCGGCGGTTCTGCTGTGCGTGATCCCCGGCGTGGCGGTGGGCGCGATCTGCGGCCTGTGGCAGGGAACCCGACGTGACCGTCTGGTGATGCTGCTGGTCCAGCTCGGCCACAACATTCCCATCTTCTGGCTGGCGGTGTTTTTCATCTGGCTGTTTGCCATAAAGCTGCGCTGGTTCCCGGTCTCCGGCATGTATGACATGCGTGGCGACCGCGGGCTGGGCGACCTGCTGCACCATCTGTTTTTACCGGCGCTCTCCACGGCGCTGATCTCAATGCTGATTCTCGCTCGTCAGGTACGTAACAGCGTGATTGGCATCATGAACGCTGACTACATCCGCACCTACCGGGCGCTGGGCTACCCCACCTCACTGCTGCTATGGCGGCATCTTGGGCGCAATCTGCTGGCCCCGATTGTGAGCATCACCGGGCTGCAAATTGGCTACCTGCTGAGCGGCGTCATTTTTATTGAGAAAATCTTCGCCTGGCCCGGTATCGGCACCCAGCTGTACAACGCCGCTGCGGGCCAGGACTACCCCACCATCCAGACCGGGGTGATGTTAATCGCCGCCTGTTTCCTTGCCGTCAACCTGCTGAGCGACATCCTGCAGGACTGGCTGGATCCGCGCCACGAAGGAGCCCGTTAACCATGACCCCTACCCTGTTCCTGCGTCGGCTCTCCCGACACGGGCTGGCGCTGCTCGGCCTGCTGATTCTGCTCTGCGCGCTGCTGGTCTCGCTGCTGGCCCCATGGCTGTCACCGTACGACCCGCTCGCCGCCTTCGATGGCCTGCGTCTGGCACCGCCGGGCACGCCGGGCCATCTGCTGGGCCTCGACAATCAGGGGCGTGACGTGCTGAGCCGCATCATCTGGGGCGGACGCAGCCTGCTCGCCGCCTCCGTGCTGCCGATTATCTTTGCCGCGCTGGTCAGCCTGGCGCTCGGCATGCTGGCTGGCTTTCGCGCCTCGGCCTTTTCCGAGCTGATTATGCGCAGCATGGACATGCTGTTCGCTTTCCCGATGGTGCTGCTGGCCATCGGCCTGTCGGCGGTGCTGGGCAGCGGCTATCCCACGCTCATTATTACCCTGATTTGCAGCGTCATCCCCTACCTCACCCGCGTGGTTTACCGCGATACCCGCACCGAGGTGGCGAAAGAGTATGTCGAAGCGCTGCGCGCCCAGGGGGCGTCGACTGCCGACATCCTGTTCCGCGAAATTATGCCCAACGTCGCCACGCCGCTTCTGGTTTACACCACCTCGCTGCTCGGCGGCATGGTGGTGTTCCTCGCCGGCCTGAGTTTTCTTGGCCTTGGCGTACAGCCACCCCAGGCGGATTGGGGACGCATGGTGGGTGAAGGCGCGCAGATGATGATCCTCGGTGCGCCGCATGTGGCCACCGCCCCGGCGGTGGCGATCGTTGTGCTGTCGCTGGCGTTTAACTGGCTGGGAGACGGCTTGCGCGATCTCCTTGACCCTTACCAATAAGGAGCGGCAACCATGACCCTGCTGCACATTGCCCACCTTAACGTGCTTTTCCACCGTCAGAACGTGCAGGCGGTGAACGATGTTTCCCTGACCATTGCGCCCGGCGAAGTACTGGCGCTGGCGGGTGAATCCGGCTCCGGTAAAAGCGTGACCGCCGCCGCCATTCTCGGCCTGTTACGCGCAGACCAGGTGACGGTTAGCGGCAGCATCACCTTCGACGGCCAGCCGCTGCTGCACCAGTCTACGGCACAGCTTAACCGCCTACGCGGCCACGATATCGCGATGGTATTTCAGAACTCACTCTCCACCCTCGATCCCTCATGGCGGGTGGGTAAACAGCTACAGCACAACCTGCGCCGCCTGCACCCGGCGCTGGGGCGACGCGCCCTGCGCGAAGAGGCGATCGCGTGGCTGGCGCGCATGAAGATTCGTCAGCCTGAGCAGGTGATGGCGCTGTTCCCGCATCAACTCTCCGGCGGAATGCGCCAGCGTATTCTGATTGCGCTCGCCGCCATGTGCCGCCCGCGACTGCTGATTGCCGACGAGCCCACCACCGCGCTTGATGCCACCGTCCAGCGCGAGGTGCTGCAGTTGCTCAAAGAGCTGTGCCAGCAGCAGCAGATGGCGCTGTTGATCATTACGCACGATTTCGGCGTGGTGGCGGCATTAAGCGACCGCGTTGCGGTGATGCAGCATGGGCGCATCATTGAGCAGGCTGCCACATCAGAACTTATTGCCGCACCGCAGCATCCCTATACCCAATCGCTGCTGGCGGCGGTGCCGTGGCCGAATATCTCTCCGGTCGCCGCTCGCCTCGTTGACGGCGCGCCGCTGCTGCAAACCCGCGCGCTGGGCAAAGATTTCTGGCGGCGCGAAGCGCAGGGCTGGTGGCCAAAAAAGGTGCCGGTGACGGTGGTCAACAACGTCAACCTGCGCATTCAACGTGGGGAGATTGTCGGCATTATCGGCGAGTCCGGCTCCGGAAAATCAACCCTCGCGCGGCTGTTGGCGCAGTTGATCCCGGCCGATCGCGGCGAGATGCAGTTTGCGGGTGAACCGGTGCAAACGGCAGATCCCCAGCGTGTCGCCGCCCTGCGCCGGCAGCTCCAGTGTGTATTCCAGGATAGCCTGGCCTCATTCAACCCGCGCCTGACGCTGGAAGAGCAGTTGGTCCGCCCACAGTTTCGCCTCGGCACCGCCACGCAGCGCCCGCAGGCAGTGGCTCGCGCCCAGGCGCTGTTTGGCGAAGTGGGGCTGGACGTCGCCCTGCTGCAACGTTATCCCCACCAGCTCTCCGGCGGCCAACGCCAGCGCGCCAATATTGCCCGCGCGCTGGCGGTGAATCCGCATTTTCTGCTGCTCGACGAACCCACCTCGGCGCTGGATCTCACGGTGCAGGCGCAGGTGATGACCCTGCTCACCCGTATGCATCAACAGCACGCCCTGACCTGTCTGTTCATCAGCCACAACCTGGCACTGGTGGCGCAGTTTTGCCAGCGCATTGTGGTGATGGCCCACGGCGAAGTCGTTGACGATTTCCCTCGCCACGCGCTGTACGCCACCGAGCGTCATCCGCTCACCCGGCAGTTGCTGGCCGCCAATTATCTGCTGCCACCGGGCGAGACAGAGACGGCCTTAAAACGATTTGCCTGACCAGTTTAATAAGGACATACCATGACAACCGCGAAAAAACAACTGTTATTCAATGGCTTTATGATGAACGTCGTCGGCCACGTCTCTGCCGGGCTGTGGCGACACCCCGACGACCGCGCCAGCGAGTACACCACGCTCGACTACTGGCTGCACATTGCTCACCTGCTGGATGACGCGGGTTTCGACGCGATGTTTATCGCCGACGCGCTGGGGCAGATAGACGTCTACCAGGGCAAGCCGGACGCCGCGCTGCGAACCGCCGCGCAGTCGCCGGTCAACGACCCGCTGCTGCTGGTCTCGGCGATGGCCGCCGCCACCCGTCAGCTCGGTTTTGGCATTACCGTCTCCACCACCTACGAACATCCTTACCTGCTGGCGCGCAAGTTCACCACTCTCGATCACCTGACCAAAGGCCGGATAGCGTGGAATATCGTAACCTCAGTGCTGGAGTCCGCCGCACGGAACCTCGGGCTGGAAAAACAGATGGACCACGACGAACGCTACGAGCGGGCGCAGGAGTTTCTGGAGGTGACCTACAAACTGTGGGAAGGCTCATGGGAAGACGATGCGGTACGACGCGACCGTGAGGCGGGCGTGTATACCGACCCGGCCAAAGTTCACCCGATTCGCCATCAGGGACGCTGGTTTACCGTGCCGGATGCCCACTTGGCCGAGCCCAGCCCGCAGCGCACGCCAGTGCTGTTCCAGGCCGGCACCTCGGATCGCGGACGTCTGTTCGCCGTGCAGAACGCCGAAGTGGTGTTCCTTGGCGGCACCACGCCGCAGTCCATTGCGCAGAATATCGACAAAATTCGCACCCAGGCGCATGAGCAGGGCCGTGCCGCCGACGCGATTCGTTTTATCACCGCCATCAGCGTGGTGGTGGATGAAGACGACGCCAAAGCCCACGCCAAATTCCAGGACTATCTCAGCTACGCCAGCCAGGAGGCGGCGCTGGCGCTGTTCTCCGCGTGGACCGGAGTGGACTGGTCCGGCTGGTCGCTGGATGCGCCGCTCAAATACATCGAAACCAATGCCAGCCGTTCGGCGCTGACCGGGCTGACGCGCATTGATGCCGAGCGCCAGTGGACGGTCGGTGATATCAGCAATTACATCGGCATTGGCGGCATTCATCCGACGCTGGTGGGCAGCCCGCAGAGCGTCGCCGACCAGTTAGAAGCCTTCGCCGACGCCTCCGGCGTGGACGGCTTCAACCTCGCCTACGCCATCAGCCCCGGCAGCTTTGAAGATTTTGTCCGCTGGGTGGTGCCGGAGCTGCAGGCGCGAGGCCGCATGCGCCGCGCCGATGGGTCATCCCTGACCCTGCGCGAACGCCTGCAGGGCAACGGGCAACGGCGGCTGCGTGACGATCACCCCGGCACGCGTTTCCGCCAGCTGAGCGAGAGCTATATCCAGGAGGCGCCATGAGCATTCATCTGCACTGGTATCTGCCGACCAACGGCGACAGCCGGGGGATCGTCGGCGCGGGCGACGACTCCCAGCACATCAGCGGCATCGGCGGGCAGTTCCGCCCCGCAACGCTCGATTATCTGGTGGATATCGCCCGCAGCGCCGAACGTCTGGGCTTTGAGGGCGTGTTGACGCCGACCGGCAGCTGGTGCGAAGACGCGTGGCTCAGCACCATGGCCATCAGCCAGCACACCGAACGGCTGAAATTTATCGTCGCCTTCCGCCCGGGCTTTATTTCACCGACGTTGGCGGCCCATCAGGCCGCCAGCTTCCAGCGGCTGACCGAGGGACGGCTGATGATCAATATCGTCACCGGCGGCGATCCGGTTGAGCAACGTCGCTACGGCGACCGACTGGATCACGATCAACGTTACGCCCGCAGCAGCGAGTTTATTGCCGCGTTTAAAGGCGTCAGCCACGCCAGAAATAGCGGCCAGCCGTTCGATTTTCACGGCGAGCACTATCAGCTGGAGCAGGCCACCCTACTGCCGTCGCCGTGGCCCGTGCCGCCGGTGTTCTTTGGCGGTTCCAGCCCAGCGGCCCAGCAGGTCGCCGCCGCACAGGCCGACACCTGGATTAGCTGGGGCGAGCCGCCGGAGCAGGTCGCGCCGCAGCTGGAAACCGTGCGCGCGCTGGCTGCCGCCCAGGGACGTACGCCCTCCTTCGGCATTCGCTTTCACGTCATCAGCCGCGATACCGAGGAGGAGGCCTGGCGCGAGGCCGCACGCCTGCTCAACGGCATTACACCGGAACGCATCCACAGCGCCCAGTCGCTGCTGGGACGCACCGAATCGATCGGGCAAAAGCGCATGAGCGCGCTGCTGGAGAATATTCAGGCCGAGCAGGTCAATCCGGAAAACGTACGTCTGCTGGAGGTCGCCCCCCATATCTGGAGCGGCTACGCGCTGGTACGCGGCGGCGTGGGAACCGCCATCGTCGGCAGCCATCAGCAGGTGGCGGAGAAAATCCAGGCCTTCCACGCGCTGGGCATCGAGCACTTTATTTTATCCGGCCAGCCGCATCTTGAAGAGGCTTACTGGTTCGCCGAGGGCGCAGGCGCCCTGCTTCGCCGCAGCGGACTGCTGCATTCATCACATCAACCATAAAAAAACATCGCACCTAAGAGAGGAACTATGAGCCACGCTCAGGACATTTATGCTGGACTTAACCACCAGGAATTCGCCCACTGGAAAGCGGTGGCTCAGGAGGTCGCGGATCGCCTGTACGCCACCCTGCTGGAGCGCGATCGCGCCAATAAACACCCGTTTGAGGAGATTGACTGGCTGCGCCAGAGCGGTCTGCTGAGATTAGCGGTGCCGAAGTCGCTGGGCGGCGGCGGCGCGAATCTGGTTCAGGCGCTGGAAATTGGCCGCATTATCTCGGCGGCCGACGGCTCCCTTGGCCAGTTGATTACCTACCACTATTCCAACGGCGTCTGGAGCTACATTCTCGGCAATCGCGAACAGTGGGAGTTTATCGCCCGCGGCGTGGCGGAGAAAGGCTGGTTCCAGTCGAGCATCAGCAACCCGCGCGACCCGCGTCTGCAGCTGGAATGGGATGGCAGCGACCTGTACGTCACCGGACGCCGCACCTTCGCCACCGGTGCCGCCGTTTCGCAGGTAATGACCATCGCCGTATGGGTGGGCGATGAACTGGTGCAGTATCAGGTCACCGCCGACCAGCCGGGCATTACCTTTAACGACGACTGGGACAACCTCGGCCAGCGCCTGACCGCCAGCGGCACGCTGGAGTTCAACCGCCTGCGCCTGCAGGAGAAAGACCGCCTGACCGGTCTGGAAGAAAAGCCAGAGAGCGCGCTGCTGCGTAACGCCCTGCGTAACCAGTTTAGCCAGCTCATTTTTGTCCACTTCTACCTCGGCATTGCCGAAGGCGCGCTCAAGCAGGCTGCCGCCTACTTCCGCGACACCGTCCGCCCGTGGCCGGAATCCGGCGTCGAGCACGCGCTGGAAGATCCGTACCATCGCCTGAAAGCGGGCGAGCTGGCATCTGACCTCGCCGCCGGGATCGCGCTGGCGGAAAAAACCGCCCACGCCTTCCAGGATGCCTTCCACGCAGGAGACGCTCTGACCGAAGCACAGTGGGGTGAGCTGGCGCTGTTAACCGATCAGGCCAAAGTGATTGCCAACAACGTGGCGCTGAAAATCAGCAACGAAATCTATGAGCTGACCGGCGGGCGATCCACCAGCAATCAATACGGGCTGGACGTTTTCTGGCGCAACGTGCGTACCCACACGCTGCACGACCCGGTGGCCTACCGAACGCGCGAAGTGGGCGACTACGTGCTGAGCGGCAAGCTGCCAACGCCGCGCGTCTACGCGCCGCCGAAACGCTAAGGACGCCGCGATGCCAGAGATTCGGACGCTTCATGATCCCGACGAACTGCTCGCCGCCGCGACGCTGTTCCGCCAGGCGATGTTCGGCCTGCCGGGCGGCGTTACGCCGGTCGATGCGTGGGCTGAACGCTACGTGGTGCCGGGGCGCGTTTACGCCGCCTCGCTCGACGGCCAACTGGCGGGCACCAGCAATAGCTTTCCCGGCGAACTGACGCTGCCGGGCGGCCAGCGCGTGCCACATGCCGCGATTACTCACGTTGGCGTGCTGCCGCACTTCAGCCGTCGCGGCGTGCTGCGGGCGCTCTTCAGCCAACAGTTGGCGGATCTCTATCAGCAGGGCGTCGCCGTCGCCACGCTGCGCGCCTCGCAGGGCACGATTTACGGGCGCTTCGGCTTTGGTATCGCCACCGCGATTCAGGATCTGCGTATCGATAAACGTGAACTGCCGTCGCTGCCTGCGGCGGAAGGCGACATTCGTCTGCTGCCCGCCGCCGACGCCTGGGAAGTGCAGCAAGTCATCGTCGCTCGCTATCCGCACCCTCACGCCGGCACGCTGACCCGCTGGCCGCAGTGGTGGGCGCTTCAGCAGCACCGACTGGCGCACAGCAGCCTCAACCATTATGTGGCGCTGGCGCTGAAGGATGGCGAACCGCAGGGGTTTGTGCGCTATCACGCCAAACCCGACGACAACTGGCTCTACAGCCGCGAGCGCACGCTGGTGGTGGACGATTTGCACGCCGCCGATCCGCAGATTGCCGCGCAGCTGTTTGCTTATCTGCTACAGCTGGATATCGCGCGCTATATCGAACTGCCGCACCGCCCGGTGGATGACCCGCTCCCGCTGCTGCTGGCCAACCCGCGCGCGGTCCAGCAAACGGGGCGCATCGACGAGAGCTGGCTGCGGATCATCAACGTCGAGCAGACGCTTAACGCCCGACGCTACACGAGCGGCGAAGCGGTCACGCTGGCGATTGACGATCCGCTGCTGGCGGAGAACCACGGCGTCTGGCGGCTATCGTCGGACGGCATTCAGCGCAGCGCGAGCCGACCGGATATCACGCTGGGCATCGACGCGCTCGCCATGCTGCTGCTCGGCGAATACACCGCGCAGCAGCTCGCCGCCGCACGCCGCCTTCAACCGCACCATCCACAGGCCGCCGCGCGTTTAATGTGCCTGCTGGCCTGTCATGAACATCCCTGGTCGGGGATCTTCTTCTAACATTTTCTGGAGACTTTTTTGATGCACAGCATTCGTTGGCCCCTGGCGGGCCAGGCCCTTTTCGTCGCCATGCTCACAGGCGTGATGGTTCCGGCATTCGCCGAAGAGGCTGCCCCACAGCCCGGCGGTACCTTAAAAATCGCCTCATTGCAGCCGGACCTCGACGCCTTCGATCCGCTGACCGGCTACTCGGTAGACTCGTGGGAGATTCTGCGCGCGGTCACCCGCCAGCTGGTTACCTACCCCGGATCGCCGCAGAGCCTGAAGGACGACACCACGCTGGTGGGCGATCTGGCAAAATCATGGGACGTCAGCGCCGACGGTAAAACCTATACCTTCCACCTGCGCGACGGCATTCGCTACGCGGGCCCTACCACCCGGCCCATTGTGGCGAAGGACTTCGTCTACGCTATTAAGCGTTTCTGCGACCCCAACAAGCAGGTGGCGGCAGTCAACTACTTCAACCTCGCGTTCTCCGGATTTGCCGACTATTGCCAGGCCTTCAGTAAGGTGGCAACCGGCGACCTGGCTGCCAGCAAAGCGTTCATCGACAGCCATGAGATTGCGGGCGTCAGCGCGCCGGACGATAAAACTCTGGTCCTGCGGTCTGACAGCAAGAACTATGACTTCCTCAATATTTTGTCGATGAACTTTGTCACCCCGCTGCCGGAAGAAGTGGCCTCGCGCTACTTCCCGGACTCGCAGGAGTTCCGCAAAAATTTCCCGTCCAGCGGGCCATACGAAGTCGCCAGCTACGTCAGCGGCCAGAAGCTGCTGCTGACGAAGGTCAAAGACTATAACCACGCGGAAGATCCGGCGCGTAAAGCGTGGGTTGACGCGATCGAGGTGAGCTTTACCGGCAATAACGAAGATAGCGTGATGCAGCGCATTCAGGCGGGGGATGCGGACCTGTCGCTGTACCTCGACGTGCCGCCGCAGGCTGCCGTGCGTCAGTATCTGGTGCAGAAAAGCCCGTATCTGCACGCCGCCAACAGCGGCGCGGCAAACTTTATCGCCATCAACGCCCAGCCGCAGGCCAAAAGCGCGGGTGCCACCGCGCTGCGCGACCTGCGCGTCCGCCAGGCGTTAGCCTACGCGGTGAACAAGGCGCACCTGGTGCAGGCGCAGGGCGGGAAAATAGCCGCCCTGCCGCTGGGGCAGATTATCACCAGCACCCTGCTCGGCCATGAGGCGTTCGATCCTTATGCCACTCCCGATAGCAAAGGCGATGCGGAAAAAGCCAAAGCGCTGTTGAAAGAGGCCGGGCTGGCGGACGGTCTGGCGCTGGATCTGGTCTATCGCGCCAACAACCAGTTCAGCACGCTGGCGGTGATCCTCAAAGAAGATCTGGCGCGCGCGGGAATTCGCCTGAACCTGATCCCGGTGCCGCCGCCGCAGTTTATGGCCTATCTGCAAAGCCCGGAAAACCGTTGGGATCTGGCGCTCGGTCAGACCTCGCCGGACTGGCAGGGCCCGGCGACGCGCATGCTGCTCGGCGGCTGGCTGAACTCCGACGCCTCGCCGTGCGGGCGCGGCAACGTATATGCCATCTGCTATAGCAACCCCAAACTGAACCAGCTGGCGAAACAGGCGTACGGCTCGGATAACCCCGGCCCTATCTGGCAAGAAGCTGACCGCCTGGTCTCCGCCGACCTGCCGTGGATCCCGCTGTTTGAGAAACGCCGCATCGCGGTGACCTCCGAGCGCGTGACCCACTGGACGTGGTCCTCCCTCGCCACGCAGGCCGATATCACCAATATTGCGTTGAAGCCTTAAGGGGGCGTGATGCCATTACTCAATGTACGCGGCTTAACGATTAGCCTTGACCCGCACAGCACGCTGGTTAACGGCGTCAGTTTTCATGTTGAACCGGGTGAAACGCTGGCGGTAGTGGGTGAATCCGGCTCCGGGAAAAGCCTCAGCCTGCTGGCGGTGCTGGGCCTGCTGCCGACGCCGATGCGCGTGCAGGGAGAGATTGTCTTTAACGACCAGCCGCTGCACACCTTCACCACCGAACAGAAGCGTCAGCTGCGCGGCGCGCAGATTGGCTACGTGTCGCAGGATCCGCTCAGCAACCTGCACCCGCTGAAAAGCGTGGGGCGACAGATCGAGGAGGCGATCCTCGCTCACCGCCGCGTGGGGCGTAAAGCCCTGCGCGAGCAGGTGCTGGCGCTGCTGACGGAAGTGGGCATTGCCGATGCCGCCCGCCGCTATCACGAGCGTCCGGCAAAATTCTCCGGCGGCCAGCGCCAGCGGGTGATGATCGCCATCGCCATTGCGCTGAATCCGGCGCTGATTATCGCCGATGAACCCACTACCGCGCTGGATGCCACCGTTCAGGCGTCGATTCTGCGCCTGTTAAAACGGCGCCAGCGCCAGCACGGCTGCGCGCTGGTGATTAGCAGCCATAACCTGCGAGTGGTGGCGGACATCGCCGATCGGATCGTGGTCATGCAGCACGGTCGCGTGGTTGAACAGGGGGCCACGCGCGCCCTGTTCGATGCACCGCAGCACGACTACACCCGCTCGCTGCTGCAGGCGGGCTGGCATCCGCGCGCGCCCTCGCCGTTTAGCCACGGCGACGCGACGCCGCTGCTTGAGGTGCGTCAGGTTTCGCGCCGCTTCGTTAAACCCTCGCTGTTTTTGTCGGGAAAAACCGCCGCGCCGGTACTGAATGACGTGAACTTCCGTCTGCACAAGGGAGAAATCCTGGGGCTGGTCGGCGAGTCCGGCTCGGGGAAAAGCACGCTGGGGCGTATTGTCGTCGGGCTGGACGCCCCGGATAGCGGTACGCTGACGCTGTCAGGCCAGCCGTGGCGGGATCCGGGGAACCATCATCCGGATCGCCATGCGGTGCAAATGGTGTTTCAGGATCCGTACAGCAGCCTGAATCCACGGCGACGTATTGATGACACGCTGGCCCAGCCGCTACAGCTCACCGCCCTGCGCGAACGCGGCCGGCCGCTGTCGCCGACGGCGCTACGGGCGGCGATTGACGATTTGCTGGCGCAGGTGGAACTTCCCGCAGCCACCGCCTCGCGCTATCCGTCGCAGCTCTCCGGCGGCCAGCGTCAACGGGTGGTGATTGCCCGTGCGCTAGCCATGAAACCGAAACTGATTGTCGCCGACGAGGCGGTGTCGGCGCTGGACATCACCACCCAGCACCGCATCATCCAGCTGTTTACCCGTCTGCGCGGCCGCTATGGGCTATCGCTGCTGTTTATTTCCCACGATCTCGACGCCGTGGCGGCGCTGTGCGACCGCGTACTGGTGCTCCAGGCGGGGCAAATTATTGAGCAGGGCAGTACTGAACAGATCTTCCAGCGGCCGCAGCAGGCGTGGACCCGGCAACTGCTGGCGGCTATTCCCGGCGCCGCCTACCGTTTTAGTGAGGAGGTCGGCCATGAGCCAGCCGTTGCTCTCTGAGCCATTAGCCCTCGAGCCGTCGTCGTTCTGGCAACGATTATGGCATGAACCGAGCGCCCGCCGCGGGCTGGTGATTGTCGCGCTGATGGTGCTGGCCGCGCTGGCCGCGCCGCTGGTCGCGGCATGGCTCGGTCACGGTGAAACCGAGCAGTTCCGCGACAGCGCGCTGTCGGATATGGGCATTCCCGTGGGCCCCACGGCGGCGTTCCCGCTGGGTGCGGACGATAATGGTCGCGATGTGCTGGTGCGCACGCTGTACGGCACCCGTATCTCGCTGCTGGTTGCCGTCCCCGCCACCACGCTGGCGATGGTAATCGGCCTGTTCGTCGGGCTGATTGGCGGCTATCGCGGCGGACGCATTGATGCGCTGTGCCAGCAGTCGATCAACCTGGTGCTCTCCTTCCCCTTCGTGGTGACGGCGCTGAGTCTGCTGGCGCTCAACCAGGGCGGCGAGAGCGGGCCGCGCGTCGATCCGCTGTGGGTGGTGATTTTCGTCATTACCTTCTTCTCCTGGGGCTATTTCGCCCGCCTGAGCCGGGGATTGGTGCTGGATATCCGCCAGCAGGAGTTCGTCGCCGCCGCCACGCTGATGGGAGAAAGCCAGTGGCGCATTCTGTGGCGCGATATCATTCCCGGCGTCCTGCCGACGATGGGCATCTACTGGGCCATTCAGCTACCGACCAATATTATCGCCGAGGCCACCCTTTCGTTCCTCGGCGTCGGTATTCCGGCCCCCGCCGCCAGCTTGGGCAATATGATTGCCGACGTCCAGCGTTCGGCGATGTATCAGGTGCAGCCGTGGTTTTTAGCCGCCCCCGCGCTGGCGCTGTTTTTCACCGTACTGGGCTTTAACTGCCTGAGCAGCGGCCTGCGTAACGTCCTGGACCCTCATCTGGAGCGCCGATAGTCATGACTTTTTCTACGCTCGTTAACACCCTGTTGCGTAGCGCCCTGACGCTGCTACTGGTGCTCATTGTCGCCTTTGTGCTCACTCGCATCGCCTATCAGGATCCGGCAGTCATGCTGGCGCCGCGCAACGCCACGCCGGAGGCCATCGCCGCCATCGCCCGGGCGCTGCATCTTAACGATCCCTGGTACCAGCAGTTGCGCTATTTCCTGCTGCGCGGACCGGAGATTCAGGGTGCGCCGGTGGGCCTGCTGCACTGGCCTCCCGCGCTGGGTTACTCGTTCCGCTTCCAGACGCCGGTCACCCAGCTGATTCTGGAAAAAGTGCCGGTGACGTTGTCGCTGGCGCTGGGCGCGCTGGTCATCTGGACGGCGATATCGCTGCTCACCGGCGTGCTGGCCGCGCGCTATCGCGATCGTTTCGTTGACCGCCTGCTGGCGTTCTTCGCCTATATCGCGCTGTCGCTGCCCACCTTCCTGAGCGGTATGCTGATTATCTTTTTCCTGTTTTATCAGCTCTCTTTGCACAACCTTAGCTGGTTTCCGGCAGGCGGCTATGTCGCTCTGCGCGAGGACCCGTGGCAGTGGGCGCGTCATCTTGCGCTGCCGTGGTTAACGCTGGCGCTGGCGGAGATGGGGATTTTCCAGCGCGTGCTGCGCAGCAGTATGCTCGACGTGTTGCACCGGGACTATATCCGCACCGCGCGGGCGAAGGGGGTACGCGAATGGCGAGTCTATTTCGACCACGCGCTGAAGCCCGCGCTTAGCCCCGTACTGATGCTGACCGGCCTCGAGCTGGCGGCGATTATGGGCGGGGCCATTGTCACGGAGAAAATGTTTGGTCTCGACGGCGTCGGGCGGCTGGCGATTGACGCGGCGCTGGACGGCGATTTCCCGGTGGTGATCGGCACCACCGTTTTCGCCGCCTGCGTGTTTATCGTCTGCAATTTGCTGACCGACGTTATTCACCGTCTGTTTTTGCGCAGCCATTAGCGCTTCGCCGCCGCCCCGTGGCCAGCGCGGGGCGGCAAAATCACATCCAAAAGTCCCCGTCTGCTTTCCGTTCGTGCCTTCCTTTTCCCCGCCGCGCATCAAACAATGTCAGGGCATCCGTACCCTATAAAACGTGGAGATAACCATGACAGAACGACAAGCATCCCCGGACTGGCTGGGCCTGCGCGGCCAGGTATTTGCCGTTACCGGCGCGGCGAGCGGTATTGGCGAAGCCATCGCCACCGCGCTGGCGCAGCAAGGCGCCAACGTCGCCCTGCTCGACAGCAACCCGCAGCGCTGCGACGCGGTGCGCCTGAAGCTGGAACACCTGCCGGGTAAACGCGTGGCGGTGGCCTGCGACGTCAGTCGCGAAGAGCAGGTTAAGGAAGCGGCGCTGAGCGTGCGGACGCTGCTCGGACCGTGCGCTGGGCTGGTCAATGCAGCGGGCATTTTACGCCCCGCGGGGCTGGCGGAGATCAGCCTCGAGCAGTGGCAGGCACAGCTCAACGTCAACCTGACCGGCTATCTGCTGTGCGCGCGCGAATTTGCCCACGATATGCGCGCGGCAAAACGCGGCAGCATCGTGCACATCGGTTCGATTTCCGGGCGTATTCCCCAGCCGTGGAGCGGAGCCTATAGCCCCGGCAAAGCCGCCGTCGGCCTGCTGTCGCAGCAGATCGCCGTGGAATGGGGGCAGGATGGTATTCGCAGCAATCTGGTCGCGCCGGGGATGATTGAAACCGCGTTGACCGCCGAGTACTACGCTCAGCCGGGCGTGCGCGAGAGTCGCGAGGCGTTTACCGCCAGCCAGCGCATCGGTAAACCGGAGGATATCGCCAACGCGGTGCTGTTCCTGCTGAGCGAGAAATCGAGCTACATCAACGGGGCGGAGATTGGCGTCGACGGCGGTCTGCCGACCATGCTGATGGGCAAGCTGCCGCGTCCAGGCTTTACCCGTTAGGCAACGAGCCTGCCCGGCTATAGCGCGTGGGCAGGCTCGGCGCAGGCTTGCGTCGGTTTATCGCGGAAATCACGCGGCGAAAAGCCGGTGCTGCGGCGGAAAAAACGCGAAAAATAGGTGGCATCGCTGAAACCAAGATAGTCGGAGATCTGGCTGACGGTCATGCTGGTGTACAGCAGGCTGCGTTTGGCCTCCAGCAGCAGCCGCTGGTGCAGCACGCTGAGTGCGCTACAGCCGTGAAACTCGCGGCACAGGGTATTGAGATGCACCCCGGACATACCAATCTGGCTGGCGTAATGGGCCAGTGGGAAGTGTTCGCGGTAGTGATTTTCCACCAGCTGATTAAAGCGGCGAATCGCGGCGCGTTTGCGCTCCACTTTATCACTCACCGCCGCCGGTAGCGCGGCCTGCCGATTGAGCCACACCATCAGCGCGCTGAGCAGCGAATGCAGCATCATATCGCGCGCTTCATTCTCGGCCTGATACTCCTGCTGTAGCGTCTGAAACAGGGTGTGGACTTGCCCGCCCGCCTCGCCTACCGGCACGCGGAAAGGCCGATTAAGCACCTGTAGCGAGCGGCCAAACTGCTGTTCAAACTGCGCCACCAGCGGCGCGGCCAGCGACAGCGAAAAGCCCTGTGTGCCCGGCGAGAAGCGAAAGCCGTGGACGCACAGCGCCGGGATAATCTGCACGCAGGCCTCGGCGAACGGCTGGCGGACGCCTTCAATTTCAATCTCGCCCTGCCCCTGCTGGACGTAAAGGATCTGGACCAGATCGGTATGCTGATGGGCGCGAATGCTCCAGTCGTAGAGGCTGCTGCGGCTCTGGATCGATTCGCAGTGCAGGAGATCCGGCGTCGGCCAGTGCCAGCTTTCGCCGTAGAGCTTGAACACCGGGATGCTGTTGGTCAGGTTCATGGTGCCTCCGTGAGTGTGATGCGCGGTTTTCCCCTCACCCCGGCCCTCTCCCCAAAGGGGCGAGGGGACAGTTCGGCGCGGTTTGTCTCCCTGCCACCCAACATCCAGGGAAACAGAGCGGCGCGGGTTTTCTCCCTCTCCCTTCCAGGGAGAGGGCCGGGGTGTGGGTTATCGCCGCACTAAACTATTCCGCCCGCGACGGCATCGCCGTCGCGCGAATCAGCCGCGTCTCCTGAGCGACAATATACGGCTCTGACGCTTGCAGATAGGCGGCGAAATCCGGATGCGCGTCGCGCAGCTGGCTGCGACGCTCGTACTCCGCCAGGCTCTCATAGCCCCACAGATGCACAAACTGATTCTGCGGCCCGACGAAGCTGGTGTAAAACCCCAGCGGGTTGCCCAGCGTCTCGCGCAAAACCGGCATCGCCAGGCGGTCGAACACCTCAATAAAGTCGTTCATTTTACGCAGGCGAATGGTGTAAATACGATGGTCAATAATCGGCAGATGGATCATTTGGCCTCCTGCGCACGGTGCGTCGGCCAGCCCAGCGGCCCAAAACGGTCGTACGGTTTTGGCCACGGCGCGCTTTCGCCCAGCGCAATCGCCGCGTGAATCGGCCAGTTGGGGTCGTCAAGCATCCCGCGGCCAATCGCCACCAGATCCGCCCGCCCTTCGCGCACGATCGCCTCCGCCTGTGGCGCTTCATAAACCAGCCCGACGGTAATCACCACCGCCTCCGGCAGCGCCTTTTTCACCGCTTCGGCAAACGGCACCATATAGCCCGGCTGGTCGGCGTTGGGCGTCTGATTATAGATGTTATAGCCGCCGGAAACGTGGAGGTAATCATAGCCCAGCGCGTGCAGTTCGCGGGCAAACTGTACCGCTTCGTCGAGCGACAGCCCGCCGTCGGCAAATTCGCCGCCGTTAAAGCGTACCCCCAGCGGGCGGGTTTTCGGCCACACCTCCCGCAGCGCGCGGGCGACCTGCAAGGGAAAGCGCATACGGTTTTGCGGGCTGCCGCCGTACTCATCCTCGCGCTGGTTGCTAAGCGGCGAGAGGAACTGGTTCAGCAGATAGCCATTCGCCGCGTGCAGTTCGATAAAATCCACCCCGGCGTTCAAAGCCCGCTGTGCGGCGTCAACGAAGCCCTGAGTAATGCGCGCCATTCCGGCTTCGTCCAGCACCTGCGGGACGCGCCAGCCGGGCTTGTAAGCGATAGCCGAAGGCGCCACCGTCGGCCAGCCGCCCTCGTCATCGGCCAGCGAGGCGCCCTGATTGCGCCACGGCGCATTAGTGCCCGCCTTACGCCCGGCGTGGTTGAGCTGGACGCCAATCGGCGTGTTGCTGTAGGTGCGGATATCGGCCAGCAGCGTTTGCAGCGCCTGCGCCTGTTCGCGGTTCCACAGCCCGAGACAGTGCGGCGTAATGCGCCCGTCCGCCGTCACGCCGTTCGCTTCACAAATCACCATCCCGGCCCCGGAGATGGCCAGGCCGCCAATATGCTGCGCGTGCCAGGGGGTGACGATGCCGTCCGCCTGCGCCGAGTATTGCGACATAGGCGGGACAACGATGCGATTGGCCAGCGTCAGCGGGCCGACCTGTAGTGGGCTAAAAAGTGTCGACATAGTGTTCTCCTGATTTATGAGGCTTCGCGGTCCGGCCGCAGCGCCGTTTCACCGCGCGCGGCCATGCTGCGGGCGGCGATATAGCCAAAGGTGGCCGCCGGGCCAAGGGTGATCCCCGCGCCGGGGTAGCTGCCGCCCATCATGCTGGCCATTTCGTTACCGGCGGCATACAGGCCGGGAATCGGCAGCCCCTGGTTATCCAGCACCCGCGCTTCAGCGTCGGTTTTCAGGCCGTGGAAGGTGCCGAGGTCGCCCATATACAGCTTCACGGCATAAAACGGCCCCTGCTCAATGGGGGCGACGCAGGGGTTAGGTTGATGACTGGCGTCGCCGAGATAGCGGTTATAGGCCGACACGCCGCGGCCAAACTGCGAATCTTTGCCCAGGCGGGCATCGGCGTTGTAGTGGCTCACGGTCTCTTCCAGCGCCGCCGTCGGGACGCCCATTTTTTGCGCCAGCTCTGCCAGCGTTTTTCCTTCGACCAGATAGCCGTTTTTCAGATACAGCGAGACGGGGAGCGGCGCGGGTTTGGCAAATCCCATGCCGTACTTGCGCAGCGCGCGGCGGTCGCAGATTTGCCAGGCGAAGGTTTCGTTGTCGTCACGGCAGGTTTCAATCATCGCGATACCGACGTCATGGTAGGAATCCGCTTCGTTGCAAAAGCGCACGCCGTGGCGGTTGATCATGATAAAGCCGGGCTTGTAGCGGTCGACGAGGTGCGGGAAGACATACTCCCGGCGGCCAATCTGCACTTTTGACGCTGGGATCCACGCCGCGCCGTTGGCATAGCTGTCGTCAAAGCGCGCGCCGATCCGCTCGGCCATGGCGATGCCGTCGCCGGTATCGACGCCGGGCGGCGTCGGCGAGAGCTGAATGCCGCCGCGCCGCACGTGCGGGTAGAGTTTTTTCAGCCGCGCGTCATCGCGGGCAAAACCGCCGGATGCCAGCACCACTCCGCGCCGGGCGTACAGCTTAACCCGCTCGCCGTTCAGCTCTACCTCCACGCCGCGCACCACGCCGCGCTCGACGATCAGATCTTTCGCCGCCACCCCGGTGTGAATCGGGATGCCCAGATCCCGCGCCGAACAGGCCAACCGCGCCACCACCGCGTTGCCGCCGTTGGCGGTAATCCCGCGCCCGTAGCGGGCCACCTCCAGCAGATGGCGGCTCAGGCGCTTCACGACGTAGGCGAACGATTTCAGCGAGCGGGTGGCGTTAAAGAAGTGCTTCAGGTCATTGTTCGATGAGCTGAACATCATCCCCATAAAGGTGATGGTACGCAGCGGTTTACGCAGGCGCGGCATCGCGTCGCCCAGCGCGCGGATATCAAACGCCTCGGGCACCACGGAGCGGCCGCGCATCACGCCGCCGGGGGCGTCGGGATGGTAGTCAGGGTATTGATACAGCGTGCAGCGAAAGCGGGTGTTTTCTTCGAAAAAGCGCAGCATTTCCGGGCCGTTTTTCAGGAAGGCATCCACCACCTCCGGGCGAAAACTCTCACCGGCCTCGCTTTGCAGGTAGGTACGCGCCGCCGCCTGGCTGTCGTCGATGCCCTGCTGGCGCGCCAGATGGTTATCGGGGATCCACAGCACGCCGCCGGAAAACGCGGTCGTACCGCCAAAGACCCGGTCTTTTTCAATAACCTGGACGTCCAGCCCATTCAGGCCCGCGGTCACCGCGGCGGATAGCCCGCCAACGCCGCTGCCAATCACCAGCACGTCGCACTCGCGGGCGGGAAGTTCTACAGCCATAGGGTACCTCGCAGATGAAGGATTTTTATTATTTTGCGCATGTTAAAAAAACGTTACATGTGCATTTTTCACAGCTCACAGGGGAAAAAGAAGGCCTCTTTCACACCAAAACCTGCACTTTTCGACAATTGCGAAGAACTGTGTTCTGGCGCAAATTTTTGCCTTCAGCGCTATAGAGAAGCGTCGGTTATCCACCCCGTTCAGATCACAAGATTGACAACACGCCCTTGCGTCGCTGCGCGTTTTATCGCCGAATCAGCGCTTATCTCTGCCACCGGAGCACTGCACCATGACAGGACAAAACCGGCATCATGACCGCTAACGCCGCCCGCAAAACCCTGCCCAGCTATGCGCTTTACGGCGCGCAGGCCGCCGTCGACAGCGTGCACCACGAGCGCATTCCCTCTCGCG
This sequence comes from Kluyvera sp., assembly GCF_047971185.1. GTDB lineage: Bacteria > Pseudomonadota > Gammaproteobacteria > Enterobacterales > Enterobacteriaceae > Kluyvera. The sequence goes on from NZ_JBKDZH010000032.1 coordinate 58,214, forward strand.
CCAGCCGCTTTGGCTTTGAGATTGAGCCGCACTATCACGACGCGCTGATCCAGGTGCTGTACCTGACCCACGGCGGCGGTGAAACCTCGATCGACGGTCAGATCTGGCGGTTCGACGCGCCCTGTCTGATCGTGGTCCCCGCCCGTTCGGTGCACGGCTTTCGCTTCCGTAATGACGTCGACGGCCACGTCATTACCACCGCGCAGTCGGCCATTGAATCCATCGCCATGACCGCCGCCCCCGAACTGCTGACGGTGATCCGCACCCCGGCGGTGCTGACCGTTGACCCACACAGCCGTCGCGGCGGCCCGCTGGAGGCGCTGTTCGACGCCATTGGTCGCGAGGCCGAGCACCCGGAGCGCTGGCAGTACACCGCCGGGCTGGCGCTGACCATCGCGCTACTGGTGCAGATTGCCCGCCAGAGCGAGCAGGCGCGGCTGGCGGGTAACCCTGCCCGCGCCGCCCTCGTCGCGCGCATTGAGCGTTTCCGCCTGCTGCTTGACGAGCGCTGCCGCACCCGCCAGCCGGTCGCCCGCTATGCCGATGCGATGGGCATCTCCGCCGGTCAGCTCACCCGCATCTGTCGCGAGGCGTTCGGCATTTCGGCGATTGAGGCCATCGACCGCCGCGCCGTACACGAAGCCCGTCGGCTGCTGGTTTACTCGACCCTCAGCGTGAAGCAAATTGCCCGCGAGCTGGGCTTTCGCGACGAAGCCTACTTTGGCCGTTTCTTCCGTAAGCAAACCGGACAGCCGCCCACCGAATACCGTCTTCAGGAGCAGGGCCGCCTGTCGCACCGCGCTTAATCCGCCCGTGCGCGCATCTGCACAAACAGATGCTCCGGGCCGGAGTTGGTGAGATTATTGCCGCGCACGTACTGGATGGGACGCGCCGGGTCGAGGCGGATATCGCCCACTTTGCGCGCCACCAGCTTTGCGGCGATCAGCGTTTCGAGCTTCGCCAGCGGCTGGCCAAGGCATTTGTGAATGCCGTTGCCAAAGCCCAGATGGCCGCTGGAATCGCGGTCAATATCGAAGGTTTCGCCATTGGTAAACTTGCGGCTATCGCGGTTCGCTGCCGACAGCAACAGGCGGATCACCGCCCCTTTCGGGATCTCGACGCCCGCCACCGTAGTGGCCTCGGTGGTGATACGGCTGACGCGCTGGACGGTACCGCGATAGCGCGCCACCTCCTCGACGAAACGGTCGGTATCCTCGACGTTGTCGCGCAGGCGCGCCACCAGCTGCGGCTGTTCGGCGAACATGCGGAAGGCGTTAGCCACCAGAATGGTGGTGGTATCGTGCCCGGCGATAAAGACGAATGCGCACAGCTCTTTGGCCTCTTTCTCCGACAGCAGCCCCTCCTTCCACATGCGCGCGATATGGCCGCCAATCGACTGACTGTTGCTGAGATACAGCCGTTCCATCGCCGCTTTCAGGTAGGCGAAAAAGGCCATAGCGCTCTGTTCATCGGTGCCGGTGCCGGGAGCGTTACGCGCCAGACGGCCGAAGTAGCTGAAGGTTTCATCAGACCAGAACTTCATTTTCTCTTCGTCCTCGTTCGGCACGTCGATCAGCGTCGAAATGGTGGCAATGCTCAGCGGAATGGCAAAATCTTCCACCACATCGCCGCCGCCGTTGGCGAGCATCTGGTCAAGGAGCGCCTCGGCGCGGCGTTCAATTTCGGGAATAAACGGCTCTAACGACAGCGGCATAAACGACGGCTGCGCCACTTTGCGCAGACGGGTATGACCCGGGGCGTCGAACAGCGTGAGGAAGGTCAGCGGCGGCGGGCTGACCACCTCCGAGGAGAACAGTTTCGGATTACGGATCGCCTGATACACATCGTCGTAGCGCGAGAGAAACCAGACGTCGGTGGTCGCCGACTGGCAGCGCAGCACCGGCGCGTGTTCGCGCATCCAGCGATAGTGCTCGTACGGGTCGCCCTGAGAGCCATCGTCCACCACCTTGAACGGCTCCAGCCCCGGCGGCCACGCCAGCTCATGGGAGTACGGCGGCAGCGACGGTTGCAGGTCGTGGAACGGGCAGCGCGGCGCTTCCGGCTCCGGCGGCGCGGCAAGCGGTGGCGCGACGGCAGGCGCCGCCTTCAGCGCCAGCGCCCGGCTCATGGTGGTGCGTGAATGCTGCGCGTGCTGGGCCAGCACATCGCGGGCGGCGTTGAGGTCGCCATATTCGAAGGCCGACACCAGATCGCGATGCTGCTGCACGATGTCGCCGACGATCTCCACGCTGGCGGTCAGCGCGCGGTCGATGTAGTCCTGCACCGCGAGCTGGGCGTACAGCGCAATCAATTGAGCGTTGCGGGTGGCCTCAATCAGGAACCGATGGAACGCGTGATTGGCCTCGGCGTAGCGCGCCACGTCGAGGAAGCGCCCCCCGGAGACAAACGTGGCCGTCGCCTCTGCCAGCCGGCGGAAAGCGATGAGCTGTTCGCCAGAGAGACGCCCCATGGTGAGCTGCACCGCGCCCAGCTCCAGCGCCAGCCGCAGGTCGAACGCGTCGTCGACATCCGCTGCCGATATCGGCGCTTCCCCGCCCTGCACCGTCGGCACCGCTCCGGCAAATTTTTCGTAGTAGAAGTTGCGCGGCGTCAGCCCTTCGGCATCCAGATAGCCGCGCACCGCATCAACCATCGGCGGCGGCCCGCACAGGTACACGTCGGCATCGCCGCCGTTGAGCAGGCGGGCATCGATATGTTGGGTCACGTAACCTTTGTGCGGATAGCCGCTTTGCGGGTCGGCGACGGTACAGCGGTAGCTGAAGTTCGGCAGCCGACGGACAAAATCATCGAGCACGTCAATCGCCACGATATCCTCATCGCGGGTGACGCCAAAAATCAGATGTACCGGCTGGTGCGTCACGGCATCATCAGCCAGTTTTGCCAGCATCGACAGGAACGGCGCCAGCCCGGTGCCGCCCGCGAGGAATAACACCGGGCGCGCTATCGGGCGCAGGTAGAAGCTGCCCAGCGGCCCCCGAAAGGCGATGGCGTCGCCCGGGCGGGCTCGCTCAGCCAGCCGGACATCAGCCCCTGCGGCACGTTGCGCACCACGAACGACACTTCGCTCTCCGCCGGGCCAGAGCTGAACGAGTACGAGCGCGTCTGGTCGCTGCCGGGCACCTGGACATTCACGTACTGCCCGGGCTGGAAGCGCAGCGCCTGGCGATCGTCGAGGGCGATGGAGAAGGTCAAGGTCGTGGGCGACAGCGCGCGGCTGGCGGTGATATGCCCGTGGAAGGTGCCCACGTCCGCGGCGTCGGAGGCGGCGGCAATCTCCACCACGCAGTCGCTGACCGGGCGCATCTGGCAGGTCAGTACCCTTCCGGCACCGGCTTCTTCGGCCGAGAGCGCATCATCCACGTAGTCGCCGTGCTGATATTCGCCGGACGCACAGGTGGCTTTGCAGGTGCCGCACACGCCGTCGCGGCAGTCGAGCGGAATGCTGATTCTGGCGCGCAGCGCGGCGTCGGCGACGGACTCACCGGCACGGCAGTCGATCGTCTGCATCGCCCCGTCTTCAAAACGAAGGGTAATTTGATGACTCATCTCTTCTCATCCTCCAGGCAGTTGCGGTCGGAAAATCCGATGCTTCATCAAATGCTGGATGCCGTTTTGACACAACGGACAGAGATAGCATTAAACAGGACAAAACCGGCATCTGGCCGGGTTAGCGGGGGCGATCACATTTATGCCGAAGGAAAAACGGGGGTATACCCATGAAATAAGAGAGGTTATTCATTCCGGACGATAAGGTGGAACTAAGCTATACGCCAGTGAAATAAGTCGATAAGAGGCCGGGTTGGCATGCTGACCCGGTTTTGCTGCCGCCTATTTCGCATTGCAGACCTTTATTTTCTTCAAACCCATCATAATTAATAGGTATACACGCCACCCCTTTTGCGTTAAAAAAACGCCCGCACATGTTAAAAAAAATGGAGCCAAATGGAAATAAAGAAATAAATTAGTTAAACACTCCTGAATTTAGGATAAATAAAACAAATTTATTTATCGAACTAAATATTTATCATCAATTGAACTGCCACCGTTAATGTTAATTATGTTGCCTATATTTAGATACCCGTCAAAAAATATAAACCCCATCTCCCATATTCGTTTTACTCGATACACAAACGATGTTATATCCTGAGATGATTTATCACGCATCATCTCATTGCATGTAATCTCTACTGGCATATAACAAAACAAATAGTGATATTTGATAGGAAATCAGTATGAAAAAGATAGCTAAATGGTTTGCTGTTTTCGCCTTCATTGGCCTGCTGGCGGGCTGCGCGCGTACCGCGCCAATCGAACAAATTAATACCGTGGTCGCGGCGGGTCATACCACCGACCAGATGAAAAACGCCATTCTGATGGCGGGCATTCAGCGCCAGTGGATCATGACCGATGCCGACCCTGGCGTCATCAAAGCCACGCAGAAAGCACGCGATCACTCCGCTACGGTAAATATCAAATATACCGCCACCAGCTATTCCATCATTTACGATAGCAGCTTCAACCTGATGGCTTCCGGCGGAAGTATTCATAAAAATTACAACCGTTGGGTCAGAAACCTCGACAAAGACATCCAGGTGAACCTGGCGGCCGCGACGCTGAAGTAAGTTTACGCGAAGCCTGCTGCGGCAGGCTTAAATTCTGCCCCCTCAACAGACCCAAATAATATGTATAAACAGGACTCACTGAGCGCGCTGGAAGCAATCACCGAAGCGCAAAAAATTGCCTTTGCCCCGATGCTATTTCAGGCGGCCCTCAGCCTTCGTAATACCGGTATACTCACTTTTTTAGATCGGCAGGGTAAAAGCGGCGCGACGCTGGAAGATATTGCCGAGTGCTGTTCACTGAATGAATACGCAATTAGTATTCTTCTGGATATGGGGCTGAGTGGGCGAATCGTCACGGCAACCGATGACGTCTATTATTTAACCAAGGTTGGCCATTTTCTGCTGCACGATAAAATGACCAACGTAAATATGGATTTCACGCAGAATGTTTGTTATCAAGGATTATTCTTTCTCGAACACGCATTAAAGGAAGGTAAACCATCGGGGTTGAAAGTTTTCGGCGATTGGCCGACAATTTATCCTGCGTTATCCCAGCTTCCGGATACCACGCGGGAAAGCTGGTTTGCCTTCGATCATTATTACTCTGACGGCGCCTTCACTGAAGCTCTTCCGCGGGTTTTCGCCAGCCGCCCGGCAACATTGTATGATGTGGGCGGAAATACCGGTAAATGGGCGCTGCATTGTTGCCGATATGATGAGAATATTGCGGTAACGTTATTAGACCTGCCGCAGCAAATTGCGTTAGCGCGTGACAATATTGCGCAGGCAGGCATGGCTCATCGGGTTAATTTTCACGCGGTCGATATGTTAAGCGATGCGCCATTACCCCGTGACGCCGATATCTGGTGGATGAGTCAGTTTCTCGACTGTTTTTCACCGGAACAAATTATTACCCTGTTGGGTAACGTCGCCGGCGCGATGAAACCGGGGGCCAGGCTGTGCATTATGGAGCTGTTCTGGGATGCGCAGAAATTTGAAGCCGCGGCGTTTAGCCTTAACGCAACGTCGCTGTACTTTACCTGCATGGCCAACGGCAACAGCCGGTTTTACAGCGCAGAGAAGTTTTATCACTATCTGGACCGCGCGGGGTTCCGGGTAGAAGAACGCCACGACAATCTGGGTATTGGTCATACCCTCCTGATTTGTCATAAGAAATAATTCTACGGCGTCGCTATTTTATTTTTTGGCATACGAGCGGATGCCGGTTGACTCATTGATTAGGCGCGAGTAGATGAAATTTGCATTAAACATCGTTGATTGGCAGGCCAGCGCGCCGGGTATCAGCAGCGCGGAACAGTGGCAGCAATGGTCACAGGATCCGCACGCCATCGATCCCTCCGCGCCGCTGGCGAAACCCACTGAGCTGCCGATGATGACCGCGCGCCGCCTCAGCTCCGGCAGCAAGCTGGCCGTGGAATGCGGCCTGTCGCTGCTGCGCCGTCACGCGATTGAGGCGGTGCTGTTCACCAGCCGCCACGGCGAGCTGGAGCGCAACTTCCGTATCCTGCAAGCGCTGGCGACGGAACAACCACTCTCCCCTACTGACTTTGCGCTCTCGGTGCATAATTCTTCTGTCGGCAATCTGACCATCGCCGCCAGGCAGCCGCTGGTATCGTCTTCACTTTCCGCTGGCCGCGACACCTTCCAGCAGGGGCTTTGCGAAGCCCTTGCGCTGATGCAGGCCGGCTACTCGCGTATTCTGATGGTCGATTTCGACGGTTTTCTGCCCGAATTTTATCACTCCCGCCTGCCGCCGACGATGCCCACCTGGCCGTACGCCGTCGGGCTGGTACTGGAAGCAGGCCAGCAGTGGCAATGCGAAACCCAGCGCGACGCCGCGCAGGCGGAAAGCGCCCTGCCGCAAAGCCTGCTGTTCCTGCAGCACTATTTACAAAACGCCGCCACCTTCGCCATCCCCGGCGAGCGGGTGCAATGGCGCTGGAGCCGCCCATGAAGGCGCTATTTTCACGCCTGAACCGCCTCTGGCGCGCGGCGATGACCGGCTTTTGCTTTGCGCTCTTCGGCCTGGGCGGGCTGCTGCTGTCGCTTATCTGGTTCAATTTACTGCTGGTTGTCGTGCGCAACAAAGCGCGGCGTCGACGTCTGGCGCGGCGCAGTATCTCGCTCAGCTTCCGCTTTTTCCTCGCGGTGGTCAGGGCGGTCGGGGTACTGGATTACCGCATTGAGGGCGCGGAAACGCTGCGCCAGGAGCGCGGCTGTCTGGTGGTGGCGAACCATCCTAGTCTGATTGACTACGTGATGCTGGCCTCTATCATGCCCGAAACCGACTGTCTGGTGAAAAGCGCGCTGCTGCACAACCCGTTCGTCAGCGGCGTGATTCGTGCCGCCGACTATCTGATTAACGATCAGGCCGATGCGCTGCTACCGGCCAGCCGACAGCGCCTGCAGCAGGGCGATACCATTTTGATTTTCCCCGAAGGCACGCGCACCGTTCCCGGCGAAAAAATGACCCTGCAGCGCGGCGCGGCCAATATTGCCGTGCGCTGCGGCAGCGATCTCCGCATCGTGGTTATCCGCTGCACCGAGCATATGCTGGGCAAACAGAGTAAATGGTATGACGCGCCGAAAACCAAGCCTCTCTTTACCATCGAGGTGGGCGAACGGCTGGCGCTCGAACAGTTTTATCATGCAAATTCACAAGAACCGGCGCTGGCAGCACGGCAGCTAAACCGGCATATTTTGCTTAAATTACAAACAAATACTACGAATGGCATAGGAATTAATGATGCAAGCGCTCCATCTTGAAATCAAAAATCTCATCATAACTACCCTTAATCTGGATGAGCTATCGGCAGACGACATTGATACCGAGGCGGCGCTGTTTGGCGATGGCCTGGGGCTGGACTCTATTGATGCCCTGGAATTAGGGCTGGCGGTAAAAAATCAGTACGGCGTGGTGCTGTCCGCAGAAAGTGAAGAGATGCGCCAGCACTTCTTCTCTGTTGCCACGCTGGCATCTTTCATTCACGCGCAACGTGCCTGAGGATAGCCGTTATGACCGAACAACAAGCCATTTACGACGAAGTGTCCGCCCTGCTGGTTAAGCTGTTTGAAGTTGAACCGCAGGATATCCACCCTGATGCGCGTCTGTACGAAGACCTTGAGCTGGACAGCATCGATGCGGTCGACATGATCGTGCATCTGCAAAAGAAAACCGGTAAGAAAATTAAGCCGGAAGAATTTAAAGCGGTGCGCACCGTACAGGACGTGGTGGACGCGGTTGAGCGTCTACTGAAAGAAGCGTAATACGCGATGCCGGGCCTTCGCTCGCTGCCCATCGTACCGCTCCTGACCGGATTATTGCTGCTGGCCTGGCCGTTTTTAATCGGCTTTGGGCTGGCGCATAACGGCCTGCACTGGCTGCTACCGCTGATGGCGTTACTCCTCTTCCTGCGCTTTCGCCAGACCCGGCGACAGGCGGGGCCGCTGCGTGTCGTCACCCAGGTGGTGGCGGTGGCGGGCATCACGCTGTGCCTTGCCAGCTACCTGCTGAAAAGCCATCAGCTGCTGCTGTTTTATCCGGTGGTGGTCAACGCGGTGATGCTGGCGGTGTTTGGCGGTTCGCTGTGGTCGGCGATGCCGATTGTCGAACGCCTGGCGCGCCTTAGTGAACCCGACCTCCCCGTCGCTGGCGTGCGTTATACCCGCAAAGTCACGCAGCTGTGGAGCGCCTTTTTCATTATTAACGGCAGCATTGCGCTGTTCACCGCGCTGCACGGCGATATGGCCCTGTGGACGCTGTGGAACGGCATGATTGCCTATCTGCTAATGGGCCTACTGATGGGCGGAGAATGGCTGGTGCGCCGCCGGATGATGAAACGAGATCCACAATGAAGCAACCCCTGACGCTAGCGCAATGGCTTAGCGCCCCCCGGCCGACGGAAACGCCGATTGCCTGGCAGGAGCAGCACACCTGGACGCTCGGCCACCTGCGCGCCGACGTGGCCCGGCTTATCGCCGAGCTGCAGCCGCTGCCGGGCGAGCGCTGGGCGCTGTGCCTGGAAAATAGCTATCTGTTTATTGTGGCCCTGCTGGCAACATTACACGCGGGTAAAACGCCGGTGATCCCCGGCCACAGCCGCGCTTCGTTGCTGAATGAACAGCGCGCGCTGTTTGACGGCGTGCTGAGCGACAGCGCGCTTGACTGGCCTGGTCCACAGCACCGCGTGGGCTCCACGATGTGCGCCAGCGCTGCGCACTTCAGCTTCCCGGCCATCCCCCCCGAGGCGCACGTCGAGCTGTTCACCTCGGGTTCAACCGGCCAGCCGAAGCGCATTCTCAAATCCATTCACGCGCTCGACCGCGAAGCGGCGCTGCTGTCGACGCGCTTTGCCGAGCGTCTGACGGGTAGCCGCGTCGTCGCGTCGGTGGTGCCGCAGCATCTTTACGGCCTCACGTTTCGTATTTTCCTGCCGATGGCGCTGGGCCTGCCGCTACACGCGTCGCTCATCCACTATGCTGAACAGCTGGCGGCGCTGGATCACCAGCACCGTTACGCGTTTATCAGCAGCCCGGCCTTTTTAAAACGGCTTGACCCACGCCTGACTCCGCCGCCGCTGGCGCTGCTCCTGTCGGCGGGCGGCGCGCTGCCGTGGCGGGACGCCGCGCAGGCCGCCGAGTGGCTGAAGGTCTGGCCGGATGAAATCTACGGCAGTACCGAAACCGGGGTGATCGCCTGGCGCTATCGCCAGCAGGAGGCGGCCAGCTGGCTCCCCTTCCCCGGCGTCCATTTTTCGGCTGAAGACGGCGCGTTACGCCTCTTTTCGCCGCTGATCGCTGACGCTAGCGGCCATGTTATTGACGACATTCTGCACTTCGATCCCGACGGGCGTTTTCATCTGACCGGCCGCCGTGGCCGGATAGTCAAAATAGAAGAAAAGCGCATTTCGCTACAGGAAGTGGAACGGCGGCTGCTGGCGCTGGAAGACATCCGCGACGCCGCGGCGCTGCCGCTGACCCGCGGCGGTCGCCAGTGCGTGGGCGTCCTGCTGGTGCTGAATGACGATGCCCGCCAGCGCTGGCAAAACGGCAGCGCTAAAGCGCTGGAGCTTGCCTGGCGACGCGCGCTGCGCCCGTGGCTGGAGCCGGTGGCCGTGCCGCGCTACTGGCGGGTGATGGATGACATTCCGGTCAACAGTATGAATAAGCGTGTCTATGCGCAATTACAGGAGTTATTTCATGAAACCCCGTGAAATTGAGCGCCATCAGGCCCCCCAGCAGCCGCTGGAAATTGTGCTGTCGCTTGACCCCGATCTGTTCTGGTTCCAGGGCCACTTTGCCATTCAGCCGCTGCTGCCCGGCGTGGCACAGATGGAGTGGGTGATGCACTACGCCACCACCGAGCTGGCCCCCGGCTGGCGTTTTCACAGCATTCAGAACGTTAAGTTTCAGGCCCCGCTGCTGCCCTCGACGGTGGTCACGCTGACCCTGAACTGGCAGGAAGAGCGCGGACTACTAACGTTCAGCTACCAGCGCCACGACGGCGACGCGCGCCATACGGCCAGCAGCGGGAAGATTCGGCTATGTCGATAACCGTCTCCCCGTGCGTATTAATCCCCTGCTATAACCACGGCGCGATGATGTCGGGCGTGCTCGCGCGCCTGCAACCCTTTGGCCTGCCCTGCATTGTGGTCGACGACGGCAGCGACGCCGCCACCCGCGATGAGCTGGATCGGCTGGCGGCGCAAAGCGACCATCTGACGCTGATTCGCCTGACGGCCAACGCGGGCAAAGGCGCGGCGGTGATCCGCGGTCTGCAGGCGGCGGCGGAAGCCGGCTACAGCCATGCCGTGCAGGTGGATGCCGACGGGCAGCACGCCATTGAAGATATTCCAGCGCTGCTGGCGCTGGCGCACGCGCACCCCGGCGCGCTGATTTCCGGGCAGCCGATTTATGACGACTCCATTCCCCGCTCTCGCCTGTATGGCCGCTGGGTGACCCACGTCTGGGTGTGGATTGAAACGCTCTCGCTGCAGCTAAAAGACAGCATGTGCGGCTTTCGCGTCTACCCGGTTGCCCCCACGCTTCAGCTGGCACAGCGCGTCACCCTCGGCCAGCGGATGGATTTTGATACCGAAGTGATGGTGCGTCTCTACTGGCAGGGAACCCCCAGCTATTTCCTGCCGACCCGCGTGACCTATCCGCTGGACGGTCTTTCCCATTTCGATGCGCTCAAAGACAACCTGCGCATTTCGCGCATGCACACGCGGCTGTTCTTCGGCATGCTGCCGCGCATTCCGTCGCTGCTGTTCCGCCGCGCCTCGCCGCACTGGGCGCGCCAGCAGGAGGTTAAAGGGCTATGGGGCATGCGCCTGATGCTACGGGTGTGGCGTCTGCTGGGCAGAAAGGCGTTCACGCTGCTGCTCTATCCGGTGGTGGCCGTGTACTGGCTGACGGCGACGCAGGCGCGTCACGCCTCGCAGCGCTGGGTGCAGCGCGTCCGCGAGCAGCTCCGCGAGCGCGGAATGCCGGTGCCGGAAAAACTCACCAGCTATCGGCACTTCCTGCGTTTTGGCAACGCGATGCTGGATAAAATCGCCAGCTGGCGCGGCGAGCTGCGCCTGGGGCGCGACGTGGTCTTTGCGCCGGGCGCGGAGGCGACGCTCAACGGCGGAGACGGCCGCGGCAAGCTGCTGCTGGCCTCGCATCTCGGCGACGTCGAAGTCTGCCGGGCGCTGGCGCAACTGGAAGGCGGCCGAACCATTAACGCGCTGGTGTTCAGCGATAACGCCCAGCGCTTCAAGCAGATCATGCAGGAGATGGCGCCGCAGGCGGGAATTAACCTGCTGCCGGTCACCGACATCGGCCCGGATACCGCCATACTGCTGCAGGAGAAGCTGGATCGCGGCGAGTGGATTGCCATCGTCGGCGATCGTATTGCGGTCAGCCCGCAGCGCGGCGGCGAATGGCGCGTGTGCTGGAGCCGCTTTATGGGCCAGCCCGCTCCGTTCCCGCAGGGGCCGTTTATTCTGGCGGCGATTTTGCGCTGCCCGGTCGAACTGCTGTTCGCGCTGCGCCAGGGGGACAAGCTGCATATCCACTGCGAACCGTTTGCCGACCCGCTGCACCTGCCGCGCGCCGCGCGCCAGCAGGCGCTGCAGCAGGCCATCGATCGCTACGCCGAACGCCTGGAGCACCACGCGCTACGGTCGCCGCTCGACTGGTTTAACTTTTTCGATTTCTGGCAGCTGCCGGATCCTCAAAACAAGGAGTAAAGGGTGCTAAACGATCCCCGTTTTACGGCTGAAGTTGAGCTGACCATTCCTTTTCACGACGTCGACATGATGGGCGTGGCGTGGCACGGCAACTATTTTCGCTATTTCGAAATCGCCCGCGAAGCGCTGCTGAACCAGTTCAACTACGGCTATCGCCAGATGAAAGAATCCGGCTACCTGTGGCCGGTGGTCGATACCCGCGTGAAGTACCGCCATCCGCTGACCTTCGAGCAGCGGATCCGCGTGCGGGCGCGTATTGATGAGTTTGAAAACCGCCTGCGCATCAACTACGACATTTTCGATGCGGAAAGCGGACAGCGCGCCACCACCGGCTACACCATTCAGGTGGCGGTGGAAGAAGCCAGCCGCGAGATGTGCTTCGTTAGTCCGCAGATTCTGTTTGAACGCATGGGGGTGACGCCATGAGATTCCTGCCGCTGCTGGCGCTGCTGATAAGCCCGTTCGTTAGCGCGCTGACGCTCGACACGCTGCAACAGCGTTTTACCGAACAGCCGGTGATCCGCGCGCACTTCGAGCAGACCCGCACCATTAAGGATCTGCCGCAGCCGCTGCGCTCCCAGGGCAATATGCTGATCGCCCGCGATCGCGGGCTGCTGTGGGATCAAACCAGCCCGTTCCCGATGCAGCTGCTGCTGGACGACAAGCGGATGGTACAGGCGGTTAACGGCCAGCCGCCGCAGACCATCACCGCGGAGAATAACCCGCAGATGTTCCAGTTTAACCATCTGCTGCGCGCGCTGTTTCAGGCCGATCGTACCGTGCTTGAGCAAAACTTCCACGTCGAATTCACCGACCAGGGCGCAGGCCGCTGGACGCTGCGCCTGACGCCGACCACCACGCCGCTGGATAAAATCTTCGCCACCATTGATTTGGCCGGTAACGCCTATCTGGAACGGATTACGCTGAACGATAAACAGGGCGACCGCACCGATATCGTTCTCTCCCGACACCAACTGACGCCCGCGCAACTGACCGATGACGAACGCCAACGCTTTGCCGCCCAGTAAACGCCCGGCGCTGCTGTGGGCCTTCGCCTGTCTGCTGATGCTGGCGCTGCTGCTGACGCTGCTGCCGCAGGCGCGGCTCAACAGCAGCGTGCTGGCGATGCTGCCGAAACAGGCGATGGGCGCGATTCCGCCCAGCCTGAACGACGGATTTATGCAGCGCCTCGACCGCCAGCTGGTCTGGCTGGTCAGCCCCGGTAAACAGGCCGACCCACAGGTCGCCCGCGACTGGCTGAATCTGCTGGAAAAATCGCACGCGCTGGCGGAGGTAAAAGGCCCGATGGACGCCGACAGCCAGCAGGCCTGGGGCGCGTTCTTCTGGCAGCACCGTAACGGGCTGATCGATCCCGATACCCGCGCGCGCCTGCAAAACGGCGGCGCGGCGCAGGCGCAGTGGATCCTCTCCCAGCTCTATTCGGCCTTCTCCGGGGTCAGCGGCAAAGAGCTGCAAAACGATCCGCTGATGCTGATGCGCGGCTCGCAGCTGGCGATGGCTAAAAATGGCCAGCGGCTGCGGCTGATGGACGGCTGGCTGGTAACGCAGGACCGCGAAGGCAACTACTGGTATCTGCTGCACGGCGAGCTGTCCGGCTCGTCGTTCGACATGCAGCAAACGCACCGGCTGGTGACCACGCTCGGCACGCTGGAAGGCGAGCTGAAAGCCCGCCACCCGCAGGCGCAGCTGCTGTCGCGCGGGACGGTATTCTACAGCGACTACGCCAGCCAGCAGGCGAAGCAGGATATTTCAACGCTCGGCGTCGCCACGCTGCTCGGCGTGCTGTTGCTAATTATCGTCACCTTCCGTTCGCTGCGCCCGCTGCTGCTGTGCGCGCTCTCCATCGCCATCGGCGCGCTGGCGGGCACCGTGGTCACGCTGCTGATGTTCGGCGAGCTGCATCTGATGACGTTGGTGATGAGCATGAGCATCATCGGTATTTCCGCCGACTACACGCTGTACTATCTGACCGAACGGATGGTGCACGGCGCGGAATCCTCGCCGTGGCAAAGCCTCGCCAAAGTGCGTAACGCGCTGCTGCTGGCGCTGCTGACCACCGTGGCGGCGTATCTGATCATGATGCTTGCCCCCTTCCCCGGCATTCGCCAGATGGCGGTGTTTGCGGCGGTAGGGCTTTCCGCGTCGTGCCTGACGGTCATTTTCTGGCACCCGTGGCTGTGCCGTGGCCTGCCGGTGCGTCCGGTTCCGGCCATGGTGCTGATGCTGCGCTGGCTGGCCGCGTGGCGACGCAATAAAAAACTGTCCGTGGGGCTACCGGCGGCGCTGGCCCTGTTCTCGCTGGCGGGCCTCGCGGTGCTACGCGTCGACGACGATATCTCGCAGCTGCAGGCGCTGCCGCAGTCTATTCTGGCGCAGGAGAAAACCATCACCGCCCTGACCGGCCAGAGCGTCGATCAAAAATGGTTCGTGGTGTACGGCAACTCGGCGCAGCAAACGCTGGAGCGGCTGGAAGGGTTTGTCCCCGCGCTTGAAGAGGCCAAAAAGCGGGGCTGGCTCAGCGGCTATCGCACCATTCCGCTTAATTCACTGGCCCGTCAGCAGCAGGATCTCACGGCGCTGAACAGCGCCGCGCCCGCCGTCGCTCAGGCGCTGAGCAGCGCCGGGATAACGACGGTGACACCCGACCTCAAGCCCATGCCGGTCACGGTTGAGAACTGGCTTAGCAGCCCGGCCAGCGAAGGCTGGCGGCTGCTGTGGCTGACGCTGCCCAGCGGTGAAAGCGGCGTGCTGGTGCCTGCGGAAGGGGTCAACAACAGCGCGGCGCTAAACGCGCTGAGCAACAAACAGCCCGGCGTGGCGTGGGTGGATCGTAAAAGCACGTTCGATGCGCTGTTCGCCCTGTATCGTCATATTCTGACCGGTCTGCTGGGCGTGGCGCTGGCGGTGATTGCCTGCGGCGCGGTCGCCCGCCTGGGCTGGCGGAAAGGGTTAATCAGCCTGGTGCCGTCGGTGCTCTCTTTAGGCTGCGGGCTGGCGGTACTGGCGTTGAGCGGACACCCGCTGAACCTGTTCTCGCTGCTGGCGCTGGTGCTGGTGCTGGGCATTGGCATCAACTACACGCTATTTTTCAGCAACCCGCGTGGCACGCCGCTGACGTCGCTGCTGGCGGTTACCCTGGCGATGCTGACCACCCTGCTGACGCTCGGCATGCTGGTCTTTAGCGCCACTCAGGCCATCAGCAGCTTCGGCATCGTGCTGGTGAGCGGCATTTTCACCGCCTTCCTGCTATCGCCGCTGGCGATGCCGGGGAAAAAAGAGAAGAAAAAACGATGATCAATCTGAACCATTTTGCCACAGGGCCTGTGCGCCTGATCCGGCTTATCGCCGCGACGATCGGCGTGCTCGTACTGGCCGGTTGCAGCCATTCACAGCCGGATCAATCCGGCCGTCCGCAGGCATGGCTACAGCCCGGCACCCGTATTACGCTGCCCGCGCCGGGGATCTCTCCGGCCATCAGCTCGCAGCAGCTGCTGACCGGCAGCTTCAACGGCAAGACGCAGTCGCTGCTGGTGATGCTGAACGCCGATGATCAAAAGCTCACGCTGGCGGGGCTGTCATCGGTAGGAATTCGTCTGTTCCTTGTCACCTACGACGGCAGCGGGCTGCACGCCGAGCAGTCGATCGTGGTGCCACAGCTGCCGCCCGCCAGCCAGGTGCTGGCGGACGTGATGCTCAGCCACTGGCCGCTCAGCGCCTGGCAGCCGCAGCTGCCGACGGGCTGGACGCTGACCGACAGCGGCGATAAGCGCGAGCTGCGCAACGCCTCTGGCAAACGGGTGACGGAAATCACCTACCTGAACCGCAAAGGCAAACGCGAGCCGATTAGCATCGAGCAGCACGTTTTTAAATACCACATCACCATTCAATATCTGGGTGACTGAGATGATCTACATTTCTGCGGTTGGCATGATCAATGCCCTGGGCAGCACGCTGGATGAGATTGCCGCCAACCTATCGCGCGGCGTCGCGCCCGGTATGCGCCCGAGAACCGGCTGGCTTCAGGGTCATCCGCACACGGTGCTGGGCGGCGTCGACGGCGAACTGCCGGCCATTCCTGATGATTACCGCGACCACCGCTCGCGCAACAATCAGCTACTGCTGGCGGCGCTGGCGCAGATTCAGCCGCAGGTGGACGCCGCCATCGCCAGCTATGAGCCCGATCGGGTTGCGGTGGTGCTCGGCACCAGCACCTCCGGGCTGGACGAGGGCGATGAGCACGTGAAGCGGACGCTGAACGGCGAGGAGAGCACCGCGTGGCGCTACCCGCAGCAGGAGCTGGGCGACCCGTCGCGTTTTCTCAGCCACTGGCTGGCGCTTGACGGCCCGGCGTTTACCCTCTCAACCGCCTGCTCCTCCAGCGCCCGCGCGATCGTCAGCGGCCGCCGCCTGATTGAGGCCGGGCTGGCCGACGTGGCGATTGTCGGCGGGGCTGATACCCTGAGCCGGATGCCGATTAACGGCTTCCACAGCCTGGAGTCGCTCTCCCCTACCCTGTGCCAGCCGTTTGCCCAGGGGCGCAGCGGCATTACCATCGGCGAAGGCGCGGCGCTGATGCTGCTGACGCGCGAACCGCAGCCCATCGCGCTGCTGGGCGTTGGCGAGTCGAGCGATGCTTACCATATTTCCGCCCCGCACCCGCAGGGGGAAGGCGCGATCCGCGCCATCGAGCAGGCGCTGCGCGACGCGGGTTTAACGCCGGATGACGTCGGCTATATCAATTTACACGGCACCGCCACGCCGCTAAATGACCAGATTGAGTCGGCGGTCGTCAACGCGCTGTTCGGCGAGCGCGTGCCGTGCAGTTCAACCAAGCACCTTACCGGGCACACGCTCGGCGCGGCGGGCATTACCGAAGCGGCGCTCAGCATGCTAATTTTGCAGCGCGATCTTCCGCTGCCGGTGCAGGATTTTAGCCTGTCGCCGCGCGATCCCACGCTGCCCGCCTGCGGGATTATCGCGCGCCCGCAGCCGCTGGCGCGCCCGACGATCCTGTCAAATTCCTTTGCCTTTGGCGGCAACAACGCCAGCATTCTGCTCGGGAGATGTTCATGAACCACTATTTATCGCCCGGCGACTACCTGCCGCACGACGCGCCGATGCTGCTGTTAGAAGAGGTGGCGCAGGTCAGTGAAGAGAGCGCCGTCTGCCGCGTTGACGTCACGGACGCGGGGGTGCTGGCACCGTTTCTCGACCCGCAGGGCAACCTGCCCGGCTGGTATGCGCTGGAGCTGATGGCGCAAACCGTGGGCGTCTGGTCCGGCTGGCACCGCCGCCAGCAGGGTCAGGCGGCTATTTCCCTCGGAATGGTGCTCGGCGCGCGCGAACTGATTTGCGCGGCGGGCACGCTGCCAGCGGGGAAAACGCTGACGATCGCCGTCAAGCTGCTGATGCAGGACGAGCGGTTCGGCAGCTTCGAATGCGCTATCACCACCGACGAGCAGACGCTGGCTACCGGCCGCGTCAATACCTTCCAGCCAACGGCGGAAGAACTTCACTCTTTATTTCAACCAGGAGCGTCCGCATGAGTCGTTCAGTTTTAGTGACCGGTGCGAGTAAAGGCATCGGTCGCGCCATCGCTCGCCAGCTGGCGGCAGACGGCTTTACGGTGGGCGTCCACTATCATCGTGACGCGCAGGGCGCGCAGCAGACGCTGGACGCCATCCTCAGCGCGGGCGGCGCGGGCCGTCTGCTGAGCTTTGACGTCGCTAACCGCGAGCAGTGCCGCGAGGTGCTGGAGCAGGACATCGAGGCCCACGGCGCGTGGTACGGCGTGGTGAGCAATGCTGGCATCACCCGCGACGCGGCCTTCCCGGCGCTGAGCGAAAACGACTGGGACGCGGTGATCCACACTAACCTCGACAGCTTTTACAACGTCATCCAGCCGTGCATCATGCCGATGATTAGCGCGCGCCAGGGCGGGCGCATCATCACGCTGTCATCGGTTTCCGGCGTGATGGGCAACCGGGGCCAGGTTAACTACAGCGCGGCGAAGGCCGGGATCATCGGCGCCACCAAAGCGCTGGCGATCGAGCTGGCCAAACGCAAAATTACCGTTAACTGCATCGCGCCGGGGCTGATTGATACCGGCATGATCGAGATGGAAGAAGCGGCGCTAAAAGAGGCGATGGCCATTATTCCAATGAAACGCATGGGCCAGGCGGACGAAGTCGCGGGGCTTGCCAGCTACTTAATGTCGGACGTGGCGGGCTACGTCACCCGGCAGGTTATTTCCATCAATGGAGGGATGTTATGACACGTCGCGTGGTTATTACCGGCATGGGCGGCGTCACCGCCTTTGGCGAAAGCTGGCACAACGTCTCGGCGCGCCTGCTGGCCTACGAAAACGCGGTGCGCAAAATGCCGGAGTGGCAGATCTATGACGGTCTGCATACGCTGCTGGGCGCGCCGATTGATGATTTTGCCCTGCCGGAGCACTACACGCGCAAGCGCATTCGGGCGATGGGCCGCGTCTCGCTGATGTCGACGCGGGCGAGCGAGCTGGCGCTGGAGCAGGCCGGGCTGATTGGCGACGAGGTGCTGACCAACGGCGAGACCGGCATCGCCTACGGTTCCTCTACCGGCAGTACCGGCCCGGTCAGTGAGTTTGCCACCATGCTCACCGAGAAGCACACCAATAACATCACCGGCACCACCTACGTGCAGATGATGCCGCACACCACCGCCGTTAACACCGGGCTGTTCTTCGGGCTGCGCGGGCGGGTGATCCCGACCTCCAGCGCCTGCACCTCGGGCAGCCAGGCGATCGGCTACGCCTGGGAAGCCATTCGCCACGGCTATCAAACGGTGATGGTCGCCGGGGGCGCCGAAGAGCTGTGTCCGTCGGAAGCGGCGGTCTTTGATACGCTGTTTGCCACCAGCCAGCGTAACGATGCGCCGAAGACCACCCCGTCGCCGTTTGATGAACAGCGCGATGGCCTGGTGATTGGCGAAGGCGCGGGCACGCTGATTCTGGAAGAGCTGGAGCACGCCAAAGCGCGCGGCGCGACGATTTACGGTGAAATTGTTGGCTTCGCCACCAACTGCGACGCCGCGCATATTACCCAGCCGCAGCGTGACACCATGCAGATTTGTATGGAGAAGGCGCTGAAAATGGCCGGGCTGAGCCCGCTCGACATCGGCTATATTTCCGCCCACGGTACCGCCACCGACCGTGGCGACATCGCCGAAAGCCATGCTACCGCCGCTATCTACGGCGACAACGTGCCGATCTCCTCGCTGAAAAGCTATTTTGGCCACACCCTGGGCGCCTGCGGCGCGCTGGAAGCCTGGATGAGCCTGCAGATGATGCGCGAAGGCTGGTTTGCGCCGACGCTGAATTTACGTCAGCCGGACGCCAACTGCGGCGCGCTGGATTACATCATGGGGGAAGCCCGCAAAATTGACTGCGAATATTTGCAGAGCAATAACTTTGCCTTTGGCGGCATTAACACCTCTATCATCATCAAGCGCTGGCCATAACGTGTATCGCCTGCTGCTGGGAAAGGTATCGCTCTTAAGCGCGGGCGCGCTGCCGCCCGCGTTAACCGCTCAGGCCCCCTCAGGGCCCCGGCGCGCGCGCTGGCTGGCCGGGCGCGTGCTGCTTTCCCATGCCCTCTCGCCGCTGCCCGATATCCTCTACGGCGAGCAGGGTAAGCCGATGTTCACGGCGAAAACGCCGCTGTGGTTTAACCTCAGCCATAGCGGCGATGAGATTGCCCTGCTGCTGAGCGATGTCGGCGAGGTGGGCTGCGATATCGAAGCGCTGCGCCCGCGTAAGCGCTGGCCGGCGCTGGCTGAAGCCGTTTTCAGCGCCGGGGAACGGGCCGAAATTGCCGCTGCGTCTGACGATCGTCAGCTGGCGGCGTTCTGGCAGATCTGGACGCGTAAAGAGGCCATCGTGAAGCAGCGCGGCGGTAGCGCGTGGCAGATGGCGCAAATTGATAGCACGCAGCCGCAAACGGGCTTTGTCTCCCACCGCTGGCTGAATACGCTGAGCCTGGCGATTTGTACGCCGACGCCGGTGAATGCTGCGGATATTATCGTAGAAAGACCTTAGATATAATTACGCATAATAAGGTAACCCTCTCACATCGCTGCAAAAATATAATCATAAAGTGAGTTTTCGTTATTCTGGTGGTCATCATTTTTGAATTTATTTTGTCAGCCGGGCCGCAACCTTGATTTTGGTCAACGCCTTTCGGGCGATTAAATTGCATTTTATGCACACTTTATATTCATATAGTGAATGACTCCTTTGGTTTTACGACTTGAACAGATGTTTGTCAGGCCCGCAAGCCTGTGGGGCTGGCTGATGTGCAATGCGCTTAACGGCATCGCTATCGTGGTCTGCTTCTCCACCGCATGCGCGCTTATCGGCATCCGGGAATCGGTGTGGCATATCGTTATCACCGTGGCGATTATTGTCTCGACGTTTTACAGCGCCAACTATTTCTCCGCGCTGGAATCACGTAATGATAAACGACGTTACTTTTTATTTTTCTGGGTCATTATCACCGTGCTATTGAATTTCGTTCATGTCTGGGGATAAGCCAGCCATAAAATAACGGCGATTCGTGTTTAATGCGGAAGTATTATTTCCGCTGTTCACTGCCGCAATTCTTCCCCCCTCTTTTAACGGTCTCTTATACATAAGTCCCTGATGGCAATTATCAGGGAGGGGGAGATGTATTTGGATTTATCACTCCGTTGCGCTCCTTTTCAGCTCTCGCCACATAAATTGTACGGGCGCAGGGAGCGCGCAAGGGGCGGCCAATCGCCGCCGCCCCCTGCACCCCCGGGCTCTGGCGGCAAAATCGCCACTTCGTGGTTCCCTCAGCTTATCCCTTACGGCTTTCGGGTCGGGCGCGAGGTAACGTCCCTGTAAAGCCGCGCCCTCAGCCCACATCCCTGTGGGCTGCCCCGGCCTTCAGGGAACGCTTCGGCGATTTAGACGCCACCAAAAACCGTGCGGTCTTTGAACTCACAGCAACAACCAAAGTGACTGAAACCGATGAGTCCCGCTGGAAATCGGCGAACCGGAGAATGGAAGACAAGGTCAGGACGCCATGGATGGCGGACTGAGGCGAACCGAGACAAGACAAAATTGCCGGGAGCAATTTTGAACAACGCTTGCGTTGGCCCGAAGGGCGAGTCCCAGGGATGGGACGAGTAATCTCGAGTTTCGCCGTGCCGCAGGATGGAGTTCGCAGGTGAGCGTAGTGCGAAGCACCGATTTCCCTGCGGGCCGCGGGGATTGCCAAGGGGGTCGCGGTTGACCCCCTTGGCCCGTTCACGAGTGCAAAAACGTCATGTTCCGCCTGACGTAAAGTGAACGGAACCTTTCACCTTACTGACAGATATCAGGTTTTGTATCTCGAATTTGTGGATAAGAGACTGCTATTTTACAGAGTGGAGAATAGCCGTCGCTCAATCAGGGCCGTGGGCCAAACATCTCAATCAGCTGCTTTTCATCCGGCATACCCACGACCTGCTGCAGCTCATTTTTATCATTCATATAGTAAATCGCTGGCGTCGCATTCGCCCCCAGATCGTCCATCAGCTTCTGATGCTGCTGGAGCAGATTGAAGGTTTCACGCGGCGTCGTTCCCGTAAACGGCGGCAGTTTTTTTCCGCCGGAAAGCTCATACTCACGCCACGCCGCTACCGGGTCGGCGGCATTCAGAATCGCCGTGGCATTGCGGCCGCTTTGCGGATTCAGAAACGCCACCAGCAGCGTGTTCAGCTGCACTTTCCCCGCCGCGACCCAGGGCTGGGCCGCCGACCAGAACGTTTTGCAGTACGGGCAGAACGGATCGGCAAACACCACCACCTTACGCTCGGCGGTATCGGCCCCCTCTTTCAGCGCCTGCGCGCTGTTCAGCTTGTGCCACATTTCCCGGCCCAGCGGGATATAAATCTCGCTTTTGAAATAGTCCTCGCTCAGGTTCTTCCCTTTATCATCATACAGATAGCCTGAGACCACGTGCTGACCATCCGGCGTCAGAAACAGCGTCACGCCCATGTCCTGATACTGCCCCACCCAGCTCTTCAGGCCGCCGGGCGCGTCGATCTCTTTGATAATGGTGATGTTCTGCTGCTCGCTAAAGCGCTTTACCACGTCGGGCAGCGGCGCGGTGGCAAAGGCCAGCGTCGGGATGATGGACAGCGCCATCAGCGCGATTGATTTCATTTTCGTCTCTCCTTAACGCGGGGGAACGCGCCCCCGCACGTTAATTTACTGTTTTTTCAGCGCGTCGCTGACCATGGCGTCAAATTGTTCATACGGTACCCAGCCCGCCAGCATCTCATCGCCAATCAGCGTGGCCGGCGTGCCCTGAATACCCAGCTGCTGGGCGATCGCCAGGCTTTTTTTCAGCGTCTCCAGACTTTGCTCGTCGGGCTTATCAACCACCACCGCCGCTTTTTTCTTCGCCTCGGCGATGCTGGCATCATCGTGATAGCCCTTTTTGGCCATCAATATGTCGTTGAACCTGATGAATTGTGCGGGATGCGCGCGCCAGACGGTCAGCGCATCGCGGGCCGCCGTCACCGAACTTTCCGCGCGGTAAGGCAGAAACTTAAACACCACCGCCACATCAGGATATTTGGCCACAATCTTTGCCAGATAAGGGTCAAACTTTTTGCAGTAAGGGCAGTTGTAGTCGGTAAACACCACCAGCGTCAACCGGGGATGCGCCGCGCCCATGCGCGGAGAGTTGGGGTCATTGAAGAGAAAATCCGTCTGTTGCGTCAGCACCGTTTTCAGCTGCTCGCGGTCGGCCTGCGCGCTTTGCTGGTCCAGCTTTTCCGCGGCCGCCGCCAGTATTTCCGGATGCTTTAGCAGCGTCTCCTGCACCAGCTCCTGTACGCGCGCTTCCTGCGCGGGCGTCAGCGGCGGCGCGGCAATGGCGCCGAGTGAGGCCATCATCAGTACACAAAAAATCAGTATCGTTTTCATCGGTTATTCACCTTTAGCACGGTTCAGGGCGGTAAGCAGAGTATGTTTGTCCAGCAGCGGCGGGAGGATCTCCCCGGCGGCTTGCCCTGGCCCGTAAAGTTGGTTGAAGGGGATGGCGTAGCGGCCGCGCTGTTGCAGGAAGGCGGCGATGGCATCGGAGGGTTTACTCCAGTCGCCGCGCAGGGCCACCACGTCAGGCAGGTTCAGCGCGGCGATAATCTCCGGCTGATTCAGCACCCGCAGTTCATTCACTTTACAGGTCACGCACCAGTCGGCGGAGATATCGATAAATACCCGCTTTCCGTCGGCCAGCGCCTGCGCTATCGCCGCTTCGCTCAGCGGCTGCCAGCGAATCGATGCCTCCGCATCGGCCGCCGACGCGGGTGCCGTCCTGAGTACCGCATGCAGCTGAAAACCGCTCAGCGCCGCCAGCAACGCCAGCACCAGGGCAAAGAACGCGCCCCGCCGCTCGGCCGTACAGACAAAAGCCACCAGCGCAATCGCCGACAGTACGAGCACAATCATGCCACCGTTCCGCTCGCCAACGTGCTGCGCGAGCAGCGTCGCCAGCCAGAGGCTGGAGGCCAGCATCAGCAGCGCCAGCAGCGTTTTCACGCCGTTCATCCAGCGTCCGGGGCGCGGCAACAGCAGAGCGATTTTCGGCACCATCGCCACCAGCAGCCACGGCCCCGCCATGCCGATGCCCAGTGCGATAAAGATGAGCCACAGCGCGGCCAGCGGCGCGCCGAGCGCAAACGCCACCGCGGTGCCGAGAAACGGCGCCGAGCACGGCGTGGCCAGCAGCGTGGCAAAGACCCCTTCACAGAAGCTACCGAACGTCCCGCTGCCGCCCGCCGTCGCCATCCGACCCGCCAGCGTCGACGGCATCAGCACGCTGAACACGCCGAACAGATTGAGCGCGAAGACAAAGGTGACGGCCACCATCAGGCCGATAAACCACGGGTTCTGGAACTGAATGCCCCAGCCCAGCGCGGCCCCCGTGAGCTTCAGCGCGGTGACCATTGCCGCCAGCAGCGCAAAGGAGAACAGGATCCCCGCGCTGGTCGCCAGAAAGCGCAGGCGGATTTTGCGCCGGTCGGTACCGGCGTGCAGCACCGTACTGAGCTTCATGCCCAGCACCGGCAGCACGCAGGGCATCAGGTTGAGGATCAGGCCGCCCAGCAGCGCAAACAGCAGCATCTGGCCGAGGTTCATCGGCGGGTCATCGCGCACGGCGGCGGTATCCGGCCCGACCGTGAGCGTCGTTTGCTGCGCCTGGCCATTATTGGTGAGCACAAAGGAGAGCGTTTTCCCCGCCAGCGTGGTGGGGATATCACCCCATTCATCGGTGACCGGCGCGGTGACGGTCAACGCCGTCCCCTCAACCTGCACGCGGGGTTCTCCGGGAAGAATACCGCCGTCCAGCGGGTCGAAGTAAACCTCTGGCGATCGCCAGCCGTCCGGAGAGGTTCCGGCAATCACCAGCTGGTTGCCGGCCAGATGCGCGGTGAGATCGGCGGAAATACCGCCGTCCGCGGGAATCGTCCGCATCGCCTGCTCAAAATCGTCCTGGAACGACGGATCAACGGGATGATTCAGATTGAGATGCAGCGGGTAGTCCGTTAACACGCAGACGTTGCTACAGGTTGAGAGCGTCAGCGTGCCATCGAGCGCATCGCCGGCGTGACCGGTGATGATCATCGGGATCGTCACCCACTGGTGGTAGCCCTGGGTGGTCAGCCCGGAAATATCAAAGCGCGACGGCACCGGCCAGTACCACTGCGCCTTTTCACCGCGCTGCCAGTTGATTTCTGGCGCGACGCCCCCTTCCCCCGGCGAGCGCCAGTAGGTTTTCCAGCCGGGCTGCAGTTCAACCGTCAGCAGGCCGTATAGCCGTTCCTGACCGCGTTCGGCCTGCAACCGAATGCGGGCATGATCGTTTTGCGGGGAGGTTAACCACCCGCTATCCGCCGCGTGAGCAAGGCCCGCGCCGCAGAGCAACAGGAGGAACAATCCCCTGAAGATATTCAACATGTCTTTTCTCCATGAATAAAAAATTAAATCGCGGAAACGGCGATTTTGTTATTCACGGAAGACGCAGTTTTTGAGGTGGATACGTAACGTTGGCGGCCGCCGGGGCACGTCGCGAAACACGAACGCCCGTATTTCGACGAACAGCGGGATCAGCGCCAGGAAGAGGATAACGGCGGGCAGCGCCCCGTCAAAGAACAGCGGCTGGGCACACAACAGCGAGCTGGCGCTCAGCTGGCACGGCGACGGGCCAAGTTCTGCCTCCGCAGTGGCAGGGGGAGAAAGCACCTGAACGGGGTTAGCGGCCTGCTCGAGAAAATGGTGCAGATAAACGGCCCGCTGAACGAGGCAAACGGCCATCGCCAGACAGGTGATTATCAAAAGCCATTTTGCGAGCAGCGGACGATTATGCATCATTTACCTAACCATTCAGGACTGCCGAATCATAAACAATCCTCAACGATGCGCAAGGGGCGCGAGTGTAAGGTTTTGTCTTGCGCCCTTCCGCTGCGAGTCTGAAAACCTGCTCTATAGTTAATGCATCTTCCCTGGTTGAGGCTGCTCGCACCATGTTCGCAGCGTTTCCCGGTATCGCTCTGCTTTTGTTCGCTTCGCTGGCATTCAGCTCGGATGCCGTGGCGGCGGACGGCCATCGCATAAAGCAGCGTGCTGATGCGGTGCTCACCTTAATGAGCTTTATGATTGTGCCGGATATCACCGCCAGCGATCTGAATATCGGCTCCGGTTCGGACGATACAACCGAGCTGTCGATTACCCAGTTTGGCGGCGGCGCGACGATGGGCGACGCTTTCCCGCTGTATCTGGAAGGCGCGATGGGTTACAGCCGCTACGATCCGCAGTTTGTCATCAGCGATGGCAATCAGAGTCGACGCATTCCCACCAAATGGAATAGCCTCACCGCCACCGGCGGCATCGGCTGGGATTTTCGCCTGCACCGCGACAGATGGGGCGGTAACCTGGTGCTGCGCCCTATCGCCAACGTGATGCTCGGCACCATGGCCAGCGATCTGCGGGTCGGCGCCTGGGCGCTGGAGCGCCACCAGAATGCCGACTATGACTTTCTCGACGGCGGCAGGCTCAATGCCTATGGGCTGGGCGGCTCGCTGATGCTCGACTACGAGCTGCTTTCGCCCGCGCAGGATATCGACGTGGAGCTGCGCTATACCGGGATGAATCTGCAAACCTTCGGCAGCACCTCCCGCGCCGTAGAGGGTAGCGCCACGGCGCAAAACCTGGGGCTGTATCTGCGCCGCCGCGCGCCGTTGTTCGATTGGACGCTGCTGAAAAGCCCGGTACGCTATGTGCTGGAAGGCGCGCACACCGAATATATCGGCGAGCAGCGCGGCAAGCTCGGCTTCGACAGCCTGAGCTCGGTGGGGCTGGGGATTGAAATGGACAGCAGTAAATACCCGGTATTTATCACCCGCACGCGGCTGGTGGCGCGCTATATGTTTGGCGACGGCACCAGCGGCTACGGCGTGGGGCTGGCAATGAGTTTTTAACGGCTAGCCGGATTTCATTTCTGCCTGGGTAGCGTTCTTTCATCATGCCAGCATCGAGGAACGGCGATGTGATTAGGGATTCAGTAACGCCTTATATTGGGCTTCATACTGAGGCGCATTCCATGAACCGTCAAAAATGGTGTAGGTAATATAGCCTTTATTCAACCAACCCGAATCGGTGTCGTCCAGTACGGGTTTCAAAGACTGCGGATTTATTGTCTGTTTTGCGCGGCCATCGGGCAGAATATCGTAGCCAATTTGCGCCTGCGGAAAACGCTGATTATCAACATAGTGCACGCCTTTAATATCGGCGGTGGCCAGCGCCGGGTAGTTAATGCTTAAGCCGGTACCCGCAGGTAATAACGGCTGGCCCGGCACACGTTGGGCATTCAGTTTATCCACGACGCCAACGACGTAATCGACGGAATCAGGCCAGTATTTATGGGTACTCGGCCATTTATTTTTCATTTCTTCTTCGGTAAACAGATAGCCGATGCTGGCGGCAATGGCCGGGAATCCGTAGCGAACCGCACGAGCGGCCGCGCTGACGGTGCCGGAATTCACCTGCGCCATCCCGGTGTTGGGGCCGTCGTTGACGCCGGAGATCACTAAATCAGGGGCGGCGTCTTTCAGCAGGCCCTTGAGGCCAAAATCCACCGAATCCGCAGGCGTTCCCGGGAAACAATAGCGCTGGTCAGCCACCTTTTTCACGTCAAAAACTTTTCCCGTTTTAAAGGTGATGGCCGAACCGATACCGCTCTGATTGGTTGCCGGAGCCACCATCCAGACGTCATAACCTTTCGCCTTGAGCTTATCCTGAAGCGACGTGCTACCCGGCGATTCACAGCCGTCATCATTGACGATCAGTATTTTCAGCGGTGCCGTTGCTGCATGGACAGAAAACGCGCATATTGCCAGCAGCGGTGCGATAACCTTAAATAACTTCATAATCACTCCTTCAGTAGAGTTAACAGCGGTAAATAACGAGCAAAAAAAAACCTAAGACCCCTGTCGCCCATGCGGAGCAACAAGTGTCTTAGGTTTTGCCTTATTTCAGTAGCAATCCTGATATGGCTGAAAAAATACCGCTTACGATGCGTAACGTCCAGACACCCTATTCTCTTTCTGTGAGCAATATCAAAAAACCCCGTTATAAATATGGCCTTCAGCCACCACATTTAATTTCGCCGTGAAACTACCCCTTCATTGGTATTGAAATTCAAAAGTCACCCAGGAATATCAGCAAGAAAGACTTGAAGACGATCACAAATATAATTCAGAAGAAAAATAATTGCTGCCATTCGATATCGATGGTGCTATTGTCCGGCAAAACTGGATTGTTACTGTTTTAAACAGGCAAAACCTGCGTCATTTCTCAAGCATGCTATTTTAATGATTGAGAAGGGGCGCGGGTTTTTTGTTTTATTAAAAAAATAAAAAGGATACCCAATGATAAAGTGGTTGATTGCTTTACTCGCGCTCGCCGGTGCGGCGACCTGTTCTGCGGCAGATACCGCCGCCTCAGCGCATGATGATACGGTCACCGTCTATTTTGCCCGTCACGGTAAAACGTTATTTAATACCTTCGATCGCGTTCAGGGCTGGGCCGATACCCCGCTGACCGAAGACGGCGTCAGGGTCGCCCGCTATCTGGGCGAAGGGTTGAAAGGTATTCAATTCGACAGCTACTACTCCAGCGACGCGGGCCGTCAACGTGAAACCATGGCGGTGATCCTCAAGCAAATGGGGATTACCGATTACCACCTCAACGAACTCTCCGGTCTGCGCGAAGCCTTCTTCGGCGGCTTTGAGGGCGGCTTCAATAAAGATATGGCGCAAGCCGGGGCGCAGGCGCTGGGGCTGGCCGATAGCGCTGCGCTGTTCCAGGCAATGAAGGCGGGAACGCTGCCGGTGAAGGCGTCGCAGGATGCGCTGGCGAAGGCCGATCCTAAAGGGCTGGCGGAAAATTATGCTCAGGTGAAAACGCGCACCCAAGCCGCGCTGGCGACGATCGTTAAACAGGCGCAGGCTAACGGCGAGAAAAACGTGCTGGCCATCTCGTCGGGAACATCGATGCAAATTATGATTTCCGACCTCACTGATTCGCCAGATAAGAATAAACCGCTGGCTAACGCGGCGGTGGTCAAAATCATCTATAAAAATGGCCATTATAGCGTACCGGAAATTGGCACATTGCAATACGTCGAGGCCGGGAAACAGCGCCTGAAGGATCAATAATAATACGCATATTGATAATACCGCGGGATTCCATCCCCCGCGGTTCCATTCTGGGATAACACATGAAAATAAAAACACTGGCAGCAGCAATGCTAATGCTGGGCTATCACACGTCGGTATGGGCTGCCGAAGCGCAAAACGAAAAAAATTATCTGGCGAACCCCTTTTTCACTGATGCTTCCATGACGCTCTCATTGAAGAACTACTGGAAATATCTGAAAGAAGAGAATGCCAACCCCAAACGCGTACATAATGCCTGGGGTCAGGGCGTGGCGGTTGATTATCAATCCGGCTACTTTGCCAATTTTATTGGCGTGGATGCTGTTTATTATGGCGCGGTAAAATTAGGTGCCAGCGATTATTTTAACTCGCGTGGCGTACTTTATAATAACGGCGATGGCAATAAAAAAAGCAACGCTGAAGGATATTCAAAATTTGGCCAACGTAATATTAAACTGAAATATAATCTCGCCGATGCCCAGCTGAACGCGCGCTGGGGCTGGCAGGTGTTAAAAAACTACGGCGTCATCTCAACTTCCAACCGCCTTTCACCCACGACCTACTCAGGCATTAGCGGTGGCGTCAGCTATGAGCATCTGACGATCCGTGGTGCCTATGTCGAAAACGCGATCGACCGTAACTCGCCGGATAAAAAACAGTTCCAGACCAATACCGGGGAAAAGATTAACCATCTGGCGAGCGGCGAGCTGCTGTGGAATAGCCAACCATTCAGCCTGCAATACGGCTATGGCGAAAGCGAAAATTATCTGCGTCGCCATCTGCTGTTTAGCCAACTGCGGCCCGTTGAACGGCTGAAAATCGGCACGCAAATCTACGCGACCGAGGCGCTGGATAACTATCTGGCGATGCCCGCCAGCAAGCGCGATTTCGATCATAATGCATGGCATTTCGCCGCTGATGCGACCTGGCAGGCCGACCGCTGGAGCACAAAATGGGGCGTGGGCTACACCAGTGCGAAAAAAGAGAATGAGGTGGGGTTTTATCCCCGTCATATGAGTAAAAACTCACGCGGCACGTTTATCTCAATGGCCTACGCGGGTGATGACTATATGCGGGACGGCGAACTGGTGCTGGCGAATATTTCTGACTATCAACTCACGCCGGATCTGGCCGTCGGGCTGGCGGGAAATATCGCGCAGTTCAACTACAAAGGTAACCACGTGCGCACCGGCGAAATTAGCGCCTTTACGCGCTGGGCGCCTTCCGCACCGCCGATGAAAAACCTCACGGTGTGGCTGATGTTTGGCCCAGGCTGGTCGTATAAAACCAGTGGTAAAACGCCGGTGCTGACCGACGGTCGCTATACGCGAACGCACACCCTGTCGTCTGAAGCGATCGTTGAGTACCGATTCCGCATGTTCTAAGGGAAACAGGCCTGATAGCGAACTATCAGGCCTGTCAGGCAGGTTACGGCGCGGTACTGTGAATTTCCGCCACCCGTTTGCGTACGCCAAACCAGCCGGCGACCAGCAGAATGGCAATCAGCGGCAGCGAGCCGATGGTGTAGGTGCCGTTCGGATAGTCAAACGCCATCAGCACCAGCACGCTGAGCAGAAACAGCAGCGTCAGCCAGGAGGTGAACGGCGCGCCCGGCAGCTTAAAGCTAACGTCAGCGGCTTTGCCCTCTTTAATGGCCTTGCGGAGGCGCAGCTGGCAAATCATGATAAAGCCCCACGACGCGATAATCCCTAGCGACGCGAAGTTCAGGACAATCTCAAACACCTGAGACGGCACCAGATAGTTGAGGAACACCCCCACCACGTAAACCACCAAAGTGGCCATAATGCCCGCATACGGCACCTGCTGGCGGCTCATTTTGCTCATAAATTTCGGCGCCGAGCCGCCCATCGCCATCGAGCGCAGGATGCGCCCGGTGCAGTACAGGCCGGAGTTCAGGCTGGAGAGCGCCGCGGTCAACACCACGATATTCATGATACTGCCGATGTACGGCACGCCCAGCTTCGAGAAGAAGGTAACGAACGGACTTTGCCCCGCCTGATAGGCGTTCCACGGCAGCAGCAGCACCAGCAGCACCACGGAACCGACGTAGAACAGACCGATACGCCAGATCACGCTGTTGATCGCCCGCGGCACCATGGTCTGCGGATCTTTACACTCCCCGGCGGCGGTGCCCACCAGCTCAATGGAGGCAAACGCAAACACCACCCCCTGCACCAGCACCAGCGCTGGCAGCAGGCCGTGCGGGAAGAAGCCGCCGTTGTCGGTAATCAGATGGAAGCCGGTCGCATTGCCGTCCAGCGGTTTACCGCTGCCCAGATAGACGGTACCCACCACGAGGAACACCACGATAGCCAGCACTTTGACCAGCGCAAACCAGAACTCCATTTCGGCGAACCACTTCACGCCAATCATGTTCATGGTGCCGACCACCGCCAGCGCGCCGAGCGCGAAGACCCACTGCGGGACGTCGCCAAACGCGCCCCAGTAGTGCATGTACAGCGCCACCGCGGTGATGTCGACGATGCCGGTCATCGCCCAGTTGATAAAGTACATCCAGCCCGCCACGTAGGCGGCCTTTTCACCGAGAAATTCACGGGCGTAGGAGACGAAGCTGCCGCTGGAAGGCCGATGCAGCACCAGCTCGCCCAGCGCGCGCAGAATGAAGAACGAGAAAATACCGCAAACCAGGTACACCAGCGCCAGCGCCGGCCCCGCCATTTGCAGACGCGCGCCGGCGCCGAGGAACAGGCCGGTACCAATTGCGCCGCCGATGGCAATCATCTGCACCTGGCGGTTACCCATGGCCTTGTGATACCCCTCTTCGTGGGCGTTCAGCCAGCGTCTTTTCGCCGCGTGTTGCTCCGCGACTTGTGTGTTTTGTGTTTCCATTTTCCCTGTTACCTGTCTGAGTTTAGGAAGGCTTCAGGCCGCCGCAAACGGAACGCCAGCCGCGACGACCCACGCGATTTTTCCCGTCATTCTCTGTAGGGATAAAACCGCCGCGAAGCATCCTACCTGCAATTAATAAGCGGTGCAAAACATACGCGGGGGTTAACCGCCGTCATGGCGCATAAAGCGGGCGTCACCGGTGGTGAGGAAAGGGATTTTATCTGCCGCTCGCGCAGCACAAAGGGAAGTATCGGGAGAGCAATAAAATAGCGCCCGGTGACGGCGGAATAATAACTTCCACGCGCTGTAGACTATCTTGATGAAAAAACGCCCCTGGTCAGGAGCGTTTATGCAAGAATAGTCAATCAGCCCAGGAATTAAATCCCAGCGCCAATTATTTTGCGGAAACAAATATTCCGCGTCAGGAAACCCGACGTGCCGGTAGAATATTGATCGAGGCCATCAGGCAAACAATATAACCAAACAGTTCGCTGCCCTCTTCCACCATATTCTTGACGATGCGGACATAGCCATCCTGCAAAATAGAATGCCAGAGTATCGACATGCCAAACAGACGCGAAAAGATCAGTATTGCCAGCAGCCCGGCGATCATTAATCCATACGACGGCGTGGTGGTATATTCGTCCAACTGCGCCAGCACCCGCTGCGGCTGGCGACAGGCGAAGTAGATCGTGACCAGGCTTGATGCCAGCGCGAACCACAGCCAGCTGCCGTGGTGGATAAGGTCGAATACCGCATCCAGTTCACGGATGAGCATGGCGAGGAAAAAACCGGCGATCAGGATATTACACTGCCGTGCTGCGCTATTTTTCCATGCGCGAATCAGGTGAATCACGATAATCGCAAAGAGGATACACTCCTGAACGATCTCGGTCATTGAATCTTCCGACAGACCGTTTTGGAATATATTGACATCAACATGCAGGCAAAGTACGACAACCACCACCGCCAGAGCTAAAAATAGCACGCGCAAAAATAAGCTAACTAAAATCATAAAAATCACAGCATTTTATTAAAACTTTATTTTATAGTAAGAATAATCTGGCAACTTATCCATCTGTGCCACATAGCCACGCTATTTAGCATTTATTGCGCTAAAGCATCGTGATTATATCTGCGGAATAAACAGGTTAGAGAAATTAATGGGTGAGATGGCTAAGCGCCGCCTTTAGCACAACATGCAAGCCATTCGGGCGGCGGTAGGGTCAACTGGCGTACGCCGTCTTCACGTTGCCTGAGTGTCGTACTGGTAACGGCAAATGGTGTTGATCCCACGCTCGGGGCTTTTGATGCCGGTATGCAGATACAGGGCCTTCGCTTCGTGTACCCAGAAGCTGCCGCCGGCTCTGGCCTGCGCGTTGAACAGCGTGGCCTGCGGATACATGGTGCGCAAATTGCCTTTACTGAAGCCAAACCATTTGCGCGACACGTCCCGCAGTTCGCGGGTAGTCAGCAGCCGACCGCCCTGTCGTGCGCAGCGTTCGCGGGCCTGCGTAAAGTTATCGTCGATCGTCCCGTCGCCGATAAGCCAGGTTGCCACCGTAAAATCGTAACGCTGAGTATTACCGGTTTTGCGGTTATGCAGCGTCAACGTCCCTTCCCTTTCGTGCGCCAGCGGCTGTCTTATCATCCGCAGCGTGACGCGCCCTTCCCGGTGTGCGTCAATGGCCAGCCAGCGATGGTTGAAACTAAAGTCGACGTCATTGAGATTCAGCGCCTCGTGGTTGCTGCTCATAGTCACGGTGGCACCGGTAAACCCGGCGCTCAGAATACTGGCCGTGCGAAAACCGGGCGTACTCGGCGCATGAAAGCTAATGCGCTGGAAATAATCGGTCTGCGCCGCTGGCGCTGCCTGCGCGATAAGCGGCGTTAAGAGGGTGAAAAGGGCCGAAACCCGAATCAGGGTGTGCATCTGCGTCCTTTCCTTTGTCGCGGATGGTAAGGTGATAAAAAGAATAATCTGACCATCTGATAAATAAAGGCAATTTACACACCCTGACGGTAAAACGCGGCGTTTATCGCGACATTACTTCTGAATCCGCTCCAGCTGCACTTTATCAGCCGCCTGCGCTTTATCGGCAAGCCCCTGAAACTGGGTCGGACCATAGTAGGATTCGGGGGACGGCAGCCGCTGCATATCGTCGCCGGGATAAATTTGTAGCGCCCCCAGACGCGACAGCTGATACCCCGCCACCACCTTCGGCATCGTCAGCATATACGGCGCGGTTTTTTCATAAGAAACCGGCGTAGGCAGGCGATTATTGTCCAGATTGTAGTTGCGCTTCAGCACCAGGAACTTATCCGGCACCCGGCGCTTGCTGTTCCACCAGTCGCCGTCGAGCTGGTGAAATTTCTGCTCCGTTTCACTTTTTGTCGCCACTTCCAGCGCCAGCAGCACGCGGTGCAGCTCGTCGGTGATAGCGGCGTTGAACGCCTCCACGGAGTGGGCCTTGCCCTGCAATATCACCGTTATCGCGATCCGCGCGCCCAGCAGATTGGAGTAGAGATCTTCCGGTGAAAATGCCGAAATTTCCTCCGAAAAGCCCGGGACGGACTGAAAACCGTACCACTGGGCAATTTCATGCCACTGGGCCAGTTCAAAGGCCAGATGCCCGGAAAGCCACGCCGCCAGCGTGTAGCGCTGGGCCATCGCGGCAGGCGGCGTAAATGCGTTCAGCTGTAAGCGACGCACGCCCAGCTCGTTGCTGTAAAAATAGCGCCAGCGTTGGCCCAGCTTCGGGTAGATCTGGCTGAAGATGAAAAAGGTGTTGTCCGCCGTATCGCGCACGTGGGCAATATCAATAAATCCGCCGCGATGGGTATAAACCAGCCCATCCTGTTCATCGCTGATCCCGAGCAGGTTTTTCACCGCCCCCAGCGCGCTATCGTTGTAGCGATGATGACCCAGCGTGTCTAGCGTCAGCACGTTGCCAATCTGGTAAAAAGGCACCGGTACGCCCACGGCCCGGACATGCAGGTCATGGCCAAAGGCGCAGCAGGGGCGCAGCGATTCCGGCGGCGATAGGTGCGCGGCCACCGGCGCGATTTTCCCCGCTCGCTGGACGGGAAAGACCGCGTCACGGGCCTGTACGCCGGTGGCCACAAGGGTTAGCAGCAATAGCCATTTCACCATCAGAATGCCTCCGCCACCTGGAAATAAAACCCGGCGCTCTCTTTACCAAAACCCAAATCCAATCGAATATTCATGGCCGGTTTAACCTCAAAACGGTAGCCCACGCCCGATGTGGGCAGCAGTGGATGATGGCCCAGATCGCTGACGTCGCTGCCCAGCGCGCCAGCCCCCAGCCACAGGACGTAGCCGTGACGCCAGTTCATCTTGCGTCGATATTCCACCTGCCCGCTGACCACGTCGTTATCGCGATAGCGCCCCTGATAATAGCCGCGCAGTCGGCGATCGTCGCCGGCCATCGACAGCATATCCCAGGGAACGTCGCCGCGGGTGAAGCGCCCCCAGAGATCGAACGCCAGCACCGCTTTTTCATTCAGCAGGTGATAGTAGTTATATTGCAGCTCGGTAGCGGTAAAGTGGCTGTCTGAGCCGACGGAAGGATCGAACCAGGTGTACTCGGCTTTAAAAAACTGCCCGTGCTCCGGGCGGGTCACCACGTCACGCGAGTCATAGTTCAGGCTGAGCGTCGCCCCCGAGGAGAGCGGCGAGGTCGACGCGCCGTAGCGGGAGAATCGATCGCCCGCATACGGTGAGTCGACGCTGGCCTGCAGGGAGGAGAAATCCCACCCGGCTCCCAGATAGAGGCTGTCGGCCACTTCGCGCATCAGCACCGGACGCAGGCGTACTGAATTATTGGTGTAGTCCTGCGCGCTCCCCTGCGCCGCATCATAACCGATTCCCCAGAAGCCCGTTGGCACTTTGGTTATCGAGCCGTCAACAAACAGTCGCCAGCGGTCGTCGGTAAAAAAAGTGTAGTTATTTACCCCCAGCCCCAGCGCGCCGCTGGCGCTGATGAAACCGGTAAAGGAAAGCGAGGAGTTCTGCGTGCTGCGATCGTGAGGATCGACGCGGTACAGCCCGGCGACGGCCATTCCCAGCCCCAGCTTCAGCTCAGGAGTATAAAAAGGCCCCGGTAGCACGCTCCAGTTGATGCCTTTGGCGGGATCGTACTGGTTATCCGCACCCAGCGATAAAAGCAATTCATCTACCGATTTCTGGTCGAGCGATACCGCCGCTGATGGCAGGGCCATCAGCATCAGCGTGCTGGTCAGCAACAGGCGGCCGCAGTCCATCAGAAGCGATATTCACCGGCAATGAAAAAGCTGTTGCGCTGGTTAAACCCAATCTCGGTCAGGAGATTAAAGCGCGGCGTAATTTCATACTGCGTACCGATCAACATATTCCACGGCGAGGTCAGGCGCTGCTTTACCGCAAACCGCCCATCGCCATTCTGGTTTACCGCATTAATCAACGGCTGAAGCGTAGCGGGCATCTTCAGGTCTTCCAGGCTGCCTTTAAACTCCTGCTGCACATTCTGATACATGCTGCCCAGCCAGACGCTCAGGTGCGATGGACCTGCTGGCCCCTCGAAGCTGAAGCGATAGCCCACGCGGGGAGAGACCGTCAGCGCCGAGATTTTGCCGTCCAGAATGTCGAAATCGGTGCGCGTATAGTTGGTATCCACCAGCGCAAACCAGTTCTGGTAGCCTCCGGCCAGGGTAATGCCGGTTCCCCAGGTGGTGCCTTTGAAATCCAGGGTAAAGTCGATATTCTGTAGCTGCCCGCTCTCGTACAGCCGATGCACGGATCCGGCGATAACGCGATCCAGACCGCGGTAGAGCGATGGATCCGCATTGACGGAGACGTTCGATACCGACGAGCCGCGAGAATGCCCCACCAGCCCGTACACGTTGAGAAATGGGAATACCCACATATCCAGGCGCAGCGTTTCGGTTTTGCTTTGCTCACGCGTGTGTCCGGCGTCGATATCAAACATATCTACCGGAATAGGATGGTTGCCTAATGCCAGACCGGAGAAGCTGATGCTCTGAACGTCAATGTTCTGGCGCATATTCATATAGTTGACGTTGACGCCAAACGGTAGCGGAATGGCATACCCGCGCGCCCGCGCCTCGTCGCCCCAGATGGGAAAAGTGCTGTGCTCGGTCTCGGCTGCGGCGGCCATGCCGGAGAACAACAGTAACGGCACCACGGTATATAGGCATCTCATCGTTTCTTTTCCCATGCGTTCAAGCCCGTTTACAGCCCCGAGCCCACGTTGAAATAGACGGCCTGTTCATTGTCGCTAAAGGCCACATCTATGCCGGTGCGTAAACCATATTCACGCGCAATCAGATAGCGGAACCCGGTGCCCCACGCCACTTCGGCGCTACGGTACAGATCCGCGCGGCTGTCAGCCGCGCTGCCTGCGCCGATAAACCCCTGCACTATCCAGCGCGGCGTAACCTGCCAGGCAAGCTGCGTCTGGACGGTGCTAACTTCATCGCCCTGATAGCGATAGCGGGAGATACCGCGCAGCGCGATATAGGGCCGCGCCATCGGCGGCAAATGGTTATCCTGATGCGACAGCGTTTGATAATTCCCCGCCAGAGAGAGCGTCCAGGTTTGGCTAAGCGGGATGAAAAATTTGCCGTCCAGCGTCAGCAGGTCATAGCGGTAGTCGCCGCCCAGCGCGCTGCCGTAAAATTGATACTCACCGCTTAGCGAGATGCCCTCCGACGGCCAGAAGAAGTTATTAGTGGTGTCATATTCCGCCACCACGCCAAAGCTCGAGGAAACACTGCTGTCCCCCAGCACTCGCCGCCAGGCGCGATCGATCAGCGGATTATTTTTGGCGGAGATATCCATTCGGGCCCAGAACTGCGACGCGCCGAGAAACAGCGGCGTATCGCCAGGACGAAACAGCAGTTTTTGCATCCCGCCGTAGCCCTGAGTGGCGGTATTAACCGCCCGGTTATGGCCAAACCCCGCCACGTCGCCGGTATAAATATCCAGATTAATATCGGCATATCCGCCGGCGACAAGGTAGCGAATATGGTCGTCCTGCCAGGTGCGTCGGTGCCCGCCGCCGACAAACCAGCTGCCGTTTTCCGTACCGCCGCCGCCAAAGGCGCTTATCGCCGGAGGGGTATAGCGGCCGTTAGCCACCTTCCCCTTACCGTGTAAAAACAGGCCGAATAGCCCACCGCCGTAGCCGATAGCCGGTTCGGTAATCACCACGGGGACGGGAAGAAAACCGTAGGGGTTATCCTGCAGGTAGCGGCTCATGTCGAGCATGCCATCTTCAGGATCGAAAAGAGTGGAGGCTTCGACCGGGCAAAGTGCCAAAGATAATAGCAATATCATCCACCGCCGCAGTCGCGCCATCAGCATCACCCAGAATACGTAATTATTGTTATTTATCAGCGCGAAACGCCGTCTGTGCCCCAAGCTCTTTTGAGCTTAGACCAGACTTTGGTTAATTCAAGCTGGCCCGAACATCAACGGCGCTGACTCCCCTCAGCCAATTATTCGTGCGCGATTGGCGGCGGGTCACTAGGCTAACAGGATGATAATTTTTTTGTAGTCATTTTATATTTATTATTGAATTTATAAGGAAATCAAAAGTTAGCGATTGCGCCAGGACCTGTTTATATTTATACAATCCAATAAATACCGCTGCATCGATTGAGTAAGGAAAATGATGAAGACGCTTACTGGGAATAAGCAAAATCTCGATATTGTCAACTCATGGGGCTATATCTGGTTTCTCACGCTAAACATCGTTTTCTGTCTGTGGCTGCTGCTCGGTAATCTGCTCAACGCCGTCAATTTTATCTACAGCGATACGCTCAACGCACTGTGTCTGGTGACGGTATGCTTCTCACTGATCGGTCTATTGCTGCGATATGCCATCAAGCGGGAGCAAATTGCGAGGATGCTCCCGGTACAGGTGCTGATTTTAGGCCTGCTGTGGGCCGGGCTGTTTTTCCTGATGGTGAAGCACTATAACACCCCGGCGCTGTCGCTTTCGCTGCTGATCATTATCCTGCTTCCGGCCACCATCTCCTTCTATATTTCCGGCAGGCTGCTGCTGCTCTTCAGCGCGCCCATCGCCGGCTCGATGTTGTTGAGCGAGCTGGCAGCATTTGAGAAATTCCATTTTCTGCAAATTTCCGGCTCCATTATTATTTTTTTGGTGGTGATCACCGCACGCTACATTCTGCTGGAATGGTATCTGCGTACCCAAAAAAGCGAATACGCGAAAAACATGTTAATTAAAAAGCTTACGCGTCTGGCGCACCGTGATGCATTAACCGGGTTGTTTAATAAGGGCAGCCTGGCGCCCCATTTTGCCGACAATACCCGGCTGATCGCCCTCTCCGGAGACAAGCTATTTATGATCATCATGGATATCGATTTTTTCAAACAATACAACGATCTGTACGGGCATGTCGCGGGCGATACCTGCCTGGTCAGCGCCGCCCAGTGCATTACCCATTCCTTACGCCAGTCGTCGGATACCGCCTTTCGCTTCGGGGGGGAAGAGTTTGTGATTCTGACCCGCTGCCATCAGTTAGAGGATGCGGTGAACATTGCCGAACGCATTCGTAAGAGCATTGCTGCGGCGAACATCCCGCACAAGGGGTCACAAATATCGGCCTATCTGACCGCCAGCTTCGGCGTCGCGCCGTGGAGAGAACGGGACTCCCTGGAGGCATTAGCGGAAAAAGCGGATAAAGAACTGTATAAGGCTAAGCAGGCCGGGCGCAACCGCGTGTCATTTGCCCGTTAAATCAGCTTCAGCATCAGGCGCAGCGGGTTAAGCTGGGTGATACGTTCCCACAGGCGATGCAGGTCCACAATCCCCGCCTGCGCCAGGATGGCGAGGGTAATCATTAACGTCGAGGCGGTAATAATCAGCATCAGGCGATGAATATTCTGCTGAATTCTCTGCTGCTGCCGGGCGCGTTGCGCTTCATTTTCCCAGGTGACGATCGTTGAGATCGCTTTCCCTTCAATAAAGTAACGATCCTCCTGACGCTTCAGGTCTTCGGTCATCACCAGCGATTGCAGCAGCAGCTGGGTCTTGCGGCGAAACTCTTCGTTTTTGATATGCTGATACCACAGCGTTTCGTAAAGCAAATCAATCACTTCGTGTAAGGTAACGCCGGTATGCGTTTTTTCCGCTGACTGATGAACATAGTCGTTAATCAGCAGCTTCAACAGCATAATCCGGTCCAGCCCGGTCATCTCTTTATTCTCTGAACGCAGGGAAAACATTTTGCTTTTGGTTCGGCGCAGCAGGTTTTTCACGTACGCAAAGCGCGTAAAGTAGTTGGCATAAAAGCGCGCAATGGAGTCAAATCGCATCGGCCCCTGTTTACGCCAGTGGATGATTTCCACGTTCATGCGCTCAAGTTTACCGATCGTAGCGTTGAGTTTGCCGGTGTATGCGCGCTGTTCCGGGCTCCATTTTTCCAGCACCGCGGTATTACCCCGGGACGCGATCAGCTGATACTTATCCTGATTCACATCCGAAAAATAAACGCCATAGTAATCGTAAGACTCGCCGTTATTGCCATTTTGAACGACGAACATCGGCAAAAATCGTTGCCACATTTTTACTTTAATTTTTTCCAGCCAGGATTCGACAAACATAAGGTACCTCTAGCGGTAATGTTTACAGATACTAAAAATAGTAACGCGCCATAATAGAGTCAAACCTGGCGGATGCTATTATTGTCCAAAAATAAATATTACAGAGTTGCAACGGTAGTTTTTTTATAAACAAATAAAAAATAGGCTCCCGGCCTGATTAATGTTAATAAATACAGCCTACACGTTCACATAGGTATTGTAATGCGAAAACTCCACAAACTAATCTTGTCCGGGGCGCTAATCCCGCGAAAAAAGTCAGGCCGTAGTATCTTACGAAAAATTGATTCATTGCAGGTTCCCATCGTTCAAAACCATCCGCAAGATTTGCCACCCAATAAAATCAGCTTTAACTATTTACATTATGATAACCGATGCACGATTGAACATCTGTCTTTCTATTTAAAACAAGAGTTTTTACAGGATGTCAATGCATCAGGTTTATAATTCACTGAGTAAGCTGGATAAAATCAAACTGATAAATAATCATTACCTGGAGCAACGTAATATTTCAGGTTTAAGAAAGCTCAGCGACTCTTTAAATACCATCGTCTATGAGTGAAAAAAGCCTCCTCATTGCAATATGAGGAGGCTTTTTTTAATCCAATGATTAGTGTTTATCGGTTATCTCAACCACCACGTGGCGGTCGGGTGCCAGGCAGTTAATGAGCTGCTGGCCCGACTGGCCGTCGCACTGAGCGCCGGTCACCGAATTGCTGGCACCGTGGCCTTCAGCGCTGATGTTCGCCGCTGGCATACCTAGCGCCACCAGTTCATCCGCGACGGCCTGCGCACGCTGCGCCGACAGCTGGTGGTTATAGTCAGCCGCGCCGGTACGATCGCTGTAGCCAATCACCACGGTCGTCTTGCCGGACGCGGGTTGGAGGCCCGGGCTCTGATACAGCTGCGCGATAGCCGCTTTGCCTTCAGCGGTTAACGCCGCGGAGTCATAGCCAAACATCACGTCAGATTTCAGGTTAAAACGCTGCGCTTCAGGGGCCGGTGCCGGTGCGACAACCGGCCCGACGACCGGGGCGTCATCGTGCTGACCAAAGCGGTAAGAGATACCGGCGGTGACCGAGCTGACGTCGCTGCTGATACCAATCTGGTTTTCATTACCCACGTTGCTGACCCACTGATACTCCAGTCGGCCGGCCCAGTTTTTATTAAAGGCATACTCGGTGCCCACCGCCACCAGCGGACGAACGCCGGTTTCAAAGCGGTTATGGCCTTTAATATCCGATTCTGCGCGATAGCCCATTGCCCCAGCGCGGCCATACAGATCCCAACTGTCGGTTAATCCGTAGCTGGCTTTCAGCGACAGCTGTAAACCCTGGCTCTTCATCTGGGAGCCGGACGCGCCATGTTTGCCGTTGATCTGCATGTTACCTAAATAATCGTAGCCGCCTTCCACCGCCAGCCACGGGTTAATCTGGTAGCCGGTAAATACGCCGCCGCCGACGTTATCGCGGTCAAAACCGACGTTGGCCCGCGGCGTGGTGCTGGTATCAAAATAGTGTGACCAGCCAAATTTGCCGCCGGTATACCAGGTGCCGGCATCCGCTGCCGCAAAAGCGGTGGTGGCGGTTAGCGCATTCGCGATAATGAATGTAATCAGCGTCTTCTTCATAACGTTCCTATTATTGGCGCACCGTCAATCAGTGGCCTGAGTGAAAGTGGCGCTACAATAGAATTTTTACACGACGCTGATAATCGATTTTTTGTTTATTTTTGGACAGCTATTTGTCGCCAGAATAATAGCTTAGCGCTCCCTCAACGCTTCCTTCACCTTATTAAACGGCTTGACCAGATAATCCATCACCGTCTTCTCACCGGTTTTAATATCCACGTTGGCGATCATCCCCGGCACAATATTGAAACGTTTACCGGCTTTGTTTTGCAGATAATCATGCTCGGTACGGATAAATACCCGATAGTAATACACTTCGGGCTTAGCCTCATCCTGAATCGTATCGGGTGAAATACTGTCGACCACCCCTTTCAGGCTGCCGTAAATGGCATAGTCATAGGCCGTTATCTTCACCAGCGCGGTCTGATCCGGATGAATAAACGCGATATCGCGCGGTGACAGCCGCGTTTCGATCAGCAGATGGTCGTCGCGCGGGACAATCTCCATCAGCTCGCCGTTTGGCGGGATCACCCCACCGAGGGTATTCACTTTAATTTTTTTGACGATACCTTTGACCGGGGAACGCACCGTCATGCGGGTGACGCTGTCGGTCCGGCCGCGGATGATTTCAGCCAGCGATGCCGCCTCCGCCGTGGCTTTGGCCAGCTCTTCGCGCGCCTGCACCAGATACTGCGAGCGCAGGTCGAGAATTTTGAGCTGGAGATCGGAGCGCTGGCGCTCCAGCCGCAGCACTTCAACGTTGCTCGCCGCGCCGGTTTTCGCCAGCCGCCGCGTGATCGCCAGCTCGCGATCCACCGCCGACAGCGAATCCGCCACCCGCGCTTTGGAGTCGGTGAACTGGCTGCGTCTCAGCTTATACAACCGGGTTTCGGAAGCCACCAGCTGCGGTGCGCTGTTCAACTCTGGCGGAAAGGTCAGCGGCAGTTCGTTAACCTCCGCTGAGAGCCGCGCGCTGGCCGCCAGCGCCGCCTGATAGCGCGCCACGCTTTCGCCAACGTTAGATTGCGAACGCGTGGGATCGAGACGCGCCACCACTTCACCGGCCTCCACCCGCTGCCCTTCCCGCACGTTCAGCGCCACCAGGATACCGCCGTCCAGCGATTGCAGCACCTGTTCACGGGAGCTGGGGATCACCTTGCCGGTGCCGGTAGAGACTTCATCCAGCGTGCTGAATGACGCCCATCCCCAGGCCACCAGCAGCAATAGCGTGCACAACGTGACGATCCGCCCGGACTTCGCCAGGCTTTGGTTATCCGCGTCGTTTTCGCCGCGATCGCCGTTCCAGTTCAGCGGCTGAGCGTTGGCAGGCGTCGGGATCGGCGCTTCCTCGGCGATCATCACCGCGGTTTCAGGCTGGTCGTCTTTCATGGTTCACCTCCGCATCGGCCGTGCTTCTTGACGCCATCGCCTTATCTTTTGGCATATCCATCACCAGCGCGCCGTCCTTCAGCACCAGCACCCGGTCAACCACCGACAGCACCGCGCTGCGGTGGGTGGCAATAATCAGGGTGCGACCGGCCAGCCAGTGTTGCAGCCGCTCGAGGAAATCGCGCTCGGTATGCTCGTCAAGCGAGGCGGTCGGTTCATCAAGCAGCACGATATTCGGGTCACGCAGCATCAAGCGCGCGAGCAGGAGCGACTGGCGCTGCCCGCCGGAAAGCCCCAGCCCGCCTTCCATCACCACGTG
This sequence comes from Kluyvera sp., assembly GCF_047971185.1. Lineage (GTDB taxonomy): Bacteria > Pseudomonadota > Gammaproteobacteria > Enterobacterales > Enterobacteriaceae > Kluyvera. The sequence continues at coordinate 101,703 of NZ_JBKDZH010000032.1, forward strand.
ATCGAGGCCGTGAGGAAGTTTACGCACCAGCACGTCGGCACCGCACATTTCGAGGGCGGCAATGATTTCGTCATCGCGCGCCTGCGGCGCACCCAGCGTCAGGTTGTCGCGCAGAGTGCCGTGAAACAGCCGGGCGTTCTGGGTCATCAGCCCGGTGTTACGCCGCAGGTCGGCAACGTCAATATGCGGCAGGCTCAGCGAATCGAGCCGCAGCTCGCCCTGTTCCAGCGGCACGCCGCCGATCAGCGCCTGCAGGAAGGTCGATTTTCCGGCACCGTTGCGCCCCAGCACGGCGATACGTTCTCCGGCGGTGATTTCCAGTTTTGCCACCCGCAAGGGGACCATCGGCGAGTCCTGGCGATAGCGGAAGGCGGTATCGGTAAACTGATAGTGGCCGTGCAGCACGTCCCGGTGCAGGCGCTGGGAATCGCCGCCGTTTTCCACCGGCAGCTGCATGATGCTATCAATGCCGCCTTTCGCCGCCTTCGCCTGCTGCCAGCGCGCCAGCACCCCGCACAGCGCCGCCATCGGGGCGATCATCCGCGAAGAGAGTTGAGAGGCCGCCACGATGGCCCCGGTGGTCATGTCGCCGCCGATCACCATGGGCGCCCCCACCACGATCACCACCGCATACACCAGCCCCTGAATGGTGTTGCCCCAGGCCAGCAGCCCCTGCGTCAAGCGGCGGCTTTTCATCCCGGTCTGGGCGGTGATGCGAATATAGCTATTCCACTGTTGCAGGAAGCGGTTTTCCGCCTGCATCAGCTTGATATCTTCCAGCCCCTGCACGCTTTCCACCAGCACCGCGTTGCGCAGCGTCGACTCTTTGACGTTCTCGTTGGCCAGATCCGCCAGTCTTTTTTGCAGCAGCAGCCCGGGGGCGATCATCACCAGCGCCGCCACCGGCGGGATCCACGCCAGCTGCGGGGCGATAATGACCATCACCAGTAAGAACAGGAAAAAGAACGGCAGATCGGCGATAACCGAAACGGTGGTCGAGGTGACCATTTCACGAATCGACTCCAGCTCGCGCAGCTGGGAGATAAAGCTGCCGGTCGAGCGCGGCACCACGTGGGTTCTTAAGCGCAGCGCGTGGCCAAACACCCGGTCGGAAATACGCATATCGGCCTGCTTGCCGAGAATGTCGCTGACGTGGCTACGCATCAGACGCATGGCAAAGCCAAAAGCCACGGCGATCAGTACCCCGATAAACAGCACGTACAGCGTCGGGTAGGACTGGGCGGGGATCACCCGGTCATAGACCTGCATGGAGAAAATAATCCCGGCCATCGACAGCACGTTGATTACCAGCGACGCCAGCATGACGTGCGCGTAGGGTTTACTCTTGACCATCACCAGCTGATTCAGCCAGCCGGGATTAAAGTCCGCCAGATACTCTTCGGTGCGGCTATCGCGAGCCATCGACGCCGGGCGAAAAGCGACCACCACCTGAATGTTCTCAAGCAGGTCGGCCAGCGGCTGGGTCACAATCAGGTTGGCATCGCGGGTAAAGCTGACGCCGACGTTGTTTTTGCCGTCGAAGCTGTGAATGATCCCAATCTGCCCTTCCTTCAGCTGCACCACCAGCGGCAGCCGCCAGCCGGAGACGTCATCCCGTTTTTCATGCAGCCGTCTGGCGGTGAGCCCGACGTGGCGCGCCATATTATTTAAGGCCACGCTCAGCGGCTTACCGAGCTGCCAGCGCGCCATCGCCTGGAGGCCGCCGGGGGAAAATGACAGGCGATAGTGCGTCGCCACCTGGCTAATGACGGCCACCCAATCGCTGAGCGCGCGGGCGTCCAGCGTCTCCTGCTCGGCCATATGGCTTTTCCCGGTCATGGTTGGATCTCCACACCCTGAATGGATTGGTTATTGAGCGCAAACTGCTGGCGGGTTAGCCCGGTGTTGTACAGGCAATCAAGCTGGAGAGTACGCAGCTGGCTTTCGGTTTCCTGCTGGGTAAAGCGCGCCTGGTAGACCTCCTGCTCGGCGTTGAGCACATCCAGGAACGGCCGCGAGCCGAGGTCGAGGTACTGCTGTTGATACAGTTCGCGGGTCTTTTGCGTCAGGATCTGCTGGCGGGCCTGAATTTGCAGCGCCTGCTGGAGGCTGACCGCCGCGCTCTGCGCCGCGCTGAGCTGCTGGCGAACCTGCAGCTGGGCGCTGCGTACCGCCGTGGTCGCGGCATCCAGGCTGTACTGCGCGGCATCGCGATTGGCGCTCAGCCCGCCGCCCTGATAAATCGGCATTTTCACCCGCACGTAGGCCGAATATTGGGTGCGATCCAGCTGGTCGCTGTTGGCGTAGCGATCGTTTAAATAGTGCGTGACGTCCGACTCCAGCGAGATGGTCGGTTTCATCTGCGCTTCCGCCCCCGCCAGCTGGGCCGCCGCCTGGTTTACCCGCGCCCGCGCCTCCAGCACCGACGGTACGAGCTGGTCATCAACGCTCGCCACGCTGCAGGATTTCCCCAGCGTTTGCGGGAAGGCATTACTCACCGTATCAATCTTGTTCCAGCCCAGATAGGTCGACAGCGTGGCGCGCCAGCGTTCAAGATTGGCCTGATACTGCGCCAGCGTCGCCCGCGCGCCTTCGATACGCGCGTCGGTTTGCACCACGTCGGACAGCGAGCTGGCCCCTTCGCTGTTGCGTTCGTTGGCTAACCTACCCAGCTGTTGCAGCGAGCTCAGCTGTTCTTCGGCAATCGACACCAGTTCCTGATAACCCTGCACCTGGACCAGCGCCGCGGCGGTATCGTGCGCCACTTTATCAATGCTCAGCAGTACGACGGCCTGCTGGCCGGCCACCGCTGCGTTGGCCTCCCGCACCGCGCTGTCGGTCAGGCCAAAGTCATAGAGCATCTGGGACAACGACAGCACCACCGAGGGCACGTTGCCGTGGTTGGAATAGCTGTTGGTGACGCCGTTATTCAGGCCGCCGCTGATTTGCGGATAGTATTTGGCGCGCGCGACGTCAATTTTCTGCGCGGTGCTGAGCAGTTTTCCGGCTTCGGTACCAATATCCGGATACCACTGGACGGCGCGCTGCACCGCCTGGTTGATGGTCATACTGGCGGGCGGCGTTGCGCTGGCGGCAAGGCCAGGATCGCGTCCACGCAGATCGGGTAATTGATCGCCCGCGGCGATATTTTGCGGATTGATCTGTCTGGCGGTTTCGCTCTCTGAACGCCCCCACGCCGCCCCGGCATCGGGCAACAGCAGTGGCTGAATACAAACCGCTAACCAAAGAAGTGTCGTGCCTTTACCGCCTCGCGTTCCCATACAACATCCCCAATATAATCACTATATTGACCTGAGTGGCCGTTTCTATTTTTTGATGACTATTGATGAATATCCGCCCCGCAGCGATGTCCCTTCCATAGGGAAATAAGCGGGTCGGAGGGTCCTGCTCCTGAGGTCGTGCCGTCCTGATGCGACAGCCGTTACCCCGTCAGACAACGGGGCAACGGCGCGCGATGCTCTTTCTGAGCCGTTATCCGTGGTTTGCTGATGAATCCTGATGCAGCAGCTCCTCCAGCGTCGGCTGCGCGCCCTCCAGGGTGATAAGTTGCGTAGACTGGTACTGCGTCCCGGCACCGTCGCGGTCAATCGACACCACCGTGTCGCCCGATGCCGTGTGCTCTATAGATAAATATTGGCCGAGATCCTCAGATTTACCACTCCAGTCCGTCAGTAGCTTGCTGATATCTATATGATCTCCGTCACTAACTGAGAAATCTGTCCAGTGACTATGCTGGCCGTTTCCGCCGGTGGCATCGTGGCTATCGAGCAGATTAAAGATCACCGTGTCACCGCCGCCGCCGAGCGTATAGGTATCGTCATACGCGCTGCTGACGGTGGTGTCGGCCTTGTCGCTGCCTTCAACATGCGGATGCAGATCGATAGTCAGACTGCCGTGACTGAGGGTGCCGTCCGCGGCCTTGAGGGTGTAGTCAAACTGCTCGCGCTGGGTCAGATCCGCCACGCTGACGCCTTCGCGCAGACTATAGCTGTAGCTGCCGTCGGCATGCAGCGTGAGCGTACCGTACAGCCCCTCGAGGGTTTGCGACTGCGCGCTGCCCGCGGTTTCCGTTACCTGCTGGCCCTTCTCATTCACCAGGGTAATGCTGTCCCACAGCGTCCCGAGCGCGATATCAGCAATCTGCCCTTCCACCGTCACCCCGGCCGCCGATGCCTCCGGCGTCACCGCGACGCTGGTCAGCACGGTGCTGAATTCGCTGTTCAGCGTATTCCCGGCGGTATCCTGCAGCACCACGCTGTACTGGCCATCGTGCAGAGTGGCGTTATCGAGGATGACGTTGGCGGTGAGGGTCGTGCCATCCACGGTCAGCGAGCCGCTGGTAATCAAATTCCCCTGAGCATCAAGGATTTGATACGCCACATGTCCGCTGGCGGTGGGCAGCGTGGAGAATGTCAGCACCAGCGCTGAATGCGTCAACGCATCCGCGTTGTCCACCGTCAGCGTGGCGCTCTGGGCGGTGACGGCCTCCGATGTTGCCAGCAGCGTGGCCGTCTGGGCCGTGGTCTGGGCCGCCGTCGAGGTCTGCACAACGCTTTCGTCCGCCACCAGCGCCATGGTGGCCATCATCGACTGCGCGCTGGCCGCGCTTCCCACTGACGGCAGGGAAATGGTCAGCGTTGAGGTGCTGACCGAGGAACCGTTGCGGATCACGTAGGTGAAGCTTTCCTGGCCCAGCCCGCTGGCCGGTTGCCCGGTGCGCAGGGTATAGGTGTATCCCCCTTGTGCGTTGATGACCAGGTTGCCGTAGTTGCCGACAATGGTGGTGGTCCCGGTCGCCGATACCGCCTGACCGTTGACATAGGTCACCACGGTGCCCGCTGGCGCGACGTCCGCCCCACCGCTGGCGCTGCCCGCGCCGGTAATGACGTTACCGGTGACGGATTCGACGGCGGCCTGATAGGTATGGGTGACGTCATTGCTGGTCGCTAATGTGGCGACACTGCCCACCGCCACACCATTATCAGCCTTCAGCAGGAACACATAGTGCCCCGCATCCAGCGTAATCGACTGCGTTTTTGACCCCACCAGCGCCAGAACTTTAATCCAGTCATCATAGACTTTGCTCTGTTCGTACTGGCCCGTCGCCGGATTCAGCTTGTAGATATAGAGGTCAAACGTTGACAGCAGAGCCACCCCAACGACGCTGCCGCTGAGCGTAAAGGTGCGGGTTGAGTTGACGGGCACATCAACCTGTAGCTGGTCCCTCACGCTGACGTCCACACCCAGTACCGACCCCAGCCCGATGCTCGCCACAATCAGCGAAGAGTTGCTCACGCCGGCGGTGGTGACATCAACGGGCGTCGGATCAACTTCCAGCGTCACTTTGTCGCCGTTGGCATGGAGGTTAGGCAGGTTAAGATCGATCGTCAGCGTGGCATTGCTGGTGGAGCCATTCGGCGCTTTCAGCTGATAGGTAAAGACGTCCGGCCCGGTGATGCTGGACGGCGAAACGCCCGCTTTCAGCGCGTAGGTATAGCCGCCCTGAGCGTTGATGGTCAGCGTACCGTAGGTGCCGACAATCGTGGTCGAACCGCTCGCCGCGACGGCGGTCAGGCCGCTGGACGACGCGCCGCTGGCCCCGCTCACCACCGTGCCGTTTGGCGCGCTATCTACCCCGCCGCCGCCGACGCCGGTGATCACGTTACCGGTGGTGGTCGCCCCGGCCGCATCCACAAAGACGCCGGTCGTGACGTCGGACGTCACCTTCAGCTGGCTGCTGGTTAACAGCGACAGACCGTCATCAGCCTGCAACAGCAGCGCGTAGTCGCCCGCCGGCAGATTCAGCTTCGCCGTCCCGGAGGTCCCGGCCAGCAGCAGCACCTGCAGGAAGTTATCCACCTTCTGGTACATGCTGTAGGTGCCGTCGCCGTTCGACTTGTAGATATACAGGTCGAAGGTCGACAGCAGCGTGACGCCCACCGCGCTCGCCTGCAGCGTCAACGCGCGCGAGGCGCCGTCATCAACGTGGAACGTGGGCAGTTGGCTGCTCTGGATGACGTTGAGCGACAGCAGGTCGCCCACCCCCAGCTTCAATACGTTCAGACTTTGCGACGCCGAGCTGGGCGTAGCGGTAACCTGCTGAATGGAGGTGGTCAGCGTCAGACCGGCCTCATCGTTAACCGCATTGAGCACCTGCGTGCCAATGGTCGGATCGATGGTGAGGACAAACGGCGTCGTTTTCGCCCCGACGTTCCCCGCCGCATCGACGGCATTGAAGGTAAAGCTGTGCGCGCCGGTCGACAGCGCCGACGTCGGCGTCCATGTCCACTGCCCGTTGCTTCCTACGGTTACCGTGGTGACGAAGTTGTTGCCGTCGTAAATAGCGACCTTACTGTTAGCCTCCGCCGTTCCGCTGAAGGTCGGCATCGTGTCGTTGGTGATGCTGCCCGAGGTCAGGTTGCCGAGATCCGCCGCGACGTCATCGTATACCGTCAGGCCGGTAATCGCCCCCGGCGCGACGGTATCGATAGTCAGGTTAAAGGCGGGCGAAGCGGTGCCGATATTTCCCGCCGCGTCGGTTGCCGTGGCCGTAAAGGCATGCGCGCCGTCGGCCAGCTCTGTCCCCGGCCGGAACGACCATGCGCCATTGGCGTCCGCCGTGGTGGTGCCCAGCACTTTGCTGCCATCGTAGACCGTGATGGTGGCGTTTTTCTCCGCCGTGCCGCTGATTACCGGACGCGTATCGTTGCTGCTGGCGTTGTTGCTCAACGTTCCGGATACCGGATCGACCGCATCGGTTACCGTGAGCGTGCCGATCGCTACCGGCGCTTTAGTATCAATGGTGATGGTGAAATCCGGCGAGCGCCCGCTCGCGTTGCCCGCCGCATCGCTGACAACCGTTGAGAAGGTGTAGGTCCCATCGGTGAGCGCCGACGGTGTATAGCTCCAGAGGCCATTGCCGTCAGCCTTCACGCTGCCCAGAACGTTCGCGCCGCTGTAGATCGTCACGGTTGCATTGGCTTCCGCGGTGCCGTTCAGGGTCGGAGTGTTGTCGTTGGTCGAACCATTGTTGGACAGTATTTCCAGCACCGGCGCGACGTTGTCGGTGAGGGTGATGTTGGCGGCCACCGGCGGCGGCGTCGCGTCGATATTCAGGATGAAGACCGGCGACGATCCGCTGACGTTGCCCGCCGCATCGCTCACCGTGGTGCTGAAACGGTGTTCGCCATCGGCCAGCGCCGCCGGGGTATAGCTCCAGGCGCCGGAGGCATCGGCCTTCACCGTGGCCAGCAGTTTGCTGCCGTCATACACGTTGACCCACACATTCGGTTCCACGGTGCCGCGCAGCGTCGGGGTATTATCGTCAGACAGCGCGCCGCTGGTCAGATCGCCTTTCACCGTGCCAACGTTATCATTGACCAGCGGTAGCGCACCCGCCTGCGGGGTGATCGTGTCAACGTTGAGGCTAAAGGGATCGGTGGCATCACTGGTGTTACCCGCGGCGTCAACCACCACCAGCGTCAGGCTGTGCGCCCCCTCACCCAGCGCCCTGCTCGGCGTCACGGACCAGACGCCCAATCCGTTGACCGTGCCGCGGCCAATCTCAACGCCGCCATCCAGAACAATCACCGTGGTATTTGGCGTAGCGCCAATACCGGAAATCGTTGGCAGGCTGTCGTTGGTCGTCGCCCCGCTCGTCAGCGTACCGACGCCCGGAGAGACATCGTCGGTGACGGTGTAATTGAGGATCGCCGCCGGCGCGGTGGTGTTGACGTTCATGGCGAAGATGGCCGATGGCAGGCTGACGTTACCGGCAGCATCGGTGGCGGTGACGGTGAAGCTGTGCGGCCCCGATTTCAGCGGGTCCACAATCTGGTAGCTCCACGAGCCCCCCGGCCCGGAGGCGACGACGCTATCAACCAGTACGCCGTTATCGTAGATCTTAATCGTGCTGCCCAGCTCCGCCGTCCCGCTTAGCAGAGGCTGGGTATCATCGGTCACGCCGCCGTTGGTTACATTCCCGACGATCGTACCGTAATTGTCATACACCGTGATGCCGCCAGGCGCGGTTGGCGCAACGGTGTCGATGGTGAGGTTAAAGATCGGCGACTTGCCGCTCTCGTTCCCCGCCGCGTCGGTCGCGGTGACCGTCAGTGCGTAAGCGGCATTTCCCCATCCCGTCAGCGAGGCGTAGCTCCATGAGCCATCGGCCAGCGCGCGGGTGGTCGCTATCGCGGTGTTGCCGTTGTAAATCGTGATCAGCGCGTTGGCTTCGACGCTGCCGGCAGCACCGGTGAGGACCGGGTGGGTGTCGTTGATGGTCGTACCGCTGGTGACATTGCCCGTCACTGGCGCAATGTTGTCGGTTACGGTAAAGGCCAAAGGCGCGGTCGGGGCCTGGGTGTCAATCGTCAGCGTGAAGGGCGGTGAAGCCTGGCTGACGTTGCCCGCCGCATCGGTGGCGGTGGCCGTGAAGGTGTAGGTCTTGTCAGCCAGCGAGGATGGCGCGATGCTCCAGGTGCCGTCTGCTGCGGCGGTGGTAGTGCCAATAACCGTCTGGCCGTTGTAGACAGTAACGGTGCTGCCCGCTTCGGCACGTCCGCCGATAATCGGCGTACTGTCTTTCGTGGTAGCGCCGCTTATCAGCGCCGTTGTGCCAACGTCGTTCGAGACGCTCAGCGCCAGAATGGGCAGAGGCGCAACGGTATCCACGGTGAAGGCGATCGGCGAGGTCGCCGTGCTGACGTTGCCTGCCGCATCGGTGGCGGTCACCGTCAGGCTATGGCTGCCGTTCAGCAGCACTGGCGTGGTGAACGTCCATGAGCCGTCGGCATTCGCCAGCACAGAGCCAAGCAACACGCTGCCATCGTAGATGGAGACCCGGCTGCCCGCTTCCGCGCTGCCCGCCGCGCCGTTGAGCGTCGGGGTGGCGTCGTTGGTGGTGCCGTTGACGGCAATGGTGCCTTTTATCGGATCGACGTCATCCGAGAGCGTTATGCCATTCACCACCGCTGGCGGCGCGGTATCCACCGTCAGACTGAAGCCCTTACCCGCACTAACATTACCTGCCTGATCGACCACAGTAATGGTGAAGTCATGCCTTCCTTCACCCAGCGGTTGGCTGGGGGTAATGGACCAGGCCCCGCTGATGCCCAGCGTCGCCCGACCGATTTCCTTGTCACCTTCCATAATAATGACCGTGCCGCCCGCTTCCAGAGACGCCGAATCGATGCTGCCGCTAAAGGTCGGGGTTTTATCATTGGTGGTCCCGCCGTCGCTGATGCTGCCCGCGCCCGGTAAGACATCGTCGGTCACGACCAGCGAGATGACATCGCCCGGAGCGTCGGTGTCTACGGTCAGCTGGAACAGTGCAGAAGGCAGCGTGGTCGTGACGCCGTTGCTCACCGTGGTGGTGATCAGGTGCGAGCCGCTGGCGAGATCTGACGTGGGGGTGAACGACCATGTTCCGTCGCCATTGACCACTGTCGACCCAATAGAGCTGCCGTTATCGTAGAAGTTGATAGTCGTGCCAGCCTGCGCGGTTCCGCGGAAGGTTGGCGTCGGATCGTTGGTATAGCCGCCGTTGGCGATCGGCCCCTCTACGGGAGCGACGTTATCGATCACTTCCAGACCGGTGATACCGCCGTTCAGCACCGAGGTATCAATGATTAAAGCGACCGATACTGAAACACCGCCTTCATTACCCGCAGCATCCATAATTTTGGCGGTGAAAGTATGGCTGCCATCGGCAAGCGGAGCCTCTGGGGTGAAGCTCCACGTACCCAGGCTACCGATCGTTGTGCTACCAATCAGCACGCCCTTGTCGTAGATATTGACCGTTGACCCTGCCTCGCTGGCCAGGGTCTCCCCCCTCACCGTTGGACGGTTCAAATCCGAAGTGGGCCCCAGAGGAAGGAGACCATCCGTCACCGCTATTGCCGTGATCGCCAGCGGCGCGATCGTATCCACCGTGAACACCAGATTTCCGGAAGGGTTGCTGGTGTTACCGGCGGCATCCGTCGCCGTAACGTAGTAGGTGTACTGGTTATTGCCAAGCGCAGTAGAGGGGGTGTATTCCCACCGCCCAGCAGCATCGGCGACGACCGTGTCGATCGCCGTTGGGGTTGCGCTGCCAATGCCCTGATAGATAGTGATCGTCGCGAAGGCTTCCGCCTTCCCACTCAGCACAGGCTGAGCATCGTTAGTCAGGCCGTTGGCGCTAATCGTCCCTTCATACCACGCGACGTCATCGGTCGCGGTAATGGTCGACGGCGTGGCCGGAGCGGTGGCATCAATACGCAGGATAAAGTCCGGCGTTGGCTCGCTGACGTTACCGGCCTTATCGGTCACCGTGGTGGTCAGGTTGACGATGCCATCATCGAGCTTGCCCGTCGTAAAGGTCCATTTACCGTCGGGATCTGTTACGGTCACTTCGCCCAGATAGGTGGTGTCGTTATAGATTTTGACCGTGCTGCCCACTTCCGCATTGCCGGCCAGCGTTAGCGTGTTGTCGTTGGTGAGGTCGCCTGATGTTAATTCCCCCTCAATGTCACCCGTGACATCGTCGCTAACCGTCAGGCCCGTCACCGGATTGGGGGCCACGGAATCCACGGTAAAGCTAAATGGCGGCGAGGCGATGCTTTCATTGCCCGCCGCGTCGGTGGCCGTGGCGGTGATGACGTACTCTCGCTGGTCGAGCGCCGACGGATAGGTAAAGCTCCAGCTACCGTCAACCGTTGAGGCGGTGGTGGTTCCAAGCGGGGTTGCACCGTCATAAATGGTGATCAGGCTGCCCTTCTCCGCCGTGCCGCTGAAGGTTGGCGTCGTATCTTTGGTATAACCCCCTGCGTCAACCGGTCCGCTGCCGACGGCAAGCGTTTCGCTAACCGTCACGACACCCATTGTCGCCGGTTTTTGCGTGTCGATATTCAGCACCAGATCCGGCGAATGTTGGCTGACATTGCCCGCCGCATCGGTCGCCGTGACGCTAAAAGTATGTTGCGCGTCCGTCAGTTCCGCCGTGGTGTAGCTCCATTTACCGTCCGCCCCCGTTTGCACGCTATAAACCGGGTTGCCATCCTGATACACCGTCACCAGCGTGTTGCCTTCCGCCACGCCGCTGAGCGTTGGCGTTTTGTCATTGGTTAAGCCGCCGACGGGAATGGTTCCTTCATACAGACCCACGTTATCGGTGGCGACAATCGCCCCCGGCGCAACGGGCGCCACGGTATCAACAATAATCACAAACGGATCGGAAAGCGCGCTCTGGTTGCCTGCGGCATCTTCAACAATGGTGGTATATCGATGCGTTCCCTCGGTCAGCGGGGTAGTGACCGGATAGCTCCAGTCGCCATCATTATTGGCCGTGACGGTGGCCACCCACTTGCCATTATCAAACAGCAGTACCTTGCTGTTGCCCTCGGCGGTGCCGCTGATGATCGGCGTTGAATCATTGGTTGTGCCGCCGTTGGCGACGTTCGTGGTCACCGGCAGCACATCATCGGCGACCACAATGGTGGTCACCTTCACGGGCTTGATGGTGTCCACCGTCAGCTCAAAGGCCTCTGAGGGGCCGCTGGTATTCCCGGCTTTATCGACCACCGTCGTGGTGATGCTGTAATCGCCATCGGTGAGCGTCGGCGTAAAGGCCCAGACGCCGTTATTGTCCGCCGTGACGCGTCCCAGCTCGGTGATCACGCCATTGTTATCACTGGAGATAATCACCACCGCGCCCGCTTCTGCGTTGCCGCTAAAGGTCGGGTTTTTGTCGTTGGTGCTGTCCCCGCTGGCTAACAGGCCGGTTACCGGCGAAATATCATCGCTGACCGTCATATTCGTGACGTTGGCAGGCGCGGTGGTATCAATCGTGATGTCAAAAACGGGCGACGCCGGGCCGATGTTGCCTGCGGCGTCGGTGGCCGTCGCGGTCAGATGATAGTCGCCATCTTTAAGATCGCTGGTCGGCGTAAAGCTCCAGCTGCCGTCGACTTTTGAAGCCTGGGCCGTCCCCAGCACCGCCTTGCCGTTATAAATGGTCACGGTGCTGCCGGGCTCGGCAAAACCATTGAGCGTCGGCGTGGCGTCGTTAATATTTTGTCCGCTTTGAACGATCTGCTTCACCGGATCCGCATCGTCGGTCACCGTAAAGGTCGGCGCGCTGGTAGGCGCATTGGTATCCACTTCAATCACAAAGTCCGTCGCGGCGGTGCTGGTGTTACCGGCGGCATCCGTTACCGTCACCGTGATGCTATATTCCCCCTGGTCGAGCGGCGCTGGGGTGTAGCTCCAGCTGCCGTCGTTACCGGCGGTCACCGTGGTGAGCAGCACCAGGTCCGGCGCGCTCCCGCTATAGACCTCCACTTTGGCCCCCGGCTCTACCTTGCCGCTAAAGGTCGGGGTGGTGTCGTTGGTGCTGCCGCCGTTCGGGACATTACCGATCACCGGCGCGACGTTATCGGTGATAAACAGCGCGGTAGAGACATCTGGCGCAACGGTATCCACGGTAAACACAAAGGGCGGCGACGCTACGCTGACGTTGCCCGCTTCATCGGTTGCCGTGGCGGTCAGGCTGTAGTTGCCGTCCTTGAGCGACGGCGTCGGCGGTACGTTGGGCGCAAAACTCCAGTCGCCGTTGCTGTCGGCCTTGCCGGTCGCAATTAGCGTCGCGCCGTTGTACACATTGATAATGGTGTTCGGTTCAGCTTTGCCGCTGAGCGTCGGTAGCGTCTCGTTAATCGCCATGCCGCTGGTTAACACGCCCTGGCTATCGGTGACGGTAATGCCGCTAATCTTCTCGGGCGGGAGGGTATCGATAGTGACCGCAATCGCATTGGAGCTTCCGCTGCTATTACCGGCCGCGTCGACCGCTTTGGCGGTGAGGGTATGCGGCCCTTCCTCGAGAACCGGCAGATTCAGGGACCACGTGCCGTCAGGGCCGGCAATCGTAGTGCCCAGTACCGTGGTGCCGTCGGTGTCATAAACCACGATGGTGGCGCCTTTTTCACCGACGCCGCTCAGGGTTGGCGAAGCGTTATTGATCGTGTCGCCATCCGCCAGCGTCACGCCATTGTTTTGCAGAATCACCCCGGTCATGGCTGACGGCGCGTTGGTGTCGACGGTAAAGATCGTCGCAGGAGAGGCGGTGCTGACGTTGCCGGCGGCATCGGTCGCGGTCGCGGTCAGGCTATATTGCTTATCGCCCAATAGGAACGTCGGCGTCGTTTTCCAGTTACCGTCCGCATCGGCCTTAGTGGTGGCGATCAGCGTGGTGCCGTTGGCATCCGTGTGATAGATATTGATGATGCTATTCGCCTCAGCGCGGCCGCTGAGGGTTGGCTGTTGATCGTTGGTACTGCCGTTGGCGCCGACCGTGCCAAGGGTTGGCAATTGGTTATCGGTGACGATGATCGCGCTAATCGGCGCCGGTGGTGTCAGGTCAATAACCACCACCGAAGGCTGAGAGGCGGCGCTCACGTTCCCCATTGCATCGGTGGCTTTTGCGGTAATGCTGTGCGGCCCTTCCGTGAGCGCGGCGATAGCCACCGACCATTCACCGTCTTTATCGGCCTGAACCGTGCCCAGAACCGTGGTGCCGTTAGTATCGTAAATATTCACGGTACTGAACGGCTCGCTGTTGCCGCGCACCGTCAGGGTGGTGTCATTGGTACTGCCGCCCGGCGCGACATCTCCGCTGTCCGCCGAGATGATGATACCGCTGACCGGCGTCGGCGGCGTGGTATCGATAGTCAGCGTAAACGCAGGCGACTTCGCGCTGATGTTTCCCGCCGCATCGGTGACCGTCGCGCTGAGGCTGTGCTGCCCATCACCCAACGGCAGCGTCGGGGTAAAGCTCCAGTCTCCCGAACCGTTTGCCTGTACGGTTCCCAGTACGGTGTTGCCATCGTAAATCGTTACCGTGGCGTTGTTTTCCGCTTTCCCTGTCAGCGTTGGCGTATTGTCGTTAGTGGTATCGCCATCATTCAGCACGCCGACCCCCGGCTCGCGGTCGTCCGACACCTCAAGGGCATCAATCGTGGCGGGCGCGCCGGTATCAACGTTCAGGTTAAACGCCGGCGATTCAGCGCTCTGGTTCCCCGCAGCGTCGCTGACGATTGTCGTTATTGCGTGTGAACCTTCGCCTAAGGCGTTGGGAATAAAGCCCCACTGGCCGTCTTCACCCACGGTCACGGTGCCGATAACGTTACCGTTGTCCTTAATCGTCACCGTCGTTCCCGGTTCAGCCGTGCCGCTAATGATAGGCGTCGGGTCATTGGTCGAGCCGCCGCTTTGCAGCTGGCCAATGCCCGGCGAGGCATCATCCACAATGCTCAGATTGCCGACCGGATCCGGCGCAGCGGTATCCACATATATGACGTACGGCTGGGAAGGTTCTGATGAAACGTTGTTGACCTCCAGCACGAAAGTCATGCTGTGCATCCCCTCGCCAAGCGCCGAAGTGGGCGACCAGGACCAGGTCGTTTCGCCGTTGAGGGTGACAGTCCCAACCAGTTTCCCCTGGTCATAGACCCGGATAGTGCCGGTGGTCGCGCCAGGCAAGCTTCCGCTAAAGACGGCGTGGCTATCGTTGGTTGTCCCACCGTTGGCGATGAGCCCGGTGCCAGGTAACACATTATCGGTGATGGTGACGTCGGTGATGGCATCCACCGTCGGCGCCACCGTGAGGGTAAAGGGCGGCGTGAAGGCGCTAGCGTTACCGGCGGCATCGGTCACCTGGGTGATGATGCTGTGCGGGCCAGCGCTCAGCGGCGCATCGGGGGTAAAGGTCCACGCTTTATCGCTGCCGACCAGCGCCGTGCCCAACAGTTCACCGTTATCGTAAATACTGACCGTGGTACCCGGCTCGGCGGTACCGCTAAAGGTTGGCGTGGTATCGTCGGTCTGGGAGGGATTATCTAACGGCCCCTGTACTGCACCCACGTTATCCGTCACCGTCAGCCCCGCCACGGTATTCGGGGCCAGGGTATCCACGGTAATCTCCACCGCCGCCGTCGGCGCGCTAGTATTGCCTGCGCCGTCAACGGCGACCGCGCTCAGGCTGTGCGAGCCATCGGCCAGCGGCGTCGTCAGCTCTAACCCCCAGTTACCGTTCAGATCGGCCGTGGTGCGCGCAATCTCACGGTCACCATCATAGATAATCACCTGGACGCCGGGATCGGCCTTGCCGCTGAAGATCGGCGTATTGTCGTTGGTGGCTTCGCCGGAGACGATGGTGCCGACATTCGGCGCTTCATTATCGGTGGCAATAAATAGCGTTACCGGCCCCGGCGCCCTGGTATCGACGCCGAGGACAAATTCCGGTGACGGCGCGCTGACGTTACCCGCCGCATCGGTTACGGTGGCGGTAATCGTATGCACGCCGTCGCCAAGCGGGGTGACCGGCGTGAATCCCCACTGCCCGTCGCTGCCCACTTTGACGCTGCCCAGCACCTGAGCGCCGTCATACAGCGTGACGGTCGCGCCGGGTTCCGCGCTGCCGCTGATAATCGGCGTGCCGTCATTGGTCATACTGCCGTTGGTCAACTGGCCGACGACCGGCGCCCGGTCATCGACAAACACCAGATTCGTTACCGGATCGGGCACCGTGGTGTCCACCGTCAGCACAAACGGCTGCGACGGCGCGGACGGGCCGCTGCCGTTATCGACGGTAAAGGTCACGCTGTGCGCGCCCTCGCCCAGCGCCAATGACGGGGTAAAGCTCCATTGGCCGTTACTGTCCGCCTTGACGGTAGTCAGCAGCACGCCGTTGTCATACACGGCTATCGTGCTGTTGGCCGCCGCACTGCCGGTGAAGGTCGGCGTGACATCATTCGTCGCCGCGCCGTTAGCCAGCGTCCCCTGAACGGGGTCAGCATTATCGGTCACCACCAGTCCGCTAATCGGATCCGCCACCGGGGTAATCGTTAAATTAAACGCCGGCGAAGACGGGCTAACGTTACCCGCAGCGTCGGTGACCACGGTGGTGAATTGATGCTGACCGTTACTCAACGGCATCTCCGGGGTGAAAGTCCAGCTCCCGCCCGCATCGACCACAATCTGCCCCAGCAGCTTCGCGCCATCATAAATGCTGACGGTGCTATTCGGTTCCGCGCTACCCGAGAAGGTCGGCGTGGTATCGTCGGTGATACTGCCGCTGGTCAGCTTCTCCTGTACCGGCCCCGTATCATCAACCGCAGTGATGTTAATAGCGGCGCGCGGCGCAGAGGTATCAACGCTAAACACCAGCTCTGCCGTCGGCTGGCTGGCATTCCCGGCGGCATCTATCGCCACCACGGTCAGCCCGTGAGGCCCATCGCTCAGCGGCGTCGTCAGCTCCAGCCCCCAGTGGCCGTTGGCATCGGTCACGGTGTGAGCAATCTCAATACCTTTATCATAAATAATGATGTCACTGCCCGGCTCCGCCTTACCGCTGAGCACCGGCGTCGCATCATTGGTGACGTCACCTGCCGTAATGGTGCCCACCACCGGCGCTTTATTATCCGTCACCAGCAGCTCTGTGACCGGATCGGGGGATTGGGTATCCACTACCAGCACAAAGTCGGGTGATGCAGCGCTTTCGTTGCCGGCGGCATCGGTGACAATGGTGGTGATCGTGTGCGAGCCTTCGCCAAGCGCGGATGTCGGGGTAAAGCCCCATTGCCCATCGTCACCGACCAGAACGGTACCGATAAGGCTGCTGCCGTCATAGATGCGCACCGTCGATCCCGGTTCGGCGGTACCGCTGATAATCGGCGTGCCGTCGTTCGTCAAATCCCCGCTGTTCAACTGGCCAATCTCCGGGTTGAGATCGTCAATCACCGTGATCTCGCCTGCGGCATCAGGGGCATGGGTATCAACGGTTAAAATATAGGGTTCCGACCTCGTCGCACCGTCATCGGCTGAGAAGGTAAAGCTATAGCGATCGTCCGCCAGCGCCGGCGGCGTGAAATGCCAGATACCCTGGTCATCAACGCTCACGGTGCCTGCTGATACTCCGTTGATATAAACGGTTATCGTGCCTGAGGCAGGACCTGTGCCGTTAAAGGTTGGCGTGGTGTCGTTGGTTGACGCGCCGTTTGCCAGCGTTGTGGATGGCAGATCGACGTTATCATCGACTGAGGTCACGGTAACGCTAGTCACCGGTGGGGCGATGGTCAGACTAAAAGGCGGCGACGCGGCGCTCTGGTTGCCCGCCGCGTCGGTGACCACGGTAGTGAACTCGAATTTTCCGCCCGCCAGTGGCGCATCAGGGGTAAAACGCCAGCTACCGTCAGCGGCTACGGTGGCGGTGCCCAGCAGCGTGGTTCCCTGATAAATACTGACCGTTGCACCGTCCTTCACGCTGCCAGCGGCGCCGCTAAAGGTGGGCGTACTGTCCGTCGTGGTATCGCCGGTTTTCAGCGTAACCGCCGAGCCGCCCGTATCGTCACTCACCGTAAATTCGGCCATGGTTAGCGGTTTCACGGTATCAACGCTAAACAACAGCGGTTCGGTGGTTGGCCCAACGTTCCCGGCCCGGTCGGTGGCATTGGCGGTCAGACTGTGCGGGCCTTCGCCCAATACCGTGCTTAACTCAAGGCCCCAGTTGCCGCGATCGTCGACCAGCGCACTGCCGACCAGTTTGCCAAAATCATAAATATTCACCACGCTGCCCGGCTCGGCCTTGCCGCTGATCACCGGCGTGTTATCGTTCGTGGTCTCGCCAGCCGAAATGGTGCCCAGCACCGGGGACTGATTATCTGTGGCAATCACCAACGTGACCGCACCCGGCGCATGGGTATCAATCGTCACCACATACGCACCGCTCTTCCCGGAGCTGACATCCCCTTTGCTCACCGTGGTGGTAAAACTGTGCACCCCGTCGCTAAGCACGCCGGTGGTAAAGCTCCATGCCCCTTTGGCGTCTGCTTTTACGGAGCCTAAAAGGGTCTCGCCGTCATAGATGGTGACCGTTGCGTTTGCTAGCGCCACGCCGCTTAAGGTTGGCGTATTGTCATTGGTAAACCCGCCTTTGGCGACGGGCCCGATATTTTGCTCAACGTTATCGGTAATCGTCATCTCAGAGACGTTATCAACCTGATTCGGGCCGCTTTCTGGAGGCGTTGTGGTGCCGGGACCTGGGTCTGTGCCGGGGTCTGTACCGGGGTTAGTACCGGGATTACCATTCGGGTCGCTGCCCGGGTCGCCAGACGATTCGCTATCGGCACTGTGATGGTGATTACCCGAACTGCCAATACTTGCAGCCGCGGCAACCATACCCGCGCCAACCCCCAGAGCGCCGAAGATCCACGGCATGGCGCCTTCCGTGCTGCTCTGGGTTATCAGCAAGGTATCGATATCCTGCAGCGGCGCGAAATGCAGGCCGGCGGCGGGTTCTTCTACCCACCACAGCGCGCCATTCTGGTCTTCAAACACCAGTTCACTGCCATTCCCCTCGGCATCAACCACAAAATAATTTTCGATGGTGACCTTTTCGCCGTCTTTTAAGGTGATCACCAGATCGTTACCGTTGCGCTCCAGCCCGGCGACGTCCCGAGGGTTAATGTTAAGTTTCACAATGCTGGGTGAAATCACGCTTGCGGTTTCACCTGACACGGTAGAAGTTGTTGCGCCACTCCTGGCAATAATAGAGATATTAGCCATATGATTAGAACCTCGTCACAGAGCAGTAATGAATGGATTATTGTGAACAACCACACAGATATATCCCGGCGGATAACTGACTCATCATCGTGACGCGGCTGGTGAGAAAATAACGGCCTATACCCACGATAAAAAACCAATAAAATCAAAAAACTATATTTATATTTGAATTGTAAATAATTTACTTTGTTGACTATTTATATTGAGTAGTAACTCAGAAAAAGTCATCATTCAAAAATAATGCTGTCCGCAGCCTGCCTTTAAACATTGTATCTATAATTATTACCCACGACATATATCCTTAAATAAAAACCCCACGCATCGCGATGCCTTTAATTTAAAAAGCTCACGACAGCAAAGATAACGTATCAACGTCATTTTTTGTGATCGCCCTCATGGGATATTTATTTTTAGCGGGTTAAAAACCTCCCACACGCATAACAGCATGAGAAAATCATATCCATTTAAAATCGCTTCTCATACGATTGTATGACATGAATTAACTTTGTGTAGACACAACATTAAGACATCTCTCATATAACCATCATTTAAAGCAGAGAGAATAACTCAACCCATTGATTATCAACAACTAAATAGCAAAATAAATTCAGAATATTCCTACAGGACAACCACAAAACAATGACTTAAGTAAAACTCACTGACATTATACAACATATAAAATATATCCTTAAGCAGCGCTTAAATACGTTATATGATTATTAAAAGAAATAAAGAAAACTCATTATCGCCCCCTCTTGCTAGTCGACATTGTGAAAATAGCAATAAACAGGTTAACTATTTACATCACGCCCGCGGAGTAATCAGAGCAATGCCTTCTGCTGCTATGCGTGCTGCCTAAAGAGGAGCGCCCCGCCGTTAATGAACAGAAATGAGTCCGCCAGTCTGTGATACTCGCCGCTAAACGTCGCCGGACCCTGCTCGTTTATCCCGCAATATCCGTAGGGGGTCATATCCCGTCGCGCCATAAATATCAGAATCAGCCATAAAAATAATTGCCCTGTCGATAACCTCTCTGGCTGCGTTTACTCCCTTTGCCCTCTGGCGTATTACTTACCGCGTTCCAACACAACCATGAGATTGACGAGATGAGAATACTAATTGTTGAAAGCGAATTTCTGCACCAGGACACCTGGGTTGGCGCGGCGGTGAATCGCCTGGTGCATGCGCTAAGCCGTCAGGGTATTGAGGTGATGCAATCCACCTCCCTTGACGACGGCTACGCCATCATCGCGGCCAATGAAGCCATTGACTGCCTGATGTTCAGCTATCAAATGGAGGAGCAAGATGAACATCAGCGCGTGCGCCAACTGCTCGATAAGCTTCGTGAACGTCAGCAAAACGTGCCGGTATTTCTGCTGGGTGAGCGTGAGAAAGCCACCGCGCTGATTGACCCGCAGCTGATGGAGCTTATCGATGAGTTTGCCTGGATTCTGGAAGATTCTGCTGACTTTATCGCCGGACGTGCCGTAGCCGCGATGAGCCGCTATCGTCAACAAATGCTGCCGCCATTGTTCTCGGCGCTGATGCAATATAATGATATTCATGAATATTCCTGGGCCGCTCCCGGCCACCAGGGGGGCGTCGGCTTTACCAAAACGCCTGCTGGCCGGTTATATCATGACTACTACGGCGAAAACCTGTTTCGCACCGATATGGGGATAGAGCGCGCCTCTTTAGGGTCGCTGCTGGACCACACCGGCGCCTTTGGCGAGAGTGAAAAAAACGCGGCGCGGGTATTCGGTGCCGATCGTTCCTGGTCGGTTGTTGTCGGGACTTCCGGCTCGAACCGGACCATTATGCAGGCCTGCATGACCGATGATGACGTGGTGGTCATTGACCGAAACTGCCACAAATCGATCGAACAAGGTTTGATCCTTACCGGCGCTAAACCCGTTTATATGGTGCCCAGCCGAAATCGCTACGGCATCATCGGGCCTATCTACCCGCAGGAAATGCTGCCACAAACGCTGCAGGAAAAAATCCGTACCAGCCCGCTCACGCATGAATATGCCGCGCATAAACCGTCCTACAGCGTGGTGACCAACTGCACCTACGATGGCGTGTGCTATAACGCCAGACATGCTCAGGCCCTACTGGAACAGACCAGCGATCGCATTCATTTTGATGAAGCCTGGTACGGCTACGCCCGTTTCAACCCGGTGTATCAGGATCACTATGCTATGCGCGGCAATCCCGGCGACCATACCGGCCCAACCGTATTCGCCACCCACTCCACCCATAAATTGCTGAATGCGCTCTCCCAGGCTTCCTATATTCATGTGCGTGAAGGGCGCGGTGCGGTGAACTTTTCGCGGTTTAATCAGGCCTATATGATGCATGCCACCACGTCACCGCTGTACGCCATCTGCGCGTCAAACGATATTGCCGTCTCGATGATGGAGGGTAATAGCGGCCTATCGCTGACCCAGGAGGTGATTGATGAAGCGGTAGATTTCCGCCAGGCGCTGGCGCGTCTGTATCGCGAGTTTAGCGATAAAAACGACTGGTTCTTTAAGCCATGGAACAAAGAAACGGTGATCGATCCGCAAAGCGGAAAAGCGCTGGCCTTCGCAGATGCGCCGGCGGAGCTGTTAAGTCACGACCAGAACTGCTGGATTATGCGCCCGGGGGAAAGCTGGCACGGGTTTAAGGATCTGCCGGATAACTGGAGCATGCTTGACCCTATCAAGGTGAGTATTCTGGCGCCGGGTATGGGAGATGATGGCAACCTGCTGGATTCTGGCGTACCCGCGGCGCTGGTTACCGCCTGGCTTGGTCGCCACGGTATCGTGCCAACCCGCACCACCGACTTCCAGATAATGTTCCTCTTTTCCATGGGTATCACCCGCGGGAAATGGGGCACGCTCATTAACACCCAGTGTTCCTTTAAGCGCCATTATGATAGCAATACGCCGCTGTCCGAGGTCATGCCGGAACTCACTCAGCGCTACCCGGAAATCTATGGTGCGCTGGGCGTACACGATCTGGGTGATAACATGTTTGCGTGGCTGAAAGCCAATAACCCGGGGGCCAGCCTTAATGCCGCCTACGCGTCACTGCCGGAAGCCATGATGACGCCGCGCGATGCGTATCAGGCCATTGTCTCCAATAACGTTGAAATGGTAGCAATTGAAGAGTTGCAGAAACGCGTCGCGGCCAACTCGGTGATCCCTTATCCACCGGGTATTCCTATGCTGCTCTCCGGGGAAAACTTTGGTGACAGCAACAGCCCACACATTGCCTATCTGCGCGCTTTGCAGTCCTGGGATCGCGCATTCCCCGGTTTCGAACATGAAACTGAAGGCACAGAAATTATTGATGGCGTTTATCACGTAATGTGCATAAAGGCCTGAGATAATCGAAGGTTTTTTGCCGGAAGGCTAAAAACCTGGAAAAGTAGTGAAGTTAATCCTGAGTATTTATTTTTTTGCGCGGGTCGCCCCGCGCTTTTTTCAGTTAGGGAGCCCGTTATGATTTTAATGGTCACCAAAGATGAATTCCTGTATCAGGGGGTGGCGCATTTGTTCAATAATGAAAATGTCATCAGAATAGAGAGTGTGGCAGAGGTCGCTCAGCAAACGACGGACTCTGCATCCAAAGTGATTATCGATGTCTATCATAATAATGTTATCGACGATCATGCCGTCAGGACCTTACAGACACTCGATGTCGAGCGTATCGTGGTGCTAGCGCCCTTTCATATCAGTAAAATTAAATGCCGCTCGCCGCTATTTTTCGTTAACAGGAAAATGTCGCTGGCACACTGGTCATCGCTGCTGACCACCGCCAGCACATCCTATCGCAAACCCAAAATAGGTTTTTCACATAATCAGCTTAAGATTGTCAGCTATTTTTTACATGAGGAAGATAATGATGATATTGCCTCTGCGTTAAATATTTCAGGAAGTACTCTGCGCAGTCAAAAGTTTAATATCATGCTGAAACTTAAACTGCGTAGGATGAGTGAGATCGCCACTCTCAGTATCTCCCCTTACTTTTGAATGCTCGCCACCTTGTACGATCTACCCGTCACCGGGTAGATCGTTAACAGCTAACTCATTATTTTCGGAATAAGCGAATCAGAGACCAACAGCTCAACGCGCTTACCATCAGTTCAATCCCCACCACCAGCGAAACCATCATTATCGAGGCCTGAGGCGCAGCGTTGATAAAGCTCCAGGCAATCAACAAATCAAGCACACCAATAATGATTTGCAGCCAGCTCCCTTTGACCCGCCGGTTATTGAACCAGGCCATCAGACGGATAATCCCACCCATAGCAAACAGGCACGCGAGGAGGCTGGCTATGGTAAACAAACCCCATTCCGGTGCCGCAATAAACAGGTAGCCCATTACCACATAGGCAACACATATAAGGATACCAGACACTACGGGCCAAAAATTATGCAGCCGGTTTTTTATCATGATTGCTATATAGGCAATACTGCTACAGATCAGCGCAATGCCCAAAATCATGGCCAGAATTTCTCCCGAGATAAAGGGATAAACAATGAACATGACACCAGAGATAAACATCAGCACCGCAATAACCTTCAGCATATTTTGTTGCTTCTCAAGAACTTTCACATCCAGCCTGGAAATAATTTCCCGATTAACACTTAACACAACATACCTCCAAAAAAATTAAAAAAACACGCGGTGAATTTACCGCAAAAAGGAGTACCCCGTTAAAGTACATTTGATAATAAATTCTGATGACGGACTCTTAAAACAAATATAACCAATTGAATTAAAATATTTTTTTGAAAACCATCAGGATCCTGCAAAATACCTTATCCTGTGGCCCCGCACGCCTCGGGTGATATAATCCACCTCGTCACGTTAACTGTATTATTGAGGATTTAATGATGAACAAAATCTCTACTATTATTCTCGGCAGCCTACTGTTAATTCCGGCCATCAGCCAGGCTGCGGAAGCCCAAAAACCCATGAACAACTGGACTTGCGAAGATTTTCTGGCTCTGGATTCCTCTTTCCAGCCTACCGCCGTTGGTTTTGCGGAAGCATTAAACAATAAAGATAAACCGGAAGATGCCGTGATGGATGTGAAAGGAATTGAAACCGTCACCCCAGCCATCGTACAAGCCTGCACCGAGGATCATAAAGCCAGCTTTAAAGACAAAGTAAAAGGCGAGTGGGACAAGTTAAAAAAACACTTTTAATGAATAACTTTTCGCTAAGTCTGAAGTGACTTAACGGGCCCATCAGCAGGGGGTAAATTTTAGGCACTCTAACTTTACCACCCCTGCTGATGCTATTTAAAGTAAGAAATCTTTATATATTCCCTCACGACCCCACGCTCCGAACGCACCCAGATATCCTTTTCATTTGCGTCAATAAAAATTTACACCCTTAATTTTTCAGCCCCCAATTGCCATTATCATAAGTTAGTGTATTTTATGCCTGCCGTTGATTCATCATACAATTAATCTTTCACCTCAATATACATTCTTTCTTTTGAGGTATTTTTGTTCGTATTTCTGGAGTGCGTGTATGAGACTAAGTAGCAGTGCCCCTTGTGTCGTTGTTCTGACGGAGAAAGAAGTTGCAGTAAATATTAACCACAGCACCTCACTAAAATTACCGGCGAACCACCTTAACATCATCGCCTGCAATAATAATGTTATTGATTTTGCATACCTGGATAATGCTTTAGTGGCACACATGAGTCGCGCCGTATTGAATGATTATTTACTTTTCTTGAATAGAGATTTAACGCGGATTACGCCATGGCCAAGGCAGGCCATTCCCGTTATTTCCTGTCATTGTCGGACACCTGAAATTTTTCGCGAGGCGGCACTGCATAGCGTACTTAACACCAGCGATAGCTGTGAAATTGAGCGCACCCGCTCATTACTCTTTACCGTTCTGTCTATCTTTCTTGAAAATCCGGGGTTTATTGCGTTAATCATGCAAATGCTGCGCAATAGCGTCAAAGAGAGCGTTTATCAGATTATCCAGAACGACATTCAAAAAGAATGGAACCTCAGCCTGGTCGCCAGCGCGCTGTGTCTGAGCCCCAGCCTGTTAAAAAAGAAGTTAAAGAGTGAGAATGCCAGCTACAGCCAGATAATCACCGATTGCCGTATGCGATACGCTGCGCAGCAGCTACTCATCGCCGAGAAGAATATTTCACAGATCTCACAATTATGCGGTTATCGTAGTACATCCTATTTTATCTCCGTCTTTAA
Source organism: Kluyvera sp. (assembly GCF_047971185.1). Taxonomy (GTDB): domain Bacteria; phylum Pseudomonadota; class Gammaproteobacteria; order Enterobacterales; family Enterobacteriaceae; genus Kluyvera. The sequence goes on from NZ_JBKDZH010000032.1 coordinate 126,557, forward strand.
GACATTTTACGGCATGACGCCATTACATTATGTCTCACAACATCGGCGACAATGTGTTACCGCCGAATGAGGTTAAGACATTAGCCATAATAATATCAGCAATGGATATACCCCCTGGCAACGGCTAAAACGATAGCGCCAATAGGCTATTATCTCCCCCGAATTAAATTCAGGAGAAAGAGTATGTCGAGCGACGCTGATGCAAACAAAGTGGGCCTGATTCCGGTCACCCTGATGGTTTCCGGAAATATCATGGGCTCGGGGGTTTTTCTGCTGCCCGCTAATCTGGCGGCAACCGGCGGGATTGCCATCTATGGATGGCTTGTCACCATCATCGGCGCGCTGGCGCTGTCGATGGTATATGCCAAAATGTCGTCCTTAGATACCAGTCCGGGCGGTTCATATGCCTACGCCCGCCGCTGCTTTGGGCCATTTTTAGGCTATCAGACCAACGTCCTGTACTGGCTGGCCTGCTGGGTGGGGAATATTGCCATGGTGGTGATTGGGGTTGGCTATCTGAGCTACTTCTTCCCGATTCTGAAAGAGCCTATGGTATTGACTATTACCTGTGTGGTGGTGCTGTGGATATTCGTTCTGCTGAACATCGTTGGGCCCAAAATGATTACCCGCGTGCAGGCCGTGGCTACCGTGCTGGCGCTGATCCCTATTGTCGGGATTGCCCTGTTTGGCTGGTTCTGGTTTAAAAGTGAAACCTACATGTCCGCCTGGAACGTCAGTGGGCTCAGCACCTTTGGGGCCATCCAGAGTACGCTAAGCGTAACGCTGTGGTCCTTTATCGGTGTGGAAAGCGCGTCGGTCGCCGCAGGCGTGGTAAAAAATCCGAAACGCAACGTGCCAATCGCTACCATCGGCGGCGTGCTGATTGCCGCCGTCTGCTACGTGCTGTCGACGACCGCAATTATGGGGATGATTCCTAACGCTGCCCTGCGGCTTTCCGCTTCTCCTTTTGGCGATGCCGCTCGCCTGGCGCTTGGCAATACCGCCGGTGCAATAGTCTCGTTTTGTGCTGCGGCGGGTTGTCTTGGTTCACTCGGCGGCTGGACATTACTGGCGGGTCAAACCGCAAAAGCCGCAGCCGATGATGGTCTGTTTCCCCCAATTTTCTCTCGCGTGAACCAGTCCGGCACCCCGGTCGCCGGGCTGTTGATCGTCGGCGTACTGATGACCCTCTTCCAGTTCAGCAGTATTTCACCTAACGCAGCAAAAGAGTTTGGCCTGGTCTCTTCCGTCTCGGTGATCTTCACTCTGGTTCCGTATCTGTACACCTGTGCAGCGTTGCTCTTGCTGGGCCATGGCCACTTTGGTCAGGCACGCCCACTGTATCTATTTATCACTTTTATCGCCTTCGTTTACTGTATCTGGGCCGTCGTGGGCTCTGGTGCCAAAGAGGTGATGTGGTCCTTCGTCACGCTGATGGTGATTACGGCATTCTATGCACTCAACTATAACCGTATTCATAAAAACCCCTATCCGTTAGACGCCCCGGTGGATAAAGCATAAAAGAAGTGAGGTAATAATCTCGCCGATTATTTTATAAACAAAAAATAATAAGATAAGCGCCAAAAAATATCACTTCTGGCTATTTTTATTCGCCACTCCGCGATCTGTTTTTTGGCGCGTTATTATTTAGTCATCCGACATATCAAGCATTGCCGGTCACATCAGCATTTCAATATGCATTATGGAGTTTATTATGATTAACAGATTTACACTGTCCACTGTCGGTATTTTCGCCTCGGCACTGCTGGCCACCGCTGGCGTTAACGCCGTGGCAAAAGAAGTTACACCCAAAAATATGAGCTGTCAGGAATTCATCGACCTCAACCCACAAACTATGGCGCCTGTTGCCTTCTGGATGCTTAACAAAGATGTTGATTTCAAAGGCGGCGACTACGTTGACTTCAATGAGACCGAAACGACGGCGGTTCCGCTGACCCTTGAGATTTGCAAAAAAAACCCGCATAGCCCGCTGAAAGATATTAAAGATACGGTAAAAAATGAGTTAAAAAAGTAGCACTCGTATACTGACCGTCCCGCAGTTCCCCCTCTCTTTTCGGTAAGGGGGAACAACCGTCTCTTTTCTCGCTCTATCTCAACTGATAAACAGCAAAATATCATTAATCAGGGTCTGACAACGCGCTGCTGGCAGCTTAGCACCAGATACGGACGTTACGGTTGCCTGACTTACCCGTGATAATCAACGCTCAGAAAGCCTGAATTTTCAGTCTGACAAATCATTTATTTCAGGCCAATTTATGTAATGGCATAATCAGGCTGGTGAAAGTGAGGGTGAAAATGGATAAAACAGCTAAAAATCAGATAGTAGATAGCGATATCGCACGTTTATTGCTTAAACACAGAAAGGCTCGCAACCTGACGGTATCAGAGCTTGCCCAGCGTTCGGGCGTCAGTCAGGCCATGATTAGCAAAGTTGAACGCGGCGCCTCCAGCCCCAGCGCAACGATACTGAGCCGGTTAGCTAATGCGCTGAATATTACGCTCTCAAAGCTGTTTGCTGAGCTTGAACAACATCAGAATTCACTTGTACTCTTTGCCCATCAGCAGCATCACTGGATGGATAAAGAAACAGGTATTACCCGCTGGTCTCTGTCCCCTGCGGGAGCATCGCCGGAACTGATAAAAGTTGAAATTCCCGCGATGGGTCAACTGACGATCCCCGCCTCTGCCAACGAGCATCTTTCCGGGCAGACGCTCTGGATGTTGAGCGGCCGCCTTGATTTTCGGGTCAATCATCAGACCCATCATTTACAAGCCGGTGACTGTCTTGCCCTTACCTTTGCAAGCGAGTACCAAATGAGTAACCCTGATAGCGAGCAGAGCTGTTCCTACATCGTCGCTTTTAGTCAAAAAGATCCATGATATTCCCCCTGCAGAAGGGGTTACATCATCTTTGCCTTGCGGAGATGTAACAGGGGATAGGGCCTTCCCTGGTTGTCCTGCCCGGAGCGCCCTGAAATCTGAAAGCCCATATGCTGATAAAACCCTACGGCCTGGTGATTCTGTTCATTGACATCGACGCTTAAATCAGGATGCAGAGACAATGCATGCGAGATCAACCGTTTTCCGACGCCAAGTCCGCGAGCTGAAGCATCGACAAAAAGCGCCTCCAGATGGCCTTCATGCAAAAACATGAATCCTAACGGTTGGTCTTCCTGATTTGTTGCTACCCATACCGGGGTTTGTGAAAAAAAGCCAATAACCTCTTTTTCGATCTCTTGACGGTCGTGAGCCGTCAGAAAATTGTGCGTAGCATCTACAGAATTTCTCCAGATCTGGATGATTTCTGCCGCTTCAGAGGGTCGTGACATCCTGATTTTTAACATTTTCTCTGCCTTAACGTGGTCATTACTGTGTGTATTAACATACCGAGTGAGCTCGCTTAAATTTACTATAGTGAAATTAAATTCACAATAGTATCTTTTAAGCCTAGGCATAATCCCATTTTAGCTATCCTGATGATGTTGTGGATGGTTTGCTGCGGCGTGGGGAGAAACGATGACGGCGTGAGATTAAGGGGGGGGGGAACCATATAAAACGAAAAAGCCCCAAGCTAATTAATAGCTTGGGGCTTATATTTGGCGGAAGCGTAGAGATTCGAACTCTAGAACCCTTTCGGGTCGCCGGTTTTCAAGACCGGTGCCTTCAACCGCTCGGCCACGCTTCCAATGAGGCGCACTATAAACATCCCGAACCGACCTGTAAAGCACCAAAACGTTCGTTTGCTTGAAAAACAGCCAAAATATTGTTATTCGCCTGAAAAAACAACACAATGGCTAGATTTCAGACGCTTTTAGCGCCCCTCATCCTGCTTAATGTTTTTTGATAAACATATCTTTGGTGTAGTAGTAGCCCAGGCGATCGGGCGTAAAGCCACCTATCCACGGCTTCACCAGATGCGTGCGTACGTAGTGATAGACCGGAATCGCCGGTACGTCACGAGCCAGCAGGTCTTCCGCTTTCTGGTAGTCGCGGGCGCGCTGGGCCACGTCCTGCGTTTTCGCCGCATCGTGCATCAGCGCATCATATTCCGGGTTGCTGTACTTCGCGGTATTTTCGCTATCGCCGGTACGGAAGGTGTTCAGGAAAGTGGAAGCGTCATCGTAGTCGGCGATCCACGCGTAGCGCACCACGTCAAAGTTGCCGGTGTGCATGGCATCCAGCATGGTTTTCCACTCCTGGTTTTGCAGCTTTGCTTCGACGCCGAGGTTTTTCTTCCACATCGAAGACGCCGCAATCGCCACCCGCTGGTGCGACTCGGAGGTGTTGTAGAGCAAATTAAACGACAGCGGATGCGCGTCGTTAAACCCGGCTTCGGCCAGCAGTTTCTTCGCTTCAGCAATGCGCTTGTCACGCGGCCAGGAAGCGTAATCCGGCCCATTGAGCTTCACGCCGCCGATCCCCGGCTGGCTAATGACCCACGCCGGACGCTGCCCCTGCCCCATTACCTTCTCGGCGATGATGTCTTTATCCAGCGCCATATTCAGCGCGCGACGTACGCGGGCATCGTTAAAGGGCGCTTTGGTGGTATTGAACTCGTAGTAATAGGTCGCCAGCTGCGGCGAGACGTCGACCTCATCGCCTAAGGTTTTTTTCAACTGGCTGAACTGGTTGATCGGCAACGTATAAACGATATCGACCTCTCCCGCCTTATAGCGGTTGATGTCCGCCGCTTCAGAGTGGATAGGTAAATAGGTGACCTTATTAATCACCGTATGCTTATCATCCCAGTAACGCGGGTTACGCTCGGCAACAATGCGTTCATTTACCACCCACTGGGATAAACGATACGCGCCGCTGCTAACAAAGTGTTCCGGCTTAACCCATTTCTCGCCATAGCGACCAATCAACACCTTATCGAGCGGCACCATCGACGGGTGCGCCAGCATCGCAAGAAACGCCGACGTGGGCTGCGTCAGCGTCACTTCCAGCGTCGTGTCGTTGATTGCTTTGACGCCAAGGGTATCGGGCGTTTTTTTACCCAGCGCGATATCGGCGGCATTCATAATATGCATATTGCCCGGATAACTCGCATACGGCGACGCGGTGGCTGGCGTCACCAGACGCTGCCAGCTCCAGACAACGTCCTGCGCGGTTATCGCCGAACCGTCGGACCAGGTAATTCCCGGGCGTAGATGGAAGGTCCAGACGGTGTTGTCTTTATTGTCCCAGGATTCCGCCAGCCGCGGTTCAATGCTGCCGTCCGGTTTCACCGCCACCAGCCCGTCAAACAGGTCGCTGATAATATTAAACTCAATGTCGCTTTCAACCTTATGCGGGTCGAGCGAGGCGGGTTCACTGCCGTTGCTACGCACCAGTTCCTGCTTATCGGCAAGCTGAGTGCCTTCCGGCACGGTCGCGGCCTGTACCGCCCCTGACAGCCCCATGGCCAGTAGACCCATCGTGATGTAGTTATGTTTGTATAATTTCATTTCCATTGCCTTGTTGTTATAACCCTTCTCACTCTTGGCATAGACTGCGGATAACGCAAGTGCATTCAATAACCTATAAGAGATTGATCTCGCTCTTTACGGCGCGATAGCGTGATTTTGTGACGCACCAGAAATCTGAGTAAAGATGGGTAAAAAGATTTGGGAATAAAAGAGAGATTTCTTATGCTGTGCCACTAATAACATCTGTCATAAGAGAGTGACTCAGGGATCGCATAATTACTTCATCGCGTGACCGCTCATCGCTGCTGAGCACCCATAAAGTCCTGCGTAACACCTACTTCCTGCTGAGCCTGACGCTGGCGTTTTCTGCTATTACTGCCACCGCCAGCACCGTGCTGGGGCTGCCGTCTCCGGGCCTGATTCTGACGCTGGTCGGCATGTACGGCCTGATGTTCCTGACCTATAAAACGGCGGATAAACCGGTCGGCATTCTGTCAGCCTTCGCCTTTACCGGCTTCCTGGGCTATATCCTGGGGCCAATCCTTAACGCCTACCTGTCTGCCGGCATGGGCGACGTGATCGGTATGGCGCTGGGCGGCACCGCGCTGGTGTTCTTCAGCTGCTCGGCCTACGTGCTGACTACCCGTAAGGATATGTCCTTCCTCGGCGGCATGCTGATGGCGGGTATCGTGGTGGTGCTGATCGGTATGGTGGCGAACATCTTCCTGCAGCTGCCTGCGCTGCACCTGGCGATTAGCGCGGTGTTTATCCTGATCTCTTCCGGGGCCATCCTGTTTGAGACCAGCAACATCATCCGCGGCGGTGAAACCAACTATATCCGCGCCACGGTTAGCCTGTACGTCTCGCTGTACAACATCTTTGTCAGCCTGCTGAGCATCCTCGGTTTCGCCAGCCGCGACTAACCTACCTGCTCATCAACATCAGGGCCTCGCTTATGCGGGGCCTTTTTATTTGCTACACTTCCTGCCATCTGTTTGTTGTGTGAAATATTATGCTTATCTATCAGAACACCGAAATTGAGACCGATAGCGAAGGCTATCTCAAAGACACCACGCTGTGGAGCGAAGGGTTAGCTGAGGCCATTGCCGCGAACGAAGGCATTGAGCTCAGCCCTGAACATTGGGAAGTGGTCCGCTTCGTGCGCGAGTTTTACCTGGAGTTCAACACCTCCCCGGCGATTCGTATGCTGGTAAAAGCCATGGCCAACACCTTTGGCGAAGAGAAAGGCAACAGCCGCTATCTGTACCGCCTGTTCCCGAAAGGCCCGGCCAAACAGGCGACGAAAATCGCCGGCCTGCCTAAACCGGTGAAGTGCATTTAATAGCGAATACTAAAGTTGCTCCACGCCTTCTCGGGTTGATGAGGTTCAGCCAGAACTTTATCAACCCGCGCGCTGCGCGGCCCCCCCGCTTTTAGCCACACCAGCAGTTTCTCCACCTGTTCATCATTACCGCACGCGACCACCTCAACGCTACCGTCATCGAGGTTCAGCGCATAGCCGCGCAGGCCCAGACGCACCGCTTCCTGCTGGGTAAAGAAGCGAAACCCCACGCCCTGCACCTTACCGTAAACCCAACAAATCACACACTTATCCATCTTTTTTCCTCCCGTCAGTACGCCAACTGTAGCGCCAATTCTCCCCACAATCTTCCGCCGCGCGTTGCATTTGTGCGGGGAAGTCGGGAAAATGCAGCCTGATTCCCTCAAACAGCCAGATAAATTAACTATGAGTGTACGTTTAGTGTTAGCCAAAGGGCGCGAAAAATCATTGTTGCGCCGTCATCCCTGGGTCTTTTCCGGCGCGGTTGCCCGCATGGAAGGCAAAGCCAGCCTCGGTGAGACCATTGATATTGTCGACCATCAGGGTAAATGGTTAGCCCGCGGCGCGTATTCCCCGGCCTCGCAGATCCGCGCTCGCGTCTGGACGTTTGACGCCAATGAAAGTATCGATATCGATTTCTTCGTCCGCCGTCTTCAGCAGGCGCAAAGCTGGCGCGACTGGCTGGCGAAAAAAGACGGTCTGGACAGCTATCGTCTGATCGCCGGTGAATCCGACGGTCTGCCGGGCGTGACCATTGACCGCTTCGGCAACTTCCTCGTGCTGCAGCTGCTGAGCGCCGGTGCCGAATACCAGCGCGCGGCGCTGATTAGCGCCCTGCAAACGCTGTACCCGGAATGCGCCATCTACGATCGTAGCGACGTGGCGGTACGTAAAAAAGAAGGTATGGAGCTGACTCAGGGCCCGGTGACCGGCGAACTGCCGCCTGCCCTGCTGCCTATTGAAGAGCACGGCATGAAGCTGCTGGTCGATATTCAGGGCGGCCACAAAACCGGCTACTACCTCGATCAGCGCGATAGCCGTCTGGCGACCCGTCGCTACGTGGAAGACAAGCGCGTACTGAACTGCTTCTCCTACACCGGCGGCTTCGCGGTCTCCGCGCTGATGGGCGGCTGTCGTCAGGTCACCAGCGTCGATACCTCGCAGGAAGCGCTGGACGTCGCACGCCAGAACGTCGAGCTGAACAAACTGGACCTCAGCAAAGCCGAGTTTGTGCGCGACGACGTATTCAAACTGCTGCGTAAATATCGCGACCAGGGCGAGAAGTTCGATGTGATCGTGATGGATCCGCCGAAATTCGTGGAAAACAAAAGCCAGCTGATGGGCGCCTGTCGCGGCTATAAAGACATCAACATGCTGGCCATTCAGCTGTTAAATCCGGGCGGCGTGCTGCTGACCTTCTCCTGCTCCGGCCTGATGACGTCAGATTTATTCCAGAAAATCATCGCCGATGCCGCTGTAGATGCCGGTCGTGATGTACAATTTATAGAGCAGTTCCGTCAGGCAGCCGACCACCCGGTGATTGCGACGTACCCGGAAGGACTGTATTTGAAAGGATTTGCCTGCCGCGTCATGTAACTTGAAAAGCGAAATGGTGTCTATATATCTAGAGGTAGAGGCCATTTCCCGGGAGGTGAGTATGATGATTACCAGCAAATTCGGTATCGGCCAGCAGGTGCGTCACTCCCTGCTGGGCTATCTGGGCGTGGTGGTGGATATCGACCCGGTTTACTCGCTTGACGATCCAGAACCCGACGATCTGGCGGCCAACGACGAACTGCGTGCGTTGCCCTGGTATCACGTGGTGATGGAAGATGACGAAGGCCAGCCGGTGCATACCTACCTGGCCGAAGCCCAGCTCAGCAGTGAACCGCGCGAGGATCACCCGGAACAACCGACGATGGATGAACTCGCACGCACCATTCGCCGACAGCTACAGGCACCGCGGCTGCGCAACTGATTGCCGCGCTCATCAAAAAACCCCGCGATGCGGGGTTTTGTTTAATAACGCTTATTTAGCGAGGCCCAATCGCGGGATCTCAATCGCCGGACAGCGATCCATCACCACCTGCAGCCCCGCATCACGCGCCAGCACGGCCGCCTGTTCGTTAATCACGCCAAGCTGCATCCACAGCGTTTTCGCGCCGATGGCGATCGCCTCCTGCGCGACGCCCCACGCGGCCTCTGAATTGCGGAAGACGTCAACCATGTCGACCTTCTCCGGCACCTCGGCCAGCGTAGCGTACCCCTGCTGGCCCAGCAGCGTTTTGCCGCCCACCTTTGGCGAAACCGGGATCACGTGGTAGCCCTGATCCAGCAGGTATTTCATTACCCGATAGCTCGGACGGTCAGGCTTGTCGCTGGCGCCCACCAACGCGATAGTCCGCGTGGTCGTTAAAATGCTGGCAATCTCGTTTTCTGTCATCATTATCCTCCTGGCCAATCACTTAAGTGTACGCTAGTCCGCTAATGTCGCGCGTCAAATTTTTGCCAATCAGGGCTTGCAGCCTGATTCGCATCCAGTAATCTGTCAGGATTCAACACTCAGGGAAAGACACATGGAACTGACCACTCGCACCTTACCGGCGCGCAAACACATCGCACTGGTCGCCCACGACCACTGCAAAGATATGCTGATGAAATGGGTACAGCGCCACCAGGCCTGCCTGGCGAACCACACGCTGTCGGCGACCGGCACCACCGGTAACCTGGTGCAGCGCGCAACCGGCCTGGAAGTACAGGCCATGCTCAGCGGCCCGATGGGCGGCGATCAGCAGGTTGGCGCACTGATTTCAGAAGGGAAAATCGACGTACTGATCTTCTTCTGGGATCCGCTCAACGCCGTGCCGCACGACCCGGACGTGAAGGCCCTGCTGCGTCTGGCAACCGTCTGGAATATTCCGGTCGCCACCAACGCCGCCACCGCGGACTTTATTATCCAGTCGCCCAATTTCAGTGAACCGGTGGACATTCTTATTCCTGACTATCAGCGCTATCTCGCTGATCGTCTGAAGTAATCATTCACGGAGCCGCCGCGACGACGGCTCCGCTTTTCAATTACGGCTTTCTCGCCACCGGTACCGATAGCTGCTTCAACACCTCAACGAACGACGACGGCTGTGCTTTATTAAATAACAGCCAGACGCGCAGCCGCGCGCGGGTTATCGCCACGTATAGCAAACGCCGTTCTTCCGCATCGGGGAAATCCTCCGGCGCGGGCAGCAGGGCCTGTTCCATAATCGACTCCCGCGCGGGGGCCGGAAAACCGTCAAAACCTTCCTGTAAACCCAGCACAATCACATAATCCGCCTGCTGGCCTTTACTGGCGTGCACGGTCATAAAATCAATATTCAGCTTCGGCCAGCGGGTGGCGGCCTTCTCCAGCGCGGCGGGCTTGAGATGATGGTAGCGGGCCAGCACCAGTATGCGCTGGTCCGGCGTCGCGTAGCCGCTGAGCTTATCGAACAGCGCATCGAGCTTATCGTCCTCCAGCAGCGTAACGGCGTTTTTGTCGCCGACGGTCAGACTGTTGAGCGGCTTGCTCAGCTGGTGTGGGTTTTGCTGAATAAAGCGGTTGGCAATGTCACCGATGCGGTTGTTGAAGCGGTAGGTGGTATCCAGCGCACAGTTATCCCCTTCACCAAAATAGTGGTTGAAGGCGGTGGTTAATGACAGCTGCGCGCCGCTGAAGCGGTAAATCGCCTGCCAGTCATCGCCAACGGCATAAAGCGACGTCTGCGAATTTTGTTTGCGTAGCGCTGCCAGCAGCGCCGCGCGCTGCGGGGAGATGTCCTGGAATTCGTCGACCAGAATGTGTTTCCACGGGCTGACGAAGCGACCTTTCTCGAGAATGATAATGGCCTGATGGATCAGCCCGGAAAAATCGACGGCGTTTTCCGCTTTCAGCGCGGCTTTCCACGCCTTTAACATCGGCGCCATCAGCTTCACTCGCTTGCCGAACAGATCGCGAATCTCTTCCGGCGCACCGGCAATCATCTCGGCCTGCGAGCCGCCGTGCATGCGCATCAGGCTGACCCAGCGGTCAAGGCGGCTGCCCATGCGTTTGACGATTTTTTCATTTTCCCAGAAACCGTCTTCCGCGACATCCCAGCCCAGCTCTTCCTGCAGCCACAGCCGCCAGCCTTTGGCCTGCGCTTTTTTCTCCCGGCATTGCTGCTGCCAGCACTCGGTAAATAGCTTCTGGCGCGCGCTGGCATCGTTCTCCAGCTTGCTGACAACCGGCACCTTTTTGCTGCCCTGCTGAATGATCGACAGCGCCAGCGCGTGAAAAGTGCGCGCGGTAATGGCATCGGTTTGCAGGCGCGTTTGCAGCCGTTCGTCCATCTCTTCCGCAGCCTTACGGCCAAAGGCCAGCAGCAGAATCTGTTCCGCCGAGGCTTCACCACGTTCAAGCAGCCAGCCTGCGCGCGCCACCAGCACAGAGGTTTTGCCGCTTCCGGCCCCGGCCAGCACGAGTAACGAACGCTCGCCGTTGACCACCGCGCGCGCCTGGGACGGGTTCAGCGGCGAGGACTCAATACGCTCAAAGAAGTCGCGGTACTGCTCCAGCATCGCCTCGGTATAGCGCTGATTGTGCAGCGCCCGGCCGCTCTCTTTATCCGCCAGCCATGCCTGACACTGCCGCCACGCCTCGCGGCAGTTATCAAATTCGTCCAGTCGGTTTGTCGGCAGCGGCAGCCCCTCCAGCGCCTTAACGATCTGCTGGCGAATACCCTGCGCCTGCTGGCGGGTCAGCCAGCGATTTTCTTCGCGGCTGCCGGCAATAATCGCCAGCTGTGCGTCCAGCAGCCCGGCGGCGATGTCGCTCATTTCCGCGCTCCACTGCTGCCATAGCCCCAGCAGATAGCGGTGGAATCGCTGCGTCTCGCCCCATTCCGTACCGTGCAGGCGCACAACTTTGTCCTCTGGCAGAACGAACTCCAGCTCTCCCCATACCAGACCACGTTTGCAGTTAATGGCCAGTAGCTGATTAAAAGGGATGAGGTATTCATGCTGAGGGCCGGACACCCTGACGCCCGCGTTGAGGATCTCAACCCGGTCATAAGGGTGCTGCGCCATGCGCTTACCGAGCGTCGTTGCTTTTAATTCCATGTCGTGCTGAATCCTGACTTTTTCGATATCTCACAGTGTAACCGCCAGAGAATAGGTGCTCCAGCCTAAAAAAACGTTACAATCAACAGGTCTTATTATTCACAGCGCTGCAGTGAGGATTTATGCGTACTGTTCTGAATATTTTGAATTTTGTATTAGGTGGTTTTCTGACAACGCTGGGCTGGCTGCTGGCAACCCTGGTCAGCATCGTGCTGGTTATTACGCTACCGCTCACCCGCTCATGCTGGGAAATCACTAAGCTGTCGCTGGTGCCGTACGGCAACGAAGCGGTACACGTCGATGAACTGGAACCTGGCGCCAAAAGCGGCGTGATGAATGCGGGCGGCACCGTCCTGAACATTCTGTGGTTTGTGCTGTTCGGCTGGTGGCTGTGCCTGACGCACATTATGGCCGGTATCGCCCAGTGCATCACCATTATTGGTATCCCGGTCGGCATTGCGAACTTTAAAATCGCCGCCATTGCCCTGTGGCCGGTTGGACGCCGGGTGGTGCCCGTTGAAGTCGCGCGCGCCGCGCGTGAAGCGAATGCCCGCCGCCGTTTCCAGTAATCAGGACGATTAATCGCTATGCTAAGCCCGTTGCTTCGCCGTTATACATGGAACAGTACCTGGCTGTATAACGCCAGGATATTTATTGCCTTAATCGGCACTACCGCCCTGCCCTGGTGGCTGGGCGACGCAAAGTTGACCATCCCGCTTACTCTTGGGGTGGTCGCCGCTGCGCTCACGGACCTCGACGATCGCCTGACCGGACGGCTGCGTAACCTGGTTATCACGCTGATCTGCTTTTTTATCGCCTCGGCATCGGTAGAACTGCTGTTTCCCTGGCCGTGGCTGTTTGCGCTGGGCCTCACCCTCTCAACCATTGGTTTTATTTTGCTGGGCGGGCTGGGGCAACGCTATGCCACCATCGCCTTCGGCGCGCTGCTGATTGCCATTTACACCATGCTCGGCGTGTCGCTGTACGCCCACTGGTACCAGCAGCCGCTGCTGCTGATTGCCGGTGCCGTATGGTACAACCTGCTGACGCTGACCGGGCATCTGATTTTCCCCATTCGCCCGTTGCAGGATAACCTCGCTCGCAGCTATGAACAGCTGGCGCACTACCTGGAGCTGAAGTCCCGGCTGTTTGACCCGGATCTTGACGATGACAACCAGGCGCCGCTGTATGAGCTGGCGCTGGCGAACGGGCAGCTAGTCGCCACGCTTAACCAGACCAAGGCGTCGTTATTAACGCGTCTGCGTGGCGATCGCGGCCAGCGCAGCACCCGCCGTACGCTGCACTATTATTTCGTCGCCCAGGATATTCACGAACGCGCCAGTTCGTCGCACATTCAATATCAGGCGCTGCGCGACCAGTTCCGCTATAGCGACGTGATGTTCCGCTTCCAGCGTCTGCTCTCTATGCAGTCAATGGCCTGTCAGGATCTGGCGAAGGCCATTCTGCTACGCACGCCGTACCAGCACGACGCCCGCTTTGAACGCGCCTTCACCCATCTCGACGCCGCGCTGGATCGCGTACGCGCCAGCGGCACCGCGCCGGAACAAATGAAAGCGCTGGGCTTCCTGCTCAATAACCTGCGGGCAATCGACGCCCAGCTCGCCACCATTGAGTCTGAGCAGCTGCAGTCGCAAACGAAAAGCGAGACTGAAAATATTCTTGCCGACGATAGCCTGCACGGTTTCGACGATATCCGCTCGCGCCTGAGCCGCAATATGTCACCCGAATCGGCGCTATTCCGCCACGCGGTGCGTATGTCGGTGGTGCTGTGCGTAGGCTATGCGTTTATTCAGTTCACCGGTCTACAGCACGGTTACTGGATCCTGCTGACCAGTCTGTTCGTTTGCCAACCGAACTACAACGCTACCCGCCACCGCCTGGCGCTGCGTATTATCGGTACGCTGGTCGGCGTGGCGCTGGGCCTGCCTATCCTCTGGCTGGTGCCTTCGCTGGAAGGCCAGCTGATACTGATTGTCGTCACCGGCGTGCTGTTCTTTGCCTTCCGCAACGTCCAGTATGCCCATGCCACCATGTTTATCACCCTGCTGGTGCTGCTGTGCTTTAACCTGCTTGGCGAAGGCTTCGAGGTGGCGCTGCCGCGCGTGGTGGATACGCTGATTGGCTGCGGTATCGCCTGGCTGGCGGTGAGCTTCATCTGGCCGGACTGGAAGTTCCGCAACCTGCCACGCGTGCTGGCGCGCGCCGTCAACGCCAACTGCCGCTATCTGGATGCGATTCTCGAGCAGTATCATCAGGGGCGAGATAACCGTCTGGCCTACCGTATCGCCCGCCGCGATGCGCATAATCGCGATGCGGAGCTGGCATCGGTGGTCTCGAATATGTCGACCGAGCCCAAAGTCACCCCCGAGATGCGAGAAACCGCGTTTCGCCTGCTGTGCCTCAACCACACGCTCACCAGCTACATCTCCGCGCTGGGCGCTCATCGTGAGAAATTAAGCACGGCAGAAATTCTGGCGCTTCTGGACGATGCCGTCTGCTACGTCGACGATGCGCTGCATCATCTGCCTGCCGATGAAGAACGAGTTCAGCAAGCATTAAGCGGGCTCGCGGCGCGGATCCACCATCTCGATCCGCGGCCGGACAGCAAAGAACCATTGGTACTGCAACAGATAGGCCTGATGATTTCACTGCTACCTGAAATCTGCCGCCTGCAAAAGCAGGTGCTGGCCTGACTACCTTCCCTGGGTATAATTTTGTACCCAGTCTTCCAGCTCCTGGCGCGTCGCCGCCGGGAGCGCGGCTGCATGAACGCCGATAATCGCCCCTTCCAGCGAGTACAGCACATTCACGCTCAGCTGTTTACGAATCTGGCGAAGCCGCATCCACGCCGTCTTCGCCCCCATCTGCCGCAGCGTACGCACATCTTTAATACCGGCCTCATGCAGCAGTAACTCCATATGAAAAGAGAGATTTGGCAGATCCTTAAGCCGTAAATGCCGTCGTCGCCACTTTTCACTTTGTGCATCTTCAAGCGCGAACAGCCCCAGCTGGAGAAGGACGGATTTATTCGACCATAGCCTCTCGTCCACGCGAAAATAATTGAGCTGCTGGGTATGCCCTCGTTTACGTACCGTTAACAGAGGCGGCGAATGCTGGGCCTGATACTGCGCATTTTTTTCGCATGCCCTCAGGTACAGTTCACCTTCTGCGACCATGGCAAAGACGGTGTTGTCGACGGCCAGACTATAGCCGCCAAACAGCGCCCGAGACTTCACCTTTCCTAACGATGAGAAATATTGCTGGGACTGGTAAATCCGTTTATACGAGATTATCTTCATGATTAATCCTTAATAATCATGCACATGAATACATCAGATTTGTTAATCGATCAGATAACAAGCAACATAGGGAAGATCAACCGGTACGGCAAGATGAATTTGTGTTCGTGGGTATTTGGTGTGCAATTTTGCGAGATGCTTTCAGAAAATGAGGTTGATCTTTAGATACTGGGGTAGTACTGTATATTCATACAGTAACCCACAAGGTTGGATTAGCTATGTATACTTCTGGTGTCGTAAATCGTTCTTCTATTGCAGCTGCCACAACGGCTTCTCACGCTTTTACTCCGGTAAATAGCGCCCCTGCGGCCTTAATTAGCGAAGTCCTCTATCGCGAAGATCAGCCCATGATGGCGCAATTATTACTGTTGCCGCTGTTGCAGCAGCTTGGGCAGCAATCGCGCTGGCAGCTGTGGCTCACCCCGCAACAGAAACTGAGCCGCCAGTGGGTCCAGGCATCAGGCCTACCGCTGACAAAAGTCATGCAGCTTCGCCAGATGTCGCCCTGCGATATGCTCGACTCGATGGTTCGCGCGTCACGTACCGGCAATTATAGCGTCGTTATTGGCTGGCTGACGGAAGAACTTTCCGTAGAGGAACACGCTCGTTTACAAAGCGCAGCAGAAGAAGGTAACGCGATGGTGTTCATTATGCGACCAGTTCAGTCCACGTTACATCCAACAGGACAATTTAATGGGCTAAAAATTCACTCGAATTTGTACCATTAAGCGAAATTAGGAATTTTCCTGGGATTTTTTTTGCATTTTTTTTAGCTGTCCGTTTTTATGAGCAATAACAGGCAGAATCCCGGTCTGATGCGGTTTCCAGTATTTTACATTGATTATTTTTTCGACACACTTGTTAAATATTGCGTATACAAGTCTTTTTTTTTCATAAGCCTGACGGAGTTCACACTTGTAAGTTTCCAACGACGTTGTAGACTTTATATCGCCAGGGGTGCTCAGCTTAACACCGCAGATATCTGCTGAGTAATTAACTAAGCCCCGCCCCCGGTGGAAGGATTTAACCGTGAGTCTAATTAGAACTTCATGGCAAATTTTGGATGATAACGAGGCGCAAAAAATGAAAAAGACAGCTATCGCGATTGCAGTGGCACTGGCAGGCTTCGCTTCCGTAGCGCAGGCCGCTCCGAAAGACAATACCTGGTATGCAGGTGGTAAACTGGGTTGGTCCCAGTTCCATGACACCGGTTGGTACCAGAGCGATCTGAACAACAACGGTTCTACCCACAACAGCCAGCTGGGCGCAGGTGCCTTCGGTGGTTACCAGGTTAACCCGTACGTTGGTTTCGAAATGGGTTACGACTGGCTGGGCCGTATGGAATACACCGGCAGCCAGACTAATGGCGCACTGAAAGCTCAGGGCGTTCAGCTGACTGCTAAACTGGGTTACCCGATCACTGACGATCTGGACATCTACACCCGTCTGGGTGGTATGGTTTGGCGTGCAGACTCCAACAACAACCAGATTGGTAAAAACCACGACACCGGCGTTTCCCCAGTATTCGCTGGCGGCCTGGAGTGGGCAATGACCCGCGACATCGCTACTCGTCTGGAATACCAGTGGGTTAACAACATCGGTGACGGCAACACCATCGGTGTTCGTCCGGACAACGGCATGCTGAGCGTAGGTGTTTCCTACCGCTTCGGCCAGCAGGAAGCAGCTCCGGTAGTTGCTCCGGCTCCGGCTCCGGCTCCAGAAGTACAGACCAAACACTTCACTCTGAAGTCTGACGTTCTGTTCAACTTCAACAAAGCTACCCTGAAACCGGAAGGTCAGCAGGCTCTGGATCAGATGTACTCCCAGCTGAGCAACCTGGATCCGAAAGACGGTTCCGTAGTTGTTCTGGGCTTCACTGACCGCATCGGTTCTGACGCTTACAACCAGGGTCTGTCCGAGAAACGTGCTCAGTCCGTTGTTGATTACCTGATCTCCAAAGGTATCCCGTCTGACAAAATCTCCGCACGTGGCATGGGCGAATCCAACCCGGTTACCGGCAACACCTGTGACAACGTGAAAGCTCGCGCTGCACTGATCGACTGCCTGGGCCCGGATCGTCGCGTAGAGATCGAAGTTAAAGGCGTTAAAGACGTTGTAACTCAGCCAGCGGCTTAAGTTCTCGTCTCGTAAAAAAACCCCGCGCTGCGGGGTTTTTTTTGGCCTTTTTCTCTGCCGGCATAGCATACCGGCACAGCTCTGACGCTATTTTTCTTTGCCTAACATCGCCTCAAGATCCTGCTTCAGGCTGGACATCTTGCTTGCGTATTTCTCTTTATTTTCCGCATCTTCAATCAGCTGAACAATGGTCTCTGAGAGCGTTTTACCGCGACGCTGCGCCAGCCCTGCCAGCCGCTGCCAGACCGCAAATTCCAGGTCGATAGATTTCTTGCGGGTATGCTGATGCTCGGCGTTAAAATGACGCTTACGGCGCGCACGTATCGTCTGCTTCATACGATTTACCAGCTGCGGATTAATATGCTGGGCAATCCAGCTATTAACCTGAACCGGTTCGTGTTCCAGCGTGAGCAAAACATCGACGGCCTCTTGCGCGGCGCTGGCTTCAATGTAGCGGGTGATAGGCTCGCCTTCCCGGTGTTTTTTCACCAGGTATTTCCACTTCCAGCCGCTTTCAAGATTTTCCAGTTGTTGATATTTCATTGCGATCTCAGTGTGACCGTGTAACTCTTTTCAGGATAACAGTTTTTTCTCAATGTGCTGAGAAGAAATCTGCAACTGTGATGCGGATAAACGCCGCGGATAAAGATACTTCCCTATTCTCCGTGAGCTTCCCGGCGGCATCAGGTATAATCACGCACTTTACATCTGACTAAAAATAGCGACATTGACTATAAATACTCTTTCCCGGCGCTTTCTCGCCCCCGCGACTGAAGCATTCCAGGCGCTATTTGCCCAGCCTGATTTAGCCTCAGAAAACGACTCTTTATTCAGCGAGCTTCAGGCTCGTTTACATTACGCGCTTGAGCAGTTTCTGCACCCTCAGGGCGTCTCCCCTTTCTTACTGGTCAAAGCGCCAGAAGAAAAAGAATATCTGCAGCTGCTGACGCAAACTACCCGCTCGCTGCGCGACAGCGACGAATCAACCCTGACCGGCGTTGATTATCAGGTGACCGGCGGCAAAGTCACGATGACGCCAGCACAAAGCACCGAAGCTGCATTTGCCAGCCAGGGTCCGGTTATTTTTGCCGACTGGGTTGAAGCCGAGCAGCTGTTCGGCTGCATTCGTCAGTTTAACGGTGAAATCAGCCTCCAGCCGGGCCTCGTGCATCAGGCCAATGGCGGTATCCTCGTGCTGCCGCTGCGCACGTTGATGGCGCAGCCGCTGCTGTGGATGCGGTTAAAGAATCAGGTGCTGCAGCAGCGCTTTGACTGGCTGACCTTTGACGATGCTCGTCCACTGCCGGTCAGCATTCCGTCCATGCCAATCAGCCTGAAGGTTATCCTGGTGGGCGAACGCGAATCGCTGGCCGACTTCCAGGAGATGGAACCCGAGCTGACCGAGTCCTCGCTGTACAGTGAATTCGAAGATAGCCTGCAGCTTGCCGACGAAGAGACGCTACGTCAGTGGTGTCAGTGGGTGTGGCAGGTAGCACGTGAGAAGTCCCTGCCGGGGCTGACGGCCGATGCCTGGCCTCTGCTGATGCAGGAAGGCGCGCGCTATACCGGCGATCAGGAGATCATGCCGCTCTGCCCGCTGTGGATTAGCCGTCAGCTGCGCGAAGCCGCACCGTTTACCCCAGACGATGTCATTAACGCCGAGCAGCTGAAAACCATGCTGACCCAGCGTCAGTGGCGCGAAGGTTTCCTTGCCGAACGTATGCAGGATGAAATCCTGCTTGAGCAAATCCTGATTGAAACCGAAGGCGAATGCATTGGTCAGATTAATGCCCTGTCGGTCATTGATTTCCCTGGCCATCCGCGCCCGTTTGGCGAGCCTTCACGCATTAGCTGCGTGGTGCATATTGGCGACGGGGAATTTACCGACGTCGAGCGTAAAGCCGAGCTTGGCGGCAATATTCACGCCAAGGGCATGATGCTGATGCAGGCGTTCCTGATGGCCGAGCTGGATCTGGATCAGCAGATCCCCTTCTCCGCCTCGCTAACGTTTGAACAGTCCTACAGCGAAGTCGATGGCGATAGCGCCTCAATGGCCGAGCTATGCGCGCTGATTAGCGCCCTGGCAAACGTGCCCATCAATCAGAGCATTGCCATGACCGGCTCCGTTGACCAGTTTGGTCGCGCTCAGCCCGTCGGCGGGCTGAACGAAAAAATTGAAGGTTTCTTCGCTATCTGCGCCCAGCGCGGCCTGACCGGCAAGCAGGGGGTGATTATCCCTTCAGCCAACGTGCGCCACCTAAGCCTTGCCTCTGAGGTGCAGGAAGCCGTCGAAGCCGGCGAGTTCTCTATCTGGGCCATTGATGACGTCACCGATGCGCTGCCGCTTCTGACGCAGCTCAACTGGGACGGCGAAGGTCAGACGCTGTTGCAAACTATTCAGGAACGCATCGCACAAGCTACGCAGCAGGAGCCCCGCAACCGCTATCCGTGGCCGTTACGCTGGTTAAACCGCTCACATTCCAACTGATCGGACTTGTTCAGCGTACACGTGTTAGCTATCCTGCGTCCCGAACTTAAAATAAGGCTTACTGAAAACATGGTAGATAAACGCGAATCTTATACAAAAGAAGACCTTCTTGCCTCTGGTCGCGGTGAACTGTTCGGCGCTAAAGGCCCGCAGTTACCGGCACCTAGCATGCTGATGATGGATCGTGTCGTAAAAATGACCGAAACCGGCGGCAATTTTGACAAAGGTTACGTTGAAGCCGAGCTGGATATCAACCCGGACCTGTGGTTCTTCGGATGCCACTTTATCGGCGATCCGGTAATGCCTGGCTGCCTGGGCCTGGATGCAATGTGGCAGTTAGTCGGCTTCTACCTCGGCTGGCTGGGCGGCGAAGGCAAAGGCCGCGCGCTTGGCGTAGGTGAAGTGAAATTCACCGGTCAGGTTCTGCCGACCGCGAAAAAAGTGACCTACCGCATTCACTTCAAGCGTGTGGTTAACCGTCGTCTGATTATGGGCCTGGCGGATGGTGAAGTGCTGGTTGATGGTCGCCTGATCTACACCGCGACCGACCTGAAAGTAGGTCTGTTCCAGGACACTTCTGCATTCTGATGCGATGTCATACCGCCCTGTGCGGTTGATGAATGATCGCGATGAATCCAAAGGCGAAACCTCCGCAACGCGGAGGTTTCTTTTTAAAGAGACAGTGTCAGGCAATTACTGCCCTGTCCTCCATGGCTTCTCGCCAGCCTCCCAGCCAGTAAGACCTCTGGTTTATAGTCTGGTACGGACACATTTCTTTCGGTCGCCCGGTAATTCCGGCCTGATATCCACGCTGATGTGCTCGCTCCAGGCGATCTCGTTTTTGTCTCTTCATGCCTCGTTTCCCTCATATCTTGGTCTGGTGGAAAAGAAAACAGTGGCTACAAAGTATGCAACCACGTAATACGAATACCGCTAAAAAATGGCCCCGTCAATGCGTAGAATTCATGCCAATGTCATATTTGTGAGCTACTCAGAAGAACATTTGTACAAAAAATGTGAGGCGGCACAGGTAAGCCGCTGACCTCAGGTATAAAAAAACCGCCGCCGGTTGTGCACCGGCGACGGCCCTTAGAACAATTAATTCTACTTATAGTTAACGATTGACAGTACGCGCAATCGACGCCGCTTCCTGGCTCCAGGCCTGGGCTAACGTTTTCACCATCGCATCATAACCGTCCTGCTGCTGCGCCAGTTCGATGTGGAACGGACGCTTGGTCAACTGCCCCTGATGATTGAGCAGCCATTCTCCGCTCACCACCACTTTACCGTCATAGCGGCCATGGAAGCCGCTTACCGACACGTTCAGCGTATCCTGGTCGCTGCCCAGCGGCTGCGATGAAACCACCCAGCCCGGCAGCTGATTGCTCAGGTTGGAGACCAGAGCGGTACGCAGCTGCTGATCCAGCGGGCTCGCCCACAGATTATTGCTGGCAATCACATACTGCACGTCGCTGGTCTGATAGACCACGCCGCTACCGGCGAGGAAGTCAGGAATACTGACCTGCTCAACCCACAGCAGACGTTGGCTGGCGCTGACGCCGTTTTGTACCGTTCCGGTGGCCAGCGGCAGCTGGTAGTACGTTTTGTTCTCCGTGCTGCTGCAGGCCGCCAACAGGCAGGCCGCAGCCAGTACTAACCATTTTTTCATTATTTCGCCCTCTTAGGCTCTGGATCTTTTTTATCCTTCGCTTCGAATACCAGCGCGTTGCTCTTCTCATTAAGCGTCTTCAGCACCGGCTGCAGTTCACGCAGCACCTGATCCAGACGCTGCATATCGGCCACCATCTTGTTATAGGCCGCGGAGCCCGGCTGGAAGCCCTGCATGCTGCGGTTCAGCTCACGCAGCGTTTTCTGCATGTCGCCCGGCAGCTGCTGTGCGGACTGGCTGGCGGTAATCTTGTTCAGATTATCCAGCGTCGCCTGCAGATGGCGCATCGTATTCTGGCTTTCAGACAGCGTGTTGGTCGCCTGTTGCACCATCGGCGCCAGCGGCAGATTGTTGATTTTATCCAGCGTATCCATCAGGCGTAGCTGGATCTGCGCCAGACCGCCGCTGACGGTGGGAATAATACCCATGTCGTTGAACTCTTTCATTTTTGCGATCGCCGGCTCTTTTGGATAGAAATCCAGATCCACATACAGCGCCCCGGTCACCAGGTTACCGGTTTTCAGCGCCGCGCGCAGCCCGCGCTCAATCAGCATCGGCAGATGTCCGCGCACGTCAGGGCTATCGCCAAACTGGGCGGCAAGGCGTTCCGGTTCAATCTGAATCAGCACCGGAATACGATAGTCATCGGTGATCGACTGGCGCAGGCCCGGTACAAAGTAAGGAACCTTCGCCACGGTACCCAGACGAATGCCGCGGAACTCAACCGGCGCGCCCGGCTGCAGGCCGCGAATTGAATCTTTAAAGAACATCAGGTAATCGATGTGCTCGGTATAGAGCGAATCCTGAATGCTTTTTTGATCGTCGTAGAGCTTAAAGGCCGTTTTTTCCGCAATCGGCTGCCCCAGTTCGACGCCTTCCGGGACGTCAAAGCTGACGCCACCGCTGAACAGCGTCGCCAGCGAGCCCATCTCAACGCGCATCCCGGCAGAGGTCAGATCCACCGCCACGCCGCTGTCTTTCCAGAAACGAACGTTGCTGGTCACCAGCCGATCGTTCGGCGCGCTGATAAACAGCTGATAGCTGATGCTGCGGGTTTGTGGATCGAAGGTACTGGTTTCTACCGACCCCACGCGATACCCGCGGAACAGCACCGGATCGCCGGGGCTAAGCTGCCCGGCTTTTTTGCTGTCGAGCAGCACGCGGATGCCTTTGGCATCCGGCGGCGCCAGCGGCGGCGAATCCAGCAGCTCATACTCATCCGGCACCGGACCTTTGCTGCCCGGCTGAAGCTCGACGTAAGCTCCGGAGAGCAGCGTGCCAAGGCCGCTAATGCCTTCACGCCCCACCTGCGGCTTCACGACCCAGAAGACAGAGTCTTTATGCAGCAGTTTTTCCATTCCGGAGTTCAGACGCGCCTTAATTTCAACGTGCGTCAGATCGTCGGTCAGGGTGGTGCTTTCGACCACGCCAACGTCAACGCTACGGCTTTTAATCCGGGTTTTACCGCCCTCAATGCCTTCCGCATTGGTGGTGATCAGCGTCACCTCTGGCCCCTGATGGCTATAGTGATAGAACAGGATCCAGGCGCCAATCAGCGCGGTCACAATCGGGAAGATCCAAACGGGAGACCAGTTTTTCACTTTCTGCACTTTTGCCTCCCCACTCTTGGTTTCCATGTTTTTACGACTCCTCATGGCTTGATTCAGGTTCCCGATCCCACGACAGCCGAGGATCAAACGTCATTGCCGAGAACATGGTCATAATGACAACCAGCGCAAACATCAGCGCACCAATCGCCGGATAAATATTCATTAACCCTCCAATACGCACCAGCGCGGAGAGCACTGCAATGACGAACACATCAATCATCGACCAGCGGCCAACAAACTCCACCACTTCGTAGATTAAGTGCATTCGTTCGCTGTCACGGTTGCGCCGCTTCAGACCGTTGGCGTCCAGGCACAGCCAGGCAATAGCGATCATCTTCAGCGTCGGGACCATAATACTGGCGATGAAAATCACCATCGCCACCGGGTATGAGCCTTCGCTCCACAGCAAAATCACCCCGGCAATAATCGTCGAGGGCATTTTGTCGCCCAGCAGATCGGTAATCATGATCGGCAGAATATTGGCGGGAAGATACAGGATGATCGACGTCACCAGTAGCGCCATGGTCCACTGCAAGCTGTGTTTTCGACGGGCATGACCTTTACTGTGACAGCGCGGACACTCCAGCTGGTCGACCGGCAAAATGGCCGTACAGCAGGCGCAGGAGCGCAGCCCCTGGCGCATACCGGTGATACCCGGCTTCAGCGGCTGGGCCAGCGCAGGCATCGGGGCAATATCGTCCCACAGCCAGCGGCGGTCGACGCACTGGAAGGTACGCAGCTGCAGCAAACAGAACAGACACCACGGCAGGAAGCTGCTGCCTACGCCAATATCGCCGTAGGCCATCAGCTTCACGAAGCTCACCAGAACCCCGGCGAGAAAGATTTCCGCCATCCCCCACGTTTTCAGCGTAAACAGAATTCGCGCCAGAAACGCTTTCAGGCGATGCGGCATCGGTACGCGGTTCACCAGTAGCAGGATGGTAATCAGGCAGAACGCCGGCACCAGCTGCACAAACAGCAGAAAGAATGTCCCCAGGCTGGCGTAGTCTTCCGAGAACATGACGCCCGGGATTTCCAGCAGTTCGATCTGGCTGGTCACTCCCGCCACGTTCATGCTAATGAACGGAAACAGGTTGGCCAGCAGCAGCATAAATAGCGCCACCAGCACGTAGGCGGTGGGACGGCGTCTCGGCTCGTCCCACACGGTGGTCAGCGTTGTCCCGCAGCGCGGGCACGTGGCCTTATGTCGGTGCTCAAGGTGCGGCAACGCCACCAGCATGTCGCACTGTGAGCACAGAATATGCTGCGCAGCATGATGTTGATCGCACATGAAAAGTCCTCAATCAGGCGCCGTTTTTTAACGCTTCCAGATATTCCCAACGTTCAAACGCTTCTTCCAGCGCCTGTTCTGCCTGCGACAGATCGGCCAACACCTTTTGGGTGTGGTCATGCGGCTGGCTGAAGAAATTCGCATCAGCCACCTGCGCCTGCAACGCTTCTAATTCCGCTTCCAGCGTTTCCAGTTTCTGCGGCAGTTGCTCCAGCTCGCGCTGCAGGTTATAGCTTAGTTTGTTACTGGCGCGTTTGACAGTTTCTGCTTTTGGCTGAACCACTTCCGGCGCCTTCTTCGCCGCCGTCTGTTTTTGCGCCTGCGACTGAGACTGCTGGCCGCGCGCGTCGTGATAGCCGCCGACATACCGGCCAATGCGCCCTTCGCCTTCGAAGATCCAGCATTCGGTCACGGTCTTGTCGACAAACTGACGGTCGTGGCTCACCAGCAGCACGGTGCCCTGGTAGCCATCGATCAGCTCTTCGAGCAGCTCGAGCGTTTCCACGTCGAGGTCGTTGGTCGGTTCATCGAGAATCAGCAGGTTGCTGGGCTTGAGGAACAGACGCGCCAGCAGCAGACGGTTACGTTCACCGCCGGAGAGCGCGCGCACCGGCGTCATCGCCCGCTTCGGATGGAACAGGAAGTCCTGCAGGTAGCCCAGCACGTGGCGCGGCTTACCGTTGACCATCACCTCCTGCTTGCCTTCCGCCAGGTTGTCCATCACCGTCCGGTCCGGATCCAACTCGGCGCGGTGCTGGTCGAAGTAGGCCACTTCCAGCTTGGTGCCGACGTGAATGCGGCCGCTATCGGCCTGTAATTGGCCGAGCATCAGCTTCAGCAGCGTGGTTTTACCGCAGCCGTTGGCCCCGATCAGCGCAATTTTGTCGCCGCGCTGTACCTGCGCGGAGAAATCTTTCACCAGCACCTTGCCGTCGACCTGGTAGTTAACGTCTTCCATCTCGAAGACAATTTTGCCAGAGCGGGATGCCTCTTCCACCTGCATCTTCGCGCTGCCCATGACTTCACGGCGGGCGCTGCGCTCGTTACGCATTGCTTTCAGCGCGCGAACGCGGCCTTCGTTACGGGTACGACGGGCCTTAATGCCCTGGCGGATCCACACCTCTTCCTGCGCCAGCTTGCGATCGAATTCGGCGTTTTGCAGCTCTTCAACGCGCAGCGCTTCTTCTTTCTCGATCAGATACTGATCGTAATTGCCCGGATAGGTCACCAGCTTGCCGCGATCGAGATCGACAATCCGGGTCGCCATATTGCGAATAAACGAACGGTCGTGCGAAATGAAGATGATCGTGCCTTTAAAGGTTTTGAGGAAACCTTCCAGCCAGTCGATGGTTTCGATATCGAGGTGGTTGGTCGGTTCATCAAGCAGCAGCACGCGCGGGGCGCTCACCAGCGCACGGCCCAGCGCCGCTTTACGCAGCCAGCCGCCGGACAGCGACGCCAGCTCCATATCCGGCTCCAGGCCAAGCTGCGCCAGCACTTCGTTAATGCGGTTTTCCAGCTGCCACAGGCCGTGGTGATCCAGCTGTTCCTGGACCTTCGCCAGCTCCTGCAGATTTTTATCGCTCGGGTCGGTGATGACCAGATGCGAGATATCGTGATAGCGCTTGAGATACTCCGCCTGCTCTTCAATACCTTCGGCAACAAAGTCATACACGCTGCCCTGCACGTTACGCGGTGGATCCTGCTGCAAGCGCGCCACCACCAGGTCCTGCTCGTAGACAATACGCCCATCGTCAAGACCCTGCTCGCGGTTGAGGATCTTCATCAGCGTCGATTTGCCCGCGCCGTTACGGCCCACCAGACAGACGCGCTCATTATCCTCAATGTGCAGCTCGGCGTTATCGAGAAGCGGCGCGTCGCTGAACGACAGCCAGGCGCCATGCATACTAATTAATGACATTCTTTATTCCTTTCAGGCTGCGGTAATCAGCCAGCAGTTGTGGATCTGACGGTTACGGGCAAAATCCTGCGACTGTGTTTTCTGGGTAATGTCTTGTGCTTTCAGTCCCAGTTCTGCCATGCCGTCGTGGTCCATACGGAAACCGCGTTTGTTGTTGGAGAACATAATGGTGCCGCCTTTACGCAGCAGACGCTTCAGATCCTTCATCAAACGCAGGTGATCGCGCTGGACGTCAAACGCATCTTCCATGCGCTTGGAGTTGGAGAAGGTCGGCGGATCGATAAAGATCACATCAAACTGTTCGTCGGTATCGCGTAGCCACGCCAGCACGTCCGCCTGCATCAGACGGTGCGCACGGCCGGTCAGGCCGTTCAGGCGCAGGTTACGTTCAGCCCACTCCAGGTAGGTGCGCGACATATCCACGGTGGTGGTCGAGCGCGCGCCGCCCAGACCGGCGTGCACGCTGGCGCTGCCGGTGTAGGAGAACAGGTTGAGGAAGTCTTTGCCTTTGCTCATCTCGCCGAGCATGCGGCGGGCGATACGGTGGTCAAGGAACAGGCCGGTGTCCAGATAGTCGGTAAGGTTGACCCACAGACGGGCGTTATATTCGCTCACCTGCATGAAGTCGCCCTTCTCGTTCATCTTCTGATACTGGTTTTTGCCTTTCTGGCGCTCGCGGGTTTTCAGCACCAGTTTGTTTGGCGCAATGCCCAGCACCGCGATGGTGGCGGCGATGATATCGAACAGACGCTGACGCGCTTTGTTGGCGTCGACGGTTTTCGGCGGCGCATACTCCTGCACCACCACCCAATCGGCGTAGCGGTCCACGGCGACGTTATATTCCGGCAGATCGGCATCGTACAGGCGATAGCACTCAATGCCTTCCTGTTTCGCCCACTTCTCGAATTTCTTCAGATTTTTGCGCAGACGGTTGGCATAGTCTTCCGCCAGCGACGCTGGTTTTTCGCCGGTGCTTTCCGTCAGGTGATAGTTTTTCTGCACGCAGTCCAGCGGGCCGTTTTTCGCCTTAAACTGGCGTTCGGCACGCAATTGCAGGCAGCTCAGCAATTCCGGCGAGGCGCTGAACAGCGACAGGTTCCAGCCGCCAAACTGGTTTTTCATATTACGACCCAGCAGGCTGTGCATCGCAATCAGCGCCGGTTCGCTTTCCAGACGCTCGCCGTACGGCGGGTTGCTGATCACGGTGCCGTACGGCCCTTTTGGCAGCGGGTTAGTCAGCTGGGCGACGTCCTTCACTTCAAAGGTGATCAGCTCGCCAATCCCGGCGCGACGGGCGTTGCTGCGCGCCAGCTCCACCACGCGGCTGTCAACATCGGAGCCATAGAAGCGAGATTCATAGGCCGCCAGCCCGGCGCGCGCGCGCGTCTGCGCGTCGGCTTTAACGTCTTTCCAGACGGCATCGTCGTGCTGCGCCCAGCCGCTAAAGCCCCAGTGGCCGCGATGCAGCCCCGGCGCGCGATCGGTCGCCCACATCGCCGCTTCAATCAGCAGCGTACCGGAACCGCACATCGGATCGAGCAACGGCGTACCCGGCACCCAGCCAGAGCGCATCACGATCGCCGCCGCGAGGTTCTCTTTGATCGGCGCCATACCGGTGCGATCGCGGTAGCCGCGCAGGTGCAGGCCTTCGCCGCTCAGGTCGAGGGAAATATAGGCGGTCTCTTTATTCAGACGCACGTTAATGCGCAGATCCGGATTGTCGCGATCGACATTCGGACGCGGCAGGTTTTTACGCGTAAAAGCGTCGACAATCGCATCTTTTACCTTCAACGCACCGTACTGGCTGTTACGAATGCTATCGTTCAGGCCGCCAAAGCTCACCGCAAAGGTGGCGTCAGGGGTGAAGATAGACGTCCAGTCGATCGCCTGAACGCCCAGATAAAGATCGAGATCGCTCCAGACGCTACATTCTCCCAGCGGCATCATAATGCGCGACGCCAGGCGGCTCCACATCAGGCTTTTGTACAGAAGCTGCGTGTCGCCCTGGAAATGGACGCCGCCCTGGGCAATCTGGCACTCTTGGGCGCCCAGGCCTTCCAGTTCAGTTTTTAACAGCTCTTCCAGCCCACGGGCCGTACTGGCAAACAGAGAATTCATATCGTCACTTTTACTCGCAGAAAATTGTTGCGCATTATAGCCAATCTGCGCCCCATGTCATAAAGTTAAAGGCTTATTTTCGACTCAGGGACAGCGTTGTGGCTACATTATCGAGGCTTTTTATACATCCGGTGAAATCGATGCGGGGGATTGGCCTCACGCACGCCTTTGCTGATATTAGCGGGTTGGCGTTTGACCGCATTTTTATGATCACCGAACCCGATGGCACCTTTATTACCGCCCGACAGTTTCCGGCGATGGTGCGTTTTACGCCAGCCGTCCTGCACGATGGTTTACATCTCACCGCACCCGACGGCAGCAGCGCGCTGGTGCGTTTTGCCGATTTCAGCGGCCAGCCCTCGCCGACCGAAGTCTGGGGCAACCATTTTACCTCGCGTATCGCGCCAGATGCCATTAATCAGTGGCTGTCGCCGTTCTTTAAACGCGATATTCAGCTGCGCTGGCTCGGCGCAGACCTTACCCGCCGCGTTAAGCGTCACGATGCCGTGCCGCTCTCCTTTGCCGACGGCTTCCCGTTCCTGCTGGTTAACGAAGCCTCGCTGCGCGATCTGCAGCAGCGCTGCAAAGCCAGCGTGCGGGTAGAACAGTTCCGCCCCAATCTGGTGGTCACCGGCGTTGAAGCCTGGGCTGAAGACAGCTGGAAAACGATTCGCATCGGCGACGTCGTCTTCGACGTGGTAAAACCGTGCAGCCGCTGTGTTTTTACCACCATCAGCCCGGAGAAAGGGCAAAAGCACCCTGCCGGCGAGCCGCTGAGCACTTTACAGTCATTCCGTACCGACCCGGCCAGCGGCGACGTCGATTTTGGCCAGAACCTGATTGCCCGCAACAGCGGCGTGGTGCGCGTGGGCGATGAGGTGGAAATCCTCGCGACCGGGCCGGCAAAGGCGTATACCGCCGGGCAAATCGACGACACCGTTGCACCGCAGGCGCAGCAAAACGCGCTGGTTGATATCGAGTGGGAGGGGAAAACCTTCAGCGGGAATAATCAGCAAGTCTTACTGGAACAGCTTGAGCAGCAGGGAATTCGTATCCCCTACTCCTGCCGCGCCGGCCTGTGCGGCAGCTGCCGCGTGACGCTGGTTGACGGAGAAGTGAGTCCGTTGAAGAAAAGCGCTATCGACGCCGATGGCACCATTCTGAGCTGTAGCTGCGTGCCGAAAACGGCGCTGAAGCTGAGCCGTTAATTAAACCGCCTGTTCCAGGCTGTAACCGTCCAGCCCCGGCTGCGGTTGCAGCCTGTCGTTCATGATTTTGATCGGATCGCCAAGCTGCATCGTGCGCCCGGCCAGTACCAGACCCGGCTGAGCCAGCAGACACAGCGCGGCATTTTCACCCGGTTCAACCACCAGCAGATTCACCTGGCTGTCGTCATCGCTCAGCCAGACGCTGGCCGCATCGCCGGTCATCGGCGTCCAGCCGTTATTATGGGCGCGGAAGTGCCAGCTTTTCGGCATTTGCGGTTTCAGGAAGCGAATCGCCACCAGGGCGTTAAGGATCAGCTCGGCACGATGTTCTTTAGACAGCAGCAGATCGCGACATTTTTCTTCAAAAGAGAAATAGAGCGCGGCGTCATCGACGCAAAAACCGGTGGGCGCAAAAGCATCGGGCGTTAACATGCGGCGGGCAAAACGCGAGCGAAACAACATGCCGTTGGCTAAATCGAGCATCATACGATCGTGCTCTTCATCATAATACCAGCGCCAGTTATCATCAGGTTTAATTCGCATTTTTCTCCCCCATCATTTTTGCATCCTATGCGGCGTCTTTTCTTCCATTGCGTTATTGTCGCCCTAAATAATAAAAGACCAATATGTCTAAATAAGCAACAATAGGGAAATATAAAGCAACCAGGGCCGGAAATAAAGCCCTGGATCACATTACTGGGAAAAAGACTAGATGTGAGTAACGATTTCTTTAATCAGCGGTGGGCCTTTAAAAATAAAGCCGGAATAAATCTGCACCAGCGACGCACCGGCTGCCATCTTCTCGCGGGCCGCCACCACCGAGTCGATACCGCCGACGCCAATAATAGGCAACTGACCTTTTAATTCCGCGGACAGCATACGAATAATTTCGGTGCTTTTTAATTGTAATGGACGACCGCTTAAACCACCGGTTTCATCACAATGTTTCATCCCCTGAACCAGAGAACGATCCAATGTCGTATTGGTGGCAATTACCCCATCAATATTATGGCGAACTAAACTGTCGGCAACCTGGATCAACTCTTCATGAGAAAGATCCGGCGCGATCTTCACCGCCACAGGAACATATTTATGATGTTTTTCCTGGAGCTCAGATTGTTTATTTTTAATACCGGAAAGCAGATCGTCGAGCGCGTCGCCATATTGTAGCGTACGCAGCCCCGGGGTATTTGGCGATGAAATATTAATCGCAATATAACCGGCATAGGCGTAGATTTTTTCCATACAAATCAGATAGTCATCTTTACCATGCTCGACAGGGGTATCTTTATTCTTGCCGATATTAATCCCCAGAATACCGTCGAAATGCGCTTTTTTAACGTTCTCGACCAGGTTATCAACGCCGTGGTTATTGAAGCCCATGCGGTTGATCAGCCCTTCGGCATCCACCAGGCGGAACAGACGCGGTTTGTCGTTACCCGGCTGCGGCCGCGGCGTCACGGTACCGATCTCGATCGAACCAAATCCCATGGCCCCTAAGGCATCAATACATTCACCATCTTTATCCAGACCCGCCGCCAGACCGAGAGGGTTTTTAAACGTCAGCCCCATGCAGGTCACCGGCTTTTCCGGCACTTTCTGGCGCACAAGCGCTTCCAGCGGCGTACCGGTGACTCGGCGTAATTGTTGAAACGTTAATTCATGAGCGCGCTCTGGATCGAGCTGAAAAAGTGCTTTACGAACGAAGGGATAGTACATGAACTCTCCTGGATTCCCGGTGTGCAAACCGGGGGCGTATTATGTGCGATCTCGCACAGAAAGGGAATTGACCTGCGGCAAAAAAAACGCAATCGTTTCCCTCGCCTTCCTTTATTTCTTCCTTCGTCATATGCGTTTTCTGGTAATCCTACGCCAGAAAAAGTATTTCGCGCGCCTGAGCACCTTTGAGACACTGACGTAAATATTATCAACTTTAAATTAATGTATATTTTTAGTTATAAGGAGAGATTATGCGCGTCATTACTTTAGCCGGTAGCCCACGTTTCCCGTCTCGTTCCAGCGCCCTGCTGGAGTATGCGCGCGAGAAGCTCTCGGCGGCCGACGTGGAAGTCTTCCACTGGCATCTGCAAAATTTTGCCCCGGAGGATCTGTTCTACGCCCGCTTTGATAGCCCTGCGCTGCAAACGCTGACCGAGCAGTTGAAACATGCCGATGGGCTGATCATTGCCACGCCGGTCTATAAAGCCTCGTTTGCCGGTGCGTTAAAAGCCCTGCTGGACCTGCTCCCCGAACGCGCGCTGGAAGGAAAAGTGGTGCTGCCGCTCGCCACCGGCGGAACCGTGGCGCATATGCTGGCGGTAGATTACGCCCTTAAACCGGTGCTCAATGCGCTCAAGGCCCAGGAAATTTTACACGGTGTGTTTGCCGACGATAGCCAGGTGACCGACTATCAGCACAAGCCGCAGTTCAGCCCGAACCTGCACACGCGGCTGGACAGCGCGCTGGAGACGTTCTGGCAGGCGCTGCATCGGCGGGACATTCAGGTGCCCGCTTTCAGCGCGGTGCGACAAACCGCGCATGTTTGATAAAAAAAACGCCGCAGGTTAAAGCCCGCGGCGTTTTTGTTTGTATAAACGTCACCTGGTCGCGCAAAAGCGATGGCGGAAAAGCCCCGGAGTCGGCGTTCCGCCTCGTCCGGGCTACCGGTTACGCTAAGGCTTTGGCAATCTTCTCGTAGAGATCGCCGGACAGATTTTCCAGCCCTTTCAGCTGCTCCAGCGCCGAGCGCATCAGCGCCTGACGTTTAGCATCATAGCGTTTCAGGCGGATCAGCGGCTCAATCAGGCGCGATGCCACCTGCGGATTTTTGCTGTTCAGCTCGGTCAGCATTTCGACCAGGAACTGGTAGCCGCTGCCGTCTTCCGCATGGAACGCCGCCGGGTTGCTGCCGGCGAACGCGCCAATCAGCGAGCGAATGCGGTTCGGGTTATTCATGCTGAATGAGCGATGGTTCAGCAGCTTACGCACCGTCGCCAGCACGTCATCCGCCGGGCTGGTCGCTTGCAGAATCAGCCACTTATCCATCACCAGGCCATCATGATGCCACTTGTCATCGTACTCCTGCATCAGCGTATCGCGGCACGGCAGTTCCGCAGCGACCGCCGCAGACAGCGCCGCCAGGGCGTCGGTCATGTTATCGGCGCTGTGATACTGCTCGCTCACCAGTCTGTTGCCCAGTTCGCGATCGCCAAACGCCAGATAGCGCAGGCAGGTGTTGCGCAGCGCGCGTTTGCCGATGTCCGCATGCTCTACGCGATAGCTGTCGAGCTTGTTGGCGTTATAAAGCGCCAGGCACTCGTCGGCCAGCTCGGTGGCCAGCGTGCGGGTAAGCGCTTCGCGCACCGCCGCAATGGCAATCGGGTCGATAATTTCAAACAGTTCGGCGATCTCGCTGGCTGACGGCAGGGTCAGAATTTCAGCGGCCAGCGCCGGGTCGATCTTCTCATCGAGCAGAATGGCGCGGAACGCGTCGGCCACGTGAATTGGCAGCGACAGCGGCTGCCCCTGCTGATGGCGGGCAACGTTCAGCTTGATGTAGGTCGCCAGCAGACTTTGCGCGGCATCCCAGCGGGAGAAATCGTTACGGGCGTGACGCATCAGGAACGTCAGCTGCTGATCGCTCCATTTATATTCCAGCTTCACCGGCGCGGAGAATTCACGCAGCAGCGACGGCACTGGCTGGAAGTAAACGTTATCAAACACAAACGTCTGCTCGGCCTGGGTGACGTTCAGCACGTGGTGCACCGGATGCCCGTCTTTCTGCAGCGGGATCACCTTACCGTCGTTATCGTACAGTTCGATATCGAACGGGATATGCAGCGGATATTTTTCCTCCTGCTCGGCAGTGGCGGGCGTACGCTGGCGGATGGTTAGGGTGTACTGCTCGGTTTCCGGGTTGTAGTCGTCGTGCACGCTGACAATCGGCGTACCGGCCTGGCTGTACCAGCGGCGGAAATGGGAGAGATCGATGTTAGAGGCATCTTCCATCGCCTGCACGAAATCGTCGCAGGTCGCGGCGCTGCCGTCGTGACGCTCAAAGTACAGCTGCATCCCCTTCTGGAAGTTCGCTTCGCCCAGCAGCGTATGCAGCATGCGGATCACTTCCGCCCCTTTCTCATACACCGTCAGGGTATAGAAGTTATTCATTTCGATAACTTTATCCGGACGGATCGGGTGCGCCATCGGGCTGGCGACTTCGGCAAACTGCAGGCCGCGCATGGTGCGGACGTTGCTGATGCGGTTCACGGCGCGGGAACCGAGGTCAGAGCTGAACTCCTGATCGCGGAACACGGTCAGCCCCTCTTTCAGGCTCAGCTGGAACCAGTCGCGACAGGTTACGCGGTTGCCGGTCCAGTTATGGAAATACTCGTGACCAATCACGCGTTCAATATCGAGGTAGTCTTTGTCGGTCGCGGTATCGGTACGCGCCAGCACGTATTTGGAGTTGAAGACGTTCAGGCCTTTATTCTCCATCGCGCCCATATTAAAGAAGTCGACGGCGACGATCATATAGATGTCGAGGTCATACTCGAGGCCGAAGCGCTCTTCGTCCCACTTCATGGAGTTCTTCAGCGAGGTCATCGCCCACGGCGCGCGGTCGAGGTTGCCGCGGTCAACGAACAGCTCCAGCGCCACTTCACGCCCGGAACGGGTTTTGAAGGTATCGCGCAGCACGTCGAAATCGCCCGCCACCAGCGCAAACAGGTAGCACGGTTTCGGGAACGGATCCTGCCACTGCACCCAGTGACGGCCGTTGTCCAGCTCGCCTTCGGCAATACGGTTGCCGTTGGAAAGCAGGTACGGGTATTTGCTCTTTTCGGCGGTGATTTTAGTGGTAAAACGCGCCAGCACGTCCGGGCGGTCAAGATACCAGGTGATGTGGCGGAAGCCTTCGGCCTCGCACTGGGTACACAGCGCTTCGCCAGACTGATACAGCCCTTCCAGCGCGGTATTGGCCGCCGGACTGATTTCATTAACAATCTTCAGCGTAAAACGTTCAGGCAGGCCGGAGATGACCAGCTGGTTCTCTTCTTCTTTATAGTCGGCCCACGGCTCGCCGTTAACATGAAGGGAGACCAGCGTAAGGTCTTCTCCGTTCAGGCGAAGCGGCACATCAGACGCTGCGTGACGGGAAACCTGGCTTTCCGCGGTCACAACGGTTTTTGCGGCATCCAGGTCAAAGGCCAGGTCGATATCACTAATCAGGTAGTCCGGCGCACGGTAGTCGTGGCGGTACTTGGCTTGGGGCTGTTGTGTCATAAAAAACCTTTAGCATCTTTTGTAAATGTCACCTCCAGTCTATTCCTGTTGTGTTAAACGCGCTATGCAGAATCTTCATCTTTTCCAGTCAAATAGGGAAAATAGATACATTTACGCAACATGCCGCACAAAACGGCGAAGAGGCGCTTCGTGCCATATGGTGTGATCGGGGTTCAATAAATCGATAAACAAGGTATACTCCAGCCATTCTCCCCTGTTGTTTATTGTACTAAACGCTCCTGTGAGAGGATGCTACTGCGCACCATGACACAATTCGCTTCTCCTGTACTGCACTCGCTGCTGGATACAGACGCCTACAAACTGCATATGCAGCAGGCCGTTTTCCACCACTACTACGACGTTAACGTCGCGGCAGAATTCCGCTGCCGTGGTGACGATCTGCTGGGCATTTATGCTGACGCCATTCGCGAACAAGTCGACGCCATGCGCTCACTCACGCTGCGTGAGGATGAATACCGCTGGCTGTCCGGGCTGCCTTTCTTTAAGCAGGACTACCTGAACTGGCTGCGTGAATTCCGCTACGATCCGCAACAGGTCACCGTAACGAACGAAAACGGTAAGCTGAATATCCGCCTCGAAGGCCCGTGGCGTGAAGTGATCATGTGGGAAGTGCCGCTGCTGGCGGTGATCAGCGAGCTGGTTCATCGCTATCGTTCGCCGGAGAACGGCGTAGCGCAGGCGCTGGACATGCTGGAGCATAAGCTGACCGACTTTAATCAAATGACGGCCGACCTGGATATGTCCGCTTTCAAACTGATGGACTTCGGCACCCGCCGCCGTTTCTCGCGCGACGTTCAGGAAGCCATCGTCAGCCGCCTCCAGCAGGAGCCGTGGTTTGTTGGCACCAGCAACTACGATCTGGCGCGCCGCTTAACCTTGACGCCCATGGGCACTCAGGCACACGAATGGTTCCAGGCGCATCAGCAAATTAGTCCGGATCTGGCCACTAGCCAGCGCGCGGCGCTGGCCGCCTGGCTGGAAGAGTATCCCGACCGGCTCGGCATCGCGCTGACCGACTGCATCACCATGGACGCCTTCCTGCGCGACTTCGGCCCGGAATTCGCCACCCGTTATCAGGGCCTGCGCCATGATTCCGGCGACCCGTTTGAATGGGGCGAGAAGGCCATTAAGCACTATCAAAAGCTCGGTATCGACCCGCGCGAGAAAGTGCTGGTGTTCTCCGACAATCTCGATCTGCCGAAAGCCATTGAGCTTTACCGCCACTTCTCGCCGCGCATCAACCTGAGCTTTGGCATTGGCACCCGTTTAACCTGCGATATCCCGCAGGTTAAACCGCTAAACATTGTGATCAAGCTGGTTGAGTGTAACGGTAAACCGGTGGCGAAACTCTCCGACAGCCCGGGGAAAACCATTTGCCACGACAAAGCATTTGTTCGCGCATTACGTAAAGCATTTGATCTGCCGCAGATCAAAAAGGCCAGTTAATCACCAAAGGGAGCCCCAACGGCTCCCTTCTTCTTTATTTATTTCTTAAAACACCCCTTCCTTATGCGAATTCTACTTGTCTGATAGAAGATGACAGGTAACATAGATATCCCCCCGCCGTTCCGGGGAAAAACGATTTTTTTTATTGGACTACGAATAGAGAGACTATTATGAGCGTTGTGCCTGTAGCCGACGTACTCCAGGGCCGCGTAGCCGTTGACAGCGAAGTCACCGTGCGCGGCTGGGTACGTACCCGCCGAGATTCAAAAGCTGGCTTTTCCTTCCTCGCCGTCTATGACGGTTCCTGCTTTGATCCTGTACAGGCCGTTATTAATAATTCTCTGCCCAATTACAATCAGGAAGTGCTGCGCCTGACCACCGGCTGCTCGGTTATCATTACCGGCAAAATCGTTGCCTCCCAGGGCCAGGGTCAAAGTTTTGAAATCCAGGCCAGCCATGTTGAAGTGACCGGTTGGGTAGAGGATCCGGATACCTATCCGATGGCCGCCAAGCGTCACAGCATTGAGTACCTGCGAGAAGTTGCGCACCTGCGCCCGCGTACCAACCTGATTGGCGCCGTTGCCCGTGTTCGTCATACCCTGGCGCAAGCATTGCATCGTTTCTTTGACGAGCAAGGTTTCTTCTGGGTATCGACCCCGCTGATTACCGCCTCCGATACCGAAGGCGCTGGCGAAATGTTCCGCGTCTCCACGCTGGATCTGGAAAACCTGCCGCGCAACGATCAGGGCAAAGTGGATTTCGATAAAGACTTCTTCGGCAAAGAGTCGTTCCTGACCGTATCCGGCCAGCTGAACGGCGAAACGTATGCCTGCGCGCTGTCCAAAATCTACACCTTCGGCCCGACTTTCCGCGCCGAAAACTCCAACACCAGCCGCCACCTTGCGGAATTCTGGATGCTGGAGCCGGAAGTGGCCTTCGCTAACCTGAACGACATTGCCGGCCTGGCGGAAGCCATGCTGAAGTATGTCTTCAAAGCGGTGCTGGAAGAGCGTGCCGACGACATGAAATTCTTCGCCGAACGCGTTGATAAAGACGCTATCGATCGTCTGCAGCGTTTCGTTTCCGCGGATTTTGCCCAGGTCGATTACACCGATGCCGTCACCATTCTGGAAAACTGCGGCAA